>NZ_BJZU01000093.1 GCF_007992195.1 Methylobacterium oxalidis | reverse complement strand
CAGCGGGTGCAAGCCCTCAGCGGGTGCAAGTCCTCAGCGGGTGCAAGCCCTCAGCGGGTGCAAGTCCTCAGCGGGTGCAAGCCCTCAGCGGGTGTAGGTGAAGGTGCTGATCTGGCAGACGTTGACGTTGTTGCGCACCAGCGACTGGCCGTTCTCGAACACGGCCTTGAAGTCGTAGCGGCACGCGCCCGAGCCGTCGTCGATGTTGATGTCGAAGGTCTCGCCGTGCTCGATCACGTCCCGGCCGAGGATGTCCTCCTCCCACTCGTCGGTGCCGGTGGTCGAGGCGTAGAAGTGCTTGATCGCCATGCCGGTCTTGTTGACGATGTCGACGTGGCGGTTGGCGGCGGTCGCGGCCTCCGCGGCAAGCAGAAGCAGCCCGGACGCGCCGAGCGCGGCGAGCAGAGACGTGATGCGCATCGTGATAGTCCCCCGAATCGGCCGCTGTTCCGGCCGAGCTTGGGCGTAGCGCAGATCGACTGTCGTTCCAAGTAAAGCGTTAGAGCGTTTACTGCTCAGGATCGCGCGATCGTGAAACCTTTAAGGTCAGGCGACGCCGGAGCGGAGCAGGTCGTGGTAGTGCACGAGGCCGACCGGGCGGCCCGCCTCCACGACGATCAGCGCCGTGATCTTCATGGATTCCTGGATCTCCAGCGCCTTGGCCAGCAGGGTCTCGGGGCTGACCGTGCGCGGGCTCGCGCTCATCACCGCCTCGACGCTGACGCGGTCGAGGTCGGTGCGCAGGACGTTGCGGCGCAGGTCGCCGTCCGTGACGATGCCGGCGAGCCGCCCGTCCGCCTCGACCACGATCACCGAGCCGAAGCCCTTGGCGTCGATCTCGGCGATGGCCGCCCGCATCGGCGTGCCGCGCGGTACGAGGGGGAGCTGCGCGCCGGAATGCATGACCTCCCGCACCTGCCGCAGCGAGGCGCCGAGGCGCCCGCCCGGATGGTAGATCGAGAACTCGCGGGCCGAGAAGCCGCGCGCCTCCAAGAGCGCCACGGCGAGCGCGTCGCCGAGCGCGAGCTGCATGGCGGTGGAGGTCGTCGGGGCGAGCCCGTTCGGGCAGGCCTCCCGCGCCTTCGGCAGCGTCAGGCAGACGTCGGCCTCGCGCCCGAGCGTCGAGGCGGGGTTCGAGGTGATGGCCACGAGCCCGACCCGGTAGCGCTTGGCGTAGCCGATGATGTCGGCGAGCTCCGTGGTCTCGCCGGACCACGACAGCGCCACCACCACGTCGTCGGGCTGGACCATGCCGAGGTCGCCGTGGCTCGCCTCGGCGGGGTGGACGTAGAGGGCGGGCGTGCCCGTGGAGGCGAGCGTCGCCGCGATCTTGCGGCCGATATGGCCCGATTTGCCCATGCCCGTCAGGATGCAGCGGCCCCGCGCCCGGCCGATCCGCTCCACCGCCGCGGCGAAGGGGGGGGCGAGCCCGTCCGCCACCGCCTCCATCAGGCAGGCGAGGCCCTCGCGCTCGGTGCCGATGGTGCGAAGCGCCGAGGCGACGGCCGCCCCGGCCGTTCCCTCGCGGGTCTCCGACGCCTCGTCGCGCTCGCCGATCCGCTGTGCCAGGGCCATCCGCGGGCCTCTCCCCTCGCCGTTCCGCCGTGCCGGGACCGCGGGGGCCCCGTCCGGCCGGATCCTTGGCCGGCGAATGTGGTCGCAGCGGGGCCGCGCCCCGGCTTGGCCTGCGGGCCCGTTAAGGGGCCGCTAACCCTGTTCGTTTACCGACGATCAAGCTGCGGCCGTTCCGGCCCGCCCGGTTTGCGCGCGGGGCCGGGAACCGCGCGGGGGCCCCGTCGCGGGCCGGCACAGGCGGGGGACAGGGGCCGGTGAAGCGGGGCAGGCCGATCGCGGGTGTGAGCCGGGCGCCGGGCGGCAGGCTCGGCGCGACCGCCGGGCCGTCCCCTGCCGGATCCCGCCTTGCCGGATCCCGCCTTGCCCAATCCTGCCTTGCCGGATCCTGCCTTGCCGGATCCTGCCTTGCCGGGCCCTCCCTCGCCGGGCTCACCCTGCTCGCCGCCACCCTGGCCACCCTCGGCGCCGCGCAGGCCCAGAGCCCCAATTTCACCGCCGCGAGCCCGGTCACCGGCCAGCCCGACAATCCCGGCGCCGGCCTGCAGACCGGCCAGGACGGTCTGCCGGCCCTGCGCACGGGCCGCGAGTCCGGCCGAGACCCGGGCGCGCCGCGGTCCGCCCTCGGCGGCAACGCCGCCGAGGGCGAGGATTCGGCCGGCAGCGCCACCGGCCGGGCCGCGCCGAGCCCCGGCACGCAGGCCCGCCTCACCGGCCGGACCGCCGCCGTCACGGGGCTCGAGGCCAGCAACCGCGCCCTCTCGACCCTGCTGCGCCAGCGCGCGGCCCCGCCCCGGCGGATCGGCACGGCGACGCGGCGGATCACGCAGCAGGCGACGCAGATCCCCCCGCCCGCGCTCCGCCTGACGCCGGTGGTGCAGAACGCGGTCGTCGGCGTGCCCCTGCCCGCGCTCTCGCCCGCCTTCGCGCCGATCCTCGGCCTGCAGACCCCGGGCGCCCTGCTGGCCAACGCCCTGCGCCGGCCGCTCGCCACCGACGACGCCTACGCGCCGCTCGGCATCAAGCTCGGCACCTTCACGCTCTTCCCCGCCTTCACGCAGAGCCTCGGCTACGACACCAACCCGGACCAGACCACGAACGGCCTCGCCCGGGGCTCGGTGGCGCTCCGGAGCGAGGGCGAGCTCAACTTCCGCAGCGATTGGTCGGCGAGCGAGCTGGCCGGCGAGTTGCGCGGCGGCTACTCGAACTTCCCCGAGAACGACGCCGCGAGCCGGCCGAACGGGGCGGGCGCCGTGCGCCTGCGCCTCGACGCCAACCGCGACCTGCGCGTCGACGTGGAGGGCCGCTTCCTCGTCGACACGCAGCGCACCAGCAGCCCCGACCTGCAGGCGGCGGCGGTCTCGCGGCCGATCGTGGCGACCTACGGCACCGCGCTCGGCGCCACCCAGAACTTCAACCGGCTCCAGGTGTCGCTGCGGGGCTCGGTCGACCGCTCGGAATTCGAGGATGCGCGCCTCTCGAACGGCACGGTCCTGCCCCAGTCGGACCGCAACCTGAACCAGTACGGCCTGCGCCTGCGCACCGCCTACGAGATATCGCCGGTGATCACGCCGTTCGTGGACATCCTGGCGGATACCCGGGTCTACGACCTGCGGCGGGACTCGACGGGCCTGCGCCGCGACTCGGACGGGATCGGCATCACGGCGGGCGCCACCTTCGCGCTCAACCGCTTCCTCGCGGGCGAGATCTCGGCGGGCTGGCAGCACCGCACCTACGTCGACCCGTCGCTCAGGGACATCGACGCGCCGCTCCTCAACGCGGCGCTCGTCTGGTCGGCGAGCCCGCTCACCACCGTGCGCTTCGGGGCGGTGACGGGCGTGACCGAGACGGCGGTGCAGGGATCGAGCGGCATCCTGACCGAGGCGACCACGCTCGAGGTGCAGCACGACCTCCTGCGCAACCTCTCGATCACGCTCGGCGGCGCCCTGCTGCGCAACGAGTACGAGGGCACGGCGATCCGCGAGACGGGCTTCTCGGCCACCGCCCGCCTCGATTATCGCTTCAACCGCTGGCTGACGTTCCGCGGCAGCTACATCTACCAGCAGATTGACAGCACGGTCTCGGGCGCGAGCTTCAAGGACAACACCCTGCTGTTCGGCATGCGGGTGAACCCCTGAGCCCGCTTCAGCGCACCAGCGCGAGCGAGGCGCCGGACTTGGTGAGCGCCCCGTCGAGCGCGCCGCCGCCCTGGCGCAGGCGCGCCGCGACGGTGCCGCCGGCCTGGTAGAGGTAGACCTCGCCGTCCCGGTAGTCCCAGGCCGTGACCTTGGCGAGGTCCTTGTTGGCGCAGCCCGCGGCGGAGGCCTTGTAGAGGTCGAGTGCCGGCGCGCTCGACAGCGACACCTTGCAGCTCGCGCCCGCGGCGTCCCGGGCGGTCCAGCTCCCGACGACGGCCGAGCGGCCGGTGGCCACCACCGGCGGCGGCGGGGGCGGCGGCGCCACCGGCTCGGCGATGACGTTCGAGCCCGGCGCCACGGCCGCGACCTCGCCGCCGACGGGCGGTGGCCCGTCCGGGGCGGCGCTGGCGCCGGGCGGGGGGGCGAGCGGGGCCGCCGTCACGGCGCCGGAGGGCACGGCCGGCACGGTCGGCTCGAGCGCCGCCTGCGGGCCGACGCCCGCCCGCGCGCGGGGCCCGTCGAAGCGCGAGGTGCCGCAGGCGGACAGGCCCACGGCGAGCGCGGCGACGGCGAGAGACGACAGCAACTGGCGCGGCATCGATCCACTTCCCCTGGAGGCCCGTGAGGCGCGCGCCCGGCGCGCGCCGTCGCGGGGCGCATTCGCCCGCCTGCCTCACCGGCAAATGCGCTGCCCGCAAGGCGGAGGCGGCCCCGCCGTGCGGGGATCGCGGGGGAAGGGCCGGTTTTCGGGGCGGTGTGGCGGGCGCGCCTCACCGGGTGAGCGCCCCTCACCGGGTGAGCGCCCCTCACCGGGCGCCCCGCCGGGCGGGCGCGCCGGGACCGGAGGCGCGGGATCAGACCGCGCGGGCGATCATCATCTTCTTGATCTCGGCGATCGCCTTGGCCGGGTTCAGGTTCTTCGGGCAGGTGTTGGCGCAGTTCATGATGGTGTGGCAGCGGTAGAGCCGGAACGGGTCGTGCAGCCCGTCGAGGCGCTCGCCGGTGTTCTCGTCGCGCGAGTCGATCAGCCAGCGGTAGGCCTGGAGCAGGGCCGCCGGGCCGAGGAAGCGGTCGCCGTTCCACCAGTAGCTCGGGCAGCTCGTGGTGCAGCAGGCGCACAGGATGCACTCGTAGAGCCCGTCGAGGCGGGCGCGGTCCTCGGGCGTCTGCTTCCACTCGGCCTCGGGCGCCGGCGTCTCGGTCTGCAGCCAGGGCTCGATCGCCGCGTGCTGGGCGAAGAAGTTCGTCAGGTCCGGCACGAGGTCCTTCAGGACCGGCATGTGCGGCAGCGGGTAGATCCGCACGGCCGGCGTCTTGCGCCCGCCCGCGTGCTCCTTGCAGGCGTCGATGCCCATGGTGCAGGCGAGCGCGTTCTGGCCCTCGATGTTCATGGCGCAGGAGCCGCAGATACCCTCGCGGCAGGAGCGGCGGAAGACCAGCGTCGAGTCGACCTTGTTCTTGATCCACAGGAGCGCGTCGAGGACCATCGGCCCGCAATCCTCCCGGTCGACCTGGTAGGTGTCGATGCGCGGGTTCTCGCCGTCGTCCGGGTTCCAGCGGTAGACGCGGAACTCGGTGAGGTTCGTCGCGCCCGCCGGCGCGGGCCAGGACTTGCCCTCGCGGAGCTGGGAGTTCTTGGGAAGGGTGAACTGGGCCATGAGGAGAGAGCCTTAAACTTCCGGATCGGGGATCAGAGGACGAAGCCGCACGCGTCCCGTCTCGACCGTCACGAGGGCGCCGGAGCCGAGCGCGGATGCCGTCTGCAGAACCGCCTGTGCGACGAGCGGGCCGACATGGGCGGCCAGGGTGATGTCGGTGCGAAGCTGGACGACGCTCGGCGTCTGCGCGCCGGAGACGATGAGCATCGTGCCGAAGTCGAGATCGTTGGTCAGGATCACGCGATCCTGCGCCCGCGCCCAGGCCAGGATGTCCGCGTCGGCCGTGTCCGGCCGCCCGACGCTCGCCCAGTGAACGGCGTCATGGCCCAGACCCGCGAGATAGGGGACCCAGTCGGTCGAGAGATTCATGTCGATCAGGAACCTCTCGCGGCCGGCTCGACTTCGACCTCTCGGGCCTGGGCGAGCCGCGCGGCATACCGGATCGCCTCCGGCACGTCCTCGCGCTCCAGATAGGGGTAGCCCCGCAGCAGGTCCTCGATGCTGACCCCGGCCCCGAGATTGCCGAGGATCATCCCGACCGTGACGCGCATGCCGCGGATGCAGGCCTTGCCGCCCATCACCGCGGGGTCGACCGTGATGCGCTGAAAGCCTTTGACGGTTCGGGTCATCGCGGTCTCCGCCCGCAGCTCCGAGATCTCAGTACACCCGCGCCTTCGGCTCGATGTACTGGATCTCGTTGGACATCGTGTAGGTGTGGACCGGCCGGTAATCGATCGCGACCTGATGGCTCGACTCGTCGAGCCAGGAGAGGGTGTGCTTCATCCACTCCCGGTCGTCCCGGTCGGGGAAGTCCTCGCGGGCGTGCGCGCCGCGGCTCTCCTTGCGGTTGGCCGCCGATTCCATGGTGACGACCGCCTGGCCGATCAGGTTGTCGAACTCCAGCGTCTCGAGGAGGTCCGTGTTCCAGACCAGCGAGCGGTCGGTGATGCGGATGTCGGCGGCCGCGTTCCAGACCTTGTGGATCAGGCCCTTGCCCTCCTCCAGCACCTCGCCGGTGCGGAAGACCGCGCAGTTGTTCTGCATGGTCTTCTGCATCTCCAGGCGCAGCTCCGCGGTCGGCGTGCCGCCGTCGGCGTAGCGGAAGCGGTCGAGGCGGGCGAGCGCCTTGTCGGCCGAGCCCTTGGGCAATTCCGGCTGGCGGCCGTTCGCCTCGACGATCTCGGCGCAGCGCAGGCCCGAGGCGCGGCCGAACACCACGAGGTCGATCAGCGAGTTCGAGCCGAGGCGGTTCGCCCCGTGCACCGAGACGCAGGCCGCCTCGCCGATCGCCATCAGGCCGGGCACCACCGTGTCGGGGTTGCCGTCCTTCAGGGTCAGCACCTCGCCGTGATAGTTCGTGGGGATGCCCCCCATGTTGTAGTGCACGGTCGGCAGGACCGGGATCGGCTCCCGGGTCACGTCGACGCCCGCGAAGATCTTGGCCGATTCCGAGATGCCCGGCAGGCGCTCGTGCAGGATCTTCGGGTCGAGATGGTCGAGGTGCAGGAAGATGTGGTCGCCGCCCTTGCCCACGCCGCGCCCCGCGCGGATCTCCATGGTCATCGAGCGCGAGACCACGTCGCGGGAGGCGAGGTCCTTGGCCGACGGCGCGTAGCGCTCCATGAAGCGCTCGCCCTCGGCGTTCGTCAGGTAGCCGCCCTCGCCCCGCGCGCCCTCGGTGATCAGGCAGCCGGCGCCGTAGATGCCGGTCGGGTGGAACTGCACGAACTCCATGTCCTGCAGCGGCAGGCCGGCGCGCAGCACCATGGCGTTGCCGTCGCCCGTGCAGGTGTGGGCCGACGTCGCCGAGAAGTAGGAGCGGCCGTAACCGCCGGTGGCGAGCACCGTCATCTGGGCGCGGAACCGATGGATCTCGCCCGACGCCTGGTCGATCGCGATGACGCCGCGGCAGCGGCCGTCCTCGTCCATGATCAGGTCGAGGGCGAAGTACTCGATGAAGAAGTTGGTGTGGTTCTTCACCGCCTGCCCGTAGAGGGTGTGGAGCATGGCGTGGCCGGTGCGGTCGGCCGCCGCGCAGGTGCGCTGGGCCGTGCCCTTGCCGTAGTCGGTGGTCATGCCGCCGAAGGGCCGCTGGTAGATCTTGCCCTCCTCCGTGCGCGAGAAGGGCACGCCCCAGTGCTCCAGCTCGTAGACGGCCGCGGGGGCGTTGCGCACGAGGTACTCGATCGCGTCCTGGTCGCCGAGCCAGTCCGAGCCCTTCACGGTGTCGTACATGTGCCAGCGCCAGTCGTCCGGGCCCATGTTGCCGAGGGAGGCCGAGATGCCGCCCTGCGCCGCCACCGTGTGCGAGCGCGTCGGGAAGACCTTGGTGATGCAGGCGGTGCGCAGGCCCGCCTGCGAGCAGCCCACCGTGGCGCGCAGCCCCGCGCCGCCCGCGCCGACCACGACCACGTCGAAGCTGTGGTCGTGGATCGTGTAGGCGGGCCCAGTCCCGTTCGTTGCGTTGGCGGCCATGGACGGCTCCTTGCTCTGTCGGTGTCCGGGGTCAGGCGAGGCGGGCGAGGCCCACGCGCAGGATCGCGTAGAGGCAGGCCACGGCGACGACGACCGCGTAGAAGTTGTTGGCGAACAAGGCGGCGATGCGCAGGCCCTTGTCGTGGACGTAGTCCTCGATGATCACCTGCATGCCGAGCCGCATGTGCAGCGTCACCGAGATCACCGCGAGGATCAGGATCAGCGCCGCGGCCGGGTGGCCCATCAGCGCCACGGCCTCCGGGTAGGGCCGCCCGGCCATCAGCGCGACGATCACCACGAAGGCGAGCATCAGCGGCGCGTTCGCGGCCGCGGTCAGGCGCTGCAGCCACCAGTGCTCGGCGCCGTGGCCGGACGGACCCAGGCCCCGGACCCGGGCGCGGGGGGTGCGGATCGAGAGGTTCGTGTTCTGGCGGTTGTCGGCCATCGGGTCCTCCCTCAGCGCAGGATCAGGGCGAGCGCCCAGATCGCGACCGTGAGCGCGACCGAGCCGATCAGCGTGCCGCGGGAGAGCCACAGGCGCTCGCCCCGCTCCAGCCCGACCCCGAAATCCCACACGAAGTGGCGCAGGCCCCCCAGCATGTGGTGCATCAGCACCCAGGTGTAGGCGAACAGGACGAGGAGCCCGACCCACGAGCCGAAGAACCACGCCACCCAGGCGTAGGCGGCCGGCCCCGAGGCCAGGGCCACCAGCCAGACCGCCACGAGCGCCGAGCCGCCGTAGAGCGCCGTGCCGGTGATCCGGTGGAACACCGACATCGCCATGGTCCAGGTCCAGCGGTAGATCTGGAGGTGGGGCGAGAGCGGCTGGGCGACCGTGGGTCTGGCGGTGGGGGCCATGCGGTTCCTCGGGGCTCGAGAGCGGACGTGACGACGGGGCGCGAAGATCGGGACGTGAAGATCGGGGCTCGAAAACTGGACTGTCTCTAAAACTCACGTACCGCTCGTGCGGTGCAGCGCAAGCGGCAATGCGACACGCGGCCGGGAACCCGCCGCCTCGGCTTGATACCGGCCGCGATCTGTCATGCGGCTCACGGCAGCTGCCCCAGGATTCGCCACCACAGGTAGTCGAGGGGCGCCACCACGATCAGCGACGCGAGGCCGAGCGCCAGGGTGAGGCGCGTGGCGTCGGCGAGCGAGACGCGGCCGAGATCGCTCGCGAAGACGATGGGCGGCGCCTGGTAGGGCAGGAACAGGGTCGAGTAGCCGACGACCTGCACCATCACGACGCTCATCAGGTCGAGCCCCGTGGCCCGCGACATCTCGGAGGCGAGCGCCGTGTAGAGGGCCGGCGCCCCGTTCGCGGTGACGACGAGGGCGAGCGCGCTGGCGATCAGGGTCAGCACCCCGAAGTTCCGGGCGGGGGCGTCGGGCTCGAGCGGCGCCACCGCGAGGAGCGCGTGCCCGAGGCGCGCCCCGAGCCCGGTCTCGTTGACGAGGGCGACGAGGCCGAGGAGCGCGGCGATGTAGAAGCAGGTGCGCAGGTTCACCGCCCCGAACGCCTCGGCCCGCAGCACGCCGACCCGCGGCAGAAGGCAGATCACCGCCGCCGAGAGGCCGACCCAGGCCGGCGCGATGTGGTGCAGGCTGTCGGTGACCCAGAGCGCGAGCGTGAAGACGAGGATCAGCGCGAGGCGCCGCTCCTCGCCCGAGAGGGGCGGCAGCGGCGGCAGGCTCGCCCCCGGCGTCTCCAGCCGGTCCGGGAAGATCCGGAGCGTCAGCCAGACGAGGAGCGCGCCCTTCACCACCGCCAGGACCGGCGCGTGCAGCCAGAGATAGGGCAGGTAGGCGAGGTGCAGGCCGTGCTGCACCTCCGCGGTGCCGGCCATGACGAGGTTCGGCACGTTGGCGGGCAGGATCGCCGCCGACAGGATCGGCGTCGCGATGCCGACGGCGAGCACCGCGCCCGCGCGCCCCTTCCGGCCCGCCGCTAGCCCGAACGCGTCGCAGAGCGCGAGCACCACGGGCACGAGGAGCGCGATGCGCCCGAGATTGGAGGGCATCACGAAGGCGAGCGCGAAGGAGAAGGCCGTCAGCCCCGCGATGAGGCGCGGGTAGGAGCCGCCGAGATGCCCGCTCAGCGAGCGGGCGAGGCGGGCGCCGAGGCCCGTGCGGGTCATGGCGAGCCCCACCACCATGCCGCTCAGCACCAGCCAGAAGGCCGAGGAGGCGAAGCCCGAGAACACGGTCGAGGGCGCGCCCAGGCGGAACAGCATGGCGGCCGCGAAGAACAGCATCGCCGTGACCACCTCGGCCACGCTCGCGGTGGCCCAGAGCCCCATGCAGAGCACGAGCAGCCCGGCCGTGATGAGGAGGGCGGCCTCCCCGCCGGCCTGGCCCGAGAGCCAGCCGAGGAGGACGCCGTCCGTGGGAGCCTGAGCCAGCATCGGCCGAGAGGATCCGTGAGACATGGAACCGGCGGGCGCCCGTGCCGGCACCTCGCGAGGCGGACTCTTCTCGCGAACCGGACGCATTCGCAATTCGGGATCGCGCGACGGAGCCTTCGTGGCTGACGAAGGCTGGACAATGTAACCAATTCTTCGCCCCCCGTGGCATACCAGCGGAGAGGCGGGCTTTCGCCGGCGTGGCGCCGGCCTCACGATGCGGGAGCCTTCGCCGAACGCGCAAGCCGGCGCGGGATTAACCGGGGACGGAGCCGATGCTGCGCTTCGATATCGTCGATCTCGGCCTGTTCCGGCACGTGGTCGAGGCGGGCTCGATCACGCACGGGGCCGAGCGGGCGAACCTCGCCCTCGCCGCGGCCTCGGCCCGGATCCGGGCGATGGAGGACAGCCTCGGCGCCGCCCTCCTCGTGCGCAACCGCCAGGGCGTGACCCCGACGCCGGCCGGGCGGACGCTGCTGGCCCACGCCCGCACCCTGCTCGCCGACATCGAGCGGATGCGCGAGGAGATGTCGGCCTACTCGGGCGGCACGGCGGGGCAGATCCGGATCCTCTCGAACACCAACGCGCTCACCGAATTCCTGCCGGAGGTGCTCTCGGCCTACCTCGCCCGCCACCCCGGCGTCAGCGTCGACATCGACGAGCGCACCTCGGACGAGATCGTCGGCCTCGTCGCCGAGGGCGCGGCCGACCTCGGCATCGTGGCCGGCACCGTCGACACCGGCGCGCTCCAGACCTTCCCGTTCCGGCAGGACCGCTTCGTCCTCGTGGCGGCCGCCGACCACCCGCTCGCCGGGCGGGAGGCCGCCGCCTTCGCGGAGGTGCTCGCCTACGACCTCGTCGGCCTCGACCGGATGAGCGCGATCACCCGCTTCCTCGCCGACAAGGCGGCCCGGATCGGCAAACCGATGCGGCTCCGGGTCCAGCTGCGCAGCTTCGACGCGGTCTGCCGCCTCGTCGAGTGCCGCGTCGGCCTCGGCATCGTGCCCGAGACCACGGCGCGGCGCGCCGCCCGCTTCATGGCGATCCGGGTCGTGCCCCTCCTCGACGGCTGGGCGAGCCGCGACCTCACCCTGTGCCTGCGCAGCCTGGAGGCCCTGCCCGCCTTCGCGCAGGATTTCGTGGCGCAGATGCGGGCGTGAGGGGGCGGAGGCCGTTGCCTCGGCCCCGCGAAGGCGTAGCCTGATCCCCGGCGTACCCCGCGTGCCAGGAGGCGAGCCCGATGGGTATCGAGACGGTCGAGGGCCTCGGGCAGCGCCGCGGCGCGGCGGTGCTCGTCGAGGTGCTGCGCAGCGAGGGCGTGCGCTACATCTTCGGCAACCCGGGCACCACCGAGTTGCCGCTCATCGACGCGCTGACGGAGGCGCCCGACATCGCCTACGTGCTGGCGCTGCAGGAGGCGAGCGCGGTGGCGATGGCCGACGGCTACGCGCAGGGCGCGCGCCGGCCGGCCTTCCTCAACCTGCACACGGCGGGCGGCCTCGGCCACGGCTTCGGCAACCTGCTCAACGCCCAGATCGCGGGCACGCCCCTCGTGGTCACGGCGGGCCAGCAGGATTCGCGGCACGCCATCACCGACCCGCTCCTGTTCGGCGACCTCGTCACCATCGCGGCGCCCACCGTGAAATGGGCCCGCGAGGTCACCCACGCCGACCAGCTGCCGATCCTGCTCCGGCGCGCCTTCCACGACAGCAGCGCCGCGCCCTCCGGACCCGTCTTCCTGTCCCTGCCCATGGACGTGATGGAGCAGATGACCGACGCCTCGCCCGGCGAGATCTCGACCATCGACCGCTGCGCGGTGGCGGGCTCCCTCGACCGGCTGGCGGAGCGGCTCGCCGGGATCGCGCCGGGGCGGCTCGCCCTCATCGCGGGCGACGAGATCGAGGCGAGCGACGCCTCGGCCGAGGCCGTGCGCCTCGCCGACGCCCTGGCCGCCCCGGTCTACGGCTCGTCCTGGCCGGCCCACATCCCCTTCCCCACGGCGCACCCGCTCTGGGCCGGCAACCTGCCCACCAAGGCCACCGAGATCGCCGAGATCCTGGGCGCCTACGACGCCGTCTTCGCGCTCGGCGGCAAGTCGCTGATCACGGTGCTCTACACGCAGGGGCCGGCGGTGCCGCCGGGCACGCAGGTGTTCCAGCTGTCGGCCGACGTGCGCGACCTCGGCCGGACCTACTCGACGGCCCTCTCCATGGTCGGCGACATCCGCGCCTCGCTGACGGCCCTCCAGCCCCTCCTCGAGGCGCGCATCGCGGGCCGGGCCGAGACCTACGCGGCGCTGCGTGCCGGGGCGGTGACGCGCTACGAGGAGCGCCGCGCCCGCCTCTCGGCGGCCGCCGACGCGGCCTTCGCCGACGCGGTCATCCAACCCCTGGTCGCCGCCCGCGAGATCGCGCGGGCGGTGGGTGCCGACACGGCGATCGTCGACGAGGCGCCCGCCACCCTCGGCCACCTGCGCACCTTCCTGCACAGCGCCTGGACGCGGCAGTACGCGTCGATCCGCGGCGGCGTGCTCGGCTGGGGCATGCCCGCCGCGGTGGGCTTCTCGCTGGGGCTCGACCGGGCGCCCGTGGTCTGCGTCGTCGGCGACGGGGCGGCGATGTACTCGCCCCAGGCCCTGTGGAGCGCGGCCCACGAGCGCCTGCCCGTGACCTTCGTCGTCATCAACAACGCCGAGTACAACATCCTCAAGCGCTTCATGCGGGGGCAGGCCCACTACGCCTCGGCGCGGGCCAACCGCTACATCGCCATGGACCTGATCGACCCGCGCATCGACTTCCCGGCGCTCGCCGCCTCGATGGGCGTGCCCGCCCGCCGGGTCGAGCGGGCCGCCGACGTCGCCCCCGCGGTGGAGGCCGGCATCCGCTCGGGCGTGCCGAACCTCGTGGAGGTGATCGTCGCCCCGACCTGAGGGGTCCTCAATCCGCCGCCAGCCCCGGCACCGGCACGCCGAAGGTCTGGGCCAGCAGCACGAGGTTGAGCGCGAGCACGATGGCCGCGCCCGTCACCGCCGCGGCCTGGGTGAGCCGCCCGTTGGCGAAGCGGCCCATCAGGTCGGGCCGGCGGGTGAAGAGGACGAGGGCGATCATCGGCACGGGCAGCGCCAGCGAGAGCACGACCTGGCTCAGGACCAGCGCCCGCGTCGGGTCGACGCCCACCGCGATCACCGCGAAGGCCGGCGCCATGGTCACGAGGCGGCGCAGCCAGAGCGGGATGCGCCAGCCGACGAAGCCCTGCATCACGAGCTGCCCCGCCATCGTCCCGACCACCGAGGAGGAGACGCCGGAGGCGATCAGCGAGACCAGGAACACCCCGGCCGCGGCCGGGCCGAGGAGCGGCGTGAGGGTGTGGTAGGCCTGCGAGATCTCCGCCACGTCGCTGTGCCCGAGATGGAAGGCGGAGGCCGCCATGATCACCATCGACATGTTGACGAGGCCGGCGATGGCGAGCGCGATCACCACCTCGCGGTTCGAGTAGCGCAGGAGCCGGCGGCGGTCGGAATCGTCGCGGGCGACCGTACGGGTCTGGGTCAGGCCCGAGTGCAGGAACAGGGCGTGGGGCATCACGGTGGCGCCGATGATGCCGACCGCGATGGTCAGCGCCTCCGCGTCCGGGATGCGCGGCGTGGTGAGCCCGCTCGCCGCCGCGCCCCAGGAGATCGGCGCGATGAACAGCTCGACCGCGTAGCAGAGGCCGATCGTCAGCACCATCGCGCCGATCACGATCTCCATCCAGCGGAAGCCGCCCCGCTCCAGGAGCAGGATCCCGTAGGTGACGATCGCGGTCACCACCATGCCGGCGAAGAGCGGCATGCCGGTCAGCAGCGCCAGCCCGATGGCGCCGCCCAGGAACTCCGCGAGGTCGGTCGCCATCGCGGCGAGCTCGCTCACCACCCACATGGTCAGGCGCACGGGCTTCGAGAACTCGTCCCGGCAGACCTCGGCGAGGTTGCGGTTCGTGATGATGCCGAGCTTGGCCGAGAGCGCCTGGAACAGCATGGCCACGAGGTTGGCCACCAGCACCACCCACAGGAGGGTGTATCCGTACTTGGCGCCGGCCTGGATGTTCGTCGCGAAGTTGCCCGGGTCCATGTAGGCGATCGAGGCCATCACGGCCGGGCCGGTGAACAGCAGGAAGCGGCCCGGCCCGCGGTGGCGCCCGTCCAGCACGTCGCGGATCTCCCGCTCCGTGCGGCGGCTCAGGCCCTCGCGCGCGTGGGTCGAGGCCGGCGCGGGCGCCGCCTCTCTCGTCAGGGTCTCTGCCCGCATGATTCGTCCGTGCACCGCGACTCGTATAGCATCAGCTATAATGATGCGCCTGTGCTCAAGATCAAGGGGTTCCTTGCGACGGGACTCCCCCTCCCCCCTTCGGGTTTGCTAGAAGGTCTGCGAGGGCAACGAGGCTCGCGCGAGGCGGGCCCGGAGAGGCGGGAGACAGCCGGCACCATGCAGGACACCCCACAGGCCGCTCCGGAGCCCGCCCTCCTCGACCCGGAGGTCCACGTCGAGAACTTCCGTCAGGCCCGCGAGGCGCGCCGCCTCGAGCTCGTGGAGGATTACGTCGAGCTGATCGCCGACCTGATCGGGGACGGGGGCGAGGCGCGGCAGGTCGACATCGCGGCCCGGCTCGGGGTCGCCCAGCCGACGGTGGCCAAGATGCTCAAGCGGCTGGCCGAGGACGGGCTGGTGCAGCAGCGGCCCTACCGGGGCGTGTTCCTGACGGAGGCGGGCCAGGCGCTGGCCGAGCAGAGCCGCGAGCGCCACCGCATCGTGGAGCGCTTCCTGTGCGCGCTCGGCGTCAGCGCCGAGACCGCACGGCGCGACGCCGAGGGCATCGAGCACCACGTCAGCGGCGAGACCCTGGAGGCGTTCCGGCGCTTCGCGGAGGCGCACTCGGACGCCTGACGGTCCCCTACCCCGCCCGCGGCCGGATCAGCGCGGCGCGGCCGTCGTCGACCAGCACCTCGGCCGGGGTCGGGTGGCCGAGGAAGCCGGTGGGGCTCGCGGTGAGCGCGTAGGCGCCCGATTGCAGCACCGCCACGAGGTCGCCCGCGGCGAGATCGGGCAGGGGTGCCGCCCGGGCCAGCATGTCGAGGGGCGTGCAGAGGGGGCCGACCACGGCGGCCGGCGCCCGCGCGGCGCCCGGCGCCTCGGCCACCGCGACGACCGGGTAGTCGCGCTTCACCACCTGCCCGAGATTGCCCGAGGCCGCGAGGTGGTGGTGCATGCCCCCGTCCGTGATCACGAAGCGGCTGCCGCGGGACGCCTTCACGGCCCGCACCCGGGCGACGTAGACGCCGGCCGGCCCGGCGAGGAAGCGGCCGGGCTCCAGCACGATCCGGGCGGGGGCGAGCAGCGGGTCGGCCGCGACGCGCGACCGCAGGGGACCGAGCCCGTCCCGCAGGGCGCCGAGGTCGAGGGGGGCGTCGCCCGCGAAGTACGGGATGCCGAGGCCGCCGCCGAGATCGATCGTCTCGAGGGGGCGCCCGGTGCGCGCGCCGAGGCGCGCCGCGAGGTCGAGCCCGTAGGCCCACTGCGCGAGGAGCGTGCCCGCGCTCAGCCCCTGCGTGCCCGCGAAGAGGTGGAGGCCGCAGAGATGCAGCCGCGGCTCGGCTTCGACCCGGTCGACGACCGCCTCCAGTTCCTCCTCGTCGAAGCCGAAGGGCGAGGGCTTGCCGCCCATCCGCATCGCGCCCCCCTGCGCGGCGGCGCCCGGGTTGACCCGGATCGCCACCCGGACCGGGCGCCCCGGCGGGGCCGCCGCCGCCACGCGGGCGATCTCCTCGGCGTTCTCCAGGTGGATCTCGCCGATGCCGCCGGCGACGACCGCGGTGATGTCGGCGTCCGACTTGGCCGGCCCCGCGAACAGGATCCGCCCGGCGGGGACGCCGGCCGCGCGGGCGGCGGCGAACTCGGCGCCCGAGGCGATCTCGGCGCCGGCCCCGGCCTCGCGGAAGACCCGGATCACCGCCGGGTTCGGGTTCGCCTTCACCGAGTAGTCGACCGCCGCGAAGCCCGCCACGGCTGTCGTGAGCGCCCGGTAGGCGCGGCGCAGGAGCGCGGCGTCGTAGACGAAGAGCGGCGTGCCGTGGGCCTCGGCGAGCGCCCGCAGGTCGAGCCCGCCCACCCGCAGCGCGCCGTCCGCGCGGGCGAAGTTCTCGGCGATCAGGCGGTCGGCGAGGTCGTCCGTGCCGGCCATCATCGGCGCTCCGCCACGAGGCGCTTGTAGTCGACCTTGCCGTTCGGCGTGAGCGGCAGCCGCTCCACCGTCTCGACGGCGCGGGGCACCATGTGGGGCGCGAGCGCCTCGCGCGCGGCCCTGAGCACCTCCGCCTCCGGCAGGGGCGCCTCGCCCGGCACCGCCACCGCGTGGACGCGCTCGCCGAGGCCGGGATCCGGCAGGCCGATCACCGCCACCTGCCGGAAGGCGCCGGTCTCCATCAGGGCGGCCTCGACCTCGGTGGGGCTGACGCGGAACCCCTGCGTCTTGATCATCGCGTCCTCGCGCCCAAGGAAGGTGAAGTAGCCGGCCTCGTCCTCCACCACGAGGTCGCCCGAGCGGCAGACGAGGCCGCCCCGGCCGAACGGGTCCGGCACCAGCACGCGGGCGGTGTCCTCGGGCCGGTTCCAGTAGCCGAGCGAGACGGTGGGGCCGCGGTGCATCAGGATGCCGGGCTCGCCCGGCCGCGTGCGCGCGCCCGCCGCGTTCAGGGCGAAGATCTCGGTCTCGGGGATCGCCCGGCCGATCGAGCCCGGCCGGGCGTCGATCTCGTCCGGCGGCAGGTAGGTGGAGCGGAACGCTTCCGTGAGCCCGTACATCAGGACGATGCGGGTGTGCGGCAGGGCAGCGCGCAGGCGCGCCACGGTCTCGACGGGCACCGCGCCGCCGGAATTCGTGACGTAGCGCAGGCCCGAGAGGTCGGCCCGGGCGAGGCGCGGCGCCGCGCGGGTGAGGAGGGCCCAGAGCGTCGGCACCCCGGCGAGGCCCGTGATGCGGTGCTCCTCGAGCGCGCGCACCACCTCGTCGCCGAAGCGGAACGTGAGGAGCACGCAGGTCGCCCCCTGCTCGACGCAGGTGAGGAGCTGGTTGAGGCCGTAGTCGAACGAGAAGGGCAGCACCGAGAGGATGCGCTCCTCCGGCCCGATCCTCAGATAGGTCCGCACGATGCGGGTGCCGGCGATCAGGTTGGCGTGGCTCAGCATCACGCCCTTGGGCAGGCCGGTGGAGCCCGAGGTGTAGAGGATCGCCGCGAGGGTGCCGCCGTCCGCCCGCGGCCGCTCGGGCGCCCCGGCCGGCGTCCCGGCGGGCGCGTCGGGATCGCGCACGACGCGCAAGGGGAGATCCGCGAGGGCTTCCGCGCAGCCGGCGTGGAGGGCCTCGTCGGTGACGAGGGCGGCGGCGCCGCAATCGCTCAGGATGTGGCGCACCTGCCCCGGCCGCAGGGACGGGTGGATCGGCACGAACACGGCGCCGGCGCGGGCGATCGCGAAGATCGCCACGCATTCGGGGATCGATTTCGGCAGGAGGATGCCGACCCGGTCGCCCGGCCCGACCCCGGCCCCGGCGAGGCGGGCGGCGAGCGCCGCGGTCCGGGCGCGGAGGTCGCCGTAGCTGAGGCTGCGCGCGCCCGCGACGATCGCGACGCGCTCCGGCGCGCAGGCGGCGCCGTCGAGGAGGTCGTGCAGCAGGACGGGTGCGGTCATCTCCGCGGACCCGCGCCGGCCGGGGCCGGCCGCGAGGGCCCGGACCGCCTCAGCGCCGGGCGCGCGGCGGCCGTGTCGAAGCGTCCGCGCGCCTCATGCCGCGGCATGCGCGGGGCGGGCGGACCGGGCCGCGATGTAGCGGGCGAGCGCGTCGACGCTCTCGAAGTTCTCGAGGTCGAACGCCGCGTCGTCGATCTCCACGCCGAAGCGCTCGCCGAGATCGAGCACGAGGTCGAGCACGCCGATGGAGTCGAGGGCGTCGCTCGTCACGAGCGAGGTCTGCCCCGTCACGGCACCGGGCGCGAGGCCGGGATTGCGGCCGGCGATGAAGTCGAGGATCGCCTGCCGCGCTTGCGTCTGAACCAGCACCTGTCCGTCTCCCCCCCGCGATTCGCGCTCCGGGACCGCGCGCCATATCGATCCGGTGGCCAAAAGTCCATGCCGGGCCCGACTGCCGGATGCCTGTGCCGGGCCCGAGGCCCGGCGGCGGACGTCCGGCCCGCTCTCAGGCGACGAACGCCTCCTCGGCGATCCCGGCCTCGTGCTCGGCCTCGTGCTCGGCCCCTTGCTCGACCCCTTGCTCGGCCCCTTGCGGCACCGGCCCCTCCTCCGGCATCGGCTCGTCCTCCGGCACCACGTCGACCTCGACCCTGAGCTTCTGCGGGCCCGAGGCCGTGACGATGCCGTCGATGGGCGAGACGTCGCCGTAGTCGCGGCCGCGCGCCACCACGATATGGTGATCCCGCACGCCGACGCCATTGGTCGGGTCGAGGCCGTGCCAGACCCCGTCGCACCAGAGCGCCACCCAGGCGTGGCTCGCGTCGGCCCCGCGCAGGCGCGGCCGGCCGGGCGGGGGCGTCGTGCGCAGGTACCCGCCCATGTAGGCCGCCGGCAGGCCGAGGCCGCGCAGGCCCGCGATCATGATGTGGGCGAAGTCCTGGCAGACGCCCGCCCGCAGGGCGAAGGACTCGGCGAGCGGCGTCGAGACCGTGGTGGCCTTCGCGTCGAACCGGAAATCCGCGCCGATCCGGTGCATCAGCTCGACGGCGCCGCCGTAGGCGCTCCGCCCCGGCGGGAAGCTCGCCCGCGCGTACTCCGTCACGGCGGGCACGAGCGGCACCCGCGCGCTCGGGAACAGGAAATGGGCCGGCGCGTCCGGGCCGAGGCTGCGCTCGGCGAGCGCGGCCGCGCGCACCGCCTCCCAGGAGGGGCCGGATTCGGGCTCCGGCAGCGGCGGGCGCGCGACGTCGACGCGGGAGAGCGCCTCCACGCGGAACTCGGTGTGGGGCGCATCGAGGGTGATCGAGACGGTCTCGATGCCGAAGGCGTCCCGGCGCACGGTGCGGGTGCGCGGCTCCGGGCTGATCGTGACCCGGCTCTCCAGCACGATCTGGCCCTCGCCGTCCCGGGGGCGCAGGCGCATCGAGCAGCGGGCGAAGCGGACGGGCCGGCGGTAGCGGTAGGCCGTGAGGTGGCGCAGCGTGTAGATCACGCCAGCCCCGCGAGCTTCTCCGGGCGCAGGCCCTGCGGCCCGTTCGGGAAGTAGCGTCCCGCCACGGCGTCGGCGAGGCGCTCGAGGTCGCTCTCCAGGCGCGCCATGGCGACGCCGTCGAGATCGGCCGCCTCGCAGCCCGCGAACTCGGCGCCGATCCGGGCGGCGAGCCGGCGGTGCGGCTCGGGGATGCCGTCCGCGGCGAGCGCCGGCAGGTCGTCGAGGTGTCGCAGGATCGCCTCCACCTGGAAGGCGACCGAGCGCGGGTTGAACGGATCGAGGAGCACCATGTCGCGCACCGGCTCGAGGGCCACGCCCTGCATGTAGCGCGAGCCGTAGGTCACTTGCGAGTCGCACAGGCCGAGCATCACCCCGAGGTCGTCGGCGCTGGCCTCGTCCCCCGCCAGCGCGATCGCGAAGGAGCAGGTGTTGATCGCCCGCTCGATGCGCCGGCCGAGATCGACGAAGTGCCAGCCCGCCGCCCGGCTCATGTTCTCCTGCGTCAGGCCCGAGAGGGCGGCGAGGTGGCTGAGCGCCCGCTCGGCACGGCCGAGGAGCTGCGCCTCGGCGAAGCCGCGCCCCTCGTCGAGGGAGAGCAGGTCCGTGAGGTCGGCGAGCACGCGCCAGGCCTCGCCGGAGAGCCGGGTGCGCAGCGTCGCGGCGTTGCGGCGCGCCCGCTCGGTGTGGGCGCGGGCCGAGCCGTGGATGTCGCGCCCGATCAGCGCCTCCCGGGCGAGCGCCGCGGTCGGCAGGCCGGGGGCGCTGACCGCGCCCCACTCGGCCAGGATCGCGCGCAGGCGCTGGGCGGCCGGGGCCCGGACGTCGCCCGTGATGTCGGTGACGACCGCCTCGCCGACGCTGACGAGGTGGGCCAGGACGAGGCGGATCACCGCCTCGGCCCGCTCGGTGTAGCGGCCGAACCAGAACAGGCCGTCGGCGGCCCGCGAGGGCAGGTGCCCGGCGATGCGGCGCACGCGGGGGCGCGCCTGGAGGGCCAGCGTCGGCGCGTCGACGGGCGTGTCCGACAGGACCCAGACGTCGGCGGCCCGGATGCCGAGGCGCATCTCGATCGGGTCGACGTCCGGGCGCTCCGAGATCCGGCAGAAGCCGCCGGGCAGGACGCGCCAGCCCTCGGGCGTGGCCGCCGCGAAGACGCGCAGGGCGAAGGGCCGGGGCACGAAGCGCAGGCCCTCGTCCGTGCGCTCCCAGCCCGGCATGGTCGAGAGCGGCGCCGGCTCCTGCCCCACGTAGTCGAAGGGCCGGTCGCGCAGCGCCTCGACCACCCGCGCCCGCTCGGCCGCGATGGCCGAGGGCCCGAGGATCGCGTCGCGCCCGGCGCCCCGGGTCGGGGTCGCGGCTGGCCGGAGCGTCAGGCCGTCGAGATGGTCGCGCACGTGGGCGAGCCCGTCCGGGTCGCCGCACCACCAGGTGCGCGGGCTCTCGAGCCGGAGATCCTGGCCGAGCAGCGCCCGGGCGAGGCCCGGCAGGTAGGCGGCGAGCGCGCCCGACTCGACCATGCCGGAGCCTGGCATGTTGCCCATCACGAGGCTGCCGTTGCGCAGGGTCTCGAGCACGCCGGGGATGCCGAGGCGGGAGGCCGGGTTCAGCTCCAGCGGGTCGAGGTAGTCGGCGTCGATGCGCCGCCAGAGCACGTCGGCGCGCTTCAGGCCGGAGACGGTGCGCACGTGCAGTCGCCCGTCCTGCATCACGAGGTCGTCGCCCTCCACCAGCATCAGGCCGAGGTAGCGGGCGAGCGCGGCCTGCTCGACGTAGGTCGAGGAGAAGGGGCCGGAGGTGAGCAGGCAGATGCGCGGCTCGGCCCGCTCGGCGCCCGCGGCCAGCGCCTGCCGGAAGGCCTGGAAGAAGGCGGGCAGGCGCTCGACGTGGAGGTCCTGGTAGAGGTCCGGGAAGGCGCGGGTCAGCACCATCCGGTTCTCGAGCGCGTAGCCGAGGCCGGAGGGGGCCTGCGTGCGGTCGGCCAGGACGTGCCAGCGCCCGTCCGGGCCGCGCCCGATATCGGCGGCGTAGAGCTTGAGGTAGCGCCCGCCCGGCGGCGCGACGCCCTGGAGCGGGCGCAGGAACTCGGGGCTTCCCGCCACCAGCGCGGCCGGCAGCAGCCCCTCGGCGACGAGGCGGCCGGGGCCGTAGACGTCGGCGAGGATCGCCTCCATCAGCTCGGCCCGCTGCACGAGGCCCTCGGCGAGGTCCCGCCACTCCCGCGCCTCGATCACGAGGGGCAGCGAGCCGAGCGGCCAGGCGTGCTCGCGCTGGTCGCCGTAGATCCGATAGGAGATGCCGGCGTCACGGATGTGCCGCTCCGCCGAGACGAAGCGGGCCATGATCTCGCGCTCGGACAGGCGCCCGAGCCGGTCGAGGAGGGCGGGCCAGGCGCCGCGGGGGCGCCCGTCCGGCCCGAGGAACTCGTCGGGCAGGCCGGCTCTCGGGCGGTAGGCGCCCGTCCAGCGGGCGATCCGCTCGGCGGGGTCCGCCCCGTCCGCCGTCCGGTCCGCGCTCATCGGGGCGCCGGCACGCGCAGGTCGAGGGTGAGCGGGAACTCGGGGTTGCCCTCCTCGCGCGGCATCTCCACCCGGCCGGGGGTGTGGCCCTGGGCCTGGAAGCGGGCGAGGCGGCGCCCCTCCGCCTCGTAGGTGTTGACCGGGTAGGTCTCGTAGTTGCGCCCGCCCGGATGGGCGACGTGGTAGCGGCAGCCGCCGAGCGCGCGCCCGCTCCAGGCGTCGAGGATGTCGAAGGTGAGCGGCGCGTGGGGGGGAATCGTCGGGTGCATCGAGGAGGCGGGCTGCCACGCCTTGAAGCGCAGGCCCGCCACCGCCTCGCCCGCCGTGCCGGTGCCGGTCATGGGCAGGCGCCGGCCGTTGCAGGCGATGACGTGGCGGCCCGGCACGAAGCCGCCGACCTTGACCTGCAGGCGCTCCACCGAGCTGTCGACGTAGCGCACCGTGCCACCGATCGCCCCCTCCTCGCCCAGGACGTGCCAGGGCTCCAGCGCCTGGCGCAGCTCCAGCGTGACGCCGCCGTGCTCGACGCGGCCGAAGACGGGGAAGCGGAACTCGCGCTGCGCCGCGAAGGCCGCCGGGTCGAACGCGTAGCCCGCGCGGGCGAGATCCTCCAGCACGCCGAGGAAGTCGGCCCAGAGGAAATGCGGCAGCATGAAGCGATCGTGCAGGGCCGTGCCCCAGCGGACACAGGAGCCCCCCTGCGGCTCGCGCCACAGCCAGGCCACCAGCGCCCGCAGCAGGAGCTGCTGGGCGAGGCTCATGCGCGGGTCCGGCGGCATTTCGAAGCCGCGGAACTCCAGGAGGCCGAGCCGGCCGGTCGGGCCGTCCGGCGAGTAGAGCTTGTCGATGCAGATCTCGGCCCGGTGGGTGTTGCCGGTCACGTCCACGAGGATGTTGCGGAAGATCCGGTCGACGAGCCAGCGCGGGATGTTGGGGTCGTCGGGCGCGGGCACCTGCGCCAGCGCGATCTCGAGCTCGTAGAGCCCGTCGTGGCGGGCCTCGTCCATGCGCGGGGCCTGGCTCGTCGGGCCGATGTAGAGGCCCGAGAACAGGTAGGACAGGGCGGGGTGGCGCTGCCAGTAGAGGACGAGGCTCTTGAGGAGGTCGGGCCGGCGCAGGAAGGGCGAATCGTCCGGGCTCGCGCCGCCCATCACCACGTGGTTGCCGCCCCCCGTCCCCGTGTGGCGCCCGTCGATCATGAACTTCTGGGCGCCGAGCCGGGTCTCGCGGGCGTCGGCGTAGAGGTCGCTCGTGATCGCCACCGCCTCCCGCCAGGTCGCGGCCGGGTGCACGTTGACCTCGATCACGCCGGGGTCGGGCGTCACCTTGATGACGCCGAGGCGCGGGTCGTAGGGCGGCTCGTAGCCCTCGATGTGGACGCTCCGGCCGGTCTCGGCGGCGGCCGCCTCGACGAGGCCGAGGAGCGCCACGTACTCGTCGGCGCGCTGCAGCGGCGGCATGAAGACGTGCAGGATGCCGTCCCGCGGCTCGACGGCGAGCGCCGTGCGCACCGCCACGCCGGTGACGCCGGCCCCGTTGCGGGTGGCCGCGCCCGGATGCCCCTCCGGCGATCCCTTCCCGGCCGAACCCTTCCCGGGCGTCTCTGTCCCGGGCAGGTCCCCGCGCTCCTCCAGCGGGTCCTGCGGCTGGTAGTAGGGGTAGTGCTCCGGCGGCACGTGCGGCAGCGAGGCGAGCGGCAGGCGGAAGCCGAGCGGCGAGTCGCCGGGCGTCAGCAGGGCCTGCCCCCGGCGGAACGCCCAGGGCTCCGAGATCCAGACCCGGTCCCCGCCCCCGTCGCGCCCCGTGGGCAGGCTGGCGAGCGGCAGCACGTAGCCGGCCGGCTCGCCGAGGCCCCGCGCGAACACGCGGCGCATGCGGGCGTCGTCCTCGGCGCTCGCGAGCTCAGGGGCCGCGGCCGTCACGTTCTCGGGAAGCTCCACCTCCCGCTCGGACCAGTAGGTCGGGTCCTCGTAGGCCGGGATCACGAAGTCCGCCAGTTCGAGCCGGCGGGCGATTCCCGCGATCAGGGCCTCGGCCTCCGGCCCGGTCGCGTCGCGCGGCCCGTCCTCGGCGGCGATCAGCGACGCGTCGCGCCAGACGGGCTCGCCGTCCCGGCGCCAGTAGAGGGCGAAGGCCCAGCGCGGCAGGCTCTCGCCGGGGTACCACTTGCCCTGGCCGTAATGGAGCATGCCGCCGGGCGCGAAGCGGGCCCGCAGGCGCCGGATCAGCTTGTCGGCGAGCGCCCGCTTCGTCGGGCCGACCGCCGCGGCGTTCCATTCCGGGCTCTCGAAATCGTCCACCGACACGAAGGTCGGCTCGCCGCCCATGGTCAGGCGCACGTCCTGCGCGGCGAGGTCCGCGTCGACCCGCTCGCCGAGCCGGTCCATCGCGGCCCAGACCGCGTCCGAGAAGGGCTTGGTGATGCGCGGCGCCTCGGCCACGCGGGTCACCGTCATCTCGAAGCCGAACTCGACGCCGGCAGGCTCGGCGAGGCCGGAGATCGGCGCGGCCGAGCTGTGGTGCGGGGTCGCGGCGAGCGGGATGTGGCCCTCGCCGCAGAACAGGCCGGATGTGGCGTCGAGCCCGACCCAGCCGGCGCCGGGCAGGTAGACCTCGGCCCAGGCGTGCAGGTCCGTGAAGTCGGTCTTGGTGCCCTCCGGCCCGTCGACGGCGGTGGTGTCGGGCACGAGCTGGATCAGGTAGCCGGAGACGAAGCGGGCGGCGAGGCCGATCCGGCGCAGCACCTGCACGAGGAGCCAGGCCGAGTCGCGGCAGGAGCCGCTCCCCAGGGTCAGGGTCTCGGCCGGCGCCTGCACGCCGGGCTCCATGCGCACCCCGTAGGCGACCGCGGACCGCACGAGCTCGTTGAGCGCGACGAGGAAGGAGACGGTCCCGCTCTCCCGCGGCAGCCGCTTCAGGAACGCCTCCATCTCCGGCCCGTCCGCGTCCTCGGGCCGGCGGTAGGGCAGGAGCTCGGCGGCGAGGTCCTCCGCGTAGGCGAAGGGCCAGGTCTGGGCGTACTCCTCCAGGAAGAAGTCGAACGGGTTGATCACCGACAGGTCGGCGGTGAGGTCGACCTCGACCTTCAGCTCGCTCGTCCGCTCGGGGAAGACGAGCCGGGCCAGCCAGTTGCCGTGCGGGTCCTGCTGCCAGTTCACGAAGTGGTTGGCCGGCGTCACCTTGAGGGCGTAGGCCGGGACCTTCGTGCGCGCGTGCGGCGCCGGGCGCAGGCGCACCACCTGCGGCCCGAGGGCGATCGGCCGGTCGTAGCGGTAGTGGGTGACGTGGTGCAGGGCGGCTTTGATCGACACGGGCGCTCCGGTCTCGCGGGGACATGGGCCGGGGACATGGGCCGTTGGCATGGGCCCGCTGCGGGTTCGAGGCCGACGGGACCGGATCCCGCCGGGATTCTCCCGCCAGGATAGCACGGGCGGAGTCGGCCGAGGGTCCCGAGCCCGGCCAGGCCGGGGAGAGGTCCGGCCAAGCAAGTTCCGTGCTGCGGGGCGCCACGCCCCGGGGCTGCCGGGAACTTTGGCGGGCAAGCCGCCTTGTCGCTCGGTAGGGCGGCCGGCCCCGCCGCGGCCCCGGATCCCGCCATGAAGATCTTCCAGTGCCAGGCCTGCGACCAGCCCGTCTCCTTCGAGAGCACGGCCTGCGAGAGCTGCGAGCGGCGCCTCGGCTACGTCTGCCAGATTCACGAGGTCTCGGCGCTGGAGCCGTCCGGGCCCTCCGCCCACCCGCAGGCGGGCGGCGCGCCGACCTTCCACGCCTACGCGGCGCCCGGCCGCAAGGTCCGCTTCTGCGCGAACGCGGCCTACGGAGCCTGCAACTGGCTGGTGCCCGAGGACGAGCCCGGGATCTACTGCACCACCTGCCGCCACAACCGGGTGGTGCCCGACCTCACGATCCCCTGGAACCTGACCCGCTGGCGCCAGATCGAGGCCGCCAAGCACCGGCTGTTCTACTCGCTGCTGCGCCTCGACCTGCCGCTGCCGACCCGTGCCGAGGACCCGGCCGGCCTCGCCTTCGACTTCCTGGTGGACCCGGCCGAGAGCTACCTGATCGGCCCGCCCGTGCTGACGGGGCACCTCGACGGGCTCATCACCCTCAACATCGCCGAGGCCGACGACGTCGAGCGCGAGCGCCGCCGCCTGCTGTTCGGCGAGTACTACCGGACGCTGCTCGGCCATTTCCGCCACGAGGTCGGGCATTATTTCTGGAACGTCCTGGTGCGCGACGACCCGAGCCTGTGGACCTTCCGCGCCCTGTTCGGGGACGAGAGCCGGGATTACGGGGCGGCGCTGCAGCGCCACTACGCCGAGGGCGCGCCGGGGAACTGGGAGGAATCCTACGTCTCGGCCTATGCCACGAGCCACCCCTGGGAGGATTTCGCGGAGACCTGGGCGCACTACCTGCACATGGTCGACACGATCGAGACCGCCTCGACCTTCGAGCTGCACGTGCGCCCACGCCTGCGCCACGGGCCGGCCGAGCCCGTGGTGATCGACTTCGACCCCCACCGCACACCCGACCTCGACCGCCTGATCGAGGCGTGGCTGCCGCTCACCTACGCGGTGAACTCGCTCAGCCGCAGCATGGGGCAGGCCTCGCTCTACCCGTTCAAGCTCACGCCCGCCGTGATCGCCAAGCTCGCCTTCGTGCACGAGCGGATCTACGCGGTGCGCGGCCGGAACGCGGCCCCGCCGGGCGAGGATGCGGGCGCCGACATCCTGAAGGCGGTGATCGCGGGCCTGCGCAACCGGGTGGCGGCGCCGAACGTCTGAGGGCCCTGCGGCGTTGAGGGAGGCCCGGGCCGCGACCGGCCCGCGGGGCCACACGAGCGCCGGACCGCCCCATGCCGACCTCCCAAATGCCGACCTACCAAATGCCGACCTCCGAACCGGACCTGTCCGCCTACAACGCCAAGCGCGACTTCGCGCGGACCGCCGAGCCCCGCGGCCGGCCGGGGCGCGGGGGCGGTGACCGCTTCCTCGTGCAGAAGCACGCGGCGCGCCGCCTCCACTACGATGTCCGGCTGGAGCTCGACGGCGTCCTCCTGAGCTGGGCCGTGACCCGCGGCCCGAGCCTCGACCCCGCCGAGAAGCGCCTCGCCGTGCGCACCGAGGACCATCCCCTCTCCTACGCGGCCTTCGAGGGCACGATCCCCGCCGGCCAGTACGGCGGCGGCACCGTGATGCTGTGGGACCGGGGCCGCTGGGTGCCGGAGGGCGACCCCCGCGCCGGTCTCGCAGCCGGGCGCCTGCGCTTCCGCCTCGAGGGCGAGCGCATGCGCGGCGCCTGGATGCTGATCCGGATGCGGGGCAAGGCGGAGGGGACCCGCGAGAACTGGCTCCTGCGCAAGATCGAGGACGCGGAGGCGCGCACCGACCTCGACCTGACGCAGGCGCACGCCGCGAGCGTGGCCAGCGGCCGCACGATGGAGGAGATCGCCGGCACGGCCTCCGGCGGCCGGGCGGCGCCGGACGCGCCCGAGGGTGAACCCCGTGCCAAGCCTGCCCGCGCGAAGGGCGCGCGATCCGCCGCGCCCGCCGCGCCCGCCGCGCCCGCGCGGGCCGCCGACGCTCCGAAGCGCGCCGCGCGGTCCGGACTCGCGGACCCCGCCGGCGCGCTCCTGCGCCACGGCGTGCGCATCACCAGCCCCGGCCGGGAGCCCTACCCCGAGGCGCATGTGAGCAAGCGCGACCTCGTCGCCTACTACGAGCGCGTCGCGCCGCTGATGCTGCCGCAGATGCGCGGGCGCCCCCTCACCCTGATCCGCTGCCCCCGCGGCGTCGGCGAGCGCTGCTTCGTCCAGCAGCATGCGGGGTCCGGCCTGCCCGGCACGGTCCGCCGGGTCCGGCTGCGGGAGGCCAGCGGCAGCCCGGGCGAGCACGTGGCGGTGGACGACCTGCCGGGGCTCCTCGGCCTCGTCCAGATGGGCGTGCTGGAATTCCACGGCTGGGGCTCGCGGGCCGGGGCGATCACCGCGCCCGACCGTCTCGTCCTCGACCTCGACCCGGATCCCGCCCTGCCCTTCGGGGCCGTGATCGAGGCCGCGCAGGCGGTCCGCGACCGGCTCGCCGCGGACGGACTCGCCGCCTGGCCGATGCTCTCGGGCGGCAAGGGCGTCCACGTCGTCGTGCCGCTCGTGCCCGCCCGATCGGGCTGGCGCCGGGCCGCCGCCTATTCCGAGGCCGTGGCGCGGGCGCTGGCGCGCGAGGCGCCGGGGCGCTTCACGGCGAGCGCCGCCAAGGCGGACCGCGAGGGCCGGATCTACGTCGATTACCTGCGCAACGAGCGGGGCGCCACCGCGGTGATGCCGTTCTCGACCCGCGCCAAGCCCGCGGCGAGCCTCGCCATGCCTCTGTCGTGGGAGGCGCTCGCTGGGGCCGCCTCGGCGCAGGACTTCACCGTGCGCGGCGTGCTGGAGGCGGGGCTGCCCGACCTCGCGGGCTGGGCGGACGCGCCCCAGGCGCTGCCCGCCGCGCGCGGTCCCGGCACGCCCCGGCGAGGCTCTGTCACGCCCCGGCGAGGCTCTCCCACCTCCCGGCGCGGGGCCGGATGAGACCTGTGGAGGCGGGGAACGATCCCGGATTCCTGAGGTTCTCCGAAGGCTGGGCGAGACAGGCGTTCCCGTCCGGCGGGCCCTTTCCGGGCGTTTCCTCCCAAGACTCGGGCCGCTCCTCGGAGCGGCCTTTTTTCGGACCGGCGCGGCTTTTCGGACCGGCGCGGCGCCCGGGCGCTCAGGCCGGATAGTGCGGCGCGCCCCCGGCGCGGCGGGCGGCGTCCCGCGCCTTGCGGTCGGCGCGCTCGTTGGCGATCTCGGCCGCCTCGCAGGCGTCGGGCGCGGCGCGGGAGGCGCAGCGGCGGCGCAGGTCGTCGAGCTCCTCCTCGGTCAGGCTCTCGATGCCGATGTAGCGGTTCTGGGCCGCGCTCGCCCGGATCAGCTCGTCGAGCTTGGCCTGGATCGCGGCGCCGTCGCGGTTCTGCGTGTTCTGGATCAGGAACACCATCAGGAAGGTCACGATGGTCGTGCCGGTGTTGATGATGAGCTGCCAGGTGTCCGAGTAGTGGAACAGCGGCCCGGTCACGGCCCAGAGCAGGATCACGGTGATGCTCAGGGCGAAGGTGACCGGCTTGCCCGCGCCGCGCGCGACCTGCGACGCGAATTCAGTGAAGTGCCTGCCGGGAGACATGGAACGGCCTCGGAACGCCAACGCTGACGTCACCAACGGCGTGCGGACGCTTTCCGTTCACGCACGGCCGCCATGCGGGCGCTCAGCCCTCGCCTGCCGGGCCCGCGGGAGCCCGGCCGCGCACCGCCGGATCGCCCGGGGACGGGCGAGGCCGTGCCGGCGGCCGGGCGAGGCTCAGGACGCGCGCAGCGCAGGGTTCAGGACGCGCGCAGCGCCGGGTTCAGGACGCGCGCAGCGCAGCTTGGCCGCGCGGGGCCTTCACCTCGAAGATCTGGTCCCAGCGCATACGGCTCAGGATCTCGCGAAGTCTTTTAACGTCGTTCCGGTTCGGCCGCGAAGTCTTGTTCTTGATTTCGGCCAGAAAAGCGCGGTCGTTGTCCGTCATGACCTTACCCGAATACGCAAAGGAGGGACAGCGTATCCGCAAAGGCGCCGCTGGCAAGCCCGCGAGCCCTGACAGCGCCGGGCCGCTGTAAGCCGCTCCGGCCAAGCCGTTGTGCGGTCTCGCACTCCGCGGATCGACGCGCCGGCTCACAATCCCCGCTCTGGTCCAGGATGCGGGGAGCGATCGGTTTGACACGGATGTCCGCGGCCGCGCGCCCTCTCGCGTGGCTGCTGCTCGCCGCCCTCCTCGTCGTCACGCTCGCGCCCATCGGCTACCGCCCCGTCTCGGCGGCGCCGGTCTCGCTGGAGCGCTTCGGCGCCTTCGCCCTGCTCGGCTTCCTGTTCGCGGCCGGCTACCCGCGCCGGCGCTGGCAGGTGCTGGCGCTCACGCTCGCCGCCGCGGGCCTGCTCGAGATCCTGCAGATGCTGCAGCCGACGCGCCACGGCCGCGTGGCGGACTTCGCCGTCAAGGCCGCGGGCTGCGGCCTCGGCGGGCTCGCGGCCCTGGCGATCGCCCACCGCCGCAAGGCGCCGGAGGAGCGCGGCTGAGGCCGGTCAGGAGCCGGCCTGCACCATGTGCCGGCTGTCGGGCATCACGGGCTCGGCCAGCATGGTCCGGCTGCTGCCGCAGCGCGGGCAATGCTCGAAGCGCGAGGATGTCTGGGTGCTCCAGCCCCGGGACCTGAGACGTTCCACGAGCTCCGGCGGCCATTCGGCGGGTCGCCACGCGTGGATGCCGAACCAGCAGCGAGGATCATGTGTCATGACTGCCTCCCGATCTCGCCGAGAGTCTAGTATTTCGCCCGCGCAGTAAATTCGCTTTCGCTAATTTCCACGCCGATCATCCGCGGACGCCGGTCACAGAAGCCAGACAATATTCCGGGCCGGCACCGCCGGTCCCGCCTTCGATCTCAGGGACTGTACAGATTCTTTCGGACGTCCTGACCGGAGGCGAATCTTCCTCGCGGGGTCTTTCCGGCGGGGATTGCGGCTCTCCCCCGCGCCGTGTGCGCCACGTCACAACGAAACAATCGTGGCCGTGGCACGAAACAACCGCGCAATCGCAGACCGCTACGAGATGCGCCGCGGGCTGAGGCACAGCCCCAGGAGAGGCATCGATGGTCAACGATCTCCAGTTCCGCCGCATGTGCATCGTCGTCTTCGCGATGGGCCTCGTCACGGCGCCGCTGCTCAACGCCCTGATCCCCTGATCCCTCCCGCCTGACCCCGCGCGGCGTGGCCGTCCGGCCCGCACGCCATAGGTAATCCGGGCGGTCGGCCGTCGGGACCGGCCCGGGGTGGGGGAGAGCATGCCGAAGGATCAGGACCGCTACGCGCCGCGCCCTCCCGAGATCCTGTCCCCCTGGCGGACCGAGGCCCGCCTCGCCCTGCAGCGCGAGGCCCGCAGCTTCGCCCGCGACGTGGTGCTCCCGCTCGCCGACGAGCTCGACCGGCACAAGGCCGAGATGCCCCGCTCGCTCATCGATGCGATGGCGGAGAAGGGCTGGTTCGGCATCACCATCCCGGCCGAGCACGGCGGCCTCGGCCTCGGCGTCTTCGAGTACTGCCTCGTCTCCGAGGAGCTCGCCCGGGCCTGGCTCTCGGTCGGCAGCATCCTCGCCCGCGGCCAGGGGCTCGGCACCCAGACCCTCGACGACGCCCGCCGCCTCGACCTGCTGCGCAGGTCCGCCCGCGGCGCCTGGATCGGCAGCATCTCGCTCTCCGAGCCGACCGCCGGCTCCGACCTCGCCGGCGTGCGCACGCGCGCCGTGCGCGAGGGCGACACCTGGGTCCTCACCGGCACCAAGCGCTGGGCGGGCTTCGCGCTCGCCGCCGACTTCATCGAGGTGCTCGCCCGCACCCGCGACCCGGAGCCCGGCGAGCCGCGCTCGGCGGGGCTCGAGCCTTTCCTCGTCGTCAAGGAGCCCGGCACCTTCCCGGCCGGCATGACGGGCCACCCGATCGACAAGGTCGGGTACCACGGCTTCCTCACCTGGCAGCTCGAACTCGACGGCGTGCGGGTGCCCGAGAGCGACCGCCTCACCGGCCTCTACGGCGACGAGGGCGCGGACGCCGATTCGGGCGGCTTCGCGGCCGTGCAGCGGGGCCTCAACATCGCCCGCGTCCACACGGCGGCCCGCGCCGTCGGCGTCGCCCGCGCCGCGGTCGAGGACACTCAGGCCTACCTGCAGGAGCGCGAGCAGTTCGGCCACCCGATCGCCGACTTCCAGGCGCTGCGCTTCGCGCTCGCCGACATGGCCGCCGAGGTGGCGCAGGCCCGCGCCTTCTGGTGCCAGGTCGCGCACCTCCTCGACCAGGGCGAGCCCGCCGAGAGCGAGTCGGCCATGGTGAAGCTCGTCGCCACCGAGATGGCGGTGCGGGTGACGAACCAGGCGATGCAGCTCCACGGCGGCAACGGCTACACCACCGAGCGCCGGGTCGAGCGCTACTGGCGCGACGCGCGGCTGACGACGATCTTCGAGGGCACCAGCGAGATCCAGCGCCGCATCGTCAGCGACCGCATGCTGCCCCGGCCCTGAGGGGGCCGGGCCTCCCGCGCGGGGATGCGCGTTCCTATCATCCCGTGGGACGACCCGATCGCGAGAGATCCATGCACGACAACGCGGAGCGCAGCCGGTTCGAACTCGACGTGGACGGGCAGGTGGTCTTCGCCGACTACCAGCGGCGGGACGGCCTCCTCGTCATCCTCTACGTCTACGCGCCGCCGCCCCTGCGCGGCACCGGCGCCTCGGACCGGCTGATGCACGCGGTCGCCCGCGCGGCCCGGGGCGAGGGCCGGCGGATCGCGGCCCTGTGCGGCTACGCCGGGGCGTGGCTGCGCGCGCACAAGGAGCACCGCGACCTCCTGACCTGAAACCTTCCGGCCTGCACTTTCCCGGCCTGAGGCGCGCCCTCGGGGAAGGCCGGCCTCAGAAGCTGTAGCCGACCCGCAGCCGCACCTGGTGCCGGTCGAAGTTCGTGAGGTCGAGCGCGCCCGGCGCGCCCTGCTCGCGGCCCGCGACCTGGAGGTTCCAGGCCAGCGAGACCCAGGCCCGCGGCGACAGGCTCGCGTAGAGGGTGGGGCCGAGATAGGCCGCCGCCCCGGCGAGCCGCCCGAGGGTGAGGTCGCCGTAGGCCCGCGCGTAGCGCGCCTCGCCGCCGAGGAAGAGGCCGGGCCGCACCTGGTAGGCGAGCGCGCCCGCCACCTCCAGGCCGGAGCCGTGCGCGGGGCCTGCGCCGTCCGCGCGCGTCGAGGCGAAGCCGAGGCTCGCGTTCAGCGCCGCCACGAGCCGGTCCGGGATCAGTTCCCGGTCGGCCAGCAGGACGAGGTCGGTGCCGTAGCTGCGCCCCGGGCCGCCGGTGACGCCGTCGACGCTGCCGTAGCTCGGCACGATGCCGAGGGTCAGGCCGAGGGGCGCCGTGCGGCGGTCGAGGAGGCGCAGGCGCGCCTCCAGGAAGCCGCCGTTGAAGCCGCCCGTGGTGCGGGCCGGCGCACCGATGTCGTAGGCGTTGAAGGTGAGGCCCGGCGCGAGGCGGAAGTCGCTGCTGAGCGGCATCTTGAGGGCGAGGCTCGAATCGACCGCCAGGAAGCGGCCGAGCCGGCGCCCGATCCGCCCGCTCGTCTCCCATTCGAGCTCCACCTCCCCCGGCACGCCGAGGTCGCTGCCCTCCACGAAGCCGAACAGGTGCTCGCTGTCGATGCCGCCGGGCGAGAGGTTCTCGGCGGCGCTCGGCGCCGTCTGCGCCGAGGCCGCCCCGCCCGCCAGGAGCGCCCCGGCGAGGATGGCGCCGGCGGCGAGCGCGGCCGGCTTCACCCGCCGGAGGAAGGCAACAGGCATGGTAGCCCCTTATCTTTATAGCTTGTGCTATATCTGATAGGAGAGGCTGTGCGCAGGCGTCAAGGGCTGCCGGCCCGGGCAGGGCCGGCCCGACGCGCCAGGGGTCCCGGGCGGACGATCTCAGCGGGGCAGAAGCCAGGCGAGGGAGCGGGCGAGCCGGGCCGCGCCGTCGTGCTCGAAGAAGCGCCCGTGGGCGAAGATCACCCGGTCCGGCCGGAAGGCCACGAGGCGCCGGGCGGCCTCGGCGGCCGGGCGGCCGGCGAGCTTCACGACGGCGCGCAGGTAGGCCGGCGCCCGACCGTCCGGCGCGGTGACGCCGATCAGGCGGGCGAGGGGGCGCGCGAGGGCCGGCAGCCGCTCGGGCTCGAGATTCAGGACGAGGTCGGTGAGCACCAGGGTGCGCGAGGCCCGGTGGTGGAAGGCCACCTCGCGGAAGCCGAGGCGGCCGGGCACCACCACCTGCCCGATCTCGCCGGACCACTCGGGCGGCGCCGCATCCGGCAGGTCGTGGTCGATGCGCAGATCCGACCGGCGGACCTGGGGGCGCGCGCGCAGGCCCGGCGCCGCCCAGACCCGCGCGTCCGGGCAGTGGCGCTGCCAGGCCGCCACGAAGGTCCAGTGCGCGCTGTTGGGCGCCACGAGGTGGTGGATCGGCCCGAGCGCCTCCAGGGCCTCGTGCAGGTCCGGGTCGTAGCGCGTCGGGGAATGCAGCCAGAGCCCGCCGTCGGCGAGGCGCAGCACCGTCATCCGGACCGGAAGCGGCATCCCCAGGACGCGCAGCGGCCCGCTGTCGACGATCCAGACGCCCTCGGCCACCGGCTTCGGAACGTCGAGGGGCGGGTAGGTCGCCGCCTCCGGCTCGAACGCCATGCCGTCTCCTTCCGGGCCGGACGCGGGAGGCGCGGCGCGGGCGGGGCCGGCCGCGCCCCCGCCGCGGCCGGGGTCAGTAGCGCTCGTAGCGATCGTAGCGGCGCACGTAGCCGCGGTCGTAGCCGTCGTAGAAGCGGCGGGGCCCGACGTCGCGCGACGAGCCGCAGTAGTTGAGGCCCTCCTCGTAGCAGACGCTCGGCGGGCCGGGGATGTAGCGGCCGCCGCGGCGGCAGGAATATCCGCACATCGCCACCGGCGTGGCGCCCTGGGCCAGCCCCTCGGCGAGCCCTCTGCCGGCCTGCGGCAGGCCGGGCGCGGCCGCGGCGGCGCCGAGGCCGGCGATCAGCAGGCCCGCTGCCAGGAACGGCGTTCTGAGCGAGATGGTCATGGTTCCCTCCTCCGGTTCGCCCCCCGCTTCGGGGTCGCGACCTGTCCACGCCGGCATCCTGTCGCCGCCCGCGTGAACGGCTCCGGAACGGTGCCGCCGCCGGGTCCGTCCCCCGCCGGACGGGGGCCGCACGGGCAGGAAAAGGCGCCTGTTGCGCGGCTGGGCTTTTGTATTCAGTATACCAGAGCCTTTCGGGGCTTCTCCATGGAATGAACTTGCCCCGCGGGCCGAAGGTTCGCGGGGCCTCTTCCCGGACAGGCCCGGAAACCCTTCGACAGGCCCGGAAACCCGCCCTCAGGGGGCCGAGCAGGGCATCACCTCGGCGGCCTGGACCACGCTGAGGGCGCGCCGGCGCACCTCAAGGGCGACGCGCGGGCGCTCGGACACGGCGGCGGCCTCCCGCTTCAGGACCGCGTTGCAGGCGCAGGACCGGCTCGCCGCCGCGTCGAAGCAGGCGTCGTGGCGCTGGCAGGCCGCGTCGAGGTCGTCGATCGGCGGCAGGCCCTCCCCGCGCTGCCCGGCCCCGCAATAGTTGCCGTGGAACAGCTCGGCGCCGGTGAGCACGTTGCCGAGCTCGCCCCTCGGGCTCGTCGGCCCTTCCGGCCGGCCGCTCGGGTTGAGGTCGTTGGCCGGCCCGCCGGCCTGGGAGCCGGAGCCCCGGAGCGATTTCGGGATGGCCGAGCGGGCGCCCGGCTCGTCGAGGGTGTCGGCCGCGCGCGAGTTCGGCTCGGTCAGGTCGGGCAGGGGCGGCGGCGGACCGGGCACGGGCTCCTCCACCTCGACGGGCGCGGGCTGGACGGTCTGCGCCGGCGCCTGCGCGGCGGCCAGGACGGCGACGGTGAGGGCGAGGAGCGAGCGGGCGAGGGCGTTCAAGGGATTCCGGTTCCGCGTGGTCGTGGTCTCAGAAAGTCCGAGCTTCGCCTTATCGTTCCGCGCCCAGGCGCCGCAGGCTCGCAGATGCGCCGCAGGCTCGGGCAGGCGCCGCAGGCTCGCGGATGCGCCGCAGGCTCGGGGATGCGCCACAGGCTCGGGGGCGCGGCGCGGGCCCGAGCAGGCGCCGCAGGTTCAAGGCCGCCGCCGCGGGCCCGCGCGTGCGCCCCGCCGCGAGGGTGCGCCCCGCCGCGAGGGGCGGTTCAAGCGTCTGTTAACGACGATCGGCCTAACTGACGGGGAGCCGCCATCGCCGGCGGACCCTCCGTGTCAGAGTAATCCTGAGAACCCATGCGCGCATCGGGACGGCCTCCGTACTCTCATCGTGACCCCTCCCGCCCCGGCCGGGGCGGCGACCGCTCGGGCCTGTCGATCGGCGCCCTCGCGAACCGGCTGATGTCGCTCCGCGCGAGCCTGACCCGCCGGCTCGCCGGCGCGCCCCCGCGCCCGAGCTACGCCATCGCCGGCACGCGGCCGGCGCCGAGCTGGCTGACGCCGCCGCAGGCGCTGGTCGGCCGCGACCGCGCCCATGAGGCGATGCATGAGGCGATACCGGACACGATGGAGGATTCCGTGCCGGTGCCCCCGGAGGTGCCGCGCTACGTGCCGCCGCGGCCGGACTGGTCCCACGCCGCCCCGGCGGCCCCCCGCGGCGCCTGGCCCGACCACGTCTTCGACGACCGGGCGAGCCCCGACATGCTGGCGGCGCCCGCCTCCGCCTGGCCCGAGAGCCGCATCGACGTGGCGGCCTCGAGCCCCGGCGTGCTGATCCGCTCGCCCCGCCGCCCGGCCGCCATCGCGCCGGAGGTGCCCGCCGCGCCCCAGCACGCCGCCGCCCCGGTCCCGGCGCAGGTCCGCTACACCCGCACGCCCGACACGATCCTGCAGGAGCGCCGCCAGCGCGCCCTCGACGCGGAGCGCGAGGCGCTGGCCCGCGCCCAGGCCGAGGCGCAGGCCGCCCTGACGGCGGCGGCCGCCGCCCGCGAGGCCGAGCAGGCGGCCGCCCAGCGCGCCGCCGAGGAGGCCGCCGCCGCCGCCGAGGCCGCCGCCGCCGAGGCCGCCGCGATCCCCGCCGAGCCGGTGCCCCTGTGGCGCCAGCCCTTCGTCGCCCCCCCGGGCGTCCGCTTCTTCCGCACCCCCGACCGCCGCCCGGCCCAGCCGGCCAAGATCGCCGCGGAGGCCGCGGCCCGGACCGCGATCCCCGCCGCCGCCCTGCCCGTCGCGGCCCCGGCGGAGGAGCGGGACTGGTCCGACCTGCCCGACTGGTCGGCCGTGAAGCCCTGGTTCGGCAACCAGGACTGGACCTCCGCCGAGGTCTGGGCGGCGATCCAGGCCGAGGCGTCCGCGCCAGCCGAGTCCGCGCCAGCCGACTCCGCGCCGGCCGCGGCCGCCGAGGCGGAGCCCGAGGCCGCGCCGACGCGGCCCGCCGCCTCCGCCGTGCCGGTGTCGCGCTTCGTCTCGATGCCCCTCGACATCTCGCACCTGCGCTCGCTGCCGCCGAACCCGGTCTACGTGCTGGAGCGGCTGGTCCGGTTCGAGAACGTCCAGGCGCCGCGCCCGGCCAACGCCCCCGAGGAGGCGGCCGAGGCCCGCGCCGCGGCAAACCGGGAGCCCCGCGCCGAAGCGGCCCGGGAGCCCTTTGCCGCGCCCGGCCCCGCGGCGCCCGCCCGCCCTGCCCTCTCCCTGGTGTTCGGCCCCGGCACGCCCGCCGAAGTCGCCCAGGCCCAGGCCCAGGCCCAGACCCAGGCGGAGGCCCAGGCCCCCGCGCCCGCCGCGGCGCGCGCCGCCCTGTCCGCCATGGCCGCCCGCGCCGCGATCCGCCCCGCCCGCCCTCAGGCGGAGCCGGCCCCGGCCGAGGCCGCGCCGCCGGCCGAGCCCGCCCGCATCGCGGCGCTCCCCGTCCGGGCGCCCGCCCAGCCGATCGCCCCCCGCCCCGTCCTCCTGCGCAGCAAGGCGGCGCCCGAGGCGGGCCCGCCGGCGGACGCGCCCGTCGCGGAGGTCGCCGAGATGCCGGCCGGGATGCCGGCCGAGGCCGAGGTGCAGGCCGCCCCCGAGGCGCCGGCCGAACTCCCCTCCCCTGCTCCTGCCCCGGCCCTGCCGGTGGTCGCGCCGCGCGCGATCCTGCCGGAGCCGCGCAGCCACCTGATCCCGGCCGGGCGCCACCTGCCCGTGGCGTCGGTCGAGAACGCCGACTACGAGCACCCCTCCCTCGAACTCCTCGCCCTGCCCGAGGCGAGCACCAGCGAGGAAGTCGACGCCGACGTGCTGGAGCAGAACGCGCTCAACCTCCAGCAGACGGTGCAGG
>NZ_BJZU01000092.1 GCF_007992195.1 Methylobacterium oxalidis | reverse complement strand
CCCTAGGCTCCTTGTGAAGGCGCGGAAGTTCATCCAGTCAGCCGCCTCAACAGGGAGCCCGAGACCAAGCCTAACGAGAGGCTGAGGTATTCTCAATCGAGTAGGAGCCGATCTTTTCGCCTGAGGTCTGCGACACTCCCTCCACAGGCGCAGGGAGCCGGGAGGTCCGCAGGTCCATCCGCCCCGATATCCCGGCGTACTTGCCCGTGCCGCCCGTCCACTCGGCGTTGCCCTTGAAGATGGGTGCCTGAGGCTGGGTCGGATACTCGTAGCGCTCGAATACGTGGTCGCCGTCTTTGTCCACGTAGTCGCAGAAGCCGTTGTAGCCGATGGTCTTGGCTGCATTGTCGATGGTCACCGCCGCAGTGCAACGCCCCGCCACGTTGTGGAGCAGGCCGCGCCCCTCCTGATTGATCGCCGTCATGACGGCGTGGCCGGTGGCAAAGGTCCGGTTCGCGTCGAGCATCATCGGCTTCATCGGGTGCTGGTTGACCGCTACGAAGGTGATGCGGAAGTCGCTCTTCGCGGGCAGTCCTTCACCCCGGTTCGCGGCAGGCTCTTGGCTGTATGTCGGTGAGAACGGCACAAACAGAGCCACACACAGGATTAATCGCGAAAGACACGGCATGACGTTTCCTCCGTGTGAAGTGTAGTGCACCCATTGGGCGGCTGGTCACCAAGCGCCCTTGGTGCAAGTCAGATCGCAGGTGCTTGTTGGATACCGGCCAAACGTGCACCAGTTGCTGGTCGAATGCAGCCGCATGTGACGTGACTGGTTGCGGTTGCTCAAAGCAGCGGGGTGATCGACCCGCGCCCGGCCGTCGCCGAAGACGGGGGGCCGCCGGTCGCGGCGGCTCCCCGTCTTCGGCTCAGCCGCACTGAACCAGATCGTCCGAGTGGTGATGGACGTCATCCCACCGGGCCTCATGGTGCCAGTCATGGCTGTTGTGCTCGCCCACATCCGTGCCGCCGCCATAGCCGCCGTCAGGCGCATCGCCGGTCAGGAGAGCCAGGATTTCGTTGACCGGGAAGGGTTCGGCGTCGATGCCTTCGAAATCGGACAGTTCCACCGCTTCGAACGTCAGGTCCGCCCTACCATTGGCATCGACCGTGAAAATGAAGTGATCGGTGCCATCATCGGCATCGAAGCGGTGCGGGTCGGCATCGGGGCCAATCAGCGGAGCGACGAAGCTCAGAACTTCTTTTTCGAGCGCGAGGGCTTCCCCGCTGTAGTTGGTGTAGGCTTCGACCCGAAGACTGCTGCCGTCCGTCCCGACCGCCAGCTTCAGGGAATTGTCGTAGCCGTAGAATTCGGGATTGGCCGGGTCGCCGCCCGAAATGATGCCGAGAAATTCCTGGGTCGGGAATGGGTCGGCGTCAATGCGGTCGAATTTGTACTCTGACGAATCGCGGAACGCGAGGTCGGCCACGCCGGTCTGTGTGTTGACCTTGATGATGAAGTGGTCTGTGCCGTCGATATCATCGAAGCGGTCTGGGTCCGCATTCGGGTCGGCTAGGCCGCCGAGGAATCGCGCCACCTGCTGCTCCAGCGCGATGTCGTCTTCGTCGGAGAAGTTGGTGTAGGCATCGACCGTCAGGACTGGTCCATCGACATTGAAGCCGATCTTCAGCGCATCATCGAAGCTGAAGAAATGCGTGGCGTCCTGCTGCTCGTCGTGGTGGTACCAATCGGAATGATAGTAGCCCATCGGTAATCCTCCTTGTTTTTATAAATTCACAAAGAAGGCGCCCGTAAAGAGCTTGTCAGAGCAGGTTTCGGCTGCCGGGTAAAAAGTGCACATTTGTGCTGCCCAGCAGATTATTGAGCGGTTGAAGCTATCCCTCTTCCGAACGAAGTCAATACTCGATTGGCGTTGCCAAGCTCTCTAAAGTGTCCTTAGTTTGTTAATTAATTTAGATGGCACTCAATTGTTCAGCTTGATGGCTTCGCGGAAGCCTGACCAATGATCGAGGTGTTGCTGATTTCGCAACTGAGCTACCGATGCCAGTGTCGGTGATGATCGCGGCGAGGATGCCAAGGCCGGTGGTGGTGATGTCGATGCCAGCGATGTCTATGATGACGCCGCATGTGGCGATGATAGCATACCGCCACTCTGCGTGGCGGAGCCGTGATGGATGTGACCGGTTTGCACTCTGATCTTCGGCATACCCGCAATGAGGCATCGCAGGTGTGTGGCGGCCTGTGCCGCTGACGAGTTACAGAGAGGGCCGCGCAAGAGGAACAACGTTGCCTTGACGCGTAGACAGCGCGATTGGTGAAGCTGTTCTCTCAACGGCGAACAGAAGCGCTGCGGGCTCGTAGGGCTTCGAGATCAGCGGGAATCCCTCTTTGATCACCTTGGCGGCCTGATCGCTGTAGCCCGTCGCCAGGAGAACCGGCAGAGCAGGCCAGCGGCTCCGCACCCTTTGTGCAAGATCGAAGCCGCTCATACCCCCCGGCATCACGAGATCGGACAGCACCAGATCAAAAGGTTGCCCAGAGTTCAGGACGTGCATGGCTTCGGGCGCGCTCGCGGTGCTCACGACCGAGTGGCCGCGCTCGGTCATGACCGCTGCGGCGACTTCCGCCACCTGCGCATTGTCCTCAACCAGCAAGACTCGAAGCGAGCGCGCAGCCTCGCCGGGCTTGAGGCCGCATTTGACAGTTTCAGCGACCTGAGCGCTCGTGCGCGGGAGTGAGATCGTGAAGGTTGTGCCATCGCCGACCTCACTGGCCACCCGCAGCGATCCGTGTGCCTGCTGTGCAAACCCGTAGACTTGAGGAAGACCAAGGCCCGTGCCCTTGCCCACCTCCTTCGTGCTGAAAAAGGGTTCGAACGCACGGGCCAACACGTCCGGCGGCATTCCGTGGCCGGTGTCGCTAACCGCGATCTCGACGCACTCAGGGCCGCCCTGACCGGGCATGGTCACGTTCTCCGTTCTGATCCGGAATTGGCCGCCTTTAGGCATGGCATCGCGGGCATTCACGGCCAAGTTGATCAAGGCAATCTGTAGCTGAGACGGATCAGCCTCGACCGGCCACAAGCCTTCCGCGAGGTCGAAGATGAGGCTGATGTCCCCACGCAGCGACTGCTTCAGCATGTCGTCCATGCCGAGGATGAGCCGGTTCACGTCCAGCACCTCGGGCTGGATCACGTGGCGGCGGCCGAAGGCGAGCAGTTGCTGGGTGAGCCTGCGTCCCTGCTCGACGGCCCGAACCGCATTGTCGATCAGCCGCGCCCGCCGCCCCTCGGGCGCCCGGCGCAGGAGATCGAGGTTGCCGAGCACTACGGTGAGGAGGTTGTTGAAATCGTGCGCGATGCCCGAGGCGAGGCCCCCCAGCGCCTCCATCTTCTGGGCCTGAAACAGGGACGCGCGGCTCTCCTCCAGTGCGTGCTGCGCGTTCTGCCGTTCGGTGATGTCACGGGTGACCTTGGCAAAGCCGACAAGCTGACCTGCCTTGTCGCGGATCGCATCGATCACCACGCTGGCGAAGAACCGGGTGCCGTCCTTGCGCAGGCGCCAGCCCTCCGCCTCGTACTTGCCCTCGCGGGCGGCTGCCTCCAGCGCTCTGGCAGGCACACCGGTTGCTCGATCCCCCTCCGTGTAGAAGCGGGAGAAGTGTTGGCCGACGATCTCGGCCTCGCTGTAACCCTTGATGCGGGCCGCGCCCGAGTTCCAGTTGGTGACGATGCCGTCCGCGTCCAGCATGAAGATGGCGTAGTCGGTCACGCCCTGGACGAGGATGCGGAAGCGTTCCTCGCTGGCACGCAGGGCCTCCTTGGCCGCCAGACGCGCGCTGATGTCCCGGGTGATCTTGGCGTAGCCGATCAGGGTGCCGGAGGCGTCGCGAATCGGGTCGATGACGACGTGCGCCCACATGCGGGTGCCGTCCTTGCGGACCCGCCAGCCCTCCTGCTCGAAGCGGCCCTCGGTGGTGGCTGTCGCCAGGGCGCGCCTGGGCAGGTCCGTCGCCCTGTCCTCCTCGGTGTAGAAGCGGGAGAAGTGCTGGCCGATGATCTCGGCCTCGGCGTAGCCCTTGAAGCGCTCCGCGCCGGGGTTCCAGCTGACCACGACGCCGGTCGGATCGAGCATGAAGATGGCGTAGTCGGTCACCCCCTGAACGAGGATGCGGAAACGGTCGTCGGTAATCTGCTCGCGTCCGGACAGGGACTCTGATGACATGGATACCTCGGCTAAGCCTCCTGCCGAGACAGAACGGCTCGATGCCTCTCAGGGCTCAACGTGCGGTTGTGGGGTCCGTTCGCCTTTGTGACGAACAGGAGGCTGACAGTCACGCGCGAAGTCGCACCTTCGCGGGGCTGGGCAAGGCGGGCGAAACTGCGCGCTGGCAACCCATAGCTCGAAGTTCTTATCGAACTCACGGCCCAGGCGCCGCCTGAGTAGCCGCACCAACAGCACCACCCAGGGGACGCAGGACGGAACGTTTGCAGAGGAAGCGACCGGAGATGTTGAGCCTGTCAGTCGCCGTTCCCCTACGCTGCTGCTCACTCAGCGAAGTCACCATCATCAAACGGCTCACGCGTGATCGCCTCCTCGAATTGCTCGGCTGAAGGCTGTCCCGCTACCATCTGCTGGGCTGCATCTTCAGCGGCGTCCTGCTCGGCGGCTGGTGCTGTCTGTCGAGCCGAGCCTGCTCGGCCCAGTCCCGCCCTGCGGGCCAGCGCCGCGCGCTGAGCCGAGTAGTTCGCCGCTGTCATCGGGTAGTCGGCCGGGAGCCCCCACTTGGCGCGGTACGCCTCAGGGCTCAAGCTTCGCAGGCGCAGGTGACGCGCCAAGGTCTTGTAGTGCTTCCCGTCCTCGAAGCTGACGAGGTAGTCCGACGTAATCGAGCGCTTGATCTCGGCGGCCGTCGCCTTTGCAACGGCAGGCGGCGCGTCGCTGCCGCCGCTGGCCAATCCGGCAAGCGTCGCGTGTACGCTCTGGATCAGGCTCGGCAGATCAGCCGGACGTACGTGATTGCAGCCGAGGTAGGCTGAGACAATCTCGGCCGTCAGAGCCACGAACTCAGTACGCGCGGAACTTACGTCTGCCATGCGAACCCTACTGCGCTGCGGTGATCGTCTCGCGGACATACCACCGCAACCAGCAGTGGCAAGCTTACCAGCAGGCGCGCGGCAGACGCCTCTTCCAGCGCTCGCCCCGGCGCAACTCTGGATGGCGCTCGCCCCGCTCGCGGCGATCAGTACGCGGCTCCGTCGCGATTGCAGCTTGCCTCGGCGGCATCAAGCGCACCGCAGACGGCTCGACGGCAGCGGCGACCACGGTCTGCACCTCGGAAGCCATCTTTGGCTCCGCAGGTGTGCTCGCAGCCTCAGGTGCAATCCGACGCCCACGAGGTTTCCGCTCGGCTCGCGGCTCCCGCTGAGGCGAACGGGATGTCTGCACAGCCTCTTCCTGCGGCTCGGGCTCACTTGGCACGTACATCGGCACGAGGCTGGGCAGAACCCGCGGAGCAGATCGAGCCTCGGGCTCAGCCTTCTCGATCAAGACCGGGCGCGGCTCCGGCTCGCGACGAGGCGAGGTCGGTGCATCAATCCGCAGCGGTACATCCTGCCAGAGACCGGCGCCGGGGCGGTTACGACCGAAAGCGTCGGCCAGAGATGAGGCAGAGGAACGGGTACGTTTAACTTCGACCACGACGGGTCGCGCGCTTCTGCGCTTCATTCGCTAATCCTGAGAGTACGAAGCTGATGGCTTCCAACGCAACAAAGGTGCGTGATGTTCATCTGGGATGAAAATGCTTCTGTGTCGAGAGCGAAGCACAAAATATTTAACAAATCGTTGTCTGATACATCTAGCGGCCTCGCGAGGATGTGGCACCCTCGCTACCGCACATTCGGCCTGCCCGACGAAGGTGCCGCGGCTACTCCTTCGCAAGGGCCGCGGAAGAAGCCGTAGTCCTTCCGTGCTTTCGGTCTAGCGCCCGCTTCAGCAGCAACAGCACCTCGTTCCAAGTATGAGCCTCTGTAAGGTGCTCATCTTGCCGTGCACCGCTGGCCGCAGAGTCAATCAGACGATGCGTGCTGCCGTCGTAGCGCCGAGGGAAGCTGTAGAGGCGGTGGCCCTCCGGGTATTCGGTCTGATAATCAGGGTAGCCCGAGGCGCAAACTGTCGAGAAGCGAACACGGCGCTCGTCGCGATTTCTGATCCACTCCATGTTGAGCAGCACGTCGCGGAAGTAGTCCGGGTCCTCGACCCGTTCGTACGGATATTCGGCAGGAGCAGCAGACATTACAGCAAGCTCAGAGTGGGGCGCGTCAATGCCTCCCAGTATATGGCGAGCCGCACCGCTCACGTCCACCGGTTCATTGCAAAGCTGATATCACTATTTCGGATGGGTTAAGCCGCGCGTCAGATTACTCACGTAGGGTGATTGCCGCTCTCGTGCAGGCGAGGATGCCAATCCGTAACAGACACGTGGCACAGGTTCTTACTCGGCGGCCACGAGGCTTTGCGGAGGGCATCTCGGTCCTCTCCACCTCGCAGGTTAAATACGAGCATGGGCCTGCCGTTCGACCTCTTCAAGCTCCGCAGAAGTAACCCTCAGGGTTTCTACAACAAAGCCCGTCTCTCCAAGCTCACACACAGCGTCCTGTGCTTGGGCCTTCACGAGGAACACCTTGGTCAGTTTCGATTCTGCCAGGAGCTACAAGCTCGGCTTCAGTGGATTAAGGCCAACTGCAATAGCGATTGGATGGCGGAGGCGGTGCGTGACAGCAAGCTGAGGCTGACCGGCCGAGTCTTCCGCTTTGCCGATCCGACAGAGGCGTGTGCGTTCAAGCTCATGTTTCCGATCAGGCTTTGAGCGAACTGACCAGACCGAGCATGGCTCCCAGATCAATGCGCCCTCGGCACGCCACTTGGCTGAGCGTCGGCTCCACGTGGTGAGCGTTGACCGCCACTCGCACCGAGATCGTCCTCCAGAAGCGCTTGCAGCCGAACCAGCACATCATGCTGCTGCTGATCCAGGCGTGCCGTCGCAAGTCGCTCATCAATCGCGTTCAGAAGGTCGAAGGCGTCAGACTCGCACATCACCCAAGCGGGCTTCATCGGCATGGCGTCCTCTAGGGCTACGCTTCCGCGTCCGTCAGATCAGGAGCCATCCGTTACGCAGCAAGAGCGAAGCCTTCGTGACGTAAGCTGCCCGCTCGTTCCTCGTTCGCGTTCTGCTGGAGGAGCGCGTGAGCCCAGGCGGGCTGAAGGCTCGCAGGTGGCAGCACGATCCATCCGTCTTCGTCACCGACTGCCGTGTAGTCGCCAGCGGCCACACAAAGCGCCGTCAATGCGCACACCAAGGCGGCGCGGTCGTCATTCTCATCTCCTGAGCCGGTCGCGGATGGACCATCGGACACCACCTGCAGCGTTACAGCGCTGCAATGTCATAGCATTATAGCTCTAGCGTACTCTACGGTATAAGGTGATCACATCGCGGCGCTTTCGTGCTGCGTCGCCTCGCAGTTTGGGCACCTTTGTTCAACGGTGGGTCAGCGGAGCAAGGCACAATCAGGAGTGGCGGGCTTAGAACTGGCGCTCCGGCGTAAGCGCGCCGCTGAATGATCCGGTGGTTCTGCTCAGTGCAGGGCAACCGTCGCGAGCGCTCCGGAATAGGTCCAGGCTTGCGGCATGCAGGCGACTCGGTCCTGGCTTCTGAAGGCGCACAGGTCGGTGCATCTTCAGCCATCCGGCTGCCGAAATGCGTGGCGTCACCTCTTCCTGCTGAACCCTCAGGCAGCTTGCAGGATCTCCGGTCAGGGTGTCAGGCTCCCTTCCTAAGGTCACGCTTCGCTGGTTCGGGATCGCGACGCTCACCTTGCGACTTGGAGCGTTGCTCGCACGCACTCTTCAGCATGACGACGCCGTCGATAACCCGCATCTATGTATCAGAAGGTAGTTTGCATTGGCTTAGCTCGACGGTTTGAGCGTAATTTGCCGATCTGCGCTGAACGCTCGCCGCGTCAATCGCGTCACCGTCCGCCCTCTTGCGGGCAATGGAAATGCATTTAACAGACGTCCCATTGCAAATCTGTCAAGTCTAGCGATCGAATCACATGCGAGGCACAGGCCGGCGCGGCGCAGGCACCGCTTGATTTGAGTGAAATGCTCGGATGGACAAACCAGCGAATTCTGAGGGATTGCACATCATGCATCGGCGTGAACTTATAAGACGCCTTGGAGTTGGCGCCCTTACTCTGAGCGGTGCATCGCTGAAGCCCCTTTTGGCCTTCGCAGGTGAGACCGTCAGGCTACCCTTCGGCAACGGCGAGCGCCCGCTCGTCGCCTATCCGGGCAAGCGTCCGCTCCTTCAGATGACCGCGCGACCTCCGCAACTCGAGACGCCCTTCTCGGTCTTTGACGAGGGCGCCATCACCCCGAACGACGCCTTCTTCGTCCGTTACCACCTCGCCGACATCCCGACGTCAATCGACCCGGACACGTTCCGCCTGGAAATCAAGGGACAGGTCGAGACGCCGATCTCCCTGTCGCTCGCCGAGCTCAAGGCGATGCCGGGCGCCGAGGTCGTTGCGGTCAACCAGTGCTCGGGCAATTCCCGCGGCTTCTTCGAGCCGCGCATGGCGGGCGGCCAGCTCGCCAACGGCGCCATGGGGTGCGCCCGCTGGGCGGGCGTGCCGCTCAAAGCCGTGCTCGACAAGGCCGGCGTGAAAGCCGGCGCCGTCGAGGTCGCCTTCGAAGGGCTCGACGGACCGGTGATCCCGGAGACCCCAGATTTCGCCAAATCGCTCAAGATCGATCACGCTCGCGACGGCGAGGTGATGCTCGCATGGTCGATGAACGGGGAGGACCTCCCCTGGCTCAACGGTTACCCGCTGCGCCTCGTCGTGCCGGGCTATTACGGGACCTACTGGGTCAAGCACCTCAACAGCATCACCGTGCTCGACAAGCCCTTCGAGAGCTTCTGGATGAAGCCGGCCTACCGCATCCCCGACAACGAGTGCGCCTGCACCGAGCCCGGCAAGCCGGCCGCGAGCACCGTGCCGATCAACCGTTTCACGATCCGATCCTTCCTGACGAACCTCACCGACGGTGCCTCGGTGAAGGCCGGGCCAACGCTCCTGCGCGGCATCGCGTTCGACGGCGGCTCGGGTATCCGCGCGGTGGCGGTCTCCCTCGACGACGGCCGAACTTGGAGCGAAGCGAGGCTCGGGCAGGATCTCGGGCGCTACGCCTTCCGTCCCTGGACGCTACAGGCCGAATTGTCGCCCGGCGCACACGCGATCCGGGTTAGGGCGACCGGCAACGATGGAGCGACGCAGCCGATGGAGCCGCGCTGGAACCCGGCCGGGTACCTGCGCAACGTGGTCGAGACTACCCGCGTGCGCGCGGCCTGAGGGGAGGGAGAGATGAGGAACATCCTGATCGCCGCCGCGGCTCTAATCCTGGCGTCAGGCCCAGCAGCGCTCGCGGGCCCGAAGACCTATGCCCTTCCCGAAGCAACGGCGCAGCTCCGCCCCGCACCCGCTGGACACGAGAAGGGCCTTCAGGCGGCACAATCCAACTGCATGGCCTGTCACTCGGTCGACTACATCGCGATGCAGCCGCCGAAGAAGGGCAAGGCATTCTGGGAGTCCGAGGTGACCAAGATGATCAAGGTCTACCACGCCCCGATCGACGAGGCGGACGGCAAGGCCATCGCCGCCTACCTGACCGAAGCCTATTGAGCCCGACCCCGATGTCCCCGACGACATCGCTTCGATTCGTCGCCATCACGTCGGGTCACTACCAACACTGGAAGCGCCGTACTGTGCGCCTCTGAAGACCTGCGCCGAGGAACCCATCGCCGCGCAAGTTGGAGCGAAAAGTCGTTTCACGCCGCGATGCGGAGGCAGTCTGCTCCGTGCTAACCAGACTGGGCCCCGCCCCACCAGCGGGTCGCGGCCTTGCCGCGCCAGACGTCGCCGCCACACGGCCACTTCGAGTGCGCGTCAAGAGAGATTCTGCTTTATCCGCCCGTGAGTGGCCGCCTCTAGCCCATCTCGTCGAGGGGCGCGCGAAGCCGCCTCGGGGTAGCCCACCTCTTCCTGAGCAGAGACGTGCCTGCCAAGCGCGTTTGCGTGGCATGACGGCTAGCGCCGCACACGCTGCCGGCGAGCCCCAAATCACTCTTGATCGTCGCTCCGTACCAGGTCGAAAGCATCGGCCTTGAGCCGCCCAGGAGAGGCGGCTGAGTCTACGCCGAGCGCCAATGTCTGCCCTCAAGGAAGCCAATCTTGAGATTTGGAGCCCGATTAGCGGCTTAGCGCGCCAATTCCGGCGCGTGCAAGCCCAATGCCGAGTGGTGAAACAGCCCCGCGCGGCCAACAAGAGCTCTACGCTCAGTTTCGCGTCAGCCTCCGCCTCGCTGCAACACGCCGGGATTCTACGCCGTCAGAAGCTCTTCAATCATTGGACCGATGGGCAGAAGCTCATCAGAGCGAACCTGCGGCCCTTCATGACCGCAATCCACGATAGTGACCATGAGGGCAGCTCGAGAAAGCCACCCTTCAACTGGTTCTGGCGTGCGAACGGGTCTACTTCGCCCTTTTGGCAATTCCTTACCTTGTCGTCACGGCTCGACCGATGTAGCCCCAGATGAGGAAGTTCTGCTGCCGGAGGCGCTGCGCCTCGCCCATGACGTAGACGGCACCAAGAGGAACTCCGAGGCAGTGTCCGCTGTTGGCTGCGCTCGGGGACCTCGCGTGCCGGCCGAGTCGCATACGATCATCGGCCCCATGCCGCAGAACCTCGAGAGATTCGAGTCGGCGCATAGCCGATCAATGAAGTTTTAGGGCTGAACACCTATGTCTCTGGTCATTGCTGAAGCTGCGACATTCACGTTCGGGTGCGCGCTGATCCATCGCTACGGCGCCCAATCGGTTGTCGTTACAGCAACGCTGACGGCGCTTCTAGCGGTTATTCTATTTTTTGCGTCGCTGCTTTTGAACTGGCAAGCAGTTGGCCTTCTCTGCACGAACACAGAAGCGGGCGCTCGCTTTCCATCCGAATTTTGTGGTGGTCTCGTGAGCTTCTGACGCTTGGGAACTGCGTACGGAGATCCTCAATCACGGGCTTGTGCTGCTCCGGCAAACGATGCGTCGAGCCTTCGCCAGCTCGGGAGATGTCGTGAGGGCTGCTCACGCGAGGGCACGAGACCTTGTCCGCGTGGCACGATCCGTAGAAAAAGGCGGTCGGGCCTCGCGGTCCGACCAAAGTGGGCAGTGGAGAGTGTCGCAGGGCGCCGCAAGTGAGCGCCTCTATGCGTCTTCGAGCGCCTCAGTGACATCACGTCCGGTCCGGCCGAGCGATTCCGGTCCGAAGACGTAGGCAGCCAATGCACACACCAGCACGACGCAGGAGTACTTCATCGCGTCGCCCATGCCGCCCTGCGTGATGCTGGCGAGCCAGGCGATCCCGAGAGGCGCGAAGATCGACGGAAATCGGCCGAGCGCAACAGACCAGCCGAACCCTGATCCGCGGATCTCTGTCGGAAAGAGCTCCGCCACGTGCACCATCCCGATGGCCCACGAGCCGCCGATGCCGCCGAAAGCGAGGATCCCGAAGATCACGAACAGAGGGATCGAGGTCGTCGAGAACATCACCCAGAGCGAAGCCGCCAGGACAACGAGCGTGAGTGATCCGGCGGCCTTGCGGCCGATCTTGTCGGAGAGAACGCCGCAACCGATGGAGAAGACGAACATCGAGAGATTGAACAGGCCGAGCGTCGCCACCGCTACGGTCGTGCTCATCTTCAGCTCCGAGACCATGAACGGCACCGCGAACACGGTTTCTGCGTAGTAGATGCAGGCGAGCGAAACGTAGATGAGCGAGCCCCAAGCGAGGTTGCGCCGAAGAGCAGGGCTGGCCTTGAGCGACTCCCAGAACGAGACCCGCTTACGCCGAGTCTGCTTCAGCTTCTCCATCGTTGCGACGTAGCTGGGGCTCTCCTCGAGCTGCATGCGCACGAACAGGATGATGACAGCCGGGAGAACCGCCAGGAAGTACATGGCGCGCCAGCCAAGCCACTCGAGGATCAACGCAGAGACGATCGCGGCGTACACGACACCCAGCGCATAGCCGGCAAACATTAGGCCTGCGCCGAGACCGCGCCGCTTGCTGTCCCAGGACTCAACGACGTACGGGACGCCAACCGTCAATTCGCCGCCGCCACCGACACCGGTGAAGAAGCGTCCGATTGCGAATTGAATCGGGGTCATCGCGAGACCGGTTAATGCGGTGACGCTCCCGTAAGCGAAGATCGAGAACCCCAGGGTGTGCTTCCGGCCGAACCGATCACCGAGCATCCCGAAGACGCAGCTACCGAGCATGTATCCGGCGATAAAGATCGACCCAATCAATCCCATGGTCTGAATGCTGACGCCAAAATCGAGGGCAATGAGCGCGAGCGTCATGCCATAGATATTGATCGCGTAAGCATCGAAGAGGTAACCGAGCGTCGCCGCTAGCGTGATCGTATTTCGCGCCTTCTTTGAGATCTTCGGCTCTTCAACCACCGCATGTTCGACGACGTCGGCCTGCTGAAATGCCTCATCCAGAGGCCTTATCGTGCTCACTCCTGTGGTCATAAAGCGTTCCTCCAAATTTCGTTATTGCGTGGGAGTAAGGATTTCACCTTTTCTTATTGGATTTTGACACTGAACGCTCCTTGCGCCGGGCGAGACTTTTTGCAGCCGCGCAGGTGAAAGAGCTGAAACGAAGGGCGCGACTGCACAGGAGCTTCGGCGCCGGGGTCGACACCGCCTCTGTCATCCGCACATTTCGCTGGCCGGACGCTGCATTTACGGGGGAGGTGCCGCGCCGCTTATTGATGAGCTGGACTGGACGGCGCCGCTCCTGATGCGCGCGATCGATCGCCGATCCACTCCAGGAAGCGCAACGCGCTCCACACGGGGCCAAGCCGTTCGCCAGAAGAAGAGATGGGCTCGCCATCCACCGGCTCCTCCAACTATCCAGCGCTTCTCTCGACCACGTCTTGTTGCGGCGCAAAACAACGCTGGACTCAAACCTTGCCGGCGAACGGCCTGAAGAGCCAATATTTATTCGAGAGGTATCTATAGGAGATGCCTATCAACGTCCGGAGCAGCCGAATGGCACTCGCTTTGGACAACGGATCTCGCACTTCGGGCACGCAACAGATCAGTGCCTTGATGCCGAATAGCGCGTGCCTATCCAGAGATCCGAACTTTCAAATATTATCGCCTACCTAAGGCGCCCAAGGTGTGCCCGGTCGATGCAGACTCCCCTCGGAAAGAGGGCGCGGGTCGTACGGGTGTCATGGCGGCGGCTCTTCATTCCGCCTGCAGGTGGCGTCCACACCAGAGTGCTCTCCTACGAAGCTCATGCTTTGCATCGCCCCACAAGGCAGCTTTCAGCACGGAACGGGGACATGACCGTAAAGCCAAACCATCCGATCGTCGACATGCGGAGCAGACCGACCTTTCTGCACCCGTTCTTTGGCGCGACACCCGACACCAAGGAGTATGGGGTGGTCCGCTGGCTGAACAGGCGGGTTGGAAGCCGCGACGTCGACCACTTCGCGCGGGCGAAAGGTGTCGACGGCTTCATCGCGGAAATGGATGACGCGGAGATCACCGCTGCCGTGATGGTCGCTCGGAGCGTGCCGGGTGTCCGGGTTAGCAATGACGATCTGGCGGCCGTCGCCGCAAAGTCTCCGGACCGCCTCATCGGGATCGCCTCCGTTGACCCTGTGGAGCTCGGTCGTGAGATGGCCGTGGCTGAAGCCACTCGGGCAGTGCGGGACCTAGGCTTGAAAGGCATCAACTTGGACGCCGGCTTCTACGCGGAGCCTCTCAGAGCTAGCGACGACCGCCTGATGCCCCTGTACGAGCTGTGTCAGGCTCTAGAGGTTCCGGCCTTCATCATGTCAGGCCCGACCACACCAGACCTCGCGTATAACGACCCTGCAGCCGTCGACGTCGTTGCACGAACGTTTCCGCGACTGAAGATTGTCTGCAGCCACGGCTTCTATCCGCGCATATCCGAGATCGTAACCGTCGCCTTCCGCAACGAAAACGTCTTTGTCTCTCCCGATATGTACACCTTCTCCCCGGGGGGTGGGCTCTACGTTGAGGCCGCGAATGGCTTCATGAAGGATCAGTTCCTCTTCGGAAGCTCCTATCCCTTCCGGCCAATGCGGCAAGGCGTGCAAGACTTTCAAGCTCTTGGTCTTTCGCAGGAGGCCTATGAGAACGCCACGTTCCGCAATGCAAATCGGCTGTTCAACCTTGGCTTGAAGAGCTGATGGCAACCCGCGTCCTGCCGACGAACCTGAGTGTTGAACTTGAAAGACGGACAAGGGAGGTCTGCGCATGACAATTCGTGAATGGCCCACCCCGGGCACCCCAGACATGCAGAAGTTCGGGCAGGCGCGGCGTCAGCTTCATAGCTTGGTACAGTGGCTTGCGAGAATGGAGAGAAGTTACGGGTCAGCGGAAAGCGCCGGCAGCGGCATAACACTCCGGTGGTCCGACACACGCAAAGCCATCATCACGAGTCAACTCGGGCAGGGCCTACGATTGGAGTTGAGATTGCCAGAGATGGTCCTTCAATTCTTGGAGGACGATGAGGCAGCCAATCACCCCTTGCACACGGAAGAGCACTCGCCGGCGCACGTTGAAGCGTGGCTTCTCATTGAGCTTCTTCACAGGGGGATTGAAAGAAAACAGTTCTCCAAATCTCTCCCGTACGACGTCTCCGGTCTGATGTCCGGCGACAGCGAGGAATTCTCGCCGGAAGCTTACCAGCAGGAGTTGGAAGCGCTCACGGATTGGCTTGCCAGGGCAGCCGAAGAGATTGGCCTGGCAACCGGGAAGCCGGCTGGCGAGCAAGACGGTGGGATCGTGCTCCGGCCGGAGGATCTGAGCCTGGAGGCGGCTTCCGACTCGAACCGGATTCTCGGGTTCAAGGCGAGCGGCGCGAAGCTTGGGGAGCCGTTCTTCTACGTTCGGACGGCAGGTGATGGCGATCAGCCGGGTAGGCAGAACGAGGTGATTTTACCAGCATCCCAGCTGCCCAGTAGTGGCGGCAGCGATCGACTGAGGACGCTGTTCCAAGCGACTCAGTGATCCCCTCGGCTTTAGGCCTCGAGAAAAGCGTTGGGCGTTGCGCCCGGTCCCTGTCGGATCGGACGCAACGCCCATCTGTCTGTCAGCCGCTGCGCGGACAGCGCCCCAGCGAAGAGCTGACAAGCCGGGAGAGGCTACGCGGTCACCCGATTGGGTTTGGGAGAGCGTCCCAGTTCGATCGAGAAGGGTGGCTCGCTCGGGGCACTGGTCTGCCAACTCCGCGGCGACTCTGGCCGCACCTCGTTCAAGATGAGGTCGAGGCCTCCGCGCCTGTTCAGATCTTTGACGGCAGTAACGAGGATATTCGCGATCGGCGTCATCAGCTCGCCCTCCGCCCAGAACAGGCCCACATCCTGGCTGACGACCGGGTCAAGGATCTGCAGCGCCTTGGTTCCGCGGTGCAGGCCCGGCATGCGCGTGAAGTGTTCGGGTATGATGGTGCAGAGGCCTCCGAACTGCACCTGAAACATCAGATGCAGAATGGACTCCGACTCGACCCGCGGGATTGGCTGCCGGCCCACCTGCTCAAAGATCGTATCGACAAATCGACGTTCATGGAGCGCCGGCCGCAGCATCGCCAACGGCAAGTCCGCAACCTCTTGCCACGTTATGCTCGTCCGATCATGAAATTCTTCGGTGTCCGGAACTAGAATGCACAGCTTCTCCGTATAAATCTTCAATGAATTACGCCGCCCGAGATCAGCAACATCCAGGTACGTGAGCGCGGCATCCAGCGAAAAATTATTAAGGCCTGCCTTCATGGCATCGTTGCCGAGAAAGCGGACATCCATCACAACGTTCGGGTGTTGCTTACGGACGAGCTGGAGAAGCACCGGAAGCACTGGGGACATCGACGGCATCGCCCCCATTCGTAACCGGCCCGAGAGGTTACCCCTCATCTCCGAAATTTCATCGCGCATCGCCTCGCAATGGCCAACGACATTGCGCGCCCACTTGACCACACGCTCGCCTTCAGGGGTCAGCCCGTGAAAGCGCTGGCCACGGCCGCGCAGAAAGATCGGCACTCCGATTTCGAGCTCAAGTTGCTTTATGCCGACGGACAGGCTCGGTTGAGTTACGTTACAGCGGTCAGCGGCTCGCCCGAAATGTTCTTCGTCCACAACGGCCAAGAGATACTTAAACTGACGCAAAAACATCGGCGTTCCACCCTTCGAGGCAAGCCCGTGAGTTTTCCCGCACTTCAGCTTGCGGAGCCTAGACTACCTCATAGATGGAATTTTTCAAAATCTAAAATTCCTGCCTTTCATCTATCAGCCCCTCGCTGCCCGTCCGGCCGGTAGCTGGACCGCTCCGGGAAGGGTTCGTATGCCGTTGCAGGCCTTCAGACGCCCGGCAGGGAGCTGGCAAATAGGCGCAGAACGACCATCACCCCGGTCGCGACCAGAATGAGCGCGGCGGTTGCATGCAGGGTCTTCTCGGTCACGCCGTGGGCAAGCTTGGCTCCCGCGACACTCCCGACGACTAAGCCGATCGCGAGCTGGGCGCCCATGTGCGCGTCGAGGGACCCCACGAGGTAGGAGCCAGCTGTGGCAAGCCCCGCCACGGGGAGTTGGATCGCCTGCCCCAGGCCGACAGCGGCAAGCACGGGAAAGCCGAGCCACATCAGAAGCGGGACGAGCACAACCGGACCGCCCGTTCCGGTCATCGCGGAGACGATACCGATGGCGACCCCGATCCCGACCGCTCCGGTCGTACTCAGCGAGCACCGTTCGACGGACCCACGAAGCCTGCCGCTGAGGCTGTTGACCCCAGCTCCCGCCGCCAGCGCAGCAATGAGGATTTGAACGGCAACAGGGTTCGCCAACTGTATGGCCCAGGCGCCGAAAAGAGCGCCTGGCGCGGCACCGAGGCACAGTTCGAGAGCAAGCTTGCGATCGATTGCTCCACTGCGGCCGAAGAGCAGAGTGCCCGTCAGTCCCGTGGCGATGTAGCCCATCATCGCGGCTGCGGCGGCTGTCGCAACCGGAACCCCGCAGCCGAAGGTCAGAAGCGGAACGAGGATGACCCCGCCTACGCCGACGCATCCGATCATCAGGCCTGCGACGAGGCCGATGCCCACAAGAGTGGGGGTCAAGGAGAGGATCCACCCGCCCGACATGCGCGCTAGCCAAATTTGTCGTAGCGGATGCGGTCGGGTGTCGCCCGCGCCCCGACGATCAATGTCCGCAGCGCGCCGTCGACCATCGGCGGAGGTCCCGCGATGTAGCTCATAACGTTGTCGTAGCGGCCCTCCATGGCTCGGGCGCAAACTTCGTGAACCATACCGAAGGCAAGTTGCACCTCAGGATACTGGGCGTGACACGTCTCGCCGCAATCCTCGTCGGATAGAGCAATCGTGACCTCCAGGTTGCCGTGAGCCGCCCTGACATACCGCGAGAATTCCTCCAGATAGAAGCAGTCCACCAGCTTCCGAACTCCGAAGAACACGTAACCGCGGTGCGATCGAAAATAATCCTCCTGCGTGGCGCGCTCCAGGATCGACATCATGCCGGCCACGCCGGAGCCGCCGGCGATCATCAGGAGATTATGATCTTCGTCAGGATGGAATGTCGCTCGTCCGAGCGGGCCGAACACGTCGATGAACAGCCCCTCGCGCGCCTCTTCGAAGAGCCAGTTTCCGAAGCCTCCGCCCGGCTTCCTCTTCACGACGAGCTGAAGGGTTCGGACGTTCCTGCCGTAACTCACCATCGAGTAGGCCCGCATCCCCTCAAGGCCGGCGACGCGCAGGAGCACGAATTGTCCGGCGTCGAAGGAGATGGGCTGCGAGAGAGACAACTCGAAATGAATGACGTCGGGCGTCAAGCGTCGGATCACGTCAAGGCGCCCGCCGAAGTGCTGCGGAAGCGCATGCCGCGGGAACCCAACGCTCACGTTCGCCGGAACCCGCACGACGCAGTCGGTCAGCGGCCGGGTCTGACACATGAGGATCTCGCCTCGCTCCCGCTTCACGCGGCTGTGCCCGGGCGCCTCATCCCAATCGACCGCGACCTCCCCCGATCCGACCTTGGCCCGGCAACTCCCGCACGTTCCGGTTGCGCACTCGTACGGAAGGGTGACGCCCTGCCTCAAACCGGCATGCAGGATGGTCTCTCCCGGTTCACAGGCAAATCCCGTTGATCCCGATTTCGACTGAACCTCAATCAGGCGGGTGTCCCTCGCAGGTTCAGGCATCTCCGGCGATGCGCTGAGATCGTCCGAGAAGGGGCCGGGGCGCGGATTAGACTCAAGCATTAGCAAAGAAGTCCTCATCATCGTCGGCATCCTCATCGAAATCGTAGGTGAGCTCCCGCTCAACGAACGCAAGCAGCCGACTGCCCTCCTGCTTGACCTCGTAGGTCTTCAGCTCCTTCTCGGTCTCTCCCATGAGGTCGAGGTTGCGCAGATCCCAAGCCCACAGGTGCTTGGTGCATGTGAGCACACAGCCTGCCACAACACCGGACTCGTCGAGCGGCTCCTCCATATGAGGACAGATGGGCGGCATCGCCCGAAATCCCTCGCCGTAGTTCGCGACGATGATTCGAATGCCGTCGACGTCTACGAGCTTCAGCGAATTATTGCTCACGTCCGAGACATCGCAGAGGTATTTCCAGCTCATGGGAACCGCCAATTCTGGAGAACAGGTTCATCCGAGTAGGCAGGGCTCACAACGCGAGCCCTGGTGCTTTGCATGCATGAGCGAAGGGACGGCGAGTTCCAGTTCGCCCGACGGGCGCCGCAACAGCCGTTCAGAGGGGCCAGTGCGATCCCTTGTCGAGACGTCTGTTCAGCAGCCTGAGCTCGCGGGCGGTGAACTTGGCCGTCCCCTCCTCGAACCGGAGCTGGTCGTAGTACTTGCCGACCAGAAAGAGCCGGCTCTCGCCCGAGTCGATGTGCGAGTTCGTGCCGTCGAGCAGGTGCTGGAAGATCACCACCGAGGAGACCACCTGTGCCGTCGTGCCGTCGGGAGAGAGCTCGACGGTGTAGACGCTGGTGTGGCGCGTGAGCGGCGAGTGGTCGGTGTTGTGCTTCGGCAGCAGGCGAATCAGGCTGTCGAGATCCTTGCGCGAGGCATGAAGGTAAGTCATGTCGTAGTTGATTTCTGGGCTCCACGACTTGATGTCGTAGGTGAAATCGTCCGCGCAGAGGGCCAGCCAGTCGTTCCAGCGCTGGTCGTCCAGCATCAGGCTCGCTTGGTAGACCGCGTCGCGCACTAACCCCTGCCGCTGGTCGAGGTACGAACCGGCTTGCCCAGCGCCGCCGGTCAACATTGAGGTTTCCATCGCCGCATCCTCCCTGTGATCCATCGGATTGCTCAGCGCCGGCGCCCGGACCGCAGCATGATCGGTCGTGCGCCTCGGTCATGAGAGCGTCTCGAGGCCGTCTGGGCCGAGATCGGTCGCCGCACGCTTCCTGGTCGGTGCCGACGGAGCCCTAGGGTCCGTCGGCTGCCGAGATGGTGGCTACTCCGCCGCGACGGCGGTCGGCGCGATGTAGGGCTTGGCCGGGTCGCTCGGCAGGCGATCCATCCACCGACCCCACTCGTCGTAGTAGTGCCGCATGCCGTTCTCGTCGTGGATGGTCTGGTTCTCCTGCCGGCCGTGCAGGATCCGCCGCGGCTCGGAGCCGGGCCGCATCGTGGTGCCCTGGCCCTGCACCCCGATCAGATCCTCGTGGAGGTTTCGGCCGAAGGGCCCCCAGATCGAGTTGTGGTGGTTGATCCGAGTCTGGCGCTCCTCCTTCGTGTCGCGCTTCAGCCCGATTCCACGGAACTCGATCATCGTCTTGTTGGGGCCGAGCGGCGTGACGACGTCGCAGCGCAATGCCGAACCGCGAAGATTGAAGTTCATCCCCGGAAAGAGGTCGATCATGTACCACTGGTTCGGTGGCAGGTGGGGGAACGACAGTCCAGCCCGGCTCTCGAAGCCCTCGTACTGGTCGTAGTTCACCTCGAACGTCCCGACGACAATGTGCCCGTGATCGAACGACTCGTTCTTTCTGGCAAAGTACGCATCGTTGAAGCCGGTCACCCGGTTATGATAGTGCATGAAGTCATGGTAGAATTCACAGTTCGTGTCGTGCCAGAGCTTGTAGTTCGTGTCGACGATAGCCTTGTGGTAGTGGAAGACCTCCATGGGCTCCGCGTCGAGCGTCTTGCGCAGACATTCGAACGGCGCTCCCGCCCAGTCTTCCAGCGGCACAGGGTCGTCGGCCAAGTTGACCCAAACGAAGCCGCCAAACTTCACCTCGCAACGCAGTCGGCGTAAGCCCACATCTTCCTTGCAGAGGCGGTCCTGGTATCCTTCTTTCTCGCGGCTGACGTAGACGCAGTTGCCCTTCATGTCGAACTGCCAGGCATGGAACATGCAGGTCATGCGCTTCGGGTTGCCCGAGGGCTGCCCCTCGTAGAAGCTCCCGGATGGCCGGCGCTCGATGATCATGCCGCGATGAGGGCAGACGTTGAGGAAGGCGCGCACCACGTTGTCGGGACCGCGACAGACGATGACCGGCTCGTTGGCGATGCTGGTGGTGCGGAAATCGTAGGGCTTCGGCAGCTCCGACTCGTGGCAAACCGGAATCCACGTCCGCTTGAAGATTTTCTCCAGCTCTTCATCGAAGATCGCCTGGTCTGTGTAGAGCCGGCTGTCGATCCATTCGCCCTGCTGAAGGGGTGGGTTCGCGGTCCACTGCTTGTAATTTCTGGCCGGCATCGAATTCCTCCTCGCGGTTATCGCTCATCTTTGGCCTGGCGCGGCGACAGGAAGTCGACCCCGCGTGGCAGATGAAGATTTTCGAGTCAGGACACTTCGCACTGTCAGAGATCGATTGGCCTGGAAGCCGCTGCCTCCGGCGCCGATCAACAACGGTGCAGGACGTTTCCTGACATCGCTGAAGGTGAGGATGGCCCAGCGTTTGGGGCCGGACTAATTAAAAGTCGCTATCGATCGATAGCCCTCGGTGCGCCTGCACCTGCCGTCCAGAGGCCCTCGCGCGGGTCTGCGTCCGCCCGCCGGCGCCGCTCCAACGTATCCGAACCGGGGGTGAAGGCGCGGCCGCCGAACGCGGCCGGACAGCGCAACCGTTTGATAATACTAGGGTTCGGATGCCTACAGCCTTTGAGCTGCGCGCGCCGATGCGACGGCCGGCGATGACAATCTGAATTCTGGTGGGCCGCACGCAGAAGGGTCGGGGGTTCACGCCGCAGCGTGGTGATAGAGACTGTCGATCAGCAAAGAGCGACGCTCAAATAGAAGCTCGATCCCGTCACAGCTAGCAATGGCATGCGGCACGTCGGTTTTGACCTTCGCGCCTGCACTACATTGGCCATTTGGTTCAGCGGTGTCGTCTCGGAGTGCACCCGGATCGGATGGCCCCAGGCCTCTGGGAGATCCTGCGCATGTCAAATTCTGCCACGCCGGCAGCTTCCGGAGCAGCACCGAATTTCGGTGTCTTCCATGAGATCGCTCCGGGCCTGATCTTTTCTGCCGCGATTGCGATCGTCAGCACCTGGCTTCAACCGATGCTCCCGAAGGGGCTCCCACTCCCGACGATGGTGCTCGCACTGCTGCTCGGCATCCTCCTTCACCGCTCAGCCAGTCACGCATTGTTCCAGCCGGGGATGCGCTTCTGCGTGAAGGTGCTGCTGCGCTGGTCCGTGGCCCTGCTCGGGCTCAAGATCGCTCTCGGCGACATCTTCGATCTTGGCTTGGGAGCCGCCCTGGTTGTCGTGTTCGCCATGGCCGGCACGATGGTCTCGTCGTTTGCGCTCGCGAAGGTGTTCGGACAGTCGCCAATGTATGCGGCTCTGGCGGGCGCGGCGACGGCGGTCTGTGGAGCGTCAGCCACGCTGGCAACCTCCACCGTGGTGCCCAACTACAAAGAGAAGGATGTCGATGTCGCGTTCGTCGTCATCGGCGTGAATCTGCTCGCCACCGTCGCCATGCTTCTCTATCCGCTCCTGGGGCACGGGTTCGGCTTCACCGATCGAGCCGTGGGCATCCTTCTCGGCGGCACGATCCACGACGTCGCTCAAGTCGTGGGGGCCGGATACTCGATCTCCGATGAGGCAGGGAATGCCGCTGTCATCGTGAAGCTGTTCCGGGTCTTCCTCCTTCTGCCGGTGGTCCTGGCGGTCGGATTTTATTTCTCGAAAGCAGGGATGGGATCGGAGACCGGCAAGGTTCCTGTTCCGATGTTTGCGTTCGCATTCCTCGCCCTCTGCGTCGTGAACAGCATCGCGCAAAACGCGCCGGCCATCGCACCGGTCTTCGAGCCCATCAAGTCAGCACTGGTTTCACTTTCAACATGGGGGCTCTTGCTCGCCATCGCCGCACTGGGGCTGAACACGTCGCTGCGATCCGTTCTGTCGCTGGGCTGGCGTCATATCGCGACACTCGTCGGCAGCGCAGCCTTCATTCTTGTGTTCGTTGCCGTCGGCCTTGCGCTTGTGTGACCGCCGCGGGGTTCTGAGGAGCGTCGCTGTCTCGGCCGCCCAGATTTAATCGTCACGTGTACCAGGAATGTATTCCAGGGCTTTGCGCCTCTCTATCTCCACAACACTCGGCATGACTGTTCAGGACTGGTCCATCGATGATCATCTGCTCTTGTAACGTGCTCTCGGATGGTGAGGTGCGCGCCTGTGTGCGGGGGAGCGCGTCGTGTCCGCGTACTCCGGCGCAAGTCTATGCCTGTCTGGGCTGTAGCCCGAGGTGCGGTCGCTGCGCCCAGACGATTCGATCCATCCTCCGCAAAGCCTGCGACGGCATCGAACAAGCGCACATCGATGCCCCTGCGATGACGCCATCATTGCTTGGCGCTGGCCCGGTCGTCACGACGGTCCGGGCCTGATCAGCAGATTGGTCCGAAGTGATCGCCAATCGATACGAAGCGCATGCGGCAGGGTCCGGACAACCATTCTCAGAACTAACAATCAAAAAGACGGAGCGTCGAACCCAAGGCAAATGCCTGAGCTTCCGACCACGGTCGAGGTCAAAAAACTCAGGCGAAGAAAGGTTGCGTGATGAGCGGCAAGCTACCTCCACTTTTACTCTACCGCCTACGTCTGCTCGCGGACTATGCCCGCAGCTACCGATCACGAGATTCGGCAACTCGCCGCTTGGAAAAGCTTGGACTCGCAGCGCGCACTGGGGCGATCCTTCAGCAGCAAGACCGCATCGAGTGGTCTATCACGGAGGCCGGACGTGCACGCCTCGTGGAAATGGGTGCGTTGCATGACCGTGGCAGTCCGCCAGATCGTGCTCCCGCGCTCGCTCGCGCGCATCGGGTTGGGAGAGGTCCCAAAAGGCCGATCCTGCGGACGACCACGACAAGCGCTGCCCTAATTGGGTGAGATCTCCTTCGCGCTGGCCTAGTTAGGCGTGGGACAATGATTGGGTGAGGCAAGCTTTGCGCCACCATTCAGGGTGCCACTGCGTACCGTGAAGTGGAAAGCTGCCGCGCGGGCACAGATGCGCTAGTATCGATTAGTGGATCACGAGCTACTGACCCCGGCGGGCGAGCGTCAGTTGGCAACCAAAGGACATGGAGGAAACATGTCGGCTGCGGGCGACCCTTCAAGTTCCATCATCGATCCGACGGACGATTGTCCGTGTCGCGAAGGGATGAACGTTTTGCACCGGCCGGACCGGCGCCGCTTCCTGTTTGCGGCGGGCACCGCCGCAGGCGGCGCGGCCACGCTCGGCACAGGAGTCGTGCAGGCAGCGGAGAAGGCACCGGCCGGTGCGCAGTGGTTTGACGTGCCGACGGATCCCACCAAGGAACAGGGTCGGGCGGTCGGAGCTGACGGCGGCTACGGCTCGCGGTCACAGTTCGAGACGACTGTTCGCGTCCGTTACCCCACCCCAAACGAGAACACGTCCTGGTCGTTGACGCCGCTGGCGGCGCTTGTTGGCAACATCACGCCCTCGGGCCTGCATTTCGAGCGGCACCACGGCGGGATCCCGACCATCGATCCAAGCCGCCACGCTCTTGTCGTGCACGGGATGGTGGGAACGGCCAAGCGCTTTGGCATGGAGGACCTCAAACGCCTGCCCTCGGTCACGCGCAATCACTTCATCGAGTGCTCGGGCAACAGCCTGACCGAGTGGAAGAAGCCGACCCTCAAGAATGTGCAGGGCACCCATGGCCTCCTGAGCACGTCAGAGTGGACGGGCGTGCTGTTCTCGACGCTGGCGCGCGAGGTTGGGCTGCAGGACGGCGCGGCCTGGGTGCTGGCCGAGGGTGCGGACGCCGCCGTGATGACGCGGTCGATCCCGATGGAGAAGATGCTCAAGGACGCGATGATCGCCTACGGCCAGAACGGCGAGGCCATCCGGCCGGAGCAGGGCTATCCCGTTCGCTTGCTGCTGCCCGGGTACGAGGGCAACACGCACATCAAGTGGCTGCGCCGCCTCGAGGTCAGCGACAAGCCGTTCATGACCCGCGAGGAGACCTCGAAGTATACAGATCTGATGGGCGACGGTCGGGCGCGTCTGTTCACGCTCGACATGGATGCGAAGTCGGTCATCACCTTCCCATCGGGCGAGATGCGTCTGCCAGGTCCGGGCGTCTACAACGTAACAGGCTTCGCCTGGTCGGGACGAGGGCGGGTCCAGTCGGTCGATGTCTCGGTGAACGGGGGGAAGGCCTGGTACCCCGCCCGCCTCGACTCCGTGCCCGAGCCGATGTGCACAATCCGGTTCACCTTCCCGTGGGCCTGGGACGGCCAACCCGCAATCCTGCAAAGCCGTTGCACGGACGAGACCGGGTACATCCAACCGACGCGCACCGAGCTGATTGCCATCCGTGGCGATCACGGACCGTCAGCCTCAGTCTACCATCTGAACGCGATCCAGAGCTGGGCGGTCGCGAGCGACGGGGGTGTCAGCAATGTTCACGCCTGATCTCGTCCGTCTCGCCGCCGTGCTAGCCGCCGTGGTGGCGCCGTTCGGAGCATGGGCTCAGACTGTGTCGGACACGCGGCTCGGTGTGGGCACGCCTGCCTCCGAAGCTGACCTCAGTGCGTACTTCTCAATCCCGCCGAGCGGACGCGGTCTGCCACCCGGTCGCGGCACGGCTCAGGACGGGGCCGTCGTGTTCCAGCAGAGCTGTGCAGCCTGCCACGGAGAGAAGCTTCAGGGAAATATGTCGCCAGGGATCGGCGCAGACCGCCTGATCGGAGGCCGCGGAAGCTTGGCATCGAACAACCCCGTCAAGACGACGGAAAGCTACTGGCCCTATGCCACGACGCTGTTCGATTACGTCAAGCGCGCCATGCCGTTCAATGCTCCGGGCTCGCTCACGGACGATCAAGTCTACTCTGTCGTCGCCTACATCTTATCGGAAGGTGGCGTCATCAAGCCTGATGAGGTGATGAACGCAACGAGCCTTCCGCAGGTCCGCATGCCCAACCGCGAGGGGTTCTACCCTGATCCACGGCCTGAGTTGAGCCTGTATCGTTAGTGAACTCGCCTCGTCGGGCGTCAGGCTCTGCCGGTCCTCCGGTCAGGACGCGAGGCAGCCACGTAGGCGAGAGCGGCAACAGCCGCCGCAAGCGGGAAGAACGACACCCAGAGGACGACATCCCAGCCATGGCTCGCGAGCAGGCTCCCAGAGAAGAACGAGCCCGCGGCCATCGTGCCGAACACCAAGAAGTCGTTGAGCGACTGCACCCGCGTCCGCTCCTCGGGACGCTGGCATTCCAGCACGAGGGCCGAGGCGCCGACGAATCCGAAGTTCCAGCCGACGCCGAGCAGGATCAGGGTCAACCAGAAATGCGCCACATCCACGCCGGCCAGCCCAACGACCGCTGAGGCAGCGATCAAGACCAATCCAGCCGCTACCACACGAGGCGCGCCTAAGCGCGCGATCAGCCGCCCGGTGAAGAAACTTGGGGCATACATCGCAATCACGTGCCACTGCAGGCCGAGGTTCGCATCCTCCTGCGGCAGGCCGCACAGGTGCATCGCCAAGGGGGCAGCCGTCATGAGGAAGTTCATGAGCAGGTAGGAGACGACCCCACAGATCACCGCAGTGACGAAGCGGGGCTGACGCACGATCGAACCGATCGGGCGCCCGCCGGACATCTCCTCTGCGGTCGGCATCGGCAGCCGAACCCCGAGCAGGACGAAAGCCGACACGGCTGCCACCGCGGCTTGCGCCAGGAAGGTGGCCGCGAACAGGTAGGGCGGCCACAGGTTCATGGTGTGGGTGACAAGCTGCGGGCCGATGATTCCGGCGAGCACGCCGCCCGCCATGACGGCAGACAGCGCCCGTGGACGCCGCTCTGGCGCGACGCCATCTGCGGCAGCGAAGCGGAAGGAGAGGACCACGGCGGCGTAAACACCGCCCAAGAACATCGCCACGCAGAACAACCAGAAGGAGGCTCGCACAACGGCGAGAGTGGCCAACAGTCCAGTCAGCACCCCGCATCCCGTGCCAGCCAGGAATGCGGCGCGGCGGCCGTGTCGGTGGGCGATGGCGCCCGCCGGCAAGGTGCAGGCAGCCATGCCCACCACGAAGATGGAGATGGGCAGCGTCGCAAGCGCCTTGCTCGGCGCGAGCATGTTACCGACGACCGCGCCGGTTGCGTAAATGACCGTCGAATTTGCGCCGGCGAGCGCCTGCGCGATGGCCAGGCGCAGAACATTTCCCATCCCGGACCGCTCGGGGAGAGCGGGCGCGCATGCAATCGCCGAACTGGCCGCAGCAGGTGACATCGAATCTCCAAAGCGGAATGGAACGTCAGATCCGCCGTGCATACCCGAGCGCCCGTTGTCCGTATTTCGGCGATCAGCCAATCGGCGTAGAATTTCGGACAACGTGGAGGGCGGCATGACCTGGGAAACGATCACGGCGCCACCTGGAGTGGTGGCCCCGCGGCCCATGACCGTGCGAGCGCAGTCCATCCCGGCGCGCCACTACTTCCCGGACCACTCCCACCGCTGGAACCAAGTGGTCTACGCGATCTCGGGCGTGCTGACGGTCACGGCGGAAGCGCACTCCTTCGTGATCTCGCCCGAACAGGCCGTGTGGCTGCCGACTGGCGTGCGGCACCGGGTTGGTTCGCTGCTCGGGGCGGAGTTTCGGAGCCTGTGGATCGCCCACGAGGCCGGGCATGGCCTTCCAGAGAGCCCGACGGTGTTTGGTGTTTCGCCGCTGCTTCAGGCCCTCATCGTCGAAGCAGCGGACATCGAGGGGCAGGAGGACCAGGATGGCTATGCCAACCGAGTTACTATTCTGATCCTCGATCAGCTCCGACGTACGTCCCCTTTGCCGAGCGCGCTGCCCTGGCCTCGTGGAGGGCCTCTGTCTGGTTTGTGCGAGGCTCTCTACACAGAGCCGGCTGACTCACGCGGTCCTGAGGCATGGGGCCGCGAACTCGGAATGTCTGGGCGGACCTTGGCCCGCCGTTTCGAGACCGAGGTGGGCATGAGCCTACGCTCCTGGCGTCGCCGCTTGCGAATGTTCAAGGCGATCGAGCTGCTCGGCGGAGGCCTCGGTGTGACGCAGACGGCGATGGAGATCGGCTACGGCTCGACCTCGGCTTTCGTGTACGCGTTCCGCACCGAGATCGGTTCTAGCCCCCAAGCTTACATGCGAGGACGTGCGGTGAGCCGGGACACCTGCGCTGCCGCGCATGTTGGCGAGATTGAAATGATAGAAATTACCCGAGCCTCTCCAACCTGATTGAGTTCGATGCCGAGGGCCTTCGCGACCGGCTCCTCCATCCAGTCCGCAGCCTGAGGCAGTGCCGATCTTCGGGAGGCGCAACGTTTTTGCGGATTAGCCAACCAGCGAGTCCGGCTCAAGTCCTCGTCGAAGGTATCTGCCCGTTGCAAGGCAGTAATCCTATGCAGCTTCGTCGTTTGACAGCTTCGCAGGACCATCTCACAACAACTCTGTTGTGGTAGCGTCCGCGGACGAGGTGTAATTTCTGGGGCCGCTTCGGCGGGGATTGGGGTGGTCATCGGGGCCGGCGGCTAAGGTGGAGTTTGCGGACTTCAACCTGGGTCGTGTCCACGCCCCTCATCCTTCCCGCCTTTCGCAGCCTTGAGCCATCCGAAATTCCCGTCGACCATTCCACCACGATAATATTCTGACCACCCAAACTTCACCAAAGAATTTTTTCGCCTATAGTCGGATCGATAAAGTTGTCACTTTTTTCAGCCATCAAGGAGGACCTCCCTTCTAGATTTCAAGAATGACAGCCCACGTAATCGACACGGAAATCAATTTGCAAACCGCTACGCATACAATAGCAATCAACCGATCTGAATATTATCTTCTATCTATAACTCGTATTTATTTACGAAGAAATAGTGTGATTTTTCTGCAGGTTTAGGGCGGCCCGCCAATAAACCGGTCTGCGTCGCATTCGTGTGCGAAGCCGGAGTCATTGCGTGCCTGTAACCAAACCACGTGTCCTGTTCTGACGAACCCAAGTCATTTCTCTCGCGGCTTTCTCGGGAGCGCGCTGCTGACTGACACGCGCGTCCCTGTCGTCGCTCTCTTTGTGAGATCCGGTGAGGGCAGCAGAGGGTACGCCGAAGCCGATCTTGGGCACAAAGCAGCTCAGAGCCGGCGGCAGTGGCCGAGGCCGGACATTCGCGGGTCTATATGTACCACCCGTGTGTACCACCGGCGTGGTCCCAACCGCCTGATTTTGCTGAGAACTTTTGCGGACCGGCACTTTCAGTGCCCCTGATCGCGCCTAGTAAGCTACCAGGCTCCACGAAAAAATATTCGAGCAGATTCAGCTATTTGCTGGCTACAACTCATCTCCAATTTGTACCAATAACTCGATCAAAACCGCAATTAGACTAGCATTTTCCGAAAGAACCGCTGCACATTACGCTGATTTAAGTTGCCAAAGAGCCAATGGGCTGATTACATTTTCGCGAAATCGGTTCTTCAGACTGATCTGCCCACCTCGGTGGGTTGCTCGTGCTTGCATCTGCAGGTCCACGGTGATCGCCCTATGCCGCCAAAATTCTCCAACGTCGAAATTGATGGTGCACCTGACTTCTGCGCCATCCACCTCGCCAAATCTGCCGCGAATGGCTTTCACGTCTTTCCGATCCCGCCAGGCTCAAAGGTTACGTGGTGGGAGAACTGGCCCTCCTGGTGTTCGACGCCGCCTCGCTCGGATCAGATCGCGCGTTGGGCTCAGGCCCAGCGGCGGTACGGGTTCGCGCTTGCCTGTGGTCACGCCTGCATAGCCATCGACATCGACGAGGAGGACGCCGGTCACGCGGAGGATCTACACGCCCTCGCGGTTACGTGCCTGGGTGACACGTCTCTCGTCCGGTTCGGTCGCGCCCCACGCCGGGTGCTCATCTACCGCGTCGCCAACGCACCCGTCGCCAGTCGCTGCCTTGCGCCGAAGGTCGAGTTGATCGGCGACCGCCGCTACGTGGTCGCGCATGGCATCCACCCCAATCTCGGCCGCCCCTACGTGTGGCGAGACGGTGGGCCGGAAGCTCACCGCCTCGCCGACTTGGCCGCACCCACCTCGGCGGCGCTTGCCGCCTTTGCCGAGGCGGTGGCGGGCTTCTACGGGCTGCCTGCACCAAGAGGGTTGACGTCCCAGCCGGCAGATTTCAGCACTCTCGCGGCTCGTGATCCGGCGACGGCCAGGCCGGTATACCATACCTCATTGCGCGGCCGGACGCGGCTCGGACCGGTCCGCTCCGACCCCCGCTGGACCCTCGACGGCCAAGGCCGTGTCTGCGACGGTCGCGAAGCCTTCCTGACGGCTCAAGTCTGGCGCGCCTTCGCGCGGGGTGCGGGCGATGCAGAGGCGATCGCGGCCGAAGCCTGGGCGCATTTCTCAACCTCCGCCGATCTTGAACGTCCCCGACGCGACGGCAGCCGCGTTTGGCGCTACGCCGACGCCCTTGCCAAGGCACAGGCGCTGCTGCGGCGCGACCTGCGCCGCCCAGCGCGACGCGGCGGAGGCGGTACCCTGGATTTCTGGACCGCGCCGACGCTTGCCGCCTTCACGCGTGCTGTGGATGCGCGCGGCGCAGCCGGGGCGCTGCCGCCCGCCGCGGTCGCCGTCTCGCACGCGATGACGGAGCTGGCTCGCGCGTCCGGCACCTGCTTCGCGAGCCCCGCGACACTCGCCACCCGCCTCGGTCTTGCCGAGCGCACCGTCAAGCAGGCTCGCGCTCGCCTCGTCGCCGCGGGGCTGTGGCGCGTCGCGAACAATCAGGGCGGCCGCGCCCGCGGCGCTGATTACAGCCCCGATCCTACCGCGCTGATCACGGCCCCTCCGGTCATCACGGCAGCATCTCCTGCCGCCGAAAACGGTGCGCGGTCCGTGCATCCGAGTCTTCCGGTTGGGGGTGATGCTACGCTTCCGGAAGAAGCTCGGAATGGGCCCCTCACTTCCAGCAATGATCCCGATCGCGCTCTTGGTTCCCCCGGTTCTGAAGCGGCGTCGCTCGCATGCCGCGCAACCGACCGCTCACATGCCGCGCGCAGCGTCGCCGGGATGCCACGAACCGCTTCCGAGGCAAGTCAAAGCACCGACGAGACGTTCGAATGAGCGGGCCTGTCTTCAGTCCTCAACCCGGCGCGTTCCGACGGCTGCTCGCGCCGCTGTTCCTGCTGCGGCACCCTTTCCTCGCCCTCGGCCCGCGCCGTGAACCGATCCTATATCGTGGCGTCGAGGCCCGACAGCCGTTCACTCTGACGGTGGCAGTAACTTCTGCAACGTCCGATCTGCCGACTCTCGTCGACGGCGACATCCTCATCTACGCGACGACGTGGCTCGTCCGGCACCTCAACGCGGGCGAGCCACTGCCCGAGGTGCTCGAGGTCGCGCCGACCACGCTGCTGGGCGCTCTCGGTCGGCGGCTCGGCGGTACGCAGCTCGTCCAGCTCGACGCCGCGCTCTCTCGACTCACCGACTGCAGCGTTGCCACGAACTTGAGCCCGGCCGCAGGGCCGATCTTCAGTTTGATCGAGCGAGTTGAGCGTCCGTCCGGCCCGCGCGGTCCCTACCGCCTCTACCTGCCCGCGTTTCTGCTGGCGGAGGTACGCGCCCAACGCTTCCGCGACTTCGCTCCGGCAGCGCTGCGGCTGCACGGCCTCGAGCGGCGCGTTTTCGGCTGGGGCTGCGCCTACGCCAGCGGCAAGGCCTATGACTCCTGGACGCTCACGCGGGACGACGCCCACCGCCGCGCCGCCTCCGAGGACAAGCCGCGGCGCTTCAAGGCGGCGCTCGGGCGCATTGCTGCCGCCGACCGCATGCCTGGCTTCCGCCTGACCGCGGACGGCGTTGGCCGCGACACCCGCTTCGTCCTCACACGACGTCCTGCGCCTGCTTTTCCTGACGCCGCCTGCGATGAGAACGCCGCAGCGCCCGAATACCCCGCGCAAGATCGTGCGGCTGACCCCACACGCACGCCATCCGCGCCCTTCCACGAGCCAGACGACGTCTTCGAGGTCGCCTGGGACGAAGATTGAGGCGGCCCCACACCCCTGTTTCAACCTCGCGGAGAAAGCCTGCTTATGCCGACGCTAACCCACAACCCTTTCCTGGCAGCGCTTGCCGCCGACGATGCGGTCCGGTTCAGCCGGCGTGACCGCCTTGAGCCGCGCATCGCCGCCGCGGCGGGCGTCCTCGGCCGCGCTGACTACCGTGTCTCCGACCAGCGGCGGGCTATCTGTCGAATCATCTTCGCCGCGGCCCTCCTGGCCGCCGGCGGGGTGGAAGAGGCCGACCTGGCCGACCTCGCGCGGGCCCTGCAGCGCGGGCGGAATGCCGGCGGCGATGGGTGCGAGCGTGGCCACGCCGCCAATGACTTCGTTCGCGCCCTTTTGACGGCTGCGTGCCTGCCGGACGCGGAGGGTCTGCTCCGCCAGCTCGGCACCGCCGTCTTCATGACGGCGGACGACAGCTCCCGGCCCGAATGGGCACAGGTCCTGCGCGGCGCCGAGCGCTTCATCGACGCTCTCGAAACCGCGCAGCCGCGCCGTGTGCTGCGCACGACCACGGCCCTCCTGCGCACCGCAGCCGGCCGACCGGCCTGAGCCGGACCGTCTGATCGGCGACCCGTACCGATCGCCGCTCCCGATAACCCTCATCCGTGTGGAGGCAATCATGCCCACGATGACCGTGCACCCCCTGGTCGCCGCAGCCGTCCTCGAGCAGGATCGACGGCGGCGCCGACGGCTGCGCCACCTGCCGCATGTCCGCCCGGATGCCTGGCTCGCCGCGCAGCCCCACCGCCGCGAACCGGTGCGGTTCGCCGCCGCGCTCAGAGTCGTTGTGCGTTGCGCGCTGCTGGCGCGTTTCGAAATGGGCGCTGGCCAGCAGGCCGAGCTTTACGCCCTGACGCTGCACTGGCGGGCCGCCCCGGACGACCTGCGGCGCACGCTCGCCTGCCAGCTCTACGTGTCAGCGCTGATCGCGGCCGCCGACACCGGCATCGTCATCCCTCTGCCGGATGTGTGGGCGGTCCTGGCCGGCCGCCTACACGCCAGGCCGCAGGCTGAGTGGGCCGACCTCCTCGAGGCCTGCGAGGCACTCACCTACGCTCTCCGCTACGGCTCACCGCGCCACGCGATTGCCGCCGCCATTCAGCTCGCGCGCTGTTGGGCAGTCTCCCCGCCCTCCTGACGCTTCCGGCCTTCCTCATCCCTGCGAGGATCTGATCCCAATGACACCGCTTCCGTCCTCCCTGCCTACCCTAGGACCGACCAATGCCTTCGTCGCGGCCGCCCTGTTCGCCTCGCCGGAATGGAAGGAGCCCCGGCGGCGCCAGCTACGGTGCCTCACTCACGTGCTCGCCACGCTTCCCACCGCGGAGACCGCACCGCACGCTCGCAGTACCGCCGCCCGGGCCTTCGCCCTGTGCGCTCTGCTCGCGCACGATCGCGCGGACGAAAGCCTGGCGGAGACTCTGTCCGGCGTGCATCTGACGGCCTGCAGCCTGCGCACGTCCCGGCTGGCCTTCGACCTCGTCCTGCGCCTTTACGTCGGGCTGATCGTCGACGCCGCCGGCCTCGCCGACCCGGCCGGCACGCTGGCGTGCCTCTGGCCGCATCTCGGCCGCGCGCTCGGTGAGTTCGGGGACCTGGAGGTGCTGGGTGTGCTCGCCGCTTGCCAGCGGCTCGCTCTCGCCGTTGAGAGTGAGCGCGCGGACCGGGTCATCGTAGCCGCGCTTCGCCTCTGCCGTCGCCTCATGCCGGATGCGGCCTGAGACGCGCCGATGGCTGCCACGCGAATCCCCGGAGCTGAAATAGGTCCGACCGAGGTCAGTCCCCAAGCAGGAGGGCGCGTCGGCACGTCGTTGAACCCGGACCAGCAGGCGGCCGTGGACGCCGTGCACGGCTGGCTACCTATGCCCCACGCAGCGCCGGTCTTCCGCCTGTTCGGCTACGCCGGCACCGGCAAGACCACGCTCGCCCGGACTATCGCCGCGGATCTGCCGCGGGTGGCCTTCGCCGCCTTCACCGGCAAGGCGGCCTCCGTCCTGCGCGCCAAGGGCTGCGAGGACGCGCAGACCATCCACCAGCTCATCTACCGGCGTGTCACCGAGGAGACGACGCGCCAGCCCCGCTTCGTTCGGAAGGAGGAGATCGAACTCTCCAGCATCGCGCTCATCATCATCGACGAGTGCTCCATGGTCGACCAAAGGCTCGGCGAGGATCTCCTGTCCTACAACAAGCGTATCCTCGTTCTCGGCGACCCGGCGCAGCTACCGCCGGTGCAGGGCACCGGTTACTTCACCACGGCGAAGCCCGACGTCCTCCTGACCCAGATCCACCGGCAGGCCGCCGACAACCCCATCGTCGAGCTCGCCACACGAGTCCGGCAGGGCGGCCAGCTCAGCCCCGGCACCTACGGCGACAGCCGCATCCTTACCGCTCTCGACATCGATCCAGACGCAGTCCTGGCGGCTGACCAGGTGCTATGTGGGCGCAACGCCACGTGCCGACGTCTCAACACCCGCATTCGCGAGTTGCGCGGCCAGCGCGCACCCTGGCCGGCGGCCGGGGATAAACTCGTCTGCCTGCGCAACAACCATAGCCGCGGTCTGCTGAATGGCGAGATCTGGTTCATCACGGCCCTTCTGCCGCCCGACGCTCCACATGTCGTCCGCCTCGTCCTGCGCTCTGAAGACGGCACTGTCAGTGACAAGGAGGTCCGCGTGCACGAGGCCTTCTTCACCGGGACGGAGGGGAAACTCACCGAGAAGGAGCGGCTTGGACTGGAAGAGTTCAGGTACGGCTACGCGCTCACCGTGCACAAGGCGCAAGGCTCGGAGTGGAACCACGTCGTGTTCTTCGACGAGGGCGACACGTTCGGCAAGGACGCCGAGAGCTTCCGCTACACCGGCCTCACCCGAGCCGCCGAGACGATCACCGTGGTGCTCCCGTGATCGCCGGCAGCAACAGCACGCGTGCCCATACTGTCACGCTCACGGCTACGCTGAGCCGCGACGCCGAAATGCCGCTCATTATCACGGCACCGACCGCAGGCCGTGTCGCGGAGATCTTTGTTCGCGTCGGCGCACGGGTCGACCGCGACGAAGCCATCCTACGCCTCACAGACCCGGAGGCTCTATCCGAACACGCCGGCGAGTTTATCACCGCGCCGTTGGCGGGTCTCGTTCTCGACCTCCTGCCCGCCGGCACGGCGGTCGAGCCCAAGACCACTCTGTTCCGGATGCTGAGCAATGCCACCGTCGAGGTCGTCCTGCATACCCATCATGGTCCGATCGCCCGGGACAGTATCGTGGGCTGCACGATCCGATGCGGGGCCACACCCTGGTCAGCGACGGTCAGTCGGCTGGACAAACGTCCAGATGGATCGCGCCTCCACTTGTCTGTCTTGGATCCCGATGGCCGCTTGCCCCTGGGCGGGTCAGTAGAGGTCGAGCTATCGATCGCGCCGACGGCAGCTATGCGGGAGGCCGTGTTCGCCGCCCGTCGCGCCGCTTGGCCCTATAGCCTGCCGCCGCGGGGCAGACCGCAGCTGATCCACCTCGGTCTCGCGGACCCGCCGCCACAACCGCAACCCTCAGCCTCGCGAGCGGAGACGCCCTATGATCCGACGCGCCTGTTCGCACCGCGGCGACCCGAGCGAGAGCCTGCTCCCTTCAAGCCGGCCATCAGCATCCGCCAGCCGTCGGCACCGTCTCATCGCTACACCCTCGCGCTGTCGCCGGATGCTTGGCAGACGCTTCGCCCGGCCATCTCTCCTGCGCGACGCGGTCGCGTAAGCGATCACGTCGACGTCGTCGCGCGGCTCGAACACAGCCTCGCCAACCCGCAGCCCTTCGCCATTACGGCTCCGGTGGCCGGAATTGCGCGACCGATAACGAAGCTCTGCCCGGGCGAAATGATTACGCCTGGCCAGGCCCTGTTTGCTCTCACCGTGAGGGCCGAGATGCTGTCCGCGCAGCACGCCTACCTGCAGGCACTCGACACCAACGATGACTGCGAGACGCAACGACACCGTGAGCGCCTCAGCTTCCTCGGGCTGGACACCGCCCACCGCAATACGCTCCGACGCCGCCGCAAACCGTTCGTCGAGATCGCGCTCGTCGCGCCGCTTGCCGGCCTCGTGGCGGAGAGCAGTCTGACAAACGAGAAGGTTGTCGAGGCCGGCACAACACTGCTCGCGCTCACGCCCGCCAACACAACCTTTGCCGTGATCGACATTGACGCGACGGCGTTCGCCCAACTGCCGCCGCAGGTAGGCGTCCGCTGGGTGGGCACCGCCGCCCCCCATTTCAGTACCGACCTGCCTCTCCTCGAAGTACAGCACTTCGTATGTCCCGACGGACGTGGCCGTGTTCGCCTGCGGCTACCCTTGCCGGCAGCCCTCGCAGCCAACTCGCCCGTGAACCCGCTTCTACGGCTCGACGATCCAGCCACGCGCCGCGATGCTGTGCTCGTGCCCGCCGACTGCATCGTGTCGCTCGCCGCCTCCTCGGAAGTGCTGCTGCACACCGGTCCTGGGCACCTGCGGGCGATCAGCGTCGCCTGTGGTCTCAGCGCCGACGGCTTCGTCGAGATCCTCGACGGCGTGCAGGTTGACGAGCCGCTTGTTCGCGACGTGGCCCTTTTACAGAATGAAGACAGGCGACTGCGCGCCTTGCTCGCCGGCTTCTGGAACCCCGCCCCTCCGGCTCGCCCTTACCTCCCCCGGCAGGCTGGCAATCCTCTGCTGTGAGGGTGCAGGCTGCACCTGCCTCACGTCTTGCGTCGCCCACCCCGCAACGGCTGCGGCGGCTCCGCACCCTCCGGCGGTTGAACGAACAGCTCCCCCAACGGCACGCTCAGCGCCGCTGCCACCCGGTCCAGCAGATCCACGGTCGGGTTCTCAGCCTGCCGCTCCAGCCCGCCGAGATACGCACGATCTACGCCAGCATCCGCCGCCAGTCGCTCCTGGCTCACGCCCGCTGTCACCCGCACCCGCCGCAGGTTCCACGCCACCAGGGCCCGCCCGTTCATCATGCCGAACAGGCACCATCCCGTGGGCCATTAAACCACTGGCTATAGCCACACCTTAACGCTACGCTTCCGCAACTTCGGCCCGGCGTCCGCGAACCTCAGGGCAGTCCGAAGAGGGGAGCACCATGTCCGAAACCACGAACCCGAGCTTCATCGCACGCCTGAAAGCCCGCTACGCTTCGAACGCCGCCACACCGAACGGCGCCCGCGCCAAGCAGGCCGCCATCGTCGGCAGCCTCGTCGGTCTCGTTCTCCTCGGCGGCTACCATCTCTGGCACCGATCCGGCAGCGATCAGGCTAGCGCCGCCGTGCACAGCAACACTGCCGCGTCGCCCAAGCCCACCTTCGTCCAGGGGCAGCTCCCGACCTGCGACGCCCCCGTCGCGCAGCACCTGCTCAAGCAAGCCGTCGAGACCAATCCGTCACCACTCCTCGGTCCGGTGAAGGTCCATAAGGTCGGGGCGATCACCGACTACATGGCGTTCGTCACCGCTCTCGCCGGCGGTGCCGATGCGAAGGTCGACCCCAATCCGGACAACACCATGCTCGCTTTGCGTGCCAACCTCGAGAACCGGCGCAGCTGTGCCGCGCAGCTGTTCACCTCGCGGGGCCAGCATCGCTACGACTACACCATCACCTGGATGTCTGACGCCAAGGACGAGGTCTTCCTGCAGGCCGAGCTGGGCGAATAACGGGAGTCCGCTGCCGGTGAGGGCGGCGCGTGTCGCGAAACGCCGCCCCTCGCTGGCACACTCCTCCCGATTCAGCAAAAGCGCGAGACAGCAAGAACGCCGGACAGTTCGTGAACCTTCGTCCCACTCAGGGCGAGGCCAACCATATGGATCCCAGCGACGATCACGATCCCAGCGCGGTAGTTGCTCAGGCCGCGCGCTCTCCAACGCGACGCCGCCTGCTGACCCTGCTCGCCAGCCTCCCCGCCGCCGCGGCCGGTAATCCGGCCATGTCCGTTTCAGCGGAGGCAACTCTCTACGGTTCCTCCTCGGAGCCCATCATCGACCTCTTCCTCGCCTTTGAGGCTCTGCTCGCGAAGCACGAGGCCGCGCTCTGGCGATGCGATCGGCGCGAAGCATGGCTGCAGTCCGAGTTGGACTATCCCCGCGTGCCACTCCCCACGCCAGCCGGCTCACCCATCCGCTACGCCGCAGATGCCGAGACCGTCGACCAGCACGTGCCGCCCGGCCGGCGCCGCTACCGCCTGCAGCAGGTGCTTCATCATCGACAGCAAGCTTGGGAGCGCGGTGCCCGTGCCTGCGGCGTCACCCGCGCGCAGGAGCAGGAAGCCGCTCTCGCCGAGGCCGTCTACACTGCGGCTGAGACCCTGCTCGGAACGCCAGCGACGACGCTGACGGAGATCCGGTTTAAGCTTCTCGTTCTGCTCGCAACGCAGGATCCCGGCGAGGCCTTCCGAGACGCTTCACCCTGGCGCGAACTGCACCTCATCCTCACTGACGTCAGCGCCCAAGCTGCGCTGATCTAAGCGGCGTCACAGCTGCAGCGCACGCGTCGCCTTGCGGACGGCCAAAGCCGCTCGAGGCCACGCGGGAAACGAGCCCTGAAACGCTATGGGTGTACGGCTTCATGCCGCTACAGAAGCGCTGGTTCGAGGCCTAAATACACTCATACCCCCTGCAACACCGGCGGATAGACAATCCGCCGGCTCTGCCCCCTGCCCTCCGGCACCTCCTTCCCTGCCTGTCCTTCCCTCCCCAGCGCGCTGCCCCTCCCCTCTGCCCCTCCCCAGCAGGGCGATGCAGAGCCAACTCCCCTGCCTCTCACCTGCATCGCTCCGCCCGCGCCAGCTAGCCACAGCCACCCCGCCGCCACGCAAATCCGCGACGGCCTCAGTGAACCTCAGCAGCCTGGCCGGCTTCATCCTGCTGGCCTTTCTGTCTTGAGGAGCCCACTCTGACCCAAACTGCCTCCTACCCGCCCGCCATCCTTGATCGCGCCCGCGGTGCTCTCCTCGGCCTCGCCGCCGGCGACGCCCTCGGCACGACGCTGGAGTTCGTCGAGCGCGACAGCCCGCCGCTACACACCGAGATGCTCGGCGGTGGCCCCTTCGACCTCGCCGCCGGCCAATGGACCGACGACTCCGCGATGGCGCTCGCGCTCGCCGACAGCCTCCTCAACTGCCAGGGGCTCGACCCGCACGACCTCGCCACCCGCTTCGTCCGCTGGTGGCAACAAGGGGAATATTCCTGCACCGGCACCTGCTTCGACATCGGGATCACGACCCAGCAGGCGCTCGCACGCTTCATCAGCAGCGGCGAGCCCTATGCCGGCTCCACTCACCCGCGCACCGCCGGCAACGGCTCCCTCATGCGCCTCGCGCCCGTCGCGCTCTTCGCTCTTCATGACGCCATTCAGGCTGACCAACTCGCCCGCGACCAGAGCCGGGTCACGCACGCCGCACCGCAGGCAATCGAGGCCTGTGCCTTTTTCGTCCAGATCCTGCGCGAAGCCATTCTCGGCGAGCCCGACGTGCTCCGCCCACGCACTTGGTCCGGCGACTCCGTCGTCGCCGCCATCGCTGCCGGCTCCTGGCGGCAGAAGACGCGCGACGAGATCCGTTCATCCGGCTACGTCGTCCATACGCTCGAGGCGGCACTCTGGGCCGTCGGCACCACCTCCAACTTCGAGGACGCGCTCATCCTCGCCGTGAACCTCGGCGACGACGCAGATACGGTCGGCGCTGTCACCGGCCAGCTCGCTGGCGCCCTCTACGGCGCCTCCGCTATCCCCGAGCGCTGGCTTCATCTCCTCGCCTGGCACAGCGGGATTTTAGCGACTGCAGATCGGCTGCTTGTAGACGCTCGGAGGGGCAGCAGCTGATCCAAAGCAGGCCCTGACAACGTCCGCTTCCGGGCGGTCTGTTCAATGGCACGAGCGACTGATGATGGCCGAAAGCCGCCTGTTTGCTTTTAGGGATATCAGGCTGGAAGCAGACCTTAAGTTCGCGACCCGTCGGCGACGTTGCGACGGGGAAACTAGGGACTATTTGGACTGGAATGGTCGACATCACTGTCATCCCCGGGGGCGCATCCGTGTTGGCGGCAATGTCGCGGTCCAGAAGAGCTGCGCCGGAGAGTCCACCCAGGTCGGATCACCCCGCTGGGCGTACGAGTTTCAAGCGCCGCAATTCATCCACGATCACTGGCCCGAGGCGCAGCGTGCCGATGTCCTCGATTCCCGCCAGCCACTTGCGCGCAGCATCGGGCGTGAGATTGCTGTCGGGAAACTCCGGCTGGAGGGCCGCCGCGGCGATCCGGGACAGGCCGAGCTCCATGAACGACCAGCCGGACTTGGTCGAAATGCCAACTCCAACGCCAACGGGAAATCGTAGACGTCGTCAATCAAACCTTCCTGCCCGGTCTCCCGGAGGACGATGTTGAGGATGTCGATATACGCCTTGCCGAGCTGAACGAAACGGAAGCGAACCTGGTCCTCGATGAGGTCGAATTCCCGGCGGACGACGTCGTCGACGACGATCTCGCCGGGATCTCTGACCCGGCTGCCAGGGTTCCGCTCGCGCTCGATCCTGTTCACTTCGCGCCTCTTGTCGTCGTAACGCTTCTGGCGTTCGACCGCCTTCGCCAGCATGACGGGATACGGCACGCCGCGCATCCACCGAAGGGCGATGCCCGAGACGAGGCCCGCGAAGCCGACGTCACCGCAGTTCACCTCGCGGTGGATCCTTGTGAAGATCTTGCCGTACCTATCGTAGGCTCCCTTCGCGAGCGGGCTGATGGGTATCAGCTTGAGCGTCTTCTCCTCCGCGACTTTCTCCAGCATGTTGTCGTAGAGCCGACGCAGCCCGAACGGATCGACGGTCCAGTTCGTCGCCAGCAGCGTCGCCGGGAGACCGATCTTCTCGTGCGCGGCGAGGCTCGCTTCGGTTAGGCGGTTTCGCAGCCCCTCGTCCAAGCTGCCGAGGGTCCGGTCGACGTACCCGCGGACCTCGTCTCCGGCGGCCTTGGAGATCAGCAGTCCGGCGGCTGCCCTGACCCGCCCAGCGTCTTCGTCGTGCGGCGACTCGGTCGGCATGGCACCGCCCAAGGCACCGAGAAGGCGGTCGGGAACCTCGGATGCAGTGCGCAGGAACGCCGACTGGACCTCGTAGCCAACGAAGGCATCGAGGGGCTTGTCCGGCCAATCCTCGTAGTCGACGAGGAATACGTTGCCGACGATATCGGCGGACATGCGCCCGGCGCGCCCAGCGAAGTTCCATAGCGCCGCCGGAGCGAGCGGCTTCCTCGTGCCCCTCGTGGGCGTGTCGATGAAGACATTCCGTGCCGGGAGGTTGATCCCCTCGAACAGTGTCGTCGTGCAGACGAGGAACCTCACGTGGCCGTCGCGGAAGGCGCCCTCGAGGGTCTCGCGAAGGAGCGTCGGCATCTTGCCGTAGTGGAACGCCACGCCCTTCCGGATCATCCCGGCGAGCGTGTAGTCGGGATGAATGTGCTTCCTCACGAAATCGGAGATCGTGGCCAGCGCGGGGTCGCCGCCGTCCTCAAGGTCGTGGGACAGTTGCCGCGCGACCTTCTCCGCGTCCGTTGGGCCGGTCGCGTAGACGAGGGATCCCCCTGTCGAGCCCAGCTCGAGGGCCGCGGCCGCCAGTCGGCTGTCCGGCACGTCGAAACCCCGCCCGCTCCGGTAGGTGCCGAGCCGCCGCGGACCATCCGGCGTCAGCAGGTCCAGTTCGAGCGCGTTGCCGACTTCCGCTTTCCTCAACTGGATCCTGTTCTGGAGGACAGAGGGAAGCTCGGAACGCGCCACGATGAGGTCGGGCGCGCCGATCGAGGCGCCGACCGCCTCGAAGCCGCGGGCACCCGGCGCGAGGAGCACGAGGCGGGTCGTCCCGCTTCGGCTGACCGCCTGCTCGACGCTGTCCTGGAGGATCATCCCCCGGGAGCCGTCCGAGAGGTTCTGAGCCTCGTCGACGACGACGAGGTCGAACGTCACGGCCGAGGCGGCGAGCAGCACCTGGAGGCGTTCCTGTGTCAGCACGAAGACCTGGCGGTCCGGGCCGGAGGGGTCCTGCGTCGGCACGGTGGTGATCCTGACGTCGGCCGCCTCGCCGAGGCGCCTCTGGATCTTCGCGCTCACCTCCGACAGGAGCGCTCGCGTGGGAGCGACGTAGACGGCGCGGAAGGACGCCGCCCGCTCGACCTGCCGGCACAGGTGCTCGATGACGAGGAACGACTTGCCCGCCGACGTCGGCGCCGAGATGGCGATCGCCCGCGCGTCGGGCAGTTCGTCCCAGGCGTCCTTCTGGAAGTCGGTCAGGGGGATCCAGTGGTCGCCGACCCTGACGGTGTTCAGCTCGCGTGAAAGCGTCCGGCGGAGTGCGTCGAGGAACGAGGCCCCTGTCTCGGTACCCTCGCGCCTGACGCGGTCGAGCGCGGGGAAATTGCCAAGGTCCGTCAGGATGCGGCGGCCGCGCTGGTACGCTCCCTCGTCGCCCCCCGCGACGATGAGCGAGTTCAGGGCGATGGACTGCGCCATGCGCCTGTAGGCGAGATCGTCCGTCTGCACGAAGACGCCCGCGCAGTAGAGGAGCTTGTGCAGGTCCTCGTCGGACGGCGGCTCCGTCACAGTCTCGATCTCGGCGGCAATGGAGCGTGCGGCGCCCGAGCTCTCCAGGCGCCGCAAGATGTCCGAGAACGCCGCGTGGCCCGCCATGCGGTCCGAGAGATCCAGGGCAAAGCTCATACCGGGTCGCCTCCCGCGTCCTCGTCGTCGTCCATCTCGAGGTCGTCCCCGTCCAGCGGCAGCTCCCGTTCGGCCACGCCCATCGCCGCGTAGAACGCCTTCCGCAGCTCGCGCACGTCGGGCACCGCCACGAGGAGGACGATCGCCTTCGCGGGGTCTGCACCATGCTTCAGCAACTGCTTCCTCGCGACAAGCCGCAGCTTGCCGTGGTCGGCGGCGTACCGCTCCGCGAAGTCACGCTCGTGGATGTCGGGGGGCTGGTCGTCGCGTATGCGCAGGCGCTTGCCGAAGTGCCCCGGTTCCGAATGGCAGATGATCCCGACGAACCGTTCCCTGCGCCGGAGTTCGGGGTGGCCGATTACGTCGAAATGGTCGAGTGCGCGCTGTCTTGCCTCGCCCTCGAGCGCGTCTAGGTTCCCAAGGTCCGCGACGATCTCGTACTCGCGGAGGTACTGGCGGCGGTCGCCCAGGAACTCGGCGGCCGACGCGGCGTAGGACGCCACGCCTCGCCGGCCCTCGCTCGCCAGCTTCGACTCCAGGAAGTAGACCGTCAGCGCGCCGTTCTCGAAGACCGCGTGGATGCCGTCGAGCCCGTGGACGGGCATGTTGGCCGCCGTCTTCAAGGACATCTTGCTCGCCACCTGCGCGGCCCCGAGGTGCTCCTGCACCAGGCAGTAGGCCAGCACTTCGCCCAGTTCGCTCGCGCGCTCGGGATGGCGCGCGTTGAAGTCGATGAAGAGATCCCTGACGGCCCGGTAGCATCGCGCGACCGCCGTCATGTCCGCCGCGATCTCGCGGCGGAACCTCTCCTGCCTGCGCCGGGGGAGTGCGTAGTACATGCACTCCGTCCAGAGGAGGTAGGCGAGGTCCTCCACCCTCGGCCTGTCCTCGCCGAACCGGACGTGCAGCAGGCCCGTCCGGGGGCCTTCCCAGGCTTCGTCGTGAACCGCCCGAACGCAGCAGTTCACCACGCCATCGATTTTCGAAGGATTCAGCAGGGTCGCGAGCGCGCGAGCGAGGGCGTCCACCTCCGCATCGGGGCCGTCGCGATCCCCTCCGTCGTTCGCCATCCTAGTTCGAGGCACGGTCACCGGCGCTCGGGTTCCCCGGGCGGCGGCGTGGCGGGTATGATTTCGGTTCGGTCGGCTGCATCGATCCGGCTCGTGCGGGAACGGCCGACTAGAGCCGATGGTCGGCCCAACCGCAACCTGTGGGAGAACGGCTTGCTTGCTGCATACAAGAATTCATCGGGCGTTGGCGGGGGGGAGCGGCGATCCCGACATACTTCCCGGAACACTCGATGGGCGACAAGGGAATGATCGACGAAGGGGTAGTTGCCAACGCCCCTGACCTGATCTTCATCTCGAAGGCAATGACCATGCGCCAGACGGACGCAACTGCTCAAGCCTGCGACCAGGAGCGCCCGCTGCTTCCCAGCAGAATTTGATCCGATGCGGGGAATTCATGCGGCCACCGGGAGCTGGATGAATGACCGGCGGGTTTCGGGATTGAGCCGAACTTAGCTGAACGGCGAGGATGGGCGCGAAGCTAAATGTCCGGTTCCGGGTAGCGAGTTGATGTCCGCTCATGGCGCATCTCTGCCGTTCATTGTTGAAGCCCGGCGCAGTTCGGCGTCTCTGTAAAACGCTGCAGGTGTAGGCGCACATTGGCCTGCGCGCTCGCTGGTTGCCGAACTACATCAACGCGATACCCCTCCAACCCCTGCGGATGCGATCATCCGCCGGAAGGTGGCTGCCCCGCTACTCCGCCCTGCCTGCCGGGTAGCACCTCTCCCCCCTGCCGCCGTCCCGTTCCCATTCTTCCCTTCCTCTCGCGGACAGCTCGCGCCCCGCAGACCACCTGGCGATCCACGTCTGCCGCCTTCAGCTCCCAGCCGCCCGCAACTTCTGCCCTGCCTGCCTGAAGCTCCGGCTGTACCACTCAGCCTGAGGTCTTCATGCTCCGCAGCACCCAACCAGACACCAACGATACCGCACCGCTCGCGCGCCAGCCGCTCTCTCGCGCCCCCCTCGTCCCTGAGCCTCTCCTTCATCGGCATAACTGCCTCATCCCCGGCGACACCCGCTTCCGCGCCGCCGCCCGCCTGCGCCAGTCCCTTTGGCGTGAGGAACAGTGTCTACCGGGCGGCCTTCATCGCCCCGGCGGCTGCAGCAAAATCGCCCCTAGCCCGCTCGGTTCTCTCCTACAGCCCACCGACGCGGCCCGCGGCCTGAACTTCCTCAGCCCGGCCGTGCATGCCTTCGTCCGCCGCAGCCTCGTCCTCCGGGAGGAAGGCGCCATGGTCCACTATGAGCGGCTGCACCGGAATCTGCTCTCCTCCGAGCCGCTGACCTACAACCTCTTCGTTCCGCTCGCCGTCAACCTCGATCTCGCCACCGCGGCCTTCCGCCAGCTACTGCCGACCTTCGTCGACCGGGTCACCGGCATCCGCTTCGAAACCTCACCCGGCCGGCACGATCCCCGCTACCTTGCTGACGGTACCGCCTTCGACGCCGCCCTCACCGTCATCACGCCCGATGGCGAGCCGGCCACCGTCTTCATCGAGGTGAAGTACTCCGAAGGCTGCACCGGCCCGGCCGCCACGCACCGGCCCCGCTACGACGAAGCCAGCCGTGAGGCCGCCCTTCATCGCGACCCCGATGCGCCCGCACTCCGCTCGGTCCTGCTCGAGCAGTTCTGGCGCCTACACCTCCTCGCGCAGCTCGCCGTCCGCCAGGGGTTTACGCCACGCGCCCACCTCCTGGTCCTCGCCCCGCAGCTCAACCGCCGCGTCGGCATCGCTACCCGCCTCTACGCCGCCGAACTCACCGATCCCTCCGGTTCATCTTCCTCTACGGTGGGCTTCACCGCCCTCACGCTGGAGACCTTCGTCACCGCACTGGCGCAGGCGGGCGGCGGCGCGGAAGCGGCTTACCTCCACCATCGCTACCTTGACCTTCGGCCCGTGCTCGACCTCGTTCTGGGCGAGGTCGCCACTCCGGACGACGAACCGCCCCCGGCCGCGCCTCTGCTTGCGCTCCCGCCCCCTTCATCGGCCACGCCCAGCGATGCCCTCCCCTCGGACGTCCCAATCACCCCAACCATCTCACCCGGATCAACCACCGATCCCGACAAGCCTTCATCAACACCACGAGCAAGAAGATTCGCCGCGCGCAAAACTACGAGCCGTCCGCCTCGCTCCCGCCAAGTGAAGGCACCTTCCAAGGCGAGGCGCCGATCCGCGCCTTCATCAGCAGCCGGCCGGCTGATCGAGGAGGCGCGCTGATGCCCCTACCCCTCCTCACCCCTGCCCTGCGCGAGCAGCTCCTCGCCAACGGCCGCCGTAGCCATCAAGGCGAACACCTGGATACGCCTCCCATCGTCAAACTGTTCACTCCGGACGGCGCGGCCACCTGGCTCCTCACCGAGATCGATCCCGGTGAGCCGACCCGCGCCTTCGGCCTCTGCGACCTTGGGCTCGGCGCGCCCGAACTCGGCTATGTCGACCTCGGAGAACTCGCGGCTGTGCGTGGACGGCTCGGCCTGCCCGTCGAACGCGACATCCACTTTGTCGCAGACCGCTCACTCTCCGCCTACGTGGCGGGCGCGCAGGCAGCAGGGAGGATCACGGTATGAGCAACCTTCAACCTCCGGCGTCCCTCGCTGCCGATCTCGGCGACGCGCCGGTCCTGCACGTCGCTCATGACCCCGACACCGGCCTACCCTGGCCCGACCCGACCGTGCCGGAACCGGAGTTCGTTTCCCTCGCCCAGTTCATCTTCGAGGCGGCCGCCGATGCCACCGACGGCTGCCTCGTCGAGCCCGACGGCATCTGCCGGCATGGTCATCCGTCCTGGCTCCTGCGGCTTGGCGTCATCTGACTTCGCTGTTGGCGCGCCGACCCATCAGCCAGCGCGCCAACGCTCCGCCCCTGCCGCACGAACGAACTGCAGGCTGCAGCCGGCTCTCGCCATATAGCTCCGCCTCACGAACACGCGCCCAGCCCGGTCGTGTTGGCGAGAACCTGGAGATCACATCCATGGCCGCAACCATCCTGGCCGACCGACTCGGCGAGCTGGCCAAACTCGCGATCTACCTGTGCCACACCGTCATTGCACAGGGCGCGATGAGGCCCGAAACCATCACCATCCAGCTCGATCAACTCGCACCTGAGCTTGGCAGCGAGGAGCGCCAAGCCGTGCTACGCCTCGCTGCTTCGTTTGCCGCGGTCTTTGCAAGCGTCATGGACGAAGCGATGTTGCGTTCTACTGACGCCGCGCAGTGGACGCACGCGATCGCTGCGTTTGCGCTCGAGTACCGTTGGGCTGGCTTCGAACTACGGGTCTGTCTCGGTGATCACCCGGACGACGCTGATAAGGATGAGATCCGCGCCGAAGAGATCGAGTACTTCCGGCCCTCAGTGGCAGGTCTTAGCCCGAATGACTTCGGCCGGATCTTCTGCGAGCAGCTCGCGCGCACTTCAGCTCCGATCGAGACCACCTGACCCTGGCATGCTGGTCGAACGGGCTTGCATTCTGCCGAAAGCCCACAAGGGAAAAGCGGACCTTCCGCTTCGCGCCCAATCCCGCCATCCAGCCGCCTTCCATGATGTCTCAGATGTGCGACTGAGATGGCGCGCCACCCTTGGGTCGGTCCTGAGCTGACGAAATTGCGCAATGGCGGCGGCACGAGCGTGCCGCGACAGCTGAATCGACTTACAGCTGAAGGTGGGATCGTGCACTATGCGGCGCTGCTGAGCGGCGCTGCTGAGCGGCCTCGATGGCCGAGGGCACCGCCTTGGATTGAGGGGCATTTGATGCAGCAGGCCAAAAGCATCGGGAACTTCGCTCTCGCCCGCCGGAACCTCGAGAACGGTGCTGAGCAGATCCGGGTTGTGACCCCTCTGCCCGTCAGCCGCCAGCATCTGGTCACGCTCGCCATGGAGCATGATCGCGCTGAACTCTCAGCCGATGCCAACTCCCCTTGGCGCTGGTTTGTGGTCGAACTTGCACCCGAGGAGGTACCCCGCCACCCGATCTGATTGCCGGGTGGCGGAGCGCGCGAAGCCGGTCCAGACTCTCTCGGAAGAAGCGTCAGCGACAAAAGCCGTATTGCCAAAGTTCGGCGGATGAGGGCGCAGGCGAGGATTGTGACAACGAAATAAAGGTCTGCACGCCCGGCGCGACTGATCGGCCTCCAATCTATCTAACCCCGCTGATCGTACTCCGGCCGTACTCCGGTGTCCTGGGATACCGAGGGCTGGACGGAGAGGCGTTGCGGCCCGCACCTGATGCGCCATACGACCGAGGATCAATGCGCAACGACCGCACCGGGTAAAGAGCTGCTGCCGTCGAAGCGATTGCCATCCCAAACTGTAGAATTTCGCCGAGATCGCTGGCGCTAAAGCTCGCACTAGATCGGAGGCCGCTCGCCCGTTGTTCTAAGGTGTTGGCTGAGTGGCCCAAAGCCTCACCGAACATGCTGCTGGCCCGTGGCGCCGACCCCATAGACGGCAGCGCCACACCCGCGGCTTGCGAAACCTTGGCAAGCTCATCGCCGCAACGGGATTTCAGCATTCTGTAGCGCAATTCTGCGGTCTTCTGTCCCCGGCTCGCGGCCCGAGTGAACTTTTGAAAATCGGCCGCGCATTCGTCTGCCTTCGTCAGCTCTCGAGCAACGCAGCACCACGCGACCCCTGTGACTGGGTGCGTGCCTTCGTCGCCGATACTACGGTCTCCACGCCTACAGGCGTCTCCCTCCAGGCGAATGGGATAGTGCGGTCCACACGGCTGAAACCACATCTCTTCAGCCGAGGCGGCCGACGATACGGCCCACACGGCGATGGCGATCATACCCTGTTTCATCATCGAACACTCGCTAAAGCGGGGCCCAAGGTGCGCTAGTATTCGCGCCGATTACGGGTGAGTGCCCCGCCTGCGTGATGCTAAGCGCAACCGTAAAGTTCAATATGCTGTGATCCGCGTGCCAACTGCTTGCACCTTCGGGGATTTCGGCGCGGCAGCTATGATGCTCTCAGCGGTGCAGCCTGCTTACGCTTAGGGCAGGAAGCGCGGCAACTCCTTCCAACGCAAACAGGGGCGTGCACACTCTTGTAGCCGACGACCTCTGGACGGTATTCGAGCCACATCTTCCGTCCAAGCGTGAAGTGGTCTCAAAGCTTGCTTTCAATTTCTGCGATAGCTTGGTCTGTTGCGGGCTGGAAACCGTAGTTGAACGCAGGATAAGGGATCACGGCAGAGCCACGGCCACTGACACGGGCCCGAGGTTTGCGTGATGCGTCGAACGCGGACAGGTTAATTTCTACTGTTGTGGTCTGCCCGCTGACCTGCCCGAGTGCGGTCCTGACATCCAAGACGATGGTGCTGCGATTACCGGCTTGCGCCGAAGCGGCAACGCTGTTGGCCAGCCGAATATCGGGAAACCGTCCCTTCAACGCCGCGGTCAGACGGTCGACGAGGTATGAGGGATCGCGCTCCGTCAGCGCACCGCGATTGACGATGATCTGCGACGTTAGAACTTTTCCGACACCGTCCATGTTCGCGAGCAGCGCTTCCGCACTGTCGCCGACGACGAGACCGACTGGGCTTGGCAGGCGGCCGAAGGACGAACCGCTGCCCCCGCCTGGTTGGGCGGCTGCTAGTGGTCGAGCGGCAGGTTCGGCTGCAGCTTCGACGCTGAAGGCTGCAGCGGCGGGCATCAAAATCGCCACGGCAGCCAAGAGTTGCCGCCTCAGTTGCCCCGCCCTGTAACCCCGCATCATGCTTTCCCCTTGGTCCAAGAGCGAGCTATGCCACAATGGCCTGTCCAACTGCGCATCCTTCAAATGGATGAGTGAGGCGGCCGGCCGGCGATCTTTCGCGCAGTGTGCTCAAAAAGGGCTATTCAGGAAGCGGCTGGCCGAGGCAGGTTATGGTCACTGCGATTGCTCGCAGCCCAAGCCGGTTTACTCATCAGCGTCGAACGTGATTAGGTTCTGCCTTGCACTGAGCGTGGCAGCCATTTGGGCAGGAGGTTGATGTGCGCCCGGGAACTCTGACTGCGCTCGCCTGCCTCGCGGCGATAGCACCCCATGTCGCTTCTGCAGGCGAGATTGGCTCAGGAGCGCCCCCGAAACCCGCCGTGCGGTCCGAGGATGTGGAACAGAAAGCCGCGGCCGATCTGCTGGCGGCACGGCAGGAGAATGCCCGCAGGCAGCATAAGGGTGCGCCATCGGTGTGGATGCTTCTTCCGCCGCAGCCGCGCAACTCACAGCCCTGAGGTGCATGCCCATGAGGCTGCAATGGCCCCCGCTTCACCCCAATGACAGAGAGCATGCCCGTGCGGCTACTTGCAGGTGCCTGCCTCCAAGTTCGGAGGGTTAAGCCGCGCCAAGCTGAACGTCGCCCGCTTGCTCGACTGGATGATAGTCATTGCCGCGTCGTTCCCTAGCAGTTCGATGGCGGGATCGCCGGGGATGCTGCGAGGAGAGACCTGATAGGAGTAGCGAACTTCCGCACCGCCCAGCCTCTGACGGATCTCGCCGCGACGAAAGTCGACCACGTACGATCCTTTGTCCCGCGTCGTTACAATCCACCCAGCAACCTCGAAGGCGCGCTGCTTGATGATGCAGGTGAGTGTGGGCGGAAAGCCTTGTTGGGCGAGGGCGGAGGCAACGTTGAGCGCGAGGCAGGTGCTAGCCCCCGCCACGAAGATCGTCGAAAGCCTCATTGCCACCCTGCGCCTATTCGTTCATCAACCAGCGTAGCAATCCCTGCCTTTCCCGCAATCGGCGCCTTGGATGACTGCTCAAGCCCCAGACTGGATCGAACTGCCTGAGGGGCCTATGAGGCCGCTGCACTGCCTGCTCGACATTTTCGGGCCGAGGGCACTGAAACGCTTCACCTTCGAGCCATATCCGGCCATCAACTATCGAGGGTACACGGCAAGATGGCGCCTAGAGGATGGCCGGCTCTTCCTGAAGTCCGCAGGCGGGAGGGTTGCGGATCCCAAATGGCGGAATGCTGAGGGCACAAGGCAGTGTGCCCTGTCCGATATTCATGGCACGTCGGAGCCGGTCTTTGCTGACTGGATCACGCAGGATCTGCTCATCCCAGAGCCTGATCGGCTCTGGGAGACACAGGTCGGTACCTATCTGCGCATCCGGGTGGTGAACGGGAAGGCGGCTGCGGAACCTGCGCTATTCGAAGTCGAGGCATCGGATTTGGCGAAGGAGCTCTTCCGCAGGCGTGTAGTGCCTTGAGGCAAGCGGCGTCGCAGAGCTAATTTGCTCAGGTTGAGCTGAGCCGGGCCAACGGTGTCGTTCCGCTGCCATCTCCGGTTCGAACGATGGTGACGCCGTCCTTCAACGCCGCTTCGCGGTTCACACGACCTCGATGCGGATGCCGTACTCCTTTCCGTACAGCGTCTGCTTCTCCAGGGTCTCGTGCACAAAGATGCCGAGGAAGATCTCCAGTAGCACCTCGTCCACGAAACGCTCGTCCGCGGCTTCGTCGACGATTCCACCGGATGCTTCGAGCGAGGCATGATGCGCCACCGCGAGATCGTCGGCGGTGAGTTCGACCTCGACGATGCACGCCTCGTGGTCCACGGCCAAGCGGAAGGGTAGGTCGAACCGTTTAAGGCCGACGTCGATCCGGTAGGTGCCCAAGACATCGTCACCGGCTACGAACTTCTCGGTCTTCACGTCCCTGTCGGGGAGCGCGAACCCGCAAGGCACATCTTGTCTTGGGCTTCCCTGGGTTTGGGAGAATAAGAAGCAGGCCTCGAAGTACTCGGGCGTGTTGAAGAGACGAATTCGCTCGCTGGTCTGCATTTTCATACCCGGCTGGCCCGGGCAGCTTTCGCGGCCGTTCGAAGGGATCATGTCGTTTTCCAGCAGTCGGACCAATTCGCCGCGCCACGAGAAACTTCGACTCTCGCGAGAGATGGCGGACGCCTCGCAACGCGATCGTCGATCGGGTTTGCGATCACACCGGTGTCGGTCGCCGACGTGGGTAGTCCGGAAGATCCGCTGCGAACAATGCTTTCGGCAAGGCGCGCCTCGGCAGTGCGTCCACCTCCCCGAGGCCGATCCCGCCATGCCGTCCGCGCACGACCGGAGCCGACATACATTTAAGCATTTCCGTTTTGACGAGAACGGGCGTCCGGAGGCGTGCGCATGTTCGATCAAGACCTCGGCGGTGGAAAGGGCGGCGTCGAGTGACCCCAGGCCGTGGACAGCGTCTGATCGGAATGGTCGATCGAGATTTAAACTTCAAGGCCTTCTGGACGACCCGTTTACTTGGAAGTTGTGCAACGCGATCGCACTGCCTCGCTGCTTGGGCATGATTCTGCCCGTAGATCTCGTTTGCACCGCACCGTCATCAGGTGATACAAATTGAATGTCTGTCGAGATGGGATAATCGCAACCGTTGAAGACGCGTAACTTGAACTGCGAGCTGCCCCACGCCTTGTCTTGGACTTTGTTCAGATAGACACAGGGTAGCGTCGGGTCGGGGCCGAATCCTTCGGGCGGCACGACCGCACGCCGGGGCGATGCAACAATCCGGCAACTCGATCCCGACAAGGTGCACGATCGCGGGCCGATGGTAAGCACCGTCGTCGGACCGACGCCGGAAAAGCTAATCGCGTCTCCCGTCACCTTCACGGTCTGCGCGATGTTCCCCGGAAGATGGTTGGTTCCTACGGCGTACGATATCGGTGGGAACGAACCGCCGGACCAAAGCATCCTGCCGCTGCTGAAAACGATGTTGGTGCGGCAGCCTTTGCATGCAGGCGATACGACGAGCGATAGGCCGTCGAAACGTGAAAAGTCGGTTTCCGCGAATGCACTTCCCGACGCGAGGACGACTCCGAGAAACGCGATCGGGACGACGGGCGATCGAAATCTTCGAACAGCCGCAGAGACGTTGGCCAGCTTTCTCGGCATCTACAGCGCTCCAATCGGATCTGGATATGATGCATTCGGTGATCATTTACGGAGTGTCGATCTGATCCGGTGCGTTGACGCCGTCAAATCGAAGATCTTGTAGAAGATCGACCCTGCATGATTCCGGCCCCCGAATTTCGAGGACCGATCGCGGTCAATCCAAGCCTGTATCAGCGGGAGATCCCGCTGTTGCTGGGGTTGCGGTTGAACATGGGCGGGGAGCGTGGCGTATAGACCCGCCCGCCACCGCTGCGGTTCAGGATGTTGCCGATCGCACTGCCGATGGCGGCGCCCGTTCCGATCGCATCAACCACGGATCCGACGCCGCCTCCTCCGCCGCTACCGCTACCGCCGGTCAGCGTCGCGGAGAACGTGCCCTTGCCACAATACGAGCAGCAGTTCGTGCAGCCTTCGCCGAGACTATGCCCGACGCCCCAGTAGCTGCTGCTGTTTCCCTCCACATACGCGCCGTAGCAGATCTTCTCTCCCTGCGCGCAGTCGAGTTCATAACGGTGCTCGTCCGAATCCGCCAGAGTGTACACCCGCCCGCTCGCAGGCCAGACGTGGTTCCGGTTCTTCGAAGTGAACTGCAAGTGCACCCGGTATGGACTTCGGGAAGTCATCTTGAACACGATCTTGTTTCGCGGCGGCCCGGTCGGCCCCGCATTCAGCGTTGTCGTTAGACCGGAGCCGCCACAGGTCGTACAGCAGTCCTGACATCCCATCTTGTCGTAGCGACCGCTACCCCAGGCCACATTTTCGTCGTCGTCGCGGAATGCCCCGAAGCAGATCTTCTCCCCTTTCCGACAGGACAAATTGTATGTCTTATAGTCACTGTCGCTCGCGCCGATCGTGTATGACTGGTTGCTGCCGGGCCAGACATGGTTCCGCTGCTGAGAAAAGAATTTCAAACGAATCGACTTGACATCGTTGCTGGCGATCTTGAACGTCACCGAGTTGCCCTTGCGTTCCTGCTCCGCTCTCTCCGCAGCTTCCGCGGCTCGGATGCCGGACGCCTCTCCCTCGGCATCTTCGGCCTCGGAATAGCCGGGCGTGGTATTGGTCAAGATACCGGGCACGCACTCGTAGACGGTCTTGATCTCCCTGAACTCCAGCGCCGGCCGGAATTTGCTTCGCTTCAGCTCGGCATTCCATCGGTCGACCCGCTTCTGCGCCCACTGGCGAGCAGCCATCTGGGCCGCAGTGTCGGAGTGCTGGGTCTTGCCGCCTTCGCACTGCGTCGCCGCGAAGTAGATCAGTCGGTCCGTGCGCCAGTACTGCTTCAGGTAGGCCCAATCCGGATCGCTCTTGTCTTCCCATAGCCCTGGCGTGAATCCGGTGCCGTTCTCAACCTTCCCTAAGATCCCCGCCTTACAGCTGAAGATATAGGGTTCGTTCGACGGGTTGGTGAAGTTCGGCGGGCACGTCGGACTCGGTGGATCAAGTTTGCCCTTCCACTCGGGGGCCTCGCGGATTTCGCGGCCTGGCAGGAGTTCCGCCAGCGCAAGCGACGGCGACCCCAGCAGGCCGCAAGTCAGCAACATCGACGCGAAGCGGCGCGCCATTGGCATCGTGAACCATGTGCCGTTCATGCCGAAGTCCTACCGTGCCGGTGTTCCGCATCGCTTTGCGGAGCCGTTTCGAGAGTTCGGAGCGCCGGCGACCTGGTCCACGAAGATCACTATGCCGACACCCGACAGACACGAGTATTCCTCGAGATTCTCCTCGATGCATGATCCATGTGGATGATGACCCCTGCATTCGGCAATGCGTCCAGCGCAATCGCAACTGTATGGTTAAGCGCGCTACTGTCGTCGTTCGTCCAGCTCCGCTTGAGCATTGGGCGGATCTGGTTCCAGCCGATGGAAAGGCTGTTCATCGACCAAGGCCGCAAGCGACGACAGGTCGCGAAGCTGTACTTCTTGCCCTGCCCCTGTCGCTTGGACGACGGGCCCGGTCCGAGAGGGGACCCGAGGTGTGCCGAGCGGTTCGTCAGGTGCCGTTTCCGTGAAGCGGCAGCTGCGTCCGAACGCTACGACGTCTTTCGGCCTTCGTCATCCTGGGTCGCCGGAAGCGCTCGGAACGAAGCGGACGGAGCTATCGATCCGGTCGATTTCTGGATCCCGCTCCGGCAAGCAGTCCTACGAGTTCGGCCTGACGGTGGGTACCTGTCTTTGCCAGGACGGATTTGAGCTGCGTCCGGACGGTGTTGATCGATACGCCCGTCTGCGCGGCGATCTCCTCAATCGTACGGCAGGCCGCGATCTCCCTCGCCACCCTCGCTTCTGCTCCGGTCAGGTCGAACAGGCCGCACAGGACGGACAAATCAGGTGGCGCACTTAGTGCAACAGGCGTGAAGATCGCGATCGCGGATGCCGCGTTGAACAGATCGGCGGCGGCGCGCCTGACCGGGAGGATGTGAAGCACCATCGGTCCGAGCTCTTCCGTGGCCGGTATCGGAATCGAACGGGTCGAGTTCCGAAGTTCGGTCGAGATGCCGTCCAATGCTCGCGTGAGGAGGCGATCCGCATCCTGGTTGTTCAACGTCAGGCGGCGCGCCTCGCGGATGGCGGTCCCGTACAGCTTTGAGCAACCGGCATTGACTGAGAGGACCTGCGCCTGTTTGCCGAGAACCGCGGCCGGAATGTCGACGACGTCCAGAACCTGGGCGGCGACACGCACTGTCTGCAGCCTGAGCCGGGCCGACATGGTCGCCGCCCGGGCGAGATGCGGACGCAGAGCGTCGAGACGGGCGACCACGTCGCGGGTGACGGGGCCGCGCGAGAACGCCCGCTCCACGTTGAAGATGAGGCGATCGCCACTCGGCACCGTTATGGCGCTGGCGACTCCCCAACCGAACCCTCTCGGCCTAAGGAAGTCGCGGAACACGGGCTCAGCGTCCATCTCCTCGGCCGTGTAGACGTCCAGATCGGTCAGGAAGCCTGCATGCTGCTTCGCGAAAAGCCGAGCCGCCCTGTCGGTCCGCGCCGGCCAACCTTCAGCGACGTATTCGGCGGTGCCGGCTTCGAAGCCCGGCGACGTGACGTACCTGAAGTCGTTGCCGTCGGTCGTGAACAGAAGCGCGCCGTCCCCTTCGCCGTGCCTCACCAGTTCCGAAAGGACACCGGGCCACAGATCTGGAATGACGGCGGCCTCGTAGATGTTGTCCACGAGATCGTCGACATCGAACTTCATTGCCCCCTCCCCCGATGACGGTTCGCACCAAGTCCACCTTTTGGCTTCGGAAAGCAACACTGACGACCTACCTCGGGACTCGAAGCAGGTTTTAACAAGAACCCGTCGCCGAGCCGGAACCTCGAAGGGTTTCCCAATCTCCAGGAACTCGATCCGC
>NZ_BJZU01000091.1 GCF_007992195.1 Methylobacterium oxalidis | reverse complement strand
TGAACATCCCTCTTCACGACATCAGAGACCGAAAAGGGCCGCTTCCCGTCAGGGACGCGGCCCTTTTCGCGTCTCAGGCTCATCCTTAACCATTCGTCATGCGGCGGGAAGCCCCGCGTAAGACGGGCCGGACGATGCTGCGTCCCGAGACCGCGTGCGCGGCCGGGCAGGGGAGGGGCGCCTTCCCGTGCGGGGCGGCGCGCCCTATGAGCATTGTCCCATGCGCCTCCTGATCATCGAGGACGACCGCGAGGCCGTCGCCTACCTCGTCAAGGCCTTCCGCGAGGCGGGCCACGTCGCCGACCAGGCGACGGACGGGCTCGACGGCTACGCGCTGGCGCGGGAGGGCGACTACGACGTGCTCATCGTCGACCGGATGCTGCCGAAGCTCGACGGCCTGTCCCTGATCCGCTCCCTGCGCGAGCAGGCGGTCGGCACGCCGGTCCTGATCCTGTCGGCCCTCGGGCAGGTGGACGACCGGGTGAAGGGCCTGCGCGCCGGCGGCGACGACTACCTGCCGAAACCCTACGCCTTCTCCGAGCTCCTCGCCCGCACGGAGGTGCTGGCGCGGCGGCGCGCGGCGGCGCCGGGCGCGGCGGAGGCCACCGCCTACCGGGTCGGCGACCTCGAGCTCGACCGCCTCTCCCACCGCGTCACCCGCGCCGGCCGCGAGATCGTGCTGCAGCCGCGCGAGTTCCGCCTGCTCGAGTACCTGATGCGCCACGCCGGCCAGGTCGTGACCCGCACCATGCTCCTGGAGAACGTCTGGGACTATCATTTCGACCCGCAGACCAACGTCATCGACGTCCACGTCTCGCGCCTGCGCGCCAAGGTCGACAAGGGCTTCGAGCACCCGATGATCCACACGGTGCGCGGCGCCGGCTACATGGTCCGCGCCGACGAGGCCCGGGCCCCGTGAGGACGCGTGGCTGACGCGCCCGGCCTCGGCGGGCGCCCGCTGCCGCCCGAGGGCCTGCCGGCGCGCCTCGGCAAGCTGTTCCGCACGACGGCCTTCAAGCTGTCCTTCGCCTACCTCGTCGTCTTCGCGGCCTTCGCCTTCTTCGCCCTCGGCTACGTGGCCTGGAACGCGCGCCGCGTCCTCGACGACCAGATCCTCCAGACGATCGACGCCGAGATCACCGGCCTGTCCGAGCAGTACAACGCGGGCGGCCTGCGCCGGCTGATCACCGTGGTCGAGCGCCGCTCCCGCGAGCCCGGCGCCTCGCTCTACCTCGTGACGACGGCGGCCGGCGAGCACGTGGTCGGCAATGTCGGCGAGGTGCCCCCGGGCCTCCTCGCCGCGCCCGGCCAGACGGAGGCGGACTATGCCCGCAGCGGCGAGGGCAACGGCTACGACCACCGGGCGATCGTGCGCATCTTCACCCTGCCCGGCGGCTTCCGCCTCCTCGTCGGGCGCGACGTCGAGGAGCGCGACCGGCTGCGCGCCGTGATCAGCCGCACCTTCGGCTCCTCCCTCGCCCTCGTCGTGCTGCTCGGCGTCGCCGGCGGCTGGTTCGTGGCCCGCCGCGTCCTCAAGCGCGTCGACGACATGACCGAGACCACCCGCACCATCATGGCGGGCAACCTCGACGGGCGCCTCGCCGTGGCCGGCAACGGCGACGAGCTCGACCGGCTCGCCCAGAACCTCAACGAGATGCTGGAGCGCATCGGCGAGCTGATGCGGGGCCTGCGCGAGGTCTCGGACAACATCGCCCACGACCTCAAGACGCCGCTGACCCGCCTGCGCAACCGCGCCGACGAGGCCCTGCGCACGGCCCGGTCCCCGGAGGACCTGCGGGGGGCGATCGAGTCGGTGATCGAGGAGAGCGACGGCCTCATCCGCATCTTCAACGCGCTCCTGATGATCGCGCGGCTGGAGGCCCGCAACGCCCGCGAGACGCTGGCGCCGCTCGACGTCGGCCGCACGGTCCAGGAGGTCGCGGAGCTCTACGAGGCGCTGGCCGAGGAGCGCGGCCTCGCCCTCGATCTCGCCGTCGGGGACGGGCTCGTCCTCGACGGCAACCGGGAGCTGATCGGGCAGGCGCTCGCCAACCTCATCGACAACGCCATCAAGTACGGCGCGGGCGCCGAGCCGCGCATCCGCGTCGAGGCCCGGCGCAGCGGCGGGGCGGTGGAGATCACGGTGGCGGACCGCGGCCCCGGCATCCCGGAGGCCGACCGCGCCCGGGTGCTCGACCGGTTCGTGCGCCTGGAGGAGGCGCGCACGCGGCCGGGCTTCGGCCTCGGCCTCAGCCTCGTCGCCGCGGTGGTGCGGCTGCACCAGGGCACGATCGCGCTGCGCGACAATGACCCGGGGCTCGCGGTCGTGATAACCCTGCCCGTCCGCAGCGAGGGCGAACGGACATGAGCGAGCACGGCACGGGACCCGGGACGACGCGACGGAGCCCGAGAGGCCGCTCGGGCGGCCCGGCGCCCGAGGCCCTCGCGGCGCGGCTCGGCGCGGCGCCCCCGCTCTCCGATCCGGCGGGTGCCGAGGCGCGGCTCGCCGACATCGCGGAGGCGCTGCCGAAGCACCTCCGCCACGGTCCGGCCCGAGACATCCTGCTCGCGCTCGCCGACCATTCCCCCTTCCTCTGGCAGCTCGCCGCGCGCGATCCGGACCGGCTCGCGGGCCTCCTCGACGCGTCGCCCGAGGCGCGCGTCGCCGGGATCATCGCCGACCAGCGCGCGGCCGGGCGGCCTGAGGCGGGCGCCGCGGTCGATCTCGACGCGGTCGGCCGCCGCCTGCGCGAGAACCGGGCCGCCCACGCCCTCCTCGTGGCGCTCGCCGACATCGGCGGGCTCTGGCCGCTCGCCACGGTCACCCGGGCCCTGTCGGACTTCGCCGACGCCTCCGTCTCGGCGGCCCTCGACGCCCTGCTGCTGCAGGCGGCCGAGGCCGGCCGCTACCGGCCGCGCGACGCCGCCGAGCCGCAGGCCGGTAGCGGCCTCGTCGTGCTCGGCCTCGGCAAGCTCGGCGCCTGCGAGCTGAACTACTCGAGCGACATCGACCTCGTCGTCTTCTTCGACCCAGAGGCCGCCCCCTTGCGCGAGGGCCTGGAGCCGACCCCCGTCTTCAGCCGGCTGGCGCAGGGGGTGGCCAAGCTCCTGCAGGAGCGCACCGCGGAGGGCTACGTGCACCGGGTCGATTACCGGCTGCGGCCCGACCCCGGCTCGACGCCGACCGCGATGAGCCTGAACTCCGCCTACACCTACTACGAGACGCTGGGGCAGAACTGGGAGCGGGCGGCCTTCATCAAGGCGCGCGCCATCGCGGGCGACATCGCCGCGGGCGAGCGGTTCCTCGCGGATCTGCGGCCCTTCATCTGGCGGAAATACTTCGATTTCGCCTCGATCGCCGACGTGCACGCCATGAAGCGGCAGATCCACGCCGTGCGCGGGCACGACACGATCGCGGTCATGGGCCACGACATCAAGCTCGGGCGCGGCGGCATTCGCGAGATCGAGTTCTTCGTGCAGACGCAGCAGCTCGTCTTCGGCGGGCGCCGGCCGGCTCTGCGCGGGCGCCGCACGGTGGAGATGCTGGCGAGCCTCACCGAGGAGGGCTGGATCGGGCCCGAGGCACGCGACGAGCTCGCCGCGGCCTACGATTTCCTGCGCACGGTCGAGCACCGGCTCCAGATGGTGCGCGACGAGCAGACCCAGCGCCTGCCCGCCGAGCCCGGCGAGCTCGCCCGCTTCGCCCAGTTCGCGGGCTTTCCCGACCTGCCCGCCTTCGAGGCCGCGCTCCTCCACCACGCGCGGCGGGTGCAGGCCCACTACGCGCTGCTGTTCGAGGCCGAGCCCGACCTCTCGGCGGAGGTGGGCGACCTCGTCTTCAGCGGCACGGGCGACGACCCCGGCACCCTGCAGACCCTGCGGGCGCTCGGCTTCCGCGAGCCGGAGCGGGCGGTGGAGACCGTGCGCGGCTGGCATTTCGGGCGCCGGCCCGCGGTGCGCAGCCCCCGCGCCCGGGAGGTGCTGACCGAGCTCGTCCCCGCCCTGATGCAGGCGCTCGGCGGCACGCCGGACCCGGACGCGGCGCTCGACGCCCTCGACCGCGCCTTCGGCCGGATGCCGGCGGCGGTGGAGCTCCTCACCATCCTGCGCTCGCACGAGCGCCTGCGGCTGCTCTTCGCGGACCTTCTCGGCACGGCGCCGCGGCTCGCCGACACCGTGGCCTTCAGCCCGCACGTCCTCGACGCGGTGATCGACCCCGCCTTCGTCGAGCCGACGACCGACCCGGCGGCGCTCGCCGCGCAGTATCGCGGCCTCGTCGGCGCGCCGGGCAGCCACGAGGACTTCCTCGACCGCAGCCGCGACGCGGCGCGCCAGCTCCGCTTCGTCACGGGCGCGCGCCTGCTCTCGGGCATCCTGACGCCGGAGGGCGCGGGCCTCGCCTTCACGGGGATCGCCGAGGCCGCGGTCGCGGCCTCCCTCGAGGCCGTCGCGCGGGCCTTCGCGGCCGAGCACGGCGCGGTGCCGGGCGGGCGCGTGGCGGTGCTCGGCTTCGGCCGGCTCGGCTCGCGCCAGCTCACCGCCGATTCCGACCTCGACCTCGTGGTGCTCTACGATTTCGACCCCGAGGCCCGCACCAGCACCGGCCCGCGCCCCCTCGACGCGGCGGTGGCCTACAACCGGCTGACGCAGCGCCTCGTCTCGGCGCTCACCGTGCCGACCCGCCGCGGCGGCCTCTACGAGGTGGACCTGCGCCTGCGCCCCGGCGGCGGCCAGGGCATGATCGCCGCGCAGCTGCGCAGCTTCCGCAGCTACGCCGGGGAGGAGGCGGAGCTGTGGGAGCACATGGCGCTGACCCGGGCCCGCGTGATCGCGGGCGACGCCGACCTCGGCGCCGAGGCGGCCGACGTGATCCGCGGCGTGGTCTGCCGGCCCCGCGAGCCGGCCGCCGTGAACCGGGCGGTGCGCGAGATGCGGGCGCTCGTGGCCCGGGAGAAGGGCGATGCCGGCCCGCTCGACCTGAAGCTCAGCCCCGGCGGGCTCATCGACCTCGACTTCCTGGCCCAGGCGCTGGTGCTCGGCCACGCCGCCGCCTGCCCCGACCTCGCCGGCCTCGACGCGCCGGCCGTGCTGCGGCGCGCGGCCGCGCACGGGCTCCTGCCCGAGGACGAGGCGGAGCGCCTCTGCGCCGCCTACCGCCTGCTCGACGACGTGCACCACTGGCAGCGCCTGATGGTCGAGGGCGACCCGAGCGCGGCCTCGCCCGTGACGCTCGCCCGACTCGCCACCGCCACGGGGCTGCCGGACGCCCGGACGCTCGCCGCGCAGCTCGACGCCGAGCGGGCGGAGGTGCGGGCCCTGTTCGAGCGGCGGCTCGGATAGGGGCCTACCCGCCGCGAGTCCGGGCGGAACCTCAGGAGTGCGGAGGGGCTCCGCCGACCGTGCCGGGCGCGGGTCCCCTCTCCCGTTCGGGAGAGGGAC
>NZ_BJZU01000090.1 GCF_007992195.1 Methylobacterium oxalidis | reverse complement strand
CGGGAGAGGTGATGGTGCAGCCCCCGTCTCCTCTGGTGCAGATCCGAAAAAATCGGGCGCGGGTCCCCTCTCCCGGACGGGAGAGGTGGGCGCCGGCCTCAGACCACCGCCGGGTGGACCGGGCTCGGGCGCAGGCTGGCGCCCGAGGCTTCGCGCAGCGCCGCCACGGTCTGCTGCGAGGAATCCTCCGCGGCGACCGCCCGCAGACGGTCCGGCGTCGGGGCGGGCAGGCGCACGAGCACGACCGTGCCGAGCCCCTCCTCGGAGCGGATGCGCAGCGCGCCCCCGTGCAGCTCGGCCATGGAGCGGGCGATGGCGAGGCCGAGGCCCGAGCCGTTGTGGCTGCGGGTGAGGTTGGTCTCCACCTGCGCGAAGGGCGCGCCGAGCTTCGGCAGGGCCGCCTTCGGGATGCCGATGCCGCTGTCCTCGATGTAGATGTGCACGTGGTCGCCGGAGGGGCGCCCCCGGACCATGATGCGCCCTTGGGCGGGCGTGAACTTCACGGCGTTCTGCATCAGGTTGACGAGGATCTGCTGGAGCGCCCGCTCGTCGGCGAGCAGGCGCAGGCCGGGGCAGAGATCGACGGTGACGGCGAGCGACTTCGCGCGGGCGGGCTCGGCCACGAGCTTCAGGGCGCCCTTCACGGCCGCGTCCAGGGGCAGCTCCCGCCGCACCAGCTTCACCCGGTGCGCCTCGATGCGGGACATGTTGAGGATGTCGTCGATGACCGAGAGCAGGTAGTTGCCGCTGGAGCGGATGTCCCGGCAGTACTCGCCGTAGCGCGGCGAGCCGAGCGCCCCGTAGACCTCGGTCTCCATCAGTTCGGCGAAGCCGATGATGGCGTTGAGCGGCGTGCGCAGCTCGTGGCTCATGTTGGCCAGGAACTCGGACTTCGCCTGGTTGGCGCTCTCGGCGGCGGCCTTCTGGTCGAGGTAGCGCTCGGCGAGGTCGGCGAGCTGCTGGGTCTGCAATTCGAGGGTGCGGCGGGAGCGCTTGAGGTCCTTGACGGTCTCGATCAGCTCGCGCTCGGAGGCGACGAGCTGCTCCTGGTGGCGCTTGAGGTTGGTGATGTCGGTGCCCACCGAGACGTAGCCGCCGTCCTTGGTGCGCCGCTCGCTGATCTGCAGCCAGCGGCCGTCCGCGAGCTCCGCCTCGAAGGTCCGCGAGGTGGCGCCCGCGTGCTCCGCGTCGGGCAATTCGCGCCGGACCCGGGGCAGCACGCCCCGGCCCATGATCTCGCCGTAGCGGCGCCCGGGCTGGGCGTCCTCGGGGCTGAGCGCGTGCAGGTGCCGGAATTTCGAGTTGCAGAGCACGAGCCGGTTGCCCGTGTCCCACAGCACGAACGCCTCCGAGATCGCCTCGACGGCGTCGCGCAGGCGCATGTCGGCGGTGGCGGTCGATTCCACGAGGTTGTGCTGCTCGGTCACGTCGACGGCGATGCCGACGAGGTGGCGCCCGCCGTCGTTCGGGTCGGGCACGATCTCGGCGCGGGTGCGCAGCCAGACGTAGGCGCCGTCGGCCCCGCGCATGCGGAAGGCGTGGTCCACCATCGTCTGGTTGGCGGCGAGCCCCCGGGCGAGGCTGTAGAGGTCGCCGTCGTCCGGGTGGACGAGGGCGTTGACGTCGCCGAAGGAGAGGAACTCGCGCTCGCGCCGGTAGCCGAGAAGCGCGTACATCGAGTCCGACCAGTAGATGCGCCCGCGCGGGATGTCCCAGTCCCAGAGGCCGCAGCCGCCCCGGCCGAGCGCCGTGTCGAGGCGCTGCTTGATCTGCTCGCAGAGCCGGTCGACCGCGTGGGCGCGCCGGGTCTGGAGGCCGTAGGCCACCGCGATGCCGACGATGACGAGGCCGGCCGCGCCGAGCAGGATCGCCTGGTTGCGGGCCCGCTCGCTCCAGGCGGCCAGCGCGTGGCCCAGCGGCTGCACCACGGCGACGCGGGGCGCGTTCTCCCCCGGCAGGCGGTGCAGGGCGGCGAGCGCCGCCTCGCCGCCGGGCAGCGTCACGCTCATCACCCCGGCCCGCTCGGCGAGGATCGAGAGGGCCTGGGTCTCGCCGATCACCTCCGGCAGAAGGGCGGCGCCCGGCAGCGGCGGGTGGGCGGCCAGGATCCGCTCGGTCGGCGAGACGATCAGGACGCGGCGCCCGCTCGGCAGCGCGGCCGGCGGCAGCAGGGCGGGGAGCCGGTCGGCGGCCGTGGCGCCGGTCTCGCCCGGCAGGGCGGCGGCGGCGAGCCGCGCGAAGGTCTCGACCTCGGCGGAGGCGGCGTGGACGATGTCCTCCCGCTGCATCTGGAGATGGAGGGCGGCGACGCCGCCGAGGCAGGCGAGGAAGGTGGCCAGCAGCGCGGGGACGGCGTAGCGCAGCCACGTCTCCGCCCGCACGAAGTGGGCGTGCGTGGCGCGCGAGGGCCGGTGAATGCCGAGAATCGTATCCGCGCGCGCGGAGAGGGAAGCGGAATCCGCCTCCGGCATAGCCGAACCTCGTCGCTTTCGGTGATGTCCCGGAGCGGAAGGAACGCTCGCCCCGAATCATGGATATATGATCATCCGGGCGGGCGACTTGTCCACGGCTTTCTCGCGGCCTCGCTTGACAGCGGGCCCTCGTGTCCGGACGGCCGCAAGGCCCCGCTCGATTCGGAATTCCCTTTACTTAAGAATGCGTTAACGAGCCGGCTAGGGTTCGCGCCAGGATGTCGGTGACGTCCCGCGAGAGGCCCGGCCGGGCCTGCATCCGGGAGAGGATTTCGCCGGCTCTGGAAGACCTTGCGGGCTCCAGCATCCGCCACGAACCGAAGGTTGTGAGAAGCTTGGCCGCAATCTGCGGATTCACCCGGTCGAGGGCCTCGACGGTCTCGGCGAGGAGCGCGAACCCGGCCCCGTCGGCCCGCGCGAACTGGGTCGGGTTGCCGAGGCCGAAGCTGCCGATGAGCGCCCGGACCCGGTTCGGGTTGGTCATGGCGAAGGCGGGGTGGCGGCGCAGGCGGGCGATGCGCTCGAGCGTGCCGGCCTCGGGGATCGTGGCCTGGAGGGCGAACCACTTGTCGAGGACGAGGGGCTCGTCCGCGTAGCGCTCGCCGAAGGCCTCGAGCGCGCGCTCCCGCGCCGGCCCGGGAATCTGGGCGAGGACCGAGAGCGCCGCGAGGCGGTCGGTCATGTTGGTGGCGGCGGCGAGCTGCGCCTCGGCTGCCTGTGTCCCGGCCTCGGGGTCGGCGATGCCGAGGAGGTCGAGGGCGGCGTTGGCCAGGGCCCGGCGGCCGGCCGAGGCCGCGTCCGGGCTGAACGGCGCGCCGGCCGCCGGCGCCAGCGCCGCGCGCAAGGGGTCGAGGCGCCCGCGCAGGCTCCGCCCGAGATGCCGCCGCAGGGCCTGGCGGGCGCGGTGGATCGCGTCCGGGTCGACGTCGCGCCCCATCTCGTTGGCCACGTCCCCCTCGCCGGGCAGGCCGAGCACCAGGGCGGCGAAGGCGGGGTCGGCCAGCGCCTCCGCGTCGAGGAAGGCGCCGAGCGCCGCCGCGTAGGCCGCCGCGGCGGGGCCGGCCTCCTCGGCCCCCTCGGCCCCTTCAGCACCTTCGGCCTCCTGCGCGCGCGCGGTCGCCCGGTCGAGGATCAGCCGCATCGCCACGCTCTGGGCGGCCTGCCAGCGGTTGAACGGGTCGGTGTCGTGCCGCAGCAGGGTCAGCCGCTCGGCGTCGCCGAGGTCCATCTCCAGGCGCACCGGCGCCGAGAAGCCCCGGAACAGGGAGGGCACCGGCGGCTCGGCCACGCCCGCGAAGGTGATCGTGTCCGAGGCGGCCTCCAGCACGAAGACCCCGTCGCGCACCCGCTCGCAGGTGGCTTCGAGGGGCCCGGCGGCGCCGACGAGGCCGAGCGCCACCGGGATCACGAGGGGCGCCCCGTCCCCGCCGGGCAGGCTCTGGCGCAGGCTCAGCGTGTAGCGGCCCGTCTGCGCGTCGTGGCTGCCCGCCGCGCTCACCCGCGGCGTGCCGGGCCGCTCGTACCAGCGGGCGAAGGCCGAGAGGTCGCGCCCGCTCTCGGCCGCGAAAGCCGAGAGGAAGTCCTCGACGGTGGCGGCGCGGCCGTCGTTCTCGGAGAAGTAGCGGTCCATGCCCGCCCGGAAGGCGGCGGGGCCGAGCAGGGTGCGGATCATCCGGACGATCTCGGCGCCCTTCTCGTAGACGGTCGCCGTGTAGAAGTTGTTGATCTCGGCGTAGGCCCGGGGCCGCACCGGGTGGGCGAGGGGGCCCGCATCCTCGGGGAACTGGCGGGCGCGCAGCGTCCGCACCTCGCCGATCCGGTGCACCGCCCGCGAGCGCATGTCGGAGGAGAATTCCTGGTCGCGGAAGACGGTGAGGCCCTCCTTCAGGCAGAGCTGGAACCAGTCCCGGCAGGTGACGCGGTTGCCCGACCAATTGTGGAAGTACTCGTGGGCGATCACCGCCTCGATGTTGGCGTAGTCCGTGTCGGTGGCGGTCTCCGGGTCGGCGAGCACGTACTTGTCGTTGAAGATGTTGAGGCCCTTGTTCTCCATCGCCCCCATGTTGAAGTCCGAGACGGCGACGACGTTGAACACGGCGAGGTCGTAGGGGCGCCCGAACGCCGCCTCGTCCCAGCGCATCGAGCGCAGCACGGCGTCGAGGGCGTAGTCGGCGCGCGGGCCCTTGCCGGGCTCGACGTAGACGGCCACCGTCACCGCGCGGCCCTCCATCGTCGTGAAGGGGGCCGAGACCCGGTCGAGCCGGCCGCCGACGAGCGCGAACAGGTAGGCGGGCTTGGGGTGCGGATCGTGCCAGACGGCGAAGTGGCGGCCTGTGCCCGGCACCGCGCCCGCCTCGCCCGGGTCGCCGTTGCCGAGCAGCACCGGCGCCTCCTCCCGGTCGGCCTCGATGCGGGTCGTGTAGACGGAGAGCACGTCCGGCCGGTCGAGGAAGTAGGTGATGCGCCGGAACCCGTCCGCCTCGCACTGGGTGCAGTAGACGCCGCCCGAGCGGTAGAGGCCCATCAGCTTGGTGTTGGCGGTCGGGTCGATCTGCGTCTCGACCGTGAGCGTGAAGGGCCGCTGCGGCGGCGCGTGCAGGGTCAGGCCGCCCGGCGAGGCCGCGAAGGCGTCCGCGGGCAGCGCCTGCCCGTCGAGGGCGAGGCCGAGGAGGGTCAGCTCGTCCCCGTCGAGGACGAGGGGCGCGCCCGGCACGCCCGCCGGGTTCGGCCGCACCGCGAGGGTCGCCGAGACGCGGGTGTCGTGGGGCGCGAGGCGGATGTCGAGATCGACCCGGTCGATCAGGTGGTCGCTCGGCCGGTAATCCTCCAGCCGGATCGTCTGGGGCGTCTCGGTGCGCATGGATCCTCCGGCAGCCGGGGCAGGGGCCCCGCTTTCTCACGGCTCAGCCCCGCGACGCAACGCCGGGGCCAGAGGCGTGACGCGGCGCGTGCCGCGAGGCGGGCGCCGGCGTTGACCCGCCCGGCCGGAGGGCCAGATAGGGCCCGGTCAGCCGGGAGAGCTCAGATGGAATACCTGCACACGATGGTCCGCGTGGCGGATCTCGACCGCGCGCTCGCCTTCTACGTCGACGCGTTCGGCCTGAAGGAGGTGCGCCGGGTGGAGAACGAGAAGGGCCGCTTCACCCTCGTCTTCCTCGCCGCGCCGGGCGATGCCGAGCGGGCGGAGGCGACGAAGTCGCCGCTCGTCGAGCTGACCTACAACTGGGATCCGGAGGAATACACGGGCGGGCGCAATTTCGGCCATCTCGCCTACCGGGTCGACGACATCTACGCCCTCTGCCAGCGCCTGAAGGACGCGGGCGTCACCATCAACCGGCCGCCGCGGGACGGGCACATGGCCTTCGTGCGCTCGCCCGACGGCATCTCGATCGAGATCCTGCAGAAGGGCGAGGCCAAGCCCCCGCAGGAGCCCTGGGCCTCGATGGAGAACACCGGCACGTGGTAGCGGCGGCGCCCGGCCTCCCGCAGCCGGGCACGTCGCGCGCGCGCGCCGCGCCTCTGAGGCCGGGCGCTGCCGCGGGCTCCGGTGGGCTCAGCCGGCGCCTGTCTCGGCGGCGGGGGTGATGCCGAGCTCCGCGAGCTTGGCCGAGACGGCCTCGATCGGCCGCTTGAGCTTGAGGCTCATCACCGAGACCGGCAGGCGCTCGCGCGCCATCTCGGTGAGCTGCTGGACGGATTCGAGGGTCCAGGTCGTGTCCTGCGGTCCCATGCTCGCCTCCTCATCGCGTGTCGCGCGTTCGGCGGGGCGCCGGCCGAAGGCCCGCAGCCCTCGCTCCGGAAGCTAAGGCGGCGGCCCCCGTCATACAACCGAGCGGTGAAATTCCGGGCATGCCCAGCGGGCGGGCAGGCGCGGCGCGGGCCCGCCGGCCCGCTCCCGGCCGCTTGACCCCGCCCGCGTCCGGGCGCACAGCACGCCCCGGATCAGCCGGCCGGGCGGCCGCTCCGGACTTCATCCGTCCGGGGAGGAAAGTCCGGGCTCCATGGAGAGACGGTGCCGGATAACGTCCGGCGGGGGCGACCCCAGGGACAGTGCCACAGAGAGCAGACCGCCCTGCATGCAGGGTCAGGGTGAAAGGGTGCGGTAAGAGCGCACCGCGGACGCGGCAACGCGGACGGCACGGCAAACCCCACCGGGAGCAAGACCGAATAGGGGCGACGCGCCCCCCGCGAGGGGTGGCAGGCCCACTCTCCAGGCCGGTCGCCCGGGTTGGTTGCTCGAGGCGGTCGGCAACGACCGTCCCAGAGGAATGGCCGCCACGCGCGGGCCGGCCGCGAGGCCGGCCTTCGCCCTACAGAACCCGGCTTACAGGCCGGCTGATCCGCCCGCCGGCCCGGCGCGAGGGCCCGGTGCGAGGCCACGCGATTTTCGCGCGTTTCCTTACCGTCGGTTAACCTTGCTGAGGTCTGATCGGCGCCTGCGATCCTGCGGTTGCATGCGTTGACGATCCTCAGAAGCCCATGGTACCCGCCAACATCCCGTCAACGGCACCTTTCGGATCGGCGGACGCGTCGCGCGTTCTCCGAGTGACCGCCCGTGCGCGCTCCCGCGCCTCCGGAAGGGCATCGACGATCCGGCCCGCGCGCATGCGGGCCGCGGACGCTGCAGGCAGACATGATCGAACCCGCTCCGGACGACGCCGTCAGGATCCCGCGCCGGATTCGGCGCCCGGCCCCTTGTACCGCTCGTTGCCTCGCCCCTCGCCCCGCCCCTTGTCCCGGCGCGAGGCCGCGATGAGCCGCCCGGCCAGACCCCCGACGGCGAAGCCGTCCCCGTCCAGGCCCCGGGCGGGCGGGCCCGGCCTGCCGGGAGAGGGCGCCGCCCCGCACGTGCCGGTCCTGCTCGGGCCGGTGCTGGAGGCGCTCGCGGTCGCGGAGGCCGGCCTCTCGGTCGACGGCACCTTCGGCGCCGGCGGCTACACCCGGGCGCTGCTCGCCGCCCACCCGCAGGAGCGCGTCGTCGCGATCGACCGCGACCCCACCGCCATCGCGGGCGGGCAGGGCCTCGTCGCGGAATCCGGCGGGCGGCTGCGGCTCGTGCCCGGCCGCTTCGGCGACCTCGACGCGATCCTGCAGGGCCTCGGCGAGGCCGCCGCCGACCGGGTGGTGCTCGACATCGGCGTCTCCTCGATGCAGATCGACCAGGCCGAGCGCGGCTTCTCCTTCCGGCAGGACGGTCCGCTCGACATGCGCATGGAGCGCTCCGGCGAGAGCGCGGCCGACCTCGTGAACGGGGCCGAGGAGGCGGCGCTCGCCGACATCCTGTTCCACTACGGCGAGGAGCGCCGCGCCCGCGCGGTCGCCCGCGCCATCGTCGAGCGCCGCCGCCGCGGCCCCATCGAGACCACGGCCGAGCTCGCCGAGCTCGTGGCGGGCGTGGTGCGGGCCGACCCCGGCAGCGGCATCCACCCGGCCACCCGCACCTTCCAGGGCCTGCGCATCGCGGTCAACGACGAGCTCGGCGAGCTGGTCCGCGCCCTGCACGCGGCCGAGCGCGCGCTGCGGCCCGGCGGGCGCCTCGCCGTGGTGACCTTCCACTCCCTGGAGGACCGCATCGTGAAGCAGTTCCTCTCCGCCCGCAGCGGCCGGGCGGTGCAGGCGTCGCGGCACGTGCCGAGCGTCGCCCGGCCGGTGCCGCGCAGCTTCCAGCCCGTCACCAAGGGGCCGGTCCTGCCGGACGAGGCGGAGATGGCGGGCAACCCCCGCGCCCGCTCCGCCAAGCTGCGCGCCGCCGAGCGCACGGACGGCCCCGTGCCGGAGCCGCTGGCGGCGATCGAGATGCTGGCGAGCCTGCCGGCCAGCGCCACTCGCGGAGGGCCGCGCCGGTGATCCGTCTCCTCAACGTGCTCGCCGTCCTCGGCCTCGTCGCCTCGGCGATCTACGCCTACTCGACGAAGTACGAGACCCTGAACCTCGCCGGCCAGGTCTCCAAGCTGAAGAGCCAGCTCCACAAGGAGCGGCAGGCCGTGGCGGTGCTGCGGGCCGAGTGGCAGCTCCTGACCCGGCCGGACCGGCTGCAGGCGGCGGTGGAGAAGCACATCGCGCTGGAGCCGATCGGCACCGAGCACCTCGCCCGCCTCTCCGACCTGCCGGCCCGGCCCGAGCGCGGCGACGAGATCGGCCGCCTGCTCGCCGCCACGGCGACGCCCAAGGAGAAGCCGGGCCCGGCCGAGCCCCGCACCACGGGCTCGATCACCCGGACCGTCACGACGACGACCCGCACCACCACGACCACGACCCGGCCGGCCGCGACCCACACGCCCAGGAGCGCATCCGCCGGCGCATCCGCCGGCGCATCCGCCACCGCCTTCCCCACGACGGCTTCGAGGTAGCTTCCCGTGTCCGAAGACGCTTATCCCGGCCGCGGCGCGCCCCAGGGTCCCGGGGACGGACCGCATCCCGAGTTTGTCGACGCGGCGGCTCCGGCCGAGGCGGCGGCCTGGGAGGCATCCGAGCATCACCCTTCCGAATCCGGCGCGCCCGAGATCGCCGACCATCACGGCGAGCAGGCTCGCAGCCCGGTCATGAACCTCGTCCGCTCGATGTTCCGCCTCGCCATCGAGCGCTCCTACACCCGCGTCGGGCTCGTCGGCCTCGCCTTCGCGGGCGTCTTCGGCGCGATCAGCGTGCGCCTCCTGATGATGGCGGCCTTCGGCGAGCCCCCCAGCCAGGAGCACCGGGTCGCGGCCGCCTCCACCACGGCGATCCGGCCCGACATCGTCGACCGCAACGGCGAGGTGCTGGCCACCGACATCCGCACCGTCTCGGTCTTCGCCGAGCCCGGCAACATCTACGACAAGGACGAGGCGGTGGAGCTTCTCACCGCCGTCCTGCCCGACCTGAACGCCACGGAACTGCGCGCCAAGCTGACGCCGAAGCCCGGCAGGAAGGGCGTCGGCTTCGTCTGGGTGAAGCGCGAGCTGACCCCGAAGCAGCAGGCCGAGGTGCACCGGCTCGGCATCCCGGGCATCGGCTTCCTGCCCGACCACAAGCGGGTATACCCGAACGGCACGGCCGCCGCCCACATCCTCGGCGTGACGAACCTCGACAACATCGGCATCGCCGGCATCGAGAAGTACATCGACAACCAGGGCAACCGGGCGCTCAACGAGTTCGGCCTCGTCGGCAAGCAGACCGACCTCAAGCCGGTGCAGCTCTCGATCGACCTGCGGGCCCAGTTCGCCGTGCGCGACGAGCTCGCCAAGGGCATCGAGCACTTCCGGGCCAAGGCCGGCGCCTCGATGATCATGGACGTGACCACGGGCGAGGTGATCGCCCTCGTCTCGATGCCCGACTTCGACCCGAACAACCCGGTCGACGCGCTCTCGGACGACCGCATCAACCGCATGAACGTCGGCGTCTACGAGATGGGCTCGACCTTCAAGGCGATGACGCTCGCTATGGCGCTCGAGTCGGGCAAGTACACCGTCAACTCGACGTTCGACACCCGCGGCGGCGTGCTGAACTGGGGCCGCCAGAAGATCCACGAGTATCACGGCACCAACCGCGTCATCACGATGCCGGAGGTGTTCACGCACTCCTCGAACATCGGCTCGGCCAAGATGGCCCTCGGCGTCGGCGTGCCCGGCCACAAGGCGTTCCTGAAGAGGATGGGCCTGCTCGACCGGCTCCGGACCGAGCTGCCGGAATCGGCCGCCCCGATCATCCCGCCGCGCTGGACCGAGATCAACACGATCACCATCGCCTTCGGCCACGGCCTCGCGGTCGCCCCCCTCCAGGCCTCGGCCGCGGTCGCCGCGATCTCGAACGGCGGCTTCCTGATGACGCCGACCTTCCTCAAGACCACCCCCGAGGAGGCGATGGCCAAGGCCACCCGCGTGCTCAAGCCCGAGACCAGCGAGGCGATGCGCTTCATCATGCGGCTCAACGCTGTGGAGGGCTCGGCCAAGAAGGCGGCGATCCCCTACTACTTCGTCGGCGGCAAGACCGGCACGGCCGAGAAGGTCATCAACGGGCGCTACGTGAAGAACCGCCTGTTCACGACCTTCATGGCGGCCGCCCCCATGGACAAGCCGAGATACCTCTTCGTCACGCTGATGGACGAGCCGCAAGGGCTGCCGGAGAGCGGCGGCTACGCCACGGCGGCCTGGAATTCCGGCGTCGTCACGGGCAAGGTGATCGAGCGCGTGACGCCGATCCTCGGCCTGCCGCCCTATTTCGAGCCGCCGGCCAAGCCCTTCCCGCTGATGGTGAAGCTCGGCGCCTACCACGCCACCCAGGTGGGCGGCCCGTGACCCTCGAGGTCGGCCCGGAGGACGCGAGCATGACCGCGATCGGCCCGACGCTGAGCGACCTCTTCCCCGACGCCCCGACCGACGGGGCGGGGGACTACGTCGTCGCGGGCCTGACCGCCGATTCGCGCAAGGTCGCCCCCGGCTTCGTGTTCCTGGCGGTGCCGGGCACCCGGGTCGACGGCAAGGCCTTCGCGGCCGGCGCCGTCGCGGCCGGCGCCATCGCGGTGGTGGGGGAGGGGGCTCCCCCGCCCGATCTCGACCCGGACGTGCCCTGGATCGCCGTCGCGGACGCGCACCGCTGCCTCGCGCTGGCCGCCGCCCGCTTCCACGGCCTGCAGCCCGAGACCGTCGTCGCCGTCACGGGGACGAGCGGCAAGAGCTCGGTCGCCGATTTCACCCGCCAGATCCTCGCCCGTCTCGGCCGCGAGGCCGCGAGCCTCGGCACGGTCGGCATCGTGACGAACCGGGGCGCCTCCTACGGCTCGCTGACGACGCCGGACCCCGTCTCGCTCCACAGGACGCTGGCCTGCCTCGCCCGGCAGGAGGGCATCACCGACCTCGCCATGGAGGCCTCCTCGCACGGCATCGTGCAGCGGCGCCTCGACGGGGTGCGGCTCTCCGCGGTCGGATTCACCAATCTCGGGCGGGACCATCTCGACTACCACGCCACGGTCGAGGAGTACCTCGCGGCGAAGCTGCGGCTGTTCACGACGCTCGCCCGCCCCGGCACGCCGGCCGTCATCAACGCCGACGGCGCCTATGCCGAGCGCGTGGTCGAGGCGGCCGCGGGCAACGGCCTCGACATCCGCACGACGGGCCGGGCCGGTGACCATATCCGCCTGGAGGCCGCCCGGACCGAGGGCTTCGCGCAGGTGCTCGATCTCCTCGGCCCCGGCGGCCGGCACACGGTGCGGCTGCCCCTCGTGGGCGGATTCCAGGTCGAGAACGCCCTCGTGGCGGCGGGCCTCGCCCTCGCGACGCCGGCGGGCGATGCCGACCCCGGGGCGGTCTTCTCCGCGCTGGAGCATCTGGAGGGCGTGCCCGGCCGCATGGAGCGGGTCGGCGAGGTCAATGGGGCGCTCTGCCTCGTCGACTACGCCCACAAGCCCGAGGCGCTGGAGGGCGTGCTGACGGCGCTGCGCCCCTTCGCGACGGGGCGTCTCGTCCTCGTCTTCGGCTGCGGCGGCGACCGCGACCGGGGCAAGCGCCCGCTGATGGGCGCCATCGCGGCCCGCCTCGCCGACCGCGTCATCGTCACCGACGACAATCCCCGCACGGAGGAGCCGGCCGCCATCCGCGCCGCGATCCTCGCCGCGGCGCCGGGCGCCGCCGAGATCGGCGACCGGGCCGAGGCGATCCGGTCGGCGGTCGCGGGCCTCGGGCCGGGCGATGTGCTGGTCGTGGCCGGCAAGGGTCATGAAACCGGCCAGATCGTGGGGGATCGCGTGCTCCCGTTCTCGGATCACGACGTGGTCCGCGCCGCGATCGCGGAGGTGAGGGGATGACCGACCAGATGACCGACGCGCCGCTCTGGACCGCCGACGACCTCGCCGCGGCCACCGGCGGCCGCCTCGCCGGCGAGGCCCGCCCGATCACCGGCGCCTCGATCGACACCCGCAGCCTTCAGCCCGGCGACCTGTTCTTCGCGATCCGCGGCGAGGCCCGCGACGGGCACGACTTCGTCCCCGACGCGCTGGGGCGCGGGGCGGGCGCGGCGGTCGTCTCGGAGGTCCGCGCCGCGGACCTCGCCCCGCACGGCCCCGTGCTCGCGGTGCCGGGGGAAGGCGAGGACCCGGTCCTCGACGCCATGCGCCGCCTCGGGCAGGCCGCCCGCGCGCGGACGCGGGCCGCCATCGTCGCGGTGACGGGCTCCGTCGGCAAGACGGGCACCAAGGAGGCCCTGCGCCACGTACTCTCGGCGCAAGGCGAGACCCACGCCTCGATCGCGTCCTACAACAATCACTGGGGCGTGCCGCTGACGCTCGCCCGGATGCCGGCCGGGAGCCGCTTCGGCGTTTTCGAGATCGGAATGAACCACGCCGCCGAGATCCTGCCGCTCACCGCGATGGTGCGGCCGGACGTGGCGCTGATCACCACGGTCGAGCCTGTCCATATCGAGCATTTCCGCTCGCTCTCGGCCATCGCCGACGCCAAGGGCGAGATCTTCTCCGGGCTGAAGCCCGGCGGCGTCGCCGTGATCAACCGCGACAATCCGAACTTCCCGCGCCTGCTGGCGCACGCCCTGGCCTCGCGCGCCGGCCGCGTCGTCACCTTCGGCGAGCACCCGGAGGCCGATGTCCGGGCGAACCGCATCGTGCTGCGGCCCGACCTCTCCGTGGTCGACGCCACCGTCATGGGAATCCCCGTCACCTATCAGCTCGGCACGCCGGGCCGGCACGTCGCCATGAACTCCCTCGGGGTGATGGGCGTCGTCCACGCCCTCGGCGCCGATCTCGCCCGCGCCGCCCTCTCGCTCGCGGCGTTGCGGCCGCCGGTCGGGCGCGGCGAGCGCACGGCGCTCGCCCTGAAGGGCGGCGAGGCCTTCCTCGTGGACGAGAGCTACAACGCCAATCCCGCCTCGATCCGCGCCGCGCTGGCGACGCTCGCCGCCATCGAGACCGGCCCGCGCGGGCGCCGCATCGCGGTGCTCGGCGACATGCTGGAGCTCGGCGAGGCGGCCGAGCGCCACCACCGCGAGCTCGCCGCCGCCGTCGAGGCGAGCGGGATCGACCTCGTCTTCACCGCGGGTCCGCTGATGCGCCACCTGTTCGAGGCGCTGCCGGTCGGCCGGCGCGGCGTCGCCTGCACCGCCTCGGCCGACCTCGTCGAGCCGGTGCTCGGCGCGCTGCGCCCCGGCGACGCCGTGATGGTGAAGGGCTCGAACAGCATCCGCATGGGACGGATTGTCGAGGCGCTCAAAGCCCGCTACGCGGGCGACCCATCACAGCGCGCGGCCGCCCTCTCGGCGCCGTGACGTCTCCTCGCGCCGCGGGCCACCCTCGGGCGGTCGCGGACGGGCCGGAGGTCGCCGCACCCTCCCGGCCCCGCATCGTCGATCGAACCCTGCTGCGGCCGAGCCCCGGATGCTGTACCTCCTGTCGGACCTGAGCGGCTCCTTCTCGCCTCTCAACGTCTTCCGCTACATCACCTTCCGCACCGGCGGCGCGCTGTTCACGGCGGGCCTGTTCGTGTTCTGGTTCGGACCCTGGATCATCTCGCTGCTGCGCCTGCGCCAGGGCAAGGGCCAGCCGATCCGAGAGGACGGGCCGCAATCCCACCTCCTGACCAAGCGCGGCACGCCGACCATGGGCGGGCTGATGATCCTGGCCGGCGCCATCGTGGCGGTGCTGCTCTGGGCGAACCCGCGCAACCACTACGTCTGGATCACCCTCGTGGTGACGCTGGGCTTCGGCGCGATCGGCTTCTACGACGATTACCTCAAGGTCACGAAGCAGTCCCACAAGGGCTTCTCGGGCAAGTTCCGCCTGGCGCTGGAGGCGCTGATCGCGATCTCGGCCTGCACGATGATCGCGCTCTACTCGCCGGCCGCGCTGCAGAACCAGCTCGCCTTCCCGGTCTTCAAGGACGCGCTCCTGAACCTCGGCTGGTTCTACGTGCTGTTCGCCGGCTTCGTGATCGTGGGCGCGGGCAACGCGGTCAACATCACGGACGGCCTCGACGGCCTCGCCATCGTCCCCGTCATGATCGCCTGCGGCACCTTCGGGGTGATCGCCTACCTCGTCGGCAACTCCTTCACCGCGAACTACCTGCAGGTGAACTACGTGCGCGACACGGGCGAGCTCGCCATCGTCTGCGGGGCGGTGATCGGTGCGGGCCTCGGCTTCCTCTGGTTCAACGCGCCGCCCGCGCAGATCTTCATGGGCGACACCGGCTCGCTGGCGCTCGGCGGCCTCCTCGGTGCCGTCGCGGTGGCCACGAAGCACGAGATCGTGCTGGCCATCGTCGGCGGCCTGTTCGTGCTGGAGATCATGTCGGTGATCATCCAGGTCGCCTCCTTCAAGCTCACGGGCAAGCGCGTCTTCCGGATGGCGCCGATCCATCACCATTTCGAGCAGAAGGGCTGGAAGGAGCCGCAGGTCGTGATCCGCTTCTGGATCATCGCCGTGATCCTGGCGCTCGCCGGCCTCGCGACCCTGAAGTTGCGCTAGCCGCGACGATATGGTCCTTCGGCGGCGAAACGACGTCGCCCGCGTACCGGAAGGCCCATGACCCCCGTCACCACCTACGAAGGACGCCGCGTCGCCCTGTTCGGCCTCGGCGGCTCGGGGCTCGCGACCGCGCTCGCCCTCAGGGCCGGCGGTGCCGAGGTCGCGGCCTGCGACGACAACCCGGCGAGCATGGAGCGGGCGCAGGCCCAGGGCATCGCGACCGTCGACCTGCGCGAGGCCGATTGGTCGGACTTCGCCGCCCTCGTCCTGTCGCCCGGCGTGCCGCTGACCCATCCCGAGCCGCACTGGACAGTCGGGCTCGCTCGCGCCGCGGGCGTCGCGGTGATCGGCGACGTGGAGCTGTTCTGCCGCGAGCGGGCGAAGAGCGCGCCGGGTGCGCCTTTCGTCGCCATCACGGGCACCAACGGCAAGTCGACCACGACGGCGCTGATCGCCCACCTCCTGCGGGAGGCCGGCCACGACGTGCAGATGGGCGGCAACATCGGCACCGCGATCCTCTCGCTGGAGCCGCCGATGGCTGGCCGCGTCCACGTGATCGAGCTCTCCTCCTTCCAGATCGACCTGACGCCCTCGCTCGCGCCCTCGGTCGGCATCCTCCTCAACATCACGCCGGACCACCTCGACCGGCACGGCACGATGGAGCAGTACGCCGCCATCAAGGAGCGGCTGGTGGCGGGCGCCGACCTCGCGGTCGTCGGCACCGACGACGGCCCGAGCCGGCTCATCGCCGAGCGGCGCGAGGGGCCGACGGTGCGGGTCCACGTGGCGGGGCCGACGGAGGCCCTGACGCCCGTCGACGGGCTCGTCGCCCAGGAGGGCGTGATCCGCGAGGGCGACGCGGTGGTGGCGGATCTCACCGGGATCGGGTCCCTGCGCGGCGCCCACAACTGGCAGAACGCCGCGGTGGCGGCCGCCGCCGTGCGCACCCTCGGCGTGACCGGCGAGGCGCTGCAGGCGGCCCTGCGCAGCTTTCCCGGCCTGCCCCACCGCATGGAGGAGGTGGCCCGCCGCGGCCGCGTGCTCTTCGTCAACGATTCGAAGGCGACGAACGCCGATTCGACCGAGAAGGCGCTCACCGCCTTCCGCGACATCCACTGGATCCTCGGCGGCAAGGCCAAGGAGGGCGGCATCTACCCGCTGGTGCCGCTGTTCTCCCGCGTCGCCCACGCCTACCTGATCGGCGCGGCGAGCGACGCCTTCGCGGCGACCCTGGAGGGCGCCGTGCCCTACACCCGCTGCGAGACCCTCGACGTGGCGACCCGCGCCGCCGCCGAGGGCGCGGCCGCTTCGGCCGCGCCGGAGCCCGTGGTGCTGCTCTCGCCGGCCTGCGCCTCCTACGACCAGTTCCGCAGCTTCGAGGAGCGCGGCGACCGCTTCCGCGAGCTCGTGCGCGAACTCGTGCCGACGCTACCCTGACGGGTATCGAACGTCAGAAAGCGATAACCATAAGAGACCGTTTACCATTCGGGCACAGGATCGCCGCCGGCTGTCGGACGCTCCTCCCCGGGCGTCCCCCGGACGGAGCACGCCCTTCGCCATGATGTCCCGCGCGGAACGCACGCCCCTGACCGACTGGTGGTGGACCGTCGACCGCGGCCTGCTCGCCGCCCTCGGCGCCCTGATGGTGGCGGGCCTCGTCTTCCTGATGGGCGGCGGCCCGCCGGTGGCCGAGCGCATCGGCCTGCCCACCTTCTACTTCCTGAACCGGCAGGCGCTCTACCTCGCTCCGACCATCCTGCTCATCGTCGCGGTCTCCTTCCTGTCGCTGCGCCACGTCCGCCGGGTCGCCCTCGTGACCTGGGTGGTCGGCGTGGCGCTCTGCATCCTGGCCGGCAAGTTCGGGCCCGAGATCAAGGGCGCGCACCGCTGGATCCAGTTCGGCTCCTTCGGCCTGCAGCCCTCGGAGTTCGTGAAGCCCGCCTTCGTGGTGGTCGCCGCGTGGGCCTTCTCGGAGGGCGCGCAGCGCCGCGACATGCCGGGCGGCTTCCTCGCCATCCTGCTCCTGCCCGTCACCATCGTGCCGCTGATCCTGCAGCCCGATTTCGGGCAGACGATGCTGATCACCATCGTCTGGTGCGCCCTGTTCTTCGTGGCGGGCCTGCACTGGTTCTGGGTGGCCGGCCTCGGCGCGGCGGGCCTCGTCGGGGTGTTCGCCGCCTACACCTTCCTGCACCACGTCCGCGAGCGCATCTCGCGCTTCCTGAACAAGGATTCGGGCGACAGCTTCCAGGAGTTCTGGTCCCGCGAGTCGTTCCGCTCGGGCAGCTGGTTCGGCACCGGACCGGGGGAGGGGGTGGCCAAGCGCCACCTGCCCGACGCACATACGGACTTCATCTTCTCGGTCACCGGCGAGGAGTTCGGCGTGCTGGTCTGTCTCGGTCTCCTGGCGCTGTTCGCCTTCATCGTGATGCGCGGCCTGAAGCTGGCGCGGCGCACCGACGACACCTTCTCGCGCCTCGCCATCACGGGGCTCACCACCCTGTTCGGCCTGCAGGCCTGCATCAACATGGCGGTCAACACGCAGCTCATGCCGGCCAAGGGCATGACGCTCCCCTTCGTCTCCTACGGCGGCTCCTCGCTGATCTCGCTGGCGCTCGGCATGGGCTTCCTCATCGCGCTCACCCGCAAGCGCCCCCGCGTGACCATGCTGAGCCAGAAGCCGCCGGGCACCGCGCCCGCCACCGTCGCGGGAGTGATGCGGTGACGGTGTTCCAGGCGACGGTCCTGCTCTGCGCGGGCGGCACGGGCGGCCACCTCTTCCCGGCCGAGAGCTTGGCGCACGCCCTGCGCGCGCGGGGCCTGCGGGTGGCGCTCGCCACCGACGCGCGGGTGGATTCGATCGCCCAGGACTTCCCGGCCTCGGAGATCGTGACGATCCCCTCCGCCACGCCGTCGGGCCGCTCGCTGGTGCGTCGCGCCGGCGCGCTCCTCACGCTCGGGCGCGGCTTCGGCGAGGCGGCCCGGCAGGTCCGGCGGATCAACCCGGCCGTCGTCGTCGGCTTCGGCGGCTACCCCACCGTGCCGCCGATGCTCGCCGCGCAGATCCTGCGCGTGCCGACCGTCCTGCACGAGCAGAACGCCGTGATGGGCCGCGCCAACGCCTTCCTGGCCCGCGGCGCCCGCACCATCTGCACGGGCTTCGCCGAGGTGCGCGGCGTGCCCGCCAAGGCGCGGGCGCCGCGCATCCACACCGGCAACCCGCTCCGCCCGGCCGTGCTCGAGGCGGCCCGCACCCCGCTGCCGCCGCTCGGGCCCGGGGACGACCTGCGGCTCCTCGTGTTCGGCGGCAGCCAGGGCGCCCGCGTGATGAGCGAGGTGGTGCCGAAGGCGGTGGAGCAGCTGCCCGCGGACCTGCGCGCGCGCCTTTCCCTCGTCCAGCAGGCCCGCGCCGAGGATCTCACCGCCGTCCAGAACGCCTATCTCAGCCTCGGCCTGCGCGGGATCGAGGCGGCGCCCTTCTTCCGCGACCTGCCCGCCCGGATGGCCGGGAGCCACCTCGTCGTCGCGCGCTCGGGCGCCTCGACGGTCTCGGAGCTCGCCGCGATCGGCCGGCCCGCGATCCTGGTTCCGCTGCCGGGCGCTCTCGACCAGGACCAGGCGGCCAACGCCGCCACCCTCAGCCGGATCGACGCGGCGCTCGCCATCCCGCAGAGCGCCTTCACGCCGGACCGGCTCACGGCCGAGCTCGTCGATCTCCTCGGAAATCCCGAGAAATTGACCCGGGCCGCCGCAGCGGCCAAAAGCGCCGGCATCCACGACGCCGCCGAGCGGCTCGCCGCGGTCGTCGTCGAGACGGCGGCCCGCACCTGATCACCCCGATCCCGCGCCGACGCGCCCGAACGGAACGGTTCTGACCATGAAGCTGCCCGACAAGCTCGGACCCATCCACTTCATCGGCATCGGCGGGATCGGCATGTCCGGCATCGCCGAGGTGATGAACAACCTCGGCTACACGGTGCAGGGGTCGGACGCCAACGACAACGCCAACGTCCGCCGCCTCGCCGAGAAGGGCATGAAGACCTTCGTCGGCCACGCGGCCGAGAACGTCGAGGAGGCGGCCCTCGTGGTCGTCTCGACCGCGATCCGCCGTGACAACCCGGAATTGGTGGCCGCCCGCGAGCGCCGACTGCCGGTGGTTCGCCGGGCCGAGATGCTGGCCGAGCTGATGCGCTTCAAGTCCTGCGTCGCCATCGCGGGCACGCACGGCAAGACCACCACGACCTCTCTCGTCGCGACGCTGCTCGACGCCGGCAATCTCGACCCGACCGTGATCAACGGCGGCATCATCAACGCCTACGGCACCAACGCCCGCATGGGCGAGGGCGAGTGGATGGTGGTGGAGGCCGACGAATCGGACGGCACCTTTCTGAAGCTGCCCGCCGACGTGGCGATCGTCACCAACATCGACCCCGAGCACCTCGACCATTTCGGCTCTTTCGACGCGGTCAAGGACGCCTTCCGGCGCTTCATCGACAACATCCCCTTCTACGGCTTCGCCGTGATGTGCATCGACCATCCGATCGTGCAGGACCTCGTCGGGCACATCGAGGACCGGCGCATCATCACCTACGGCGAGAACCCGCAGGCGGACGTGCGCCTCCTCGACGTGGACCTGCGCGGCGGCCAGAGCCGCTTCCGGGTGATGATCCGCGACCGCCGTCCCGGCTTCCGGATGGAGATGGAGGATCTCGTCCTGCCGATGCCCGGCAAGCACAACGCGCTCAACGCGACCGCCGCGCTCGCGGTGGCGCACGAGCTCGGCGTCTCGCCCGAGGCCATCCGCCGGGCGCTCGCCGGCTTCGGCGGCGTCAAGCGCCGCTTCACCCGCACCGGCGAGTGGAACGGCGCCCAGATCTTCGACGATTACGGACACCACCCGGTGGAGATCAAGGCAGTGCTCAAGGCCGCCCGCGCCTCGACGGACGGCTGCGTCATCGCCGTGGTGCAGCCTCACCGCTACACCCGCCTGCAGTCGCTGTTCGACGATTTCTGCACCTGCTTCAACGACGCCGACACGGTGATCGTCGCTCCCGTCTACGCGGCGGGCGAGCAGCCGATCGAGGGCTTCGACCGGGACAGCCTGGTCGCCGGCCTGAAGTCGCGCGGCCACCGCGACGCCGTGGCGCTCGAGCGCTCGGAGGATCTCGCCGGCATCGTCGCGGGCCACGCCAAGCCCGGCGATTACGTCGTCTGTCTCGGCGCCGGAAACATCACGCAGTGGGCCTACGCCCTGCCGGGGGAACTCTCCGCCCTGAAGGTGTGAGGGCGTGCGGCCGGCCCATCCCGGGCGGCGGCGTCCCGACCGCCATCGGGTCCGTGCCCGACACGATCCTCGCCGCGCATCCTTCTCCCCGCCCGCGGGGAGAAGGGGGGAACACGAATGACCGGATTTCCTGACCTCATCCCGCAGATTCGCGCCGGCGCCCCGCAACTCCGCGGCCGGCTCCTGGCGAACCCGTCGCTCGCGGACCTGACCTGGTTCCGCGTCGGCGGCCCCGCGCAGGTGCTGTTCACGCCCGCCGACGAGGAGGACCTCGCCCATCTCCTCGCCGGCCTCGACGCCGGCGTGCCCGTGACCGTGATCGGCCTCGGCTCGAACCTGATCGTGCGCGACGGCGGCGTGCCGGGCGTGGTGATCCGCCTCGGCGGGAGAGCCTTCGGCAGCGTCGAGATCGACGGGCAGAGCCTGCGCGCCGGCACCGCCGTGCCCGACATGCGCCTCGCCAAGGCGGCGGCCGAGGCCGGGCTCGACGGTCTCGCCTTCTTCCGCGGCATCCCGGGCTCGGTCGGGGGCGCGCTGCGCATGAACGCCGGCGCGCACGGCGGCGAGACCACCGACGTCCTCGTCGAGGCCCGCGGCATCGACCGGACGGGGCGCCTGCGCACCTTCGGCCACGCCGAGATGGGCTTCTCCTACCGCCATACCTCGGCGCCCGAGGACGTGATCTTCACGAGCGCCCTGTTCCGCGGAAGGCCCGGCGAGCGCGAGGCCATCGAGGCCGAGATGGAGCGGGTCACCGCCGCCCGCGAGGCGGCCCAGCCGATCCGCGAGCGCACCGGCGGCTCGACCTTCAAGAACCCGCCCGGCGGCAAGGCCTGGCAGCTCGTCGACGCGGCCGGCTGCCGCGGCCTGACGATGGGCGGCGCGCAGGTCTCGGAGATGCACTGCAACTTCCTGATCAACCGCGGCGGCGCCACCGCCGCCGATATCGAGGGCCTCGGCGAGGAGGTGCGCCGCCGCGTGCGCGAGACCTCCGGCGTCGAGCTGCATTGGGAGATCAAGCGGATCGGCGTCGCGGCCTGATCGCGGCCGGGACGACGGCTGCGCGGGAGCGCCACGTCCCGTGCGGGGCTGCCGTATCGGGAAGCCGTCCGCGAAGACGATTCCGTCCCGGCCTTCTCCGAATGGGCCGGGCCGTTCGACGTGACCGATTTCGCCGATCCCTGATCGTACCGACGACCTCCAACCCGCGAGCCCGCCCATGTCCAAGCACGTCGCCGTCCTGATGGGCGGATGGTCCTCCGAGCGGGAGATCTCGCTCCGCTCCGGCACCGCCTGCGCCCGGGCTCTGGAGGAGCAGGGCTACCGCGTCACGCCCGTCGATGCCGGGCCCGACGTCGCCACGGTGCTCACGGCCCTCAGGCCCGACGCCGCCTTCAACGCGCTGCACGGGCCGGCCGGCGAGGACGGCACCATCCAGGGCCTGCTCGAGCTCCTGAAGATCCCCTACACCCATTCCGGCGTGCTCGCCTCGGCCCTCGCCATGCACAAGGAGCGTGCCAAAACGGTCATGCGGGCGGCCGGAGTCAGCGTGCCGGAGGGCCGCGTCGTTAACCGTCATGATGCAGCCAGAGCACACCCGTTAACCCCTCCGTACGTCGTCAAGCCGATCGCCGAAGGGTCCTCGATGGGCGTGATCATCGTGCGCGAGGAGCGCTCCCACCCGCCCCAGATCCTCGCCTCGGACGACTGGACCTACGGCGAGCAAGTCCTTGCGGAGACTTACGTTGCGGGCCGCGAGCTGACCTGCGCCGTGATGGGCGACCGGGCCCTCGGGGTGATCGAGATCAAGCCCGCCACCGGGGAGTGGTACGACTTCGACGCGAAGTACGCCGCCGGGGGGTCGATCCACGTGCTGCCGGCAGAAATTAAACCAAATGTTTACCAGCGTGTCCAAGAGTTGGCGTTAACGGCGCATCAAGCACTGGGCTGCCGGGGCGTCAGCCGTGCCGACCTTCGCTACGACGATACACCGGGAGGAACCGGTGCCCTCGTCGTGCTGGAGGTCAACACGCAACCCGGCATGACCCAGACGAGCCTTGTGCCGGAGATCGCAGCCCACGCTGGCTTGAGTTTCGGTGAGCTCGTCCGATGGATGGTGGAGGACGCTTCTCTGGGCCGCTGAGCCCCACCGGGTATCCCGGTGACGGCGGCCTGCGCGCCCGTCTCGCGAGCCGCCTGCCCCGCTTCCTTCGCCGGAGCCGCCGGCCGCGGCCCGCGACGCCCATCGCCGAGCGCCTGCCGGCCTATGCCGGCTCGCTCGGGCTCTCGGCCGCCTTCGCCGCCGTCGCCGTCACGGGTTTCATCGCGAGCGGGCGCTACGAGGCGTTCGTCGTCGAGCACGGCCGCCCCCTCGACATCGCCGCGCGGCTGGCCGGCTTCGGCGTCGAGCGCGTCACCATCTCGGGCATCTCGCGGATGTACGAGCGCGAGGTGCTTCAGGCCGCTGGCATCGACGGCCGCTCCTCCGTGGTCTTCCTCGACGTGAACGAGGTCCGCGAGCGCCTGATGCGGGTACCGCTCATCGCCTCGGCCTCGGTGCGCAAGCTCTACCCGAACGAGATCGTCATCAACCAGGTGGAGCGCGAGCCCGCCGCCCTCTGGCAGAAGAACGGCGAGATCAGCGTCATCGCCGCCGACGGCACCGTCATCGACACCATGCGGGACGACCGCTACGCGAGCCTGCCCCTCGTGGTTGGCGAGGAAGCCAACACGCGGCTCGGCGAGTACCTCGCGCTGATCGGCGCGGCCGGCGCCCTCGGCGAGCGCGTCAAGGCTGGAACCTTCGTCTCCGGACGCCGCTGGACGCTCAAGCTCGACGGCGTCGACGTGCGCCTGCCCGAGAGCGGGGCCGCCGCGGCTCTGGCCCGCCTCGTGCGGCTCGAGCGCGAGGCGAAGATCCTGGAGAAGGACATCATCGCGGTCGACCTGCGCATGCCGGACCGCGTCGTGGTGCGCCTGACCGAGGAGGCCGCCGCCGTCCGGGCCGAGAGCCAGAAGAAACCGAAGAAGGGGACCGCGACATGAGCCGCGCCCCGCACCGCTCCCCCCTCCGCCCCGCGTCCATCCCCTCTCCCGTCGTCCGGTAGCGTTCGATGCACAGCCACCACGGCCTCACGCCGAGACTGAAGCCGCTCTCCGCCCGCCGGAGCGCGACGCTCTCGGTCCTCGACATCGGAACGAGCAAGGTCGTCTGCCTCATCGCCGAGCTGCAGCCGGCCGAGGCGCTGACGACCCTCAAGGGCCGCACGCACCTCGCCCGCATCATCGGCATCGGCCACCAGCGCTCGCTCGGGCTGAAGGGCGGCGTCATCGTCGACCTGGAGAAGGCCGAGGCCTCGATCCGCCAGGCGGTGCACGCCGCCGAGCGGATGGCGAAGGTCGAGGTCCAGTCGGTCATCGTGAACATGTCGGGCGGCCGGCTCGGCTCCCAGCATTTCGAGGCGCGGGTCAACGTCCGCACCGGCACCGTCACGGGCTCGGACGTCGAGCGGGTGCTGGAGACCGCGAGCGCCCACGCCGTCAGCCCCGGCCGGGCCGTGCTCCACGCCCTGCCGACGGGCTACGCGCTCGACGGCCAGGGCGCCGTGATCGACCCGTCGGGCATGATCGGCGACGCTCTCGGAGTCGACCTGCACGTCGTCACGAGCGAGGCGGCCGCCGCCCGCAACCTGATGCTCGCCGTCGAGCACTGCCATCTCGGCGTCGAGGCGGTGATCGCCACCCCCTACGCCGCCGGCCTCTCGGCCCTCGTCGACGACGAGGCGGAGATGGGCGTCGCAGTCGTCGACATGGGCGGGGGCACCACCAGCGTCGGCGTCTTCGCGGGCGGGCACCTCGTCCACTGCGACGCGGTCGCGGTGGGCGGCCACCACGTCACCATGGACATCGCCCGCGGGCTCTCGACGCGGGTCGCCGCGGCCGAGCGCCTGAAGACCCTCTACGGCTCGGCCATCGCCACGCCCTCCGACGAGCGCGACATGATCGCGGTGCACGGGGTCGGCGAGGACGAGGCCGATGCGCCGACCCACGTGCCGCGCTCCCACCTCGTGCGGATCATCCGCCCGCGGGTCGAGGAGGTGGTCGAACTGGTGCGCGACCGCCTGCGCAACGCGGGCTTCGCGGAGCAGGCGGGCCGTAGAGTGGTGCTCACGGGCGGCGCCAGCCAGCTCGTCGGCCTGCCCGAGGTCACCCGGCGGGTGATGCAGGGGCAGGTCCGGATCGGCCGGCCGCTCGGCATCCGCGGCCTGCCGGAGGCCGCCAAGGGGCCCGCCTTCTCGGCGGCGGTCGGGCTCCTCGTCTACCCGCAGGTGGCCCACGCGGAGCATTTCGAGCCTCGCGGGCACGGCGTCTTCGCGGGCACCGGAACGGACGGTTACCTGGGCCGGCTCATCGACTGGATCGGCCAGAGCTTCTGAAGTGAGGCGCGGCGGCCGGATCGGCCCGCCGCGGCCTGAAACGCCATCGGCGCTCCTTCCGGAGCGCCACAGCACATCGCGAAAGTCACGAGAGGGTCGAGCATCATGGCCATCAGTCTGCAGGCGCCGGACATCCGGGAACTCAAGCCCCGCATCACCGTCTTCGGTGTCGGCGGAGCCGGCGGCAACGCCGTCAACAACATGATCGAATCGGGCCTGCTCGGCTGCGAGTTCGTGGTGGCCAACACCGACGCGCAGGCGCTGACCTCCTCCAAGGCCGAGCGCGTCATCCAGATGGGCATCGGCGTCACGCAGGGCCTCGGCGCGGGCTCGCACCCCGAGGTCGGCTCGGCGGCCGCCGAGGAGGTGATCGACGAGATCCGCGACCAGCTCTCGGGCGCCCACATGTGCTTCATCACAGCCGGCATGGGCGGCGGCACCGGCACGGGCGCCGCGCCCGTCATCGCCCGGGCGGCGCGGGACATGGGCATCCTCACGGTCGGCGTCGTCACGAAGCCGTTCCAGTTCGAGGGCATGCGCCGGATGCGCACGGCGGAGGCCGGCATCCAGGAGCTCCAGGCCGCGGTCGACACCCTGATCGTGATCCCGAACCAGAACCTGTTCCGGGTCGCCAACGAGAAGACCACCTTCGCCGACGCCTTCGCGATGGCCGACCAGGTGCTCTACTCGGGCGTCGCCTGCATCACCGACCTGATGGTGAAGGAGGGTCTGATCAACCTCGACTTCGCCGACGTGCGCGCGATCATGCGCGGCATGGGCAAGGCCATGATGGGTACCGGCGAGGCGTCCGGCGAGAAGCGCGCCAGCCGCGCCGCCGAGGCCGCCATCGCCAACCCGCTCCTCGACGACGTCTCGATGAAGGGCGCGCGCGGGCTCCTCATCTCGATCACCGGCGGCAACGACCTCACCCTGTACGAGCTCGACGAGGCGGCCACCCGCATCCGCGAGGAGGTCGATCAGGAAGCCAACATCATCCTCGGCGCCACGTTCGACGAGAGCCTCGACGGCATCATCCGCGTCTCGGTCGTCGCCACGGGCATCGAGCCGGCCCTGATCTCGGCGAACTCGCCGAACAACCCCGAGATCGTGCAGACCGAGCAGCGCATCGCGGAGGTCGCCGAGCGCCTGCGCGCCGAGGCCCGCGCCCGCGCCGCCCAGCCCGCCGCCCGCGCCCCCGAGCCGGCGCCGCAGGCGATGACGGCCCAGAGCCCGCTCCAGGCCGCCCCCTCGGCCGCCCAGGCCCTCTCGCACGCCGTCTCGCATGCTCCCCAGGCGGCGAGCCTCGGCATGCCCGTGCGCCCCGCGGCTCTCGAGCCGATGATCGCCGCCGCGGACCTCCGGGCCGAGGCTCAGGCACCCGTCGTGCGTGACGACGTCGTGCTGACCCAGGCGCAGCCTCGCGTCGCGGTGCCCTACGCGGCCCCGCCCGCCCCGCAGGCCGAGCCCGCTGCCCCGCTGGCCGCCGGCCCGTTCGTGCCGCCGCGCCCCGCCGCGCCGGCCTCGGCCGCCGCCCCGCTCGCCCGTCCGCCGCGCATGCCGCAGATCCATGAACTGCCGCCGATCGGCCAAGCCCAGATCCGCGCCAGCCGCGGCGAGGAGCAGGCCGAGACCCCGGCCGATTCGAAGCGGATGACGCTGCTGCGTCGCCTCGCCACGGTGGGCTTCGGCGGCCGCCGCGAGGAGCCCGAGGCCGCCCCGGCACCCGTCCGGACGGCAGCGGCCCCACAGCACAGCCTGCCCCCGGCGGCGCCGCCGGCGCCCCGCGCGCCCGCCGCTCCGGCTTACCGGCCCGCGCAGGGGAACCTCGACCCGCAGGGGCGCGTCGCGCCGGCTCCGCGGATGATGGACGACGACCAGCTGGAGATCCCCGCCTTCCTCCGCCGCCAGGCGAACTGAGGACGCGGCGGACCTCGCTCCGGCGAGGTCCGATCTCCGGTGCCGTGACCCGTCCCGGGGCTCGCGCTGCGCGAGCCCCGGGACACGCGTGCGGTGCCTCCCGCAGGGCTCACCCGCGGTGATTCCCGGGTCGTAGGTCCCGGCAGCGCCGATCTCCTCACACTTCGTCCGAAGGCGCGCGAACCGGGGACATTCGGAACCGGTCCGGCCGGGGTCCGGGCCGCTCGCGCGAACACGCAGCCGGCTCAGAAACCGGGGCCGAACGGGCTCGGACGATCCGCTCCCGGGGCGGCATGCAGGGTGGTGCTCCGAGCGCTGAGCTTTTTCTGCAACAGCCGCCGGTCTACAACCGCCCGCCGTTAACTATTTGTTAACACACTGATCGAAAAGCGCTTTTGGATTCGTGTCCGCAACTGCCCGCTGTAACAGAGCGTAAGAATCCGTGATTTGGCCGGGCATTTGGGCGCCGCTATAGAAAATTTCGGAACGACGAAGCGCGGCGGTTTCGACAGCCAGCGCACGCAGGGGCACCAAGCAGCGGACGGATCTGAGAGGGCTTTCGCGCGCGGTCATCGCGCCGGACAGCCCGATCGCGGCCGAGGGCTAAGGAATGCGAACGAACCAACAAACGACCCTCAGGGCTCCGACGACGCTGTCCGGTATCGGCGTCCATTCCGGGAATCCGGCGGAGATCACGATTCATCCCGCTCCCGCCAATCACGGTATCGCCTTCCTCCGCACCGGGATGCCCACGGGCAACGACCGGTTCATCAAAGCCCACCACGCCTGCGTCTCGGCAACCGAGCTCTGCACCGTCATCGGTGATGTCGCGACCGGCGCGGTCGCCACCGTCGAGCACCTGATGTCGGCCCTCTACGGACTCGGTATCGACAACGCGCTGATCGAGATCGACGGGCCGGAGATGCCCATCCTCGACGGCAGCGCCCTTCCCTTCGTACGGGCCATCGACGCCGTCGGCGTCGGGGCCTGCGGGGCGCCCCGCAGATGGATCAAGGTGATCCGTCCCGTCCGCATCGAGGTGGGCCGCGCCTTCGCCGAGCTCCGCCCCATCGACCGGGGCTTCCGCCTCGACGTCGAGATCGATTTCGAGAGCCCGGTGATCGGCCGCAGCCGCAAGGCCATGGACCTCACCCCCGCCTCCTACCGCCGCGAGATCGCGGGCGCCCGCACCTTCGGGATGATGAAGGACGTGGAGCGCTACTGGAAAGCGGGCTTCGCGCTCGGCGCCTCCCTGGAGAACACGGTCGCGGTCGGCGAGACCGCGGTGGTGAACCCGGAGGGCCTGCGCTTCGCCGACGAGTTCGTCCGGCACAAGCTCCTCGACGCGGTCGGCGACCTCGCGCTCGCCGGCCTGCCGATCCAGGGGGCCTACCGCTCCTATTGCGGCGGCCACCGCATGAATGTGGGCGTGCTCACCGCCCTCTTCTCCGACCGCGCCAACTACGCGGTCATCGAGGCCCAGGGCGGCCGCCGCGAGAGCGCGCTGGCCGAGTTCGGCGTCGGCCTCGGGATCGCCGCCTTCGCGGGCGACCTGTAACCCTCAAGACACAGGCCGCATCCGATCGAGCCGGCGGCCCGCCCGCCGTTTTCACGCCCGAATTGGACGCCAGGGTAAATCGTCTGTGAAGAGCGGGCTCTCAGGGGAGGCGACGGCGCCGGGCGCCGTGGCATGGTCCCCGCCCGCCGGCACGACACTCGTGATGGCTTGGCGGCGCGAGGCTCTCGCAGAACGAGCCGCGCCTGTTGGGGAATGAACCGCAAATGCCTGTCACCTATCCGAACCGCGGTGCGCTGGCGGCCGTGCTCCTGAGCGTCCTCGGCCTCGGACTCGGCGGCTGCGACGCGCTCGATTCGATCAATCCCTTCGCCGAGAAGTACAAGCCCGAGGTCGTGCCGGACGTCCCCGCGGACAAGCTCTACAGCGAGGGCTTGGCCAAGATGGAAGACAGCGACTACGAGGGCGCGGTCAAGAAGTTCGGCGACCTCGACAAGCAGTATTCCTACTCGGACTGGTCCCGCAAAGCGCTCCTGATGACCGCTTACGCGAACTACGAGGGCCAGAAGTACGACGACGCGATCAACGCCTCGAAGCGCTACCTGCAGCGCCACCCGGCGAGCAAGGACGCGGCCTACGCCCAGTACCTGATGGCGATGTCGCAGTATAAGCAGATCCCGGACGTGACCCGCGACCAGGACCGCTCGGAGAAGGCCCTCGTCGCCCTCCAGGAACTCGTCCAGCGCTATCCGACCTCGGAATACGCCAACGACGCCAAGGCCAAGATCCAGATCACCCGCGACCAGCTCGCCGGCAAGGAGATGGAGGTGGGCCGCTACTACCTGCAGCGGCGCAACTTCCCGGCGGCGATCAACCGCTTCCGCGACGTGATCAGCCGCTACCAGACGACCCGCCACACCGAGGAGGCGCTGGAGCGCTTGGTCGAGGCCTACATGGCGCTCGGCATCACCCAGGAGGCCCAGAACGCGGCCGCCGTGCTCGGACACAACTTCCCCGACTCGCCCTGGTACAAGGACGCCCACGCCCTCCTGCAGACCGGCGGCCTGGAGCCGCGCGAGGAGAAGGGCTCCTGGCTGAGCCGGATGTTCTCCTCCGTGACCGGCCGCACCGCCTCCGCGCAGTAACCGCGGGGCATTCCGGGACGACCCGCGGGCGAAGCCGGCCGACGCCGCCTCGCCCGCGACGCATTTTCGGCGTGCGCTCCGCCGCGCTTCGCCTTACATGACGGCTTTCCAGAGTACGACAGGGCTTCCGACGCGGCATGCTCGTGCAGCTTGCGATCCGCGACATCGTTCTGATCGACAAGCTTGAGCTCAATTTTCGCGAGGGGCTCAGCGTCCTGACCGGGGAGACGGGTGCGGGCAAGTCGATCCTCCTCGACGCCTTCGCGCTGGCCCTCGGCGGGCGCGGAGACGGCCGCCTCGTGCGCCACGGCGAGGGCCAGGGCAGCGTCACCGCGGTGTTCGACGCACCCCTCGACCACCCGGCCCGCACCATCGCGGCGGAGGCCGAGATCGACACCGAGGGCGACCTGATCCTGCGCCGCACGCAGATGGCGGACGGGCGCACCCGCGCCTTCGTCAACGACCAGCCGGTGGGCGTGCAGGTGCTGCGCGCCATCGGCGCGGCCCTCGTCGAGATCCACGGCCAGCACGACGACCGGGCGCTCGCCGACCCCTCCACCCACCGCGCCATCCTCGACGCCTTCGGCGGTCTGCAGGGGCCGCTCGCCGCGGTGGCCGAGGCTTCCCGGCGCGTGCGCAAGGCCCGCAGCACGCTCTCCGAGCAGCGCGCCCGGGTGGAGGCTGCGCGCAAGGAGGCCGACTTCCTGCGCCACGCCGTGGACGAGCTCGCCACCCTCGATCCGCAGCCGGGCGAGGAGGCGACGCTCGCCGAGCGCCGCACCGTGATGCAGCAGAGCGAGAAGGTGGCGCGCGAGCTCAACGACGCGCTCGAGGCGGTCGGCGGCCCGAACTCGGGCAGCGCCCACCTGTCCTCGGCGGTGCGCAAGCTGGAGCGGCGCGCGGCGCAGCTCCCCGCCCTGGTCGAGCCCTGCGTCGCCGCCCTCGACGCCGCCCTGGTGGCGCTCGACGAGGCGCGCAGCGTCCTCGACGCGGCCCTCTCCGAGACCGAGTTTGATCCGCGCGAGCTGGAGCGGGTGGAGGAGCGGCTGTTCGCCCTGCGGGCCGCCTCCCGCAAGTACGACGTGGCGGCGGACGACCTCGCGGCACTCCGCGAGCGCTACGAGGCGGATGTCGCCGCGATCGACGCGGGCGAGGAAGCGCTCGGCGGCCTGCAGCAGGAGCTCGACGCCGCCGAGGCCGCCTACGCCAAGGCGGCGGGCAAGCTCAGCGAGGGCCGGCGACGCGCCGCCAAGGCCCTCGACGCGGCGGTCAGGGCGGAGCTGCCGCCGCTGAAGCTGGAGCGCGCCCGCTTCATCACCGAGATCGCCACCGATCCCGAATCGCGCGACCCCGCGGGCAGCGACCGGGTCGAGTTTTGGGCGCAGACGAACCCGGGCACCCGGCCGGGACCGATGATGAAGGTGGCCTCCGGCGGAGAGCTCTCCCGCTTCATGCTGGCCCTGAAAGTGGTGCTCGCCGACAAGGGCTCGGCCCCGACCCTGATCTTCGACGAGATCGATACCGGCGTCGGCGGTGCCGTGGCGGACGCGATCGGCGCGCGTCTCGCCCGCCTGTCGCGCAACGTGCAGGTCGTGGCCGTCACCCACGCTCCCCAGGTGGCGGCGCGGGCGCAGACGCACTTCCTCATCGCCAAGGATTCCGTGAAGGGCAGCGACCGCGTCGCCACGCGGGTCGCGACGCTGCCCGTCGAGGCGCGCCGCGAGGAGATCGCCCGCATGCTCGCGGGCGCGACCGTCACCGACGAGGCGCGCGCGGCAGCGGCCCGCCTTCTCCAAGGTGCGGAGGCCTGAGGCCCGGCGCCGGCGCAAGATGCGACACGGTCGCGCGTCGTATTCGGTTGACGCGGGCGCGCTCAGATTTGCCGCGGCAGGTTGTCGTCACGACGCGCACTTGAGCAGAACTTGGCTGTAACGAATTGTTAACCATCCCGCGCGAGATTCGCGGCGACCCTCCGCGCGACCTGCGCGGGGCGGCGTTCCTGTCTCAAGGGGGAGAGACGATGCGCGAGGAGTCCGCCCAGCCTGATAGCTACTCGGCGGAGGGCTGCCCCTCCGCGCCGGCCCTCAGCGTGGACACCCGCTACCGGCTCGGCCACGCTCTCCGCTCGATCTACGAGGACAGCGTCGAGCGGCAGCCGATCCCCGATTCGCAGGTCGACCTGCTCCTGCGCCTGCGCCACAAGGAGCGCGACCGGCGCCGGATCGCCTGAGGGCTCACCAGCGCCGCGCGCCCGGCCGGCGCCTGTACTCGGCCGCACGGATCTGGGTCAGCACCCGGTCGAGTTCCCTGAGCAGATCCTCCTCCTCCGCCTGCACGCGGGCCCGCTCGGCGGCATCGGGCGCGCAGCGCAGCCGGACCTGCACGAGCGCGAGGCTGCGCTCCAGCGCCTCGCGCCGCTGGTGCAACTCCAGATAGGCGGCGTCGCCGGGATCCGCCGGATTCCGGTCCGCCTGACCCGCCGGTGGGGCGGAGAGTCCGTTGTCCACGCTCGCCATCGCATCCGTCCGGCTACGCGCCGCGCTCTGAGGATCCGCGACCGTAGCGATTGAGGAACGCGCGAGGCGGCAAAACCGTGCCATCGCGGGCCGCCGCATCCGCACGCGCGGTGCCGCGGGCGCGCGGAACCGCACCGGCCACCGCACGAGGCGCCACGCGGCGGAGTGGGTAAGCGGGGCAGGCGCTTGCGCCGGGCCGGCCGCTGTCATCGCTCTGTCATGTCTCCGTCATAGAGGCGGCATCGTCGGGCGGCTATCGCAGCCCCGGCCGCTTCCGCGGTCGTCCGCGAAAGGCCCCTGGGCTCCCGGAACCGGGACGCAGCGGCGCCCAGCGCCCGGCAGCAAACGGAGACGCATGTGAAACCCTTCAGCTACGCGCTCGCCATCGGCCTCGCGACGATCCAGCTCGCCCTCCCGGCGCAGTCCGCCGACATCACCGGCGCCGGCGCCACTTTCCCCTTCCCCGTCTACTCGAAGTGGGCCGAGGCCTACCGCAAGGAGACCGGCACCGGCCTCAACTACCAGTCGATCGGCTCGGGCGGCGGCATCAAGCAGATCCAGGCCAAGACCGTCGATTTCGGCGCCACCGACGCCCCTCTGAAGGGCCCCGCCCTGGAGAAGGACGGCCTCGTCCAGTTCCCCACCGTGATGGGCGGTGTCGTCACCGTGGTGAACATCGCGGGCGTCGAGCCGGGCAAGCTCAAGCTCACGGGCGAACTCGTGGCCGACATCTACGCCGGCAAGATCACCAAGTGGTCGGACCCGAAGATCGCCGCGGTCAACGAGGGCGTGAAGCTGCCCGACGCCACCATCACCCCGGTCTATCGCTCGGACGCCTCGGGCACGACGAACATCTTCACCACCTACCTCTCTCAGGTCTCCGAGCCCTGGAAGAAGGAGTTCGGCGCCGCCACCACCATCTCCTGGCCCGCCGGCCAGGGCGGCAAGGGCAACGAGGGCGTCACCGCGACCGTCAAGCAGGTCCCCAACGCCATCGGCTACGTCGAGTCGGCCTACGCCAAGCAGAACAAGCTGAGCCACACGCTGATCCAGAACAAGGCCGGCAAGTTCCCGCAGCCGGACGACAAGGCGTTCCAGGCCGCCGCCGCCAGCGCCGACTGGAAGGGCGCCCCGGGCTTCGGCATCTCGCTGACCAATCAGGCCGGCGACGGCGCCTGGCCGATCACCGCGGCGACCTTCATCCTGGTCCACAAGGACGCGGCCGACGCCGCGAAGTCCGCCGAGGTGCTCAAGTTCTTCAACTGGGCCTACAAGAACGGCGACAAGCTCGCCTCCGAGCTCGACTACGTGCCCCTGCCCGACAACGTCGTCGGCCTGATCCACGAGGAGTGGAAGCAGATCAAGGGCAAGGACGGCAAGCCCGTTCTCAACATGTGAGCCGCGGCTCCGGCCGCTCCATCCTGAGCGGGCCCCCACTCCCGGCCGGGAGTGGGAGCCTGCCTCCTGCCCCGCTCGCATCCGGCACCGCCGCGCGCTAAACGCCTCGAACCGACGAGAACTGCGGATGGCCTCCTTGACCGAAGAGATCGCGCTGGCGCACCCCGAGGCGACCCGCATCCGCCGTCCACCGAGCAAGGGCCTCGACGGCGTCTTCCGCGGCGCCGCCTACGCCTCCGCCATCATCGTGCTCCTCGTGCTCGCGGGCATCCTCGCCTCCATTGCCTACGGCGGCTGGCCCGCCTTCCGCGAGTTCGGGCCGGGCTTCATCACCTCCACCTCCTGGAACATCGGCACCGAGCAGTTCGGCGCCTGGGTCGCCATCGTCGGCACCCTCGCCTCGGCGCTGATCGCCCTGTTGATCGGCGTGCCGCTCTCCCTCGGCATCGCGGTCTACCTCACGCAGCTCTGCCCCGGCTGGGCGCGCAAGCCCGTCGCGATGACGATCGAGCTCCTCGCCGCGGTGCCCAGCATCATCTACGGCATGTGGGGCCTGTTCATCTTCGCGCCGCTCTTCGCCCGCTTCGTGCAGGTGCCGGTCTCGAACCTCGTCGAGGGCCTGCCCATCGTCGGCACGCTGCTCTATGCCCGCGTGCCCTCGGGCGTCGGCATCCTCACCGCCGGCATCATCCTCGCCATCATGATCGTGCCCTTCGTGGCCTCGATCACCCGCGACATGCTCGACCAGATCCCGACGATCCTGCGCGAGAGCGCCTACGGCATCGGCTGCACCACCTGGGAGGTGGTGCGCCACGTGCTCGTGCCGCAGGCCTCCGTCTCGATCATCGGCGCGATCATGCTCGGCCTCGGCCGCGCCCTCGGCGAGACCATGGCGGTCACCTTCGTGATCGGCAACGCCAACCGGCTCTCCGCCTCGATCTTCGATCCGGGCTCGACCATCGCCTCGCGCATCGCCAACGAGTTCAACGAGGCGGACGGAATGCAGCTCAACGCGCTGATGGCGCTCGGCTGCATCCTGTTCGTGGTCACCTTCATCGTGCTCATCGTCGCGCGGCTTCTCGTGCGCCGCGTCAAGGTCGCCTGAGGAGGCCGCCGATGAATGCCGCCAACACCCTGACCCCCGCCGTGACGCAGGGGCGCCCCCCCTCCGGAGGCCGGGTCCGCTCCGGCCGGCGCGTCGCCGACCGCACGCTGCGGATCGCCTGCACGCTCGCCACCCTGCTCGGCGCCGTGGTGCTCGGCTCGATCCTGCTGATGCTGATCATCGAGGGCCTGCGCGGCTTCTCCGCGACGCTCCTGACCCAGCCGACGCCGGGCCCCGGATCGGAAGGCGGCGGGATCGCCAACGCCGTCCTCGGCAGCCTCGTCCTCACCTTCATCGGCATCGTGGTGGCGACCCCGATCGGCGTGATGGCGGGGACCTACCTCGCGGAGTACGGCCGCGGGTCCAAGCTCGCCGACGTGATCCGGTTCCTGAACGACGTTCTTCTGTCCGCCCCCTCGATCCTGATCGGCCTGTTCGTCTACACCCTGATGGTGCGGCCGATGGGCTCCTATTCCGGCTGGGCCGGCGGCGTGGCGCTCGCCATCATCGCGACCCCGGTCATCGTGCGCACCACCGAGGACATGCTGCGCCTCGTGCCGGGCTCGCTGCGCGAGGCCGGCGCCGCCCTCGGCGCGCCGCCCTCCCGGGTGATCATGAGCGTGACTTGGCGCGCGGCCTCGGCCGGCATCGTCACGGGCGTGATCCTGGCGCTCGCCCGCATCGCCGGCGAGACCGCGCCGCTCCTCTTCACCGCGCTCAACAACAATTCCTGGTTCAGCGCGAACCTGATGGGCGGCATCGCGAACCTGCCGGTGATGATCTACCAGTTCGCCCTCTCGCCCTATCCGAACTGGCAGGGCCTCGCCTGGGCGGGGGCCCTCCTCATCACGGTCGCGATCCTCGCCCTCTCGATGGTGGCGCGCCTCGTCGTCAAGTCCGAGCGGGCGCGCTGAGCGCCCGCCTCCGCAGCAACCGTTTCCGGCCGACCGGCCTCCCGAAGGAACCTCTCCGATGAGCGCCTCCCCCGCCGTCAGCGCGCAGCTCAGCGGCCGCAGCCAGGCCAATGCCAATGCGCCCGTGCGCATCGCGGTCAAGAACCTCGACTTCTACTACGGGTCGTTCCACGGCCTGAAGAACGTGAACCTCAACTTCCACGACCGCCAGGTCACGGCCCTGATCGGCCCCTCGGGCTGCGGGAAGTCGACGCTGCTGCGCACCTTCAACCGGATCTACAGCCTCTACCCGGAGCAGCGGGCGGACGGGGAGATCCTCCTCGACGGCCAGAACATCCTCGACCCGAAGGTCGACCTCAACGAGCTGCGCGCCCGGGTCGGCATGGTGTTCCAGAAGCCGACGCCCTTCCCGATGTCGATCTACGACAACGTCGCCTTCGGCCTGCGCCTCTACGAGCGCCTGCCCAAGGCCGATCTCGACCTGCGCGTCGAGGAATCGCTGCGCAAGGCCGCCCTCTGGGACGAGGTGAAGGACAAGCTCAAGCAGTCCGGCATGGGCCTCTCCGGCGGCCAGCAGCAGCGCCTCTGCATCGCCCGCACCGTCGCGCAGCGCCCGGAGGTGATCCTGTTCGACGAGCCGACCTCGGCCCTGGACCCGATCTCGACGGGGCGCATCGAGGAGCTGATCGAGCAGCTGCGCGACGAGTTCACCATCGCCATCGTCACGCACAACATGCAGCAGGCGGCGCGCATCTCGCAGTTCACCGCCTTCATGTATCTCGGCGAGCTCGTCGAGTTCGGCCCCACAACCCGGATCTTCATGAACCCGGAGAAGCGGCAGACGCAGGACTACATCACCGGCCGCTTCGGCTGAGCCGGCACCATCCCGCACGCACGCTCCCGCGCCCGACCCCGAGGATCACGAGCATGTCCGAGCACATCGTCACCTCCTACGACAACGACCTCGACGACCTGCGCCGCTCGATCTCCGAGATGGGAGGCATCGCCGAGAAGATGATGGCCGATGCGAGCCACGCGCTCGTCCGCCGCGACACGGTGCTTGCCCAGGCCGTTATCGCCGCCGACAAGCGCCTCGACGTGCTTCAGCGCGAGATCGAGGAGCGCGCCGTCCTTCTCATCGCCCGGCGCCAGCCGCTCGCCATCGACCTGCGCGAGACCATCTCGGCGATCCGCGTCTCGGGCGACCTCGAGCGGATCGGGGATCTGGCCAAGAACATCGCCAAGCGCGTGCTTGCGATCAGCGACCAGACCCAGCCGCAGAAGATCGTGCTCGGCGTCCAGCACATGAGCGATCTCGTTCAGGAGCAGCTCAAGGACGTCCTCGACGCCTACGCGAGCCGGGACGTGAAATCGGCCCACGACGTCTGGGAGCGGGACGGGGCGATCGACGCCCTCTACAACTCCCTGTTCCGGGAACTCCTGACCTACATGATGGAAGACCCGCGCAACATCTCGTTCTGCACGCACCTCCTGTTCTGCGCCAAGAACGTGGAGCGGATCGGCGACCACACCACCAACATCGCGGAGACCATCCACTACCTCGCCACGGGCGAGACCCTGGCCATCGATCGCCCGAAGAACGACGCGTCGAACTACGCGACGGTATCGCCGGCCGCGGGCGTCTGAGGAATTTCGGAACGGCGCGAGCAATGAGCACGCGGATCCTGATCGTGGAGGACGAGGAGGCCCTCACCCTCCTCCTGCGCTACAACCTCGAAGCCGAGGGCTTCACCGTCGATTCCGCCGCTCGCGGCGACGAGGCGGAACTGCGCCTCGCCGAGCAGGTACCCGATCTCGTGCTGCTCGACTGGATGCTGCCGGGCCTGTCCGGGATCGAGCTCTGCCGGCGGATCCGGGCGCGGCGCGAGACGGAGCGGCTGCCCGTGATCATGCTGACGGCCCGCGGCGAGGAGGGGGACCGCATCCGCGGCCTCGGCACGGGGGCGGACGACTACATCGTCAAGCCGTTCTCCGTGCCCGAACTGCTGGCGCGGGTGCGCGCCCTGCTGCGTCGCGCCAAGCCCGCCCACGTGGCGAACCTGCTGATCGCCGGCGACATCGAGCTCGACCGGGTCAGCCACCGCATCCGGCGCTCCGGTCGCGAGATCCACCTCGGCCCCACCGAGTTCAAGCTGCTCGAGTTCCTGATGCAGAGCCCGGGACGGGTGTTTTCCCGCGAGCAACTCCTCGACGGCGTCTGGGGCCACGACGTCTACATCGACGAGCGCACGGTGGACGTCCATGTCGGCCGCCTGCGCAAAGCCATCAACCGGCCGCGCCAGTCGGACCCGATCCGCACGGTGCGCGGCTCCGGCTACTCCTTCGACGAGATGTTCTCGGGCGTGGAGTAGGGCCGGCGCGATCCGGCCGCCGAGCCCGGGCAGACGTTCGGCGCGGGGACTCGGTCAGGGCCGGCGAACATCCAACGTCGTGACGCGATCAGCCCCTGCGCGACCGCTCCGCAGGCGGTGCGCGAAGGCGTCGCCGCCTGCGCTTCGCAGACGGCCCGTGGGCGCCTCAGCGGAAGCCGGCCACGCGCCGGTCGCGCTTGCGCTCGGCGGCGGGCTGGTAGGCGATCTGGGCATGGTGCGTGCAGTAGGGCAGGCCGGTGATCGAGCGGGCACCGCAGAAGCGGAATTCCGGCGTCGTCGGATCGCCCATCGGCCAGCGGCACATCGATTCGCGCAGATCCATGATCGTGACGCGCTCGGAGACCGCCAGCGGCACGCTGTCGGCGGTCGGCGCCGCAGGCGGCGGGAAATCGGGCGCGGGCCGGTGCGCCGTGATGGCGATGGGCTCGGGCGCCTCCTCCATCACCTCGATCGGCGACGCCTCGGCCTCCGCCTCGCGCTCCGGCTTGCGGCGCCCGTTGACTGGGGCCGGCACCGCCTTGACCCGGCCGGCGAGGCCGAGCCGGTGCACCTTGCCGATGACCGCGTTGCGGGTGACGCCGCCGAGCTGCGCGGCGATCTTGCTCGCGCTCTGCCCGTCCTCCCACAGACGGCGCAGCAGATCCACGCGCTCGTCCGTCCAGCTCAGGCCTGCTTCCATCGTCGCCCCCTCCTGAACGCTGCGATCACCGCGCCCGTCCCCCCGGGCAGCCAGGGCAGCTCGTCGCGCGGGACAGCCGCACTGATGCCGCGCGCTCCCGCATTGCGGGGCGGCCGGTGCAAAGTCCGAACGGTTGCGCCACTGGTGATGGCCGCCGGGGGCGTGCCCCCTGGCGACGCGGATGAACCTACAAGAGGGCTCGTGGACGATGCAAGAGTCGACACTCGGCCGTCCTGCCGGGGGCGCTCTGGTTTCCACCGGCAAAGGCCGAGGTGGGCCGCGCGCTCGCCTGCCGGGTGCGAGACGGCACGGATCTGTGGCCCCCGTGCATCAGCCCGGCGCGCGATGCGCGATTGCCGCGCCGGGGGCGGAACGTTAGAATGGCCAAGCTCGTTCGGCTGGGGGTTAGCGGTCAGGACCGGGGCACAGGGACACTCGCCATGGCGCGTCGGTTCGGGATCTCGCGCGGGCTGATCGCGCTCGGGCTGGCGGGCGCTCTCTCCGCCTGCTCGTCGTTGCCGCGGGTCTCCTACACGGCCGAGCAGGCGGCCTTCGCGAGCATTCCGAACATCCCCGACGCGCGCGTCTCATCCGACGCCTCGGCCGACACCTTCGCGCAGATCGCCGCCCGGCCCGAGCGCCGCCAGCCCTTCGCCTATCTCGCCCTCTCGGGCGGCGGCGGCGACGGGGCCTACGGGGCGGGCGTACTGAACGGCTGGACCGCCTCCGGCACGCGGCCGGAATTCACCCTGGTTTCGGGCGTCAGCACGGGCGCGCTCATCGCGCCCTTCGCCTTCCTGGGGCCGGCCTACGACGCCTACCTCACCGACATCTACACGAGCGGCGTCGCCGAGACCCTGGTGCAGTCGCCGAGCCTGACCAACGTTCTGTTCGGCTCCGGCCTGTTCGGCGACGGGCGCCTGCGCGACCTGATCGGCCGCTACGTCACGCCCGATCTCCTCGCCGCCGTGGCGGAAGAGCATGCCAAGGGCCGCCGCCTCCTCGTCGTGACGACGAACCTCGATTCCCAGCGCGCCGTGATCTGGAACATGGGCGCCATCGCCGCGAGCGGGGCGCCGAACGCGGTGGAGCTGTTCCGCGACGTACTCACCGCCTCCGCGAGCATCCCGGCTGTGTTCCCCCCGCAGCTCATCGACGTGCAGGCGGGCAACAGCGCCTTCCAGGAACTCCACGTCGACGGGTCGGTGGTGACCCCGGTCTTCACCCTGCCGCAGTCGTTCCTGCTGCGGGACGGGCGCCTGCGCACCAACGGCCGGGCCAACATCTACGTGGTGATCAACGGGCGGCTGGAGCCCGAATTCGACGTCACGCGCAACAACACGCTCTCGATCGTCGAGCGCTCCTTCACCACGGCGAGCCGGGCCCGCAGCCGGGCGACGCTCGCCACCACCTACGCCTTCACCCGCGCCAACAAGATCGGCTTCAACCTCACCTACATCGACGAGCGCGCACCCGCCACGACGGCGGCCCGCGGCTTCGACACCGCCTACATGCGCAACCTCTACCAGGCGGGCTACGAGAAGGCGCGGCTCGGCAATTTCTGGGAGCACACCGTGCCGGCGGCCCCCGTCACCAGGGCGGTCGCGGCGGCGGTCGCCAACGGGCAGTAGGGGAGCCCACGCCCGGGATGCCGCTCGGGCGGCACCCCGTGACGCGGAGGGCGACCCCGGCTTACTTCCGCAGGATCTTGGTGACGATCCGGCCGACGAGGTTGCTCGAATCCGCGTTGCGATCGTCGCGGGAGACGGGGCGATTCTCGTTGCCGAGGATCTTGGTGACGATGCGTCCGATCAGGCTCATGGCAGAATCCTCAGAGGCGCCGCGGCGCGGCGCAAGCTTTGCCGAACCAACGGGCGGGCTGAGGTGCCTGTTCCGTCCTCAGCGCAGGCGATAGTCCGACAGCCGCGCCCGGCGCGCCCCGCGGCGATAGGCCAGGACGGAGCCCGGCCAGATCGCGGCGTTGCGCCCCGTCTCGTCCTGGTACCAGCTCCGGCAGCCGCCGGCCTGCCAGATGCTGTCGGCGAGCCGCGCCTGCACGCCCGCCAGGAAACGCGCCTGCGCCTCCGGTCGCACCTCCATCGCGCTGAGGCCTCGCCGCTTCAGCGCCAGGAGGCCGGAGAGGGCGTGCTCCACCTGCGCCTCGATCATCAGGATCACCGAGTTGTGGCCGAGGCCGGTATTCGGCCCCATCAGCAGGAACAGGTTGGGAAAGCCCGCCACCGCGATGCCCTGGAAGGCGCCCATGCCGTCGCGCCACGCCTCCGCCAGGGTCAGCCCGCCGCGCCCGGTCACCGGCAGGCTGCGGAAGCTGCCCGTCACGTCGAAGCCCGTGGCGTAGACGAGGACGTCGAGGGCGTGCTCGCTCCCGTCCTCCATCACCGCTCCGCCCGGCGTGATGCGAGCGATGCGGCCGGTCTCCAGGGTGACGGTCTCGCGCATCAGGGCGGGGTAGAAATCGTCCGAGATGAGCACGCGCTTGCAGCCGAGGCGGTAGCGCGGAGTCAGCTTCTCCCGCAGGGCCCGGTCGGGCACGGCCCGGGCGAGGTGGCGCCGGGCGATGGCCTCCGCCTGGTCGGTGAGCTTCGACACCCGGGTGAAGCCGAGGAGCGCGCGCAGCTCGTGGATCCAGAACAGGCGCTCGCGGAACAGCCGCCGCGCCAGCGGCAGGCGCCGGTAGGCGGCCTGCGCCCGCTCGCCGATGGGGCGGTCGCGCTTCGGCATGATCCAGGCCGGCGTGCGCTGGAACAGGGTGAGATGGGCGGCCTCCTGCGCGACGAGCGGCACGAACTGCACGGCGCTCGCCCCTGTGCCGATCACGCCGACGCGCTTGCCGCGGAGTTCGCAGGCATGGTCCCAGGCCGCCGAGTGGAAGGCCGCGCCTGCGAAGCTGTCCCGGCCGGGGATGTCCGGCAGCGCCGGATGATGCAGCCCGCCCATGCCGGCGACGATGGCCCGCGCCAGCAGGGGTCCGCGGCTCGTCTCGACACGCCACAGGGCCTCCGCCTCGTCCCAGGCGAGGCCCGTGACGGCGGTGCGCAGGCGCAGGTGCGGCAGGAGCCCGTGCTCGCGGGCCGTGTCCTCGAGGTACGCCTTGATCTCCGCCTGCTGCGGATAGAGCCGCGACCAGTCGGATTTCGGCACGTAGGAGAGCGAGTAGAGGTGGGAGGGGATGTCGCAGGCGGCGCCCGGATAGGTGTTGGCGTGCCAGGTGCCGCCGATCCCGTCGCCCTTGTCGAGGATCAGGAAGGGGCCGAGCCCCGCCTGGCGGCAGCGGATGCCCATGGCGAGGCCGGAGAAGCCAGCGCCGACGATGAGGACGGCGAGGATGCCCGAGGGCAGATCCGATCCGGCGTCGTCGCTCATCGCGCCCTCCTCACGCATCGGCGTCCGCTCTCGCATGCGCCTTCAGGAAGGTCGAGGCCGCCTTCAGCGAGGCGCGGGCCTCCGGGAGGAAAGCGTGGGCGAACTGCCAGACATGCGGCACCACGGGGAAGACGCGAAGATCCACCGGGACGCCCGCCGCCCGCGCCCGCTCGGCGAAGCGCACCGAATCGTCGCGCAGCACCTCCCGGGCGCCAACATGCAGGAGGAGCGGCGGCAGGCCCGCGAGGTCGCCGTAGAGGGGCGAGGCGAGCGGGTCCGCCGGATCCGCCTCGCCGAGGTAGAGGGGGACGAGGTGGCGCACCACCTCGGGGTCGAACATGGCGTCCCGCCCGCCGTTCTCGATGAAGGAGGCGCCGGTGCCGAGGAGGTCGGTGGCGGGCGAGAACAGGGCGGCCGCCCGCGGCAGGGGCAGGCCGAGGTCGCGCGCCCGCAGCAGCAGGGCGAGGGCGAGGTTGCCGCCGGCCGAGTCACCCCCGATCACTGCCGGTCCATCGGCCGCGAACGCCTCCCAGGCGGCGAGCGCGTCCTCCAGGGCGGCCGGGAAGGGATGCTCGGGGGCGAGCCGGTAGTCGGGGGCGAAAACCGTGAAGCCGCGTCGCGCGAAGGCGCCGGTCAGCGGTCGGTGCGTCCGGGGCGAGCAGGCGACGAAGCCGCCCCCGTGCAGGTAGAACAGGCGCACCCTGGCCACGCCGCCGGCCGGCCGCACCCACTCTCCCTGGATGCCGCCGACCGTGCCCGGCTCGTAGGTGACGCCGCGGGGCTCGATGAAGCCCGGGGCCTCGAAGGTGCGGCGCAGCCGCGCGACGTCGATGGTCCGGCCGAGCCGGTCGCGCACGCTGCGGCGGACCATCCAGGCGAAGACGTGGGCACGCAGGCTCGCCATGCGGTGTCAGCGCTCCAGTCCGGAGAGGCGGGCGATCAGGCGCCAGTAGCCGACCGGCATCAGGCGCTGGATCAGGGCGACGCGGCGCGCGTCCGTGCCGACGATGATCCGCGGCGCCCGCCGCTCGATGCCGCGCAGGATCTCGGCGGCGGCCGCCTCCGGCGCGAGCCGCAGGAAGCGCTCGAAGGCTCGGCGGCCCTGCTCGATCGCGGCCGGGTCCAGGCCCTTCGGGTGGCGCGCGCTGCGGGCGATGTTCGTCGCGACGCCGCCCGGATGGACCACGCTGACCCCGAGGCGGCCGCCGGCGTGCTCGTGACGCAGGGCCTCGCTGAAGCCGCGCACCGCGAACTTGCTCGCCGCGTAGGCCGCCTGGCCCGGCGGCGCGATCAACCCGTAGAGGCTCGACATGTTGACGACCTGCGCGGCGGGCTCGCGCAGCAGGAGGGGCAGGAAGGCGTGGGTCATCCGCACCACGGCGCGGAAGTTCACGTCCATCAGCCACTCGAAATCGGCGAGATCCGTCTCGGCGAAGGTGCCGCCGAGCGCCACGCCCGCGTTGTTGACGAGGAGGCTCACCCGGCCGTGACGCGCCTCGACCGCGTCCCTCAGCGCCAGGATGGCGTCCCCGTCCGCGAGATCGAGGACGTGCCGGCTCGCGCGCGCGCCCGCCGCCGCGACGGCCGCCTCGACGGCCTTCAGCCCCTCGGCGTCGCGGTCCACGAGGGCGAGGTCGCAGGACCGCCGCGCCAACGCGATCGCGAGCGCCGCCCCGATGCCGCTCGCCGCTCCGGTGACGACCCCGACCGCGCCCTGCAGCGCGAAGCCTTCCGCCAAATCCGCTCTCCCGGCACCCAGCCCGGCGCCGGAAGCTAGCGGACCGGCCCGCTCGGTCCAGGGAGGCAGGACCCCGCGGCGTGGCGCTTCTGGCCCAGATCGCGCATGAGAGCCGCGATAAGAAGGGCGAGAGGGGCAGGGATCGAATGGTCGAGCGCGTCTTCCACGCGGGTGCGAGCATCGCGCTCCTCATCGCGGTCGCGGTCCTGGCCTCGACGAACCGGCGGGCGATCCGGCCGCGCACCGTGCTCGCCGGGCTCGGCCTCCAGTTCGGTCTCGGCGCCCTCATCCTGTTCGTGCCGACCGGCCGCGCGGCCCTCGGGGCGGTGGCGGACGTCGTCGCGCAGGTCCTCGCCTACGGCGACCGGGGCGCGGCCTTCCTGTTCGGCGGCCTCGTCGATCCGAAGATGTTCGAGCTGTTCGGCGGCGGCGGCTTCGTCATCGCATTCCGGGTGCTGCCGCAGATCCTCTACGTCTCGGCGCTGATCGGCGTGCTCTACCATCTCGGGCTCATGCAGAGGCTCGCCCGCCTCGTCGGCGCGGGCCTGCGGCGGGTGCTCGGCACCTCGCCGATCGAATCCTTCGCGGCGGTCACCACCATCTTCATCGGTCAGAGCGAGATCGCGGTCGCGCTGCGGCCCTTCCTGCCGCTGCTCACGGGCTCGGAGCTGTTCGCCGTGATGACGGGCGGCGCCGCCTCGACGGCCGGCTCGATCCTCGCGGGATACGCCGCGCTCGGCGTGCCGATGACCTACCTCATCGCCGCCTCCTTCATGGCGATCCCGGGCGGGCTCCTCTACGCCAAGATCCTGGTGCCGCCCGACGCGCCGACGCGGATCGTGACGACGCGGGTCGAGTTCGGCGAGCGAAGGGCGGTCAACGTCATCGAGGCGGCGGCCGACGGCACGCAGAAGGGGCTCGCGGTGGCCGCCGCGGTCGGCGCCATGCTGATCGCCTTCGTCGGCCTGATCGCGCTGGCGAACGGCATCGTCGGCTGGCTCGGCGGCCTCGTCGGCTACCCGGCCGCCTCGATCGAGGCGATCCTCGGTATCGTGTTCGCGCCGCTGGCCTGGCTCCTCGGCGTCCCCTGGGAGCAGGCGGGCCTCGTCGGCAGCGCGCTCGGCCAGAAGATCGCCTTCAACGAGTTCCTCGCCTACGCGAACATCTCCCCGACCCTTAAGGCGGGCAGCCTCGATCCGCGCACGACCGCGATCCTGTGCTTCGCCCTCTGCGGCTTCGCCAATCTCGCCTCGATCGCGATCCAGCTCGCGAGCTTCTCGAGCCTCGTACCCGAGCGCCGCGCCGAGATCGCCCGCTACGGCCTGCGCGCCATCCTCGGCGGCACGCTCTCGAACCTCACGAGCGCGGCCATCGCGGGGCTGTTCATCGGCGGGTGAGAGCGCGCAGATTCGAGACGGGCCCCGCCGCGCGGCGGACCCCGTCCCGGTGGCGGGCCTAGTTCAGGGCGGCGGCTTCCTGCACCGCGGCCTGGGCGCCGCGGGCCGGGGCCACCGTGACGGTCTCGCCCCGGCGGGTGATCTCGACCGCCTCGGCCGCCTGTCCGGTGCCGCGGGGAGCCGAGAGGGTCACCCTCTGGCCCTCGGCGAGCACCGCCTCGAAGCGGACGGAAGGGGCCGCCGCGCGGGGCGCCAGGGTGACGACGACGCGGTAGCCCTCGGGCTCCGCCGTGTAGTAGGCGACGCCCGCGAGCGTGCCGAGATCGATGCTGCCGCCGCGCGCAGGCTTCAGGCCCTCGGCGTCCGCAGTCGTCGTGGCGAAGAGGGCCGGGAGGAGGGCTGCGGCGGCGAGGATCGTGGTCCGGATGGTCATAGTTTCGTGTCTTCCTGCTGAGCAAGCGGCCCGTCGCCCTTGCGTGTGAGACGAATATGCTTTGCACTGCAGCATGGAACAAACCGATTGGATCGGTAATGACTATTGATCACGTCGATCTGGCGAGGGTCGATCTCAACCTCCTCGTGGCCCTCGACGCGCTGCTGGCCGAGCGTAGCGTCACGCGGGCTGCGGCCCGGATCGGGATCGGGCAGTCGGCCATGAGCAGCGCGCTCGGCCGGCTGCGCGTGACGTTCGGCGACGAACTGCTGACCCGCGCGCCGGAGGGCATGCGCCCGACGCCGCGGGCGATGGCGCTGGCCGAGCCTGTCCGGGCGGCCCTGCGCCAGATCCAGTGCCTCGTCCGCCGCGAGGACAGCTTCAATCCGGCCACCGTCGAGCGGATCTTCACGGTCAGCCTGCCCGACAGCGTCGAGGTGCTGCTCGGGCCGCGGCTCCTCGCCTATCTGCGCGCGGAGGCGCCGGGCGTGCGGCTCCTCCTGCGCACGATCGACCGCACCCGCATCCTCGGCGAGCTCGATGCCGATCAGGTCGATCTCGGCATCGGCCTGTTCTCGGAGGGACAAGCCCACCACAAGACGCGTCTGCTCTATCGGGACCGCTACGTCTGCCTGTTCAACCCGGCCTGCGTCGGCCTCGACGCGCCGATCTCGCTGGAGGATTACCTGCGCTTCCCCCACGTCCTGACGAGCCTGCGCGGAACGGCGCACGGCGTGGTGGACGATGCCCTGGCCAAGCTCGGCCTGCGCCGCAGCCTCGCGGTGACGACGCCGAGCTTCGTCGCCGTGCCCTTCCTCGTGCGTGACGCGCCGGTGATCACGACGATGCACGCGCGGGTGGCGCATTTCTTCGCCGGCACGCTCGGCCTCAGCGTCAGCCCGGCGCCCGTCGCCCTCGACGACGTGGCGGTGGCGATGCTCTGGCACGCCTCCTACGACGCGGATCCGGCCCATGCCTGGCTGCGCCGGACCCTGCTGCGGCTGGCGGCCGAGCTGGAGAACCCGGATCAGAGCGGCCAGAACAGCGCGATCAACCCCGTGCCGACGACGACGACCATCAGCGAGAGCGGCAGGCCGAGCCGGGCGTAGTCGCCGAAGCGGTAGCCGCCCGGACCCATCACCAGCGTGTTGCACTGGTGGCCGATGGGGGTGAGGAAGTCGCAGGCCGCGCCCACCGCCACCGCCATCAGGAAGGGGTCCGGGTTGAGGCCGAGCTTGCCCGCGAGGCTCGCGCCGATCGGCGCCATCACCAGCACGGCGGCGGCGTTGTTGAGGAAGGGCGTCACCGCCATCGCGGCGACCAGCAGCAGCGCGACGGCGCCGATCGGCGGCACGTACTGCACGAGGCCGGACATCCAGCCCGCCACGAGATCGGTGCCGCCGGTGGTGCGCACCGCGTCGCTCACCGGGATCAGCGCGCCGAGCAGCACGATCACCGGCCACTCGATCGTCTCGTAGGCCTCCTCCATGGTGAGCACCCGGAAGAGCAGCAGCGCCACCGCCGCCCCGAAGAAGCCCATCGCCACCGGCACCACGTGAAGTGCGATGAGCAGCATCGCGACGCCGAGCACCACGATGGGGATGTAGCCGCGCCGGCTGTGCCCGAGGCTGAGGCTGCGCTCGGCGAGCGGCAGCAGGCGCAGGGCCTTGAGCGCGTCGGCGAGGGCGTCGCCGCCGCCGCGGAGCACCACCACGTCGCCGGCCCGCAGGCGCAGGTTGGCGAGCCGCCCGGTCACGCCGCCGTCGCTGCGGCTCACTGCCAGCAGGCTGATGCCGTGGGCGTCCCGCAGGTCGGCGCCCGCCACCGTGACGCCGGCGAGCGGCGAGTCGGAGGGCACCACGGCCTCGGCGACCTTCACCGGCCCGCCCGCCGCCGCGGGCCCCTCCGTCAGCTCCAGGCCGGCCCGCGCCACGAGCCGCTCCAGATCTTCCGGCTCCCCCTCCAGGAGCAGCACGTCGTCCGCGCGCAGCCGCCAGTCCGGTCCCGGCACGTAGCGGCGGAAGCGCTCGCGGATCACGGTGAGGACGGCGACGTCGCCGTCGCCCAGCGCCTCGAGCTCCCGGACGGTGACGCCGACCTGCGTCGAGCCCTCCGGCAGCCGGGCCTCGGTGACGTAGGCGGCGAGCGAGAAGGAGATGCCAGAGCCCGCGGGCTTGCGGTCCTTCGGCAGCAGCCGGTAACCGACCGCCAGGAAGGCGAGGCCGATCAGCGCGATCCCGAGACCCACCGGCGTGAAGTCGAACATGCCGAAGGGCTCACCGACGATGTCGGTGCGGACCTTGGCGACGATGATGTTGGTGGAGGACCCAACCAGGGTGACGAGGCCGCCGATCAGCGAGGCGAAGGACATCGGCATCAGGAGCCGCGAGACCGGCGTGCCGGTCTTGCGGCCGAGTTGGAGGGCGACCGGCATGAAGATGGCTAGGGCGCCGATGTTTTTCGTCACCATCGACAGGACCATCACCGCGCCGGCGAGAACCGGCACCTGCAGCCCCGGCGCCCGCAGGTAGGGCAGGACGGGGCGCATCAGGCTCTCGACAACGCCGGAGCGGGAGACGGCGGCGCTGATCAGGAGGGCGCTCGCGACGATGATCACGATGTCGTCGGCGAAGCCGTCGAAGGCCTTCGATGCCGGCACGATGCCGATGGCGACGCCCGCCACCAGCGAGAGGAGCGCCACGAGGTCGTAGGGCAGCCGGCCCCAGATGAAGAGCAGGACGGTGCAGCCGATCAGGCCGAAGGCGAGGCCCTGGTCGAGGGTCATGGAGGCTCGGGTCGATGGGCGGGAACGGGGGAGGGCGGAGAGGTAGGTGCGGCCGGCCGCAGGGCCAGCGCCCCGGGCGACGATTCCTTCCCTACACGCCGCCGAGGACGGCGGCGAGGCGCTCGGCGAGCGCCGGTCCGTCGCCCGCGAGGCGCAGGACCTTCAGGCGCGCCGTCTCGCCGGACAGGACCACGATGTCGGAGCGGCGCGTCCGCAGCGTCTTGGCGAGCAGCGCGATGAGGGCGGCGTTGGCGGCGCCCTCCACCGGCGGCGCGGCCACGCGCACCTGCAGGACCGCCGGCCCGTCCGCCCCGGTGCCGACCCCGTCGAGGGCGTCCCGGCCGCCGCGGGGCGTCAGCCGGACGCTGAGGCGCAGGCCCTCGCCGTCGATGGTCCAGGGAAGAGGGCGGGGCTCGGGCGGCATCCGGGCGTGTTTACACCTCCGGCCGGCTCCGGCATCAAGCGGGCCGGGGGCCCGGGCAGGGACAGTCATGGATTCGGGTCGGACCACCCTCGACGCGCCGTTGTGCCTGCCGCCGGGCCCGCGTCCCAGGCCGCCGGTGCCGGAGCCCCCGGCGCGCGACCTGCCGCTGCCCGCCTACCTCTCGGCCCTGCGCCGCAACGCCGTCGAGGCGTGGCCGCAGCGCACCTACGAGGAGCCGATCGTGCAGCGGCGCCTCCTCGGGCGGCACACCTTCATCGTGAGCGACCCGGACGCGATCCGGCGCGTCCTCATCGACAACCAGGCCGCCTACGCGCGGACCCGCGCCTCGGTGCGCATCCTGCGCCCGGTGCTCGGCGACGGGCTCCTGATCAGCGAGGGCGCGGCCTGGCGCCACCAGCGCCGGACGCTCGCCCCGGCCTTCACGCCGCGCGCCGTGGAGGCGCTCGTGCCGCACATCCTGGGGGCGGTCGACGCGACGACGGCGCTGCTCGCGGCGCAGGCGCAGCAGGGGCCCGTCCCGCTGTTTCCCGCCCTGCACGGCCTCGCCCTCGAGATCGCGGGCCGCACCATGTTCTCGGTCGGCATGCAGAGCGACGGCGCGGCGCTGCGGCGGTTCGTGGCGGAGTACGCCGAGCGGATGGGGCGGCCCCATCTCCTCGACATGCTGCTGCCGCTGTCCTGGCCGGCGCCCCTCGATCTCGCCCGCGCGCGGTTCCGGCGCCGCTGGATCCCGTTCCTCGACCGCATCATCGCCCGGCGCGCCGCGGACCCGCAGCCGCATGCCGCGCGCGACCTCCTCGATCTCCTCGTGGCGGCCCGCGACCCGGAGACCGGGCACCCCTTCACGCCCGACCAGCTGCGGGACCAAGTCGCGACCCTGATCCTGGCGGGCCACGAGACCACGGCGGCGGCCCTGCTCTGGGCGAGCTACCTGATGGCGCTGGCGCCCGATATCCAGGAGGCGGTCGCCGCGGAGGCGCGGGCGGCCGGGGACGATCTCGGCGACGGCTGCGAGCGCCGCCTGCCGCTGACGCGGGCGGTCGTCGACGAGACGCTGCGCCTCTACCCGCCGGCCTTCGTCCTCGCCCGCGCCGCCCGCGAGGCGGACGACCTCGGCGGACGGACGGTCGAGCCCGGCGACGTGGTGATGATCTCGCCCTGGGTCCTGCACCGGCACCGGCGCCTCTGGCCCGAGCCGGACGCGTTCGATCCCGGCCGCTTTCTGCCGGGAGCGGCCCCGCCGCCGCGCTTCGCCTACCTGCCGTTCGGGGCGGGTCCGCGCGTGTGCATCGGCGCCCATTTCGCGCTGCTCGAGGCGACGCTCGCCCTCGCGCGCCTGATCGGCCGCTTCCGTGTGAGCCTGCCCGAAGGGTCGGTGATCCGTCCGGCGGCGGTCGTGACGACGCAGCCCGACAACCCGCCGCCCTTCATCCTGCGGCCGCGGTAGGGAGCGTCCGCGGCCGTTCAGGCCGCGGCGAGCTTGGTCTTCGCCGCCGTCTCGATGACGCCGGTGAGCTTGGCGGCCGCGGGCAGCGGCAGCTCGATGTCGACGCCGAGGGTCGAGACCCCCTCGCCGCGCTCCACCGTGATCGAGACCTTGTCCCGCTCGATGGCGACGTGCTTGGCGATCACGGCGAGGATCTCCTCGCGCAGCGTCACAACGAGGTCGGAGCGCCCGTTGTCGGCCCGCTCGTGGGCGATGATCAGCTGAAGGCGCTCGCGCGCCACCGGCGCGGAGCCGCGCCGGGAGAAGAGGCTGAGAAGGCTCATGCCGCCCTCCGTGTGAAGATCTTGCCGAAGAAGGACTTGCGGTCGCTGGGAACGCTCATCGGCACCGTC
>NZ_BJZU01000089.1 GCF_007992195.1 Methylobacterium oxalidis | reverse complement strand
GGCGATGCCGACGATGCCGCACATCTCTCCACACTCCCTTAATACGAAGGTTCGCTGAATGGGCGGCCGGGCGGCGAGCGCCGCCCCGGCCTCACGTCACAGGGGCGGGAGACCTCAGGCGAGGTGCCAGCCGGTCTCGATGAACGGCATCAGGTGCTGGTGCGCTTCCTGGCTCTCGGCGAAGCTCGCAGCGACCGTCGCGCGGCTGCCGCCCTGTGTCAGCACGCCGGTCCAGTAATCGTGGCCGGCGCTCTCGGCCTGCCGCCCGAGCGCGTTCTGATAGAGCATGTCGACGAAGGCCGCGTCGGTGAGACCAGCGTATTTTGTCTGGTACTCGCTCGAAGCGAAGAAGCTCTGCGCGGCATCGGCGTCGCTGACGCCGCCCTTCAACGCGCCGGACCAGTACTGGAGGCCGCTGGCATCCGGTGCCCGGTCGAGGAGGGTGTGGTAGAGCCGAGCCGCATCGCCTGCATCGGCGTCCGCCGTGAAGATGCCCCTATCGTACGCTGACTGCAGTCCGGCCAGGTTCTCCGCAGAGAACGCGAAGCCCAAGACGGCGTCCGCGCGCGACATCCCTTGGTCGAGGACACCCGTCCACCACTGCACGCCCGGCGCGTCGCCGGCGCGGTCGAGAGCCGTGAGGTAGAGAGCTTCGACGAAGGACTGGTTGCTGCCAGACCCAAGGTTCAGCCGTCCCTCCGCCGAGTCGAGGAACGTCTGCGCCATATCGTGGAGCGACAGCCCGGAGCTGTGCAGGCCGGTCCAGTACTGCTGGCCGTCCGCGTCCGAGGGCCGGTGCAGCACCGCGTCGTAGAGGGCGTAGACCTCGCCGGCCGCGCTGTGCGGATCGTAGCTCACGTCACCGAAGAAGGGGCGGTTCTGCGGCTGGGCCCCGCCGGTCAGCGTGATGTTCACCGTGTGCGCACCGAGCCCCGCCAGGGTGATGGCGAGCTTGTCGCCGACGACCGAGTAGGTGAGATCGCCGACGGCCGCGCTCGTCACGGTGAGAACGCCGCCCGACGGGTCGCGCAAATCGACGAGGAACTTGCCCTCGCCCACGACCGAGAAGGACAGGTTCGAGCCGTCGCCGGTGACGCTCGTCAGCTCCGCGCGGTCTGTGACGTCGTACAGGTGGGTGACGTCGTCGATGCCGTTGCCGAGATTGATCGTGTAGGTGCCGCCCGTCTTCGCGACGAAGACGCTGTCCGAATCGTAGGCGTACCAGTTCGCCACGCTCTTGATCTTGGTGTCGGCGGCAAGACCGCTCAGGTCGAGCGCGAACTTGCCGGCGTCGGCCGACGCGACGGTCGCGGTGACCGAGTTCGCCGTGGCGTTGAAGCTGTAATGGTAGTTCGTCGCGTCGAAGGAGGCGACGCGCTGCGCGAGGTCGGCCAGCGTGACGAACTCGGACCCGTAATCGTAGGCCGTCTTGATCAGGTCGGTGAACATCTCCTTGGTATAGCCGGGCACCAGATTCTCGTCGGTCACCCAGTTCGTCGGGCCGTAATCGTGCCAGGGCCAGACGACGATGGGCTGGTCCGAGTGCGCGGTCAGGCTCTTGAACTCGTTCTGCCACTGGATCGACGCTTCCGCCGCCGTCTTGCGCTGGAAGCCGACCAGCGTGAAGTCGAACGACATGTTCGGCGCGATGTAGACCTTCGGATCGTCCGGGAGGAGGTGGCCGATCGCGCCCGGGTAGCCGGCCCCGACGAGCGTCGCACCACCGGTGATGTAATCGTAGTACTTCTCGATCGCGATGGAGGCAGGCAGGAATTCGGGCGCACCGGGAATCGCGGCGCCCTTCACGGTGATGCCGAGCTGCTGGCTAATCGTGTTGCGAGAGGTCTCGAATTCCGCCTGGAATCGCTCCGGAGTGAGCAGGTTCGTGTTCTCCGGATGGGACATCGAGTGGGAGCCGATCTCGTTGCCGGCCGCGAGCAGCGCGTCATAGTACGGCTTCGAGACGGCCCAATTCGTGGTCTGGCCGTTCGCGGGGTCGGTGCCGATGTCGATGTAGTAGGATCCGACGAAGTTGTAGTCCTTCTTCCACTCGTCGAGGATCGGCAGAAGCTTGTCGTAGATGCCGGGGGCGCCGCTCTCGGGGCTGACGTCGGCCGTCTCCATCGCCTGGTCCATGTCGGTCCGCGAGGCGACGATCGCCTTGTCGCGGCTCATGTGCAGGCTGAGGCTGGGGCCGGCCGCCGGCTTCACGACGTAGTCGATCGCGTGCTGCAGCATGTTGTTGTCGCCGAGCAGGCTCTCGTTGGCGAAGTGGACGTTGCGCCCGCCGGTCTGCGTGCCGACGACGGCGGCGTGCTCGGTGGTAGCGTTCCCTTCGGTCACCTTCTGCGTCGCGATCGGGGTGACCGGCGTGCCGTCGGCGCTCTTGTACCAGGAGGTGCTCATCTTCGCGTAGTCGCGGACGACCTCGTTGGCCTGGTAGCCGGGGAAGACGTCCGACCCGACATTGGCGACGATCTGGACCGGGTCGCCGCCGAGCGTCGTGGTGCCGCCCTCGCGCGTGAGGTCGAGGAGCGACTGCATGCGGGCGTAGGCATCCGGCAGCGCGACGCCGTTCTCGTTGTTCGTCATGAACTCGCCGGCTGTGATCAGGCCGACGTGATACTTGTAGACGGCGTCCGTCAGCACGTCCTGGATCTGCGCGACATCCGCCGACTTCACGTTGGTGAAGGAGGGGAAGACGATCGCGTCGTAGCCCGCGACCTTGCTGAGGTTCTTGAGGTCCGCCTCGGTGAGCACGTCGAAGGGCACGCCCGCCGCGGTCGCCTGATTCTGGGCGGCCATGAAGAGCTGCGAGTAGGCCATCTTGCCCGCATCGGTGCCGCCGAAGTAGCGGGCGGCACTCGTCTCGGAGTAGACGATGCCGATCTTCAGCGGCGTCGCGTCGACGACGGGCAGCAGCGCCGGATCCTTGACCGTCATCGTGTTGCCGACGACCGGGCTCGGCAGGTAGATGCCGTCGTTGACATCCATCTTGACGTCGAGGCCAGCGGTCGCCTGGCCCATCAGGGCCATCGGGATAGCGACTTCGAGAGACTTCTTGTCGAGCGAATACTGAAACGCCAGCGATTGGCTGATCACCACATTCGCTGCGTTGTAGAGGACCGGGATCCCCTCGCTCGTGACGTTGATGTAATACTCGGCGCCCGTGTCCGCCGTGCCGCCGAATGCCTGTTTGCCGGTCGTGATGTTCCTGTCCGTGTTCAACCAGATCGTCGTGTTGAGCCCGATCGTGATCGGCGAGTTGATGGCGAAGACGTACTGTCCGTTCTCGAACGTGCCATACAGTTGGTAGCCGGCCGTTCCTGTTCCCGGACGATCCAACCGATCTTCATTCGTCCAGTCGAGCAGGCTGCCGTCGATCACGTGGGGCATCTCAGTCTCCATGCGGGCGACAACAGTCGCGCGGCCGCGTTCGTCGAACGACGCAAGGGTTCTCGCGCGCCCTACAGGAAGGCGCGTTGCAATGTATTGAGGAGGACAATTCCCGTCCCCGCGGAAATGAAGTTGCCTATTTCGCTATCAGACCATGTTTTGATCGAAACATTCTGCTTGCGAGTAGGGCGATATGTTTCCGCGCCTTAAATGGAATGCAAATCGAAGAAAACTTCAATCTAGCTCTTTGGTAGTATTATGTACTAACCACTATGCACCCTGGCTTTGTCTTCGGTGGGGGACATATCGAGAAATGCCGACGGTGACGCTACTGTGTGTTCGTCATGAAGCTCGGCCGACGCGGCCGAACTGTTCTCGACCGGCGGCGGGACCATCCCAGGGAAGGCATCCGAATCGTGGGATCAAGGCGCGGAGGAGCCCTTACGCTTCCCGGACTCCAGGGAGCGATCGTGCGCGCGGTCCTGCTGGTAGGGCTCGCGCTGTCGGTTGCACCGTGCCGGGCTGCGTCCGAGGCGGAACCCGGGCGCGTCGTGCCGCGCGAGGTCCTCGCACTCTACGACGGCGACCTTGAGCCGACCGCGGACGAGACCCGGATCCATCGCTTCGCCGAGCTGCCGCTGAACCATCTCGGCTACACGATCGCCTACAGGGATATACGCAGGCCGCTTCCGGGCGCCGCCGAGATCCGGCGCTACGCGGGCGTGCTGACCTGGTTCTCGACGCCGCCCGCGGCCCGCGACGCGTATCTCGCCTGGGCGCGCTCGGCCGTGCGGACCGCCCGGCGCTGGGTGATCCTCGGCACGACGGGCGCCTCCTTCTGGACGGACGAGGCTGCGGCCGGCGACGCGCTCCTCGGCGAGATCGGGCTGAGACACCGCCGCAGGGCGGTCGATCTCACGCTCGGCACGCAGCTGCATTCGCGCGATCCCGCGCTCACGGCGTTCGAGGGCGCGGCCGACGCCGTGCTTCCGCCCTACGAGGTCACCGACGCCGCGCGCCCCGACCTCGAACCCTGGCTCGAACTGATCCTGCCCCAGCGCGAGGGCGGCGGGCGCAGCGTCGCAGTGGCCGTGAGCCCCCGCGGCGGATACGCGGCGAGCGGCTTCGCGATGGTCGAAGATCAGGGGCTCGGCCGGGCGCGCTGGCTGATCGACCCTTTCGCCTTCTTCGCGCGGGCGCTGCGCGACGGGCCGGTGCCGGTGCCGGACGTCACCACGCTGTCGGGCCGCCGCATCTACTTCAGCCATGTCGAGAGCGAGGGGCTCAATCACGTCGTCCTGTCGAAGGACCGTGAGCAGGTTCTCGTCGCCGGCCTCTTCCTGGACCAAATCGTCTCGGCCTTCCCGGACCTGCCCGTCACGTTTGCCCTCACGCCCGGCGATCTCGACTCGGCTATCGGCGGCAACGAGACGCCCCGCGCCCTGGTGCGCGAGATCTGGTCGCATCCGGCCGTCGAGCCGAGCGTCTCCTCCTACACCCGCCCCTACGCGTGGCGCTTCTTCGACAGCTACAGCCGCGCCCGCGAGGAGGAGCTGGTCGCGGTGGCGCGCCCGGCCGGCCGGTTCGGCCTGCGCCGCCTGACCGACCTCGTGAGCACGAACGCGCGCACGGACCGTTACGTGGCCAAAGCCCGCGAGTACCCGCGCAATTACCTTTTGACGCCTTTCGATCTCGCCCAGGAGACACGCGGCGCCTGGGCCGTCGCGGACGCGCTGGCGCCCCCGGGCAAGGGTGTGCGGCTGTATCAGTGGAGCGGGGACGCGCAACCCTCGGAGGAGGCGATCGCGCTCACGCGCGGCCTCAGTCTGCGCAACATCAATGGCGGCGAGGCCCGCTTCGACGCGACCTATCCTTCCGTCGCGCACCTGCCGCCCCTCGCGCGCCCAGTCGGCGAGCAGCGTCAGGTCTACGCCGTGTCGGCCGACGATCTGCCCGTTCGAAAGGCCTGGCGACCGGCCGTCGCGGCCCTGAAGGGGCTTCGCACGACGCTCGCCGCCACGGAGACGCCGCGGCGCCTCAAGGGTTTCAATCTGCACTACCGGCTCGCGACGGTCGGCAACCCCGAGGCGCTCTCCGAGATCGAGGATTACCTGCGCGAGGCGCAGGGCTCCGCCCTGATCCCGATCCGCACGGGCGAGTACGCCGCGCTGGCAGACGATTTTCCCCGCGTCGAGATCGCCGTGTCCGGCCCTCGAAGCTGGGAGGTGCGCCGTCGCGGCTCGATCCAGACGCTCCGCTTCGACGACGCGGACGCGATCGAGGCCGATCTCGCGGCCTCCGAGGGCGTGATCGGACAGAGCCGGCACGGCGGCTCTCTCTACCTCGCCCTGGACTCGGGCGTGGAGAAGGTGCGCGTGGTCCTGCGCGGAGAGGGTGCCGCCGCACGCCCGGTCGGGCTGTCGGAGAGCCGGTGGCGCGTCTCGGGCCTGTCGCGCGGCGACGGCGGCTGGCGTTTCGAGGCGTCCGGTTTCGGGCCGGGCGAATTCCGCTGGGCGGACGTCCCGCCCGGCCACTACACGGTGACGGCCCGTCGCGACGAGGCGGTTCTGTGGAGCGGCACCGCCGAGGCCGACGCACTCGGGCGCTTGGCCTTCACGGTGCCGATGGTCGGCCTCGAGCCGCTCCGGATCAGCGTCGAAGGGCGCCTCCCCGAGACCGGAGGCAGCGATGAGCGTCGCTAAACTCCTCGTCGCGATCGCCTTCGTGATCTCCGCGGTGACGGCCTACCTGCTGCAATCCGGTCCCGAGGAGCGGATCGCGATGCTGGTACGCGACGGCCGCAACGTGGAGGCCGTGGTCGAGATCGAGCGGCTTCTCGCCACCGGTACGGCGAAGCCCCGCGTGCTGATGACGCTCGCGATGCTCCAGGACACGGCCGGCGACCGGGCCAGGGCCGCCGACCTGATGGAGCTCTACGTTCTCTCGCGCCCGCGCGACCGCGACGCCCTGGCCTGGCTCGTCCGCTCCTACGAGGCCGCCGACGACGTCGACGGTCTGATCGAGGCGCAGGCCAAGCTCGCCGCCGTCGACGCGAATCCGGTGCACGTCGCGAAGCTCGTCGCGCTCCACCGCTTCCACGGCCGATTCGCCGAGGAGTGCGCCGCCCTGGAGAGCTTCGCCGAGCGGGGCGCCCTGACGCCGGACCAGACGGAACGTCTCGCGCAGCTCCTCGCCGCGGAGGGACGGATGCCCCGGGCCGTGGAGGTGCTGAGAGGGCTCGACGAGCACCTCGACGATTCGGTCGAGCGGCCGCGCCGCTTCCTGTTCGAGCTCCTGATCGATCAGGGCCGCTACGCGGAGGCGGCCGAGCGGGCCAAGCGCTGGCTCGCCGCCTGGCGCAAGCCCTGGCTCGCCGCCCAGATGACGCTGAGGCTCGCGACCAAGGCGCCGCTCGCCGAGGCCCGCGGCCTCGCTCAGGCGAGCGCCATCCTGCATCCGGACGCGCAGCTCTACCTCGCCAAGAGCCTCGCCGAGCAGGGCAATCGGCGCCTCGCCACCGCGCTCCTGCTCGAATGGCCCTACGAGGGCATGCCGCTCAACAAGCCGAACATCGACGGCTACGTGGCCGCGGCCGCCGCCACCGGCATCCCGACGCTGATCTGGTCGCGCTTCGCGCTGCTGCGCTCCCGGCCGGCCGAGACGGAGGCTCAGGCGCTCTTCGCCGAGGCGATCGCCGCCGAGTATGGCCTCTCGTCCATCGCCCTGCTCCAGCCGGCGCTCCCCGACGCGGTTCTGCGGCGCCGGCCCCTGTTCGCCGCCCGGCTCGCTCTGCATCTCGGCCAGCAGGTTCGGGCCCGGCTGGTACTGGCCGAGGCCGACCTCGACGGGCTGCCGCCGGCCGAGCTGGCGCAATGGCTCGACCTCGTGATGCGCCTGAACTCGCCGCAGGCAGCCTTCGCCACCCTTCAGAATCTCGAGCAGCGGATGCAGCTGCCCGAGAGCCTCCACGCCGCCTACCGCGCCCTGGCCACGCAGCTCGGACGCGCGACAGGCCCGGCGATCACCATCGCAACGAGCCGGCATTTGGCGGGGATCCCACGGTGATAGCGGCCCAGACCACACAGGATGCGATGGCGGCCGGTGCGCAGGAGCGCGCCGCGGGCGAGCCGGGCTGGCTGACGCGGCGCCTGTCGGGCATCCGCGGCAAGTACGAGGCCTGCTTCCTCTTCCTGCTCCTGATGATCATCGAATGGATCATCCCCGGGCCGGCCTCGCTCGCGCAGATCTCGCCGCACCCGTTCTGGATTCCCGTCGTCCTGCTCAGCGTGCAGTACGGCAGCGGCACCGGGCTCGTCGTGGCCGCCCTCGCGGCGGGCCTGAGCTGGCTGGCCGGATGGCCGCCCCAGACCTCGCAGGAGGATTTCTACACCTACTCGCTGCGCGTCTGGCGCGAGCCGGTGCTGTGGATCCTCTGCGCCATCGTGATCGGCGGCCTGCGCAACCGCCAGATCCGCGAGCGCCTCGCCCTGGAGGAACGGCTTCGCGTGACCCAGGAGCAGCGCGACACGATCGCGGGCTTCTGCGGCGAGCTGCAGGAGCACGCCGCGGTCCATGAGCGCCGGGCCGCGACCGCCCGCGCCGGCTCACTCGAGGCGGGGCTCGCGAGCCTGCAGCGCCTGCGCGAGTCGGGCGAGCCCGATCTGATGGCCGCGCTGCACGACGCGGTAGAGGCCTGGCTCGGCCACGCGCGCTGGACCTACTTTCCCCTGGAGGAGGGGGAGCTGCGCCATACCCATGCCGAGCGCGCTCGGCTGGATGCCTGCTTCCCGGTGCGCACGGCCCTCGTCTACGCCGTCGCCTGCCATCGCCCGCGGGTCCTCAGCGTCTTCGACGAGAGCGAGGCGAGCCTCCTCGACGGTGTTGGCATCTTCGCTGCCTCGGTGCGCGCCGGAGAGACGGGCGGCAGCCTCGGCCTGTTCGTGCTGGAGACGGTCCCGCCCGACCGGCTCGATCCGGCGAGCGCCGTCGCGGTCTCCGCGATCGCGGCTGCGCTGGGCGAGGCGATCGAACGTAACCGACACCGCGGGTCGGGCACGGCGGCGCGTCACGCGGCGACGGACGGGATGGTCATCGGTGGCTTCGCGGCGGACGAGATCGGCATGGCGGACTTCGTGATGCCGGAGCGGATCGCCCCGGAACAGGCGATGCCGCCCTCCTACCTGCCTCACTTCCTGGGCGGCCTCGCGGCAGATTCGGGAGAGGCGCCATGGAGCCGCTGAGCTACGCCGCGCGCCTGAGGGCCGGGCCGCTCGCGGCACTCGCCGGTCTTCTCCTCGCGGAGGCCGCGATCCTCGGCGCCTTCCTCACGGAGACGGCGGGTGCCCCGGCGGCGCTCGCGGCCCACGGCATCACGCTTCTGGTCTTCGTCGCCCGCCGGTCCGTCTTCGCCGACGACCTCACCCTCTGCGTGATCGCGCTGCTGCTGGCCGCCTCCACCGGGCCGGTCGGGGCCGCCGCCGCCCTCGCGCTCTACCTGATCCTCGCCCGGACCCCCGTGAGCCATCACGAGCTCGAGAGCTGGTACCGGCAGATCTCCGGCCTCGGCGAAGCGAACCCGGCGGTGACGCTGCACGCCCAGATCGTGGACGGGCGGGCCCGACGGCCGAACCGGACCGCCGTCGCTCATTTCCCGAGCGTGCTCGAAGGCCCGCTGGCGCAGCAGCAGGCGCTCCTCGGCCTGATCGGGCTCGCCTATCATCCCGACTACCGGCCCCTGCTCGGGCAGGCCCTTCGCAGCGCGGAGCCGAGCATCCGCGTTCACGCGGCCGCCGTCTCGGTGAAGCTTCGCGCCCGTGCCCGGCTCGAGCTGCAGAGGAGCCAGGCTGGCGCGCAGAGCTCGGCCGCGCCGGCCGACCTCCTCGTGCAGGCGGTTGAACTGGCGCGCATCGCGGAGGGCGGCTTCCTCGAAGAGGCCGACGCCCGGTCTGCTCGGGAGAGCGCGGCGGCCCTGTGCGAGCAGGCGCTGGCGCAGGCGCCCGGCCATCGGGGCGCCACGGCGCTGCTGTGCTCGCTGCTCGCCGGCCTCGGGCGCTGGGAGGACGTGCTGGCCCGCTCGACCGCCGGCTCCTATCGCCGCGGCGACCGTCTGGCCGAGGCCACGGCCGAGAGCCTGATGCAACTGGGCCGCACGCAGGATCTGCACGCGCTCCTCGTCCGCGCCGCGGACGCCACCCGGAACGGAGGGCGCCATGCGGTTCCTGTCTAGCGGTCCGGCCGCTCCCCCCGAGGCGGACGTCTGCCTCATCGTCGAGGGCTGCTACCCCTATGTCCGCGGCGGCGTCTCGACATGGGTCGACTGGCTGATCCGCGGCAATCCGGACCTGACCTTCGCGGTCGTGGCCATCGTGCCGGGGGCCGGGCCCCGCGAGATCCGCTACGCGCTGCCCGAGAACGTCGTGGCCTTCTCGGATCTGCAGTTGCACACAGATTTCCGCTCGCAGCCCTGGCAGGAGAACGCGCGGACGGAGGAGACCGAGGATGTGCTCGCCGATCAGCTCATCGCCCTCGTGCGCGGCGGCGGGCTCGACACCTTCGCCCGCCTCGTCGAGCTCGTGAACGATCCGGCGCGGGGGCTGACGCTCGCGAGCCTGATGGCCTCTCCGCTCTCCTGGCGGGTCACCTGCCAGATGTACGAGCGGCTGATGCCGCACGCCTCGTTCCTGCACTTCTTCTGGGCTTGGCGCGCCCTGTTCGGCGGCCTGTTCGCGGTGCTGAAGGCGCCTCTGCCGCGGGCGAAGGTCTATCACACGATCTCGACGGGCTATGCCGGCCTTCTGGCCGCGCGCGCCGCCCACGAGACCGGGCGGCCCGCCCTCATCACCGAGCACGGCATCTACACGAACGAGCGCCGCGTCGAGATCCTGATGGCCGAGTGGATCTGCGACACGGTCGACAAGGGCATCTCGCTCAACGACGAGCGCGTCGACCTGCGCGACATCTGGATGCAGATCTTCGATGCGCACGCCCTGATCTGCTATCAGGCCTGCAGCCGCATCATCACCCTCTACGAGGACAACCAGCGCCTGCAGAAGGCGCTCGGCGCCGCGCCCACGCGCCTCGCGGTCGTCGCGAACGGCATCGACGTCGAGAGCTTCGCCGCGCTGCCGGTCGCCGGGCCGGACCAGCCGCCCACCATGGCCCTGATCGGCCGCGTCGTTCCGATCAAGGACGTGAAGTCCTACATCGAGGCGGCGGCGATCCTGCGCCGCCGCATGCCGGACCTGCGCGCCCTGGTGATGGGCCCGACCGACGAGGATCCGATCTATTTCGAGGAGTGCCTCGACCTCGTGCGGGACCTCGATCTCGCCGAGACCGTCATTTTCACGGGTTCGGTCAAGCTCGTCGAGTACTTCTCGCAGGTCCACATCGTGGTCCTGACGAGCCTCAGCGAGGCGCAGCCGCTCGTCATCCTCGAGGCGGGTGCCGCTGGGATCCCTTGCGTCGCCACCGACGTCGGCTCCTGCCGCGAGATCCTGCACGGCCGCTCGACCGAGGTGCCGCGGATCGGCGAGGGCGGTGCGGTGACGCCCCTCGTCAGCCCGAACGACACCGCGGAGGCGGCCGAGCGTCTCCTGCGCGACGAGGCCCTGCGCCGGAGCCAGGGCGAGGCCCTGCGCACGCGGGTGCGCCGCTACTACGCCTCCGAGGACGCGCTCGCGGCCTACCGCGAGACCTACGCCCACTACCTCGCGCCCGGACGGGCCGAGGCCATCGTCGCCGGGAGCTAGAACCGATGGCCGGGATCGGATTCGAGCTGAGGCGGCTCGGCAGCCGCGACGAGATCCTGGGGCCGGTGGCCGCGGTGGCGCACGCCGCCATCGTGGCGGCGGGTCCCTGGCTCTACACGGTTCTGGCGATCCTCGTGATCGGCGAGGCGGCCTCGCCCCTGATCGGCGAGGACGCGATGGCGACCTTCCGCGTCCTCGTCGTCTACATCTTCTCGCTGTCGCTCGTCGGGACGTCGCCGGTCGCCATGGTCGGCACCCGGGTGCTGGCGGACGCCCTGTACCGCCGGCAATACGCCGATGTGCGGGCCGTCTTCGTGATGACGCTGCTGGCCGCCAGCGCGACGACGGCGCTCCTGTCGGGCCTCGTCTTCATCCTCCTGCTGCCGGTCACGGCCGACGTGGCGAGCGCGGGCATCGCGGGCGCTCAGATCGTCAGCCTCGTCTGGGTCGGCCTCGCCTTCTGCGGCGCGGTGCGGGACTACCTCCAGGTGACGCTCGCCTTCGTCACGGGCCTTCTCGCGGGCGCGGGCCTTGCCGTCACCGCCGCCCTGCACGGCTACGGCCCTGTGCCGATGGTCTGGGGCCTCGCGGCGGGCTTCATGATCGTCTTCCTCTGGCTCACCGCGCGCTTCGCCTCGACCTTCCCGTCGCCTTGCCGGGATCTCATCGCGGCGCGGGCGGCCTTCGCCGCGCGCCTGCGCTGCAGCCCCTCCCTCGCCATCGGCGCGACGGCCGGCGCGGTCAGCGTCTGGGTCGACAAGTGGATCATCTGGACGAGCGGGTACGGCGAGCGCGTCGAGGCCGGCCTCATCCACGCGCCGCTCTACGACGGGCCGATGTTCATCGCGAGCCTCACGGTGGTGCCGGCCCTCGCGCTCTTCGTGACGAGCCTGGAGACGACCTTCTTCGAGCGCTACCGCGCCTATTTCCAGGCCATCGACACCCACGCCACCCTCAAGACAATCCGGGCGCAGGGGCGCATCCTGGAGCGCGAGACGACGCGCACGCTCGCCAACATCATGGTGGTGCAGACCGCCCTGTGCGTGATCGTGGTGCTCACCGCGCCGGCGATCGTCGAGGCGGTCGGGCTTCAGTTCCGGCAGATCGGCATCCTGCGGATGGGCACGGTCGGCGCGCTGTTCCAGTACCTGTTCATGTCGTGCTCGGCGCTGCTGATCTTCTTCGACGCGACCCGGGTCTACGCGACGCTGCAGGTCATCTTCCTCGCGAGCCTCGCGGTTCTGACCCTCCTCGTCTCGCAGTTCGAGCCGGGCAGCCTCGGCACCGGCTACATGCTGGCCTGCATCGTGTCCGGCTTCGCCTCGCTCTTCGCGCTGATCAAGGTTCTGGGGTCGATCGACTACCGGGTTTTCGTGGGCAGCGCGACGCAGGCGCGTCCCGTCTGACGGGTCATCGGGTTTCGGGCAGGAGGAGACGATGGGGTTGCACAGGCTGTTCCACCGGCGCCGCACGGGCAGCGGCGGCGCGAAGCGCAGCGGGGCCTGGGCCGCGCTGCTCGCGACCGGATTCCTGCTGGTCGCCGCCCCCGCGCTCGCGGCGGGCGACACGGTGCTGCGGGTCGGCGACCGGCTCAAGGTCATGATCTTCGAGACCATGGAGATCCCGGAGGCGCCCGAGGTCGACAAGCCGCGCTCGGGCGACGCGGCCGCGATCATGCAGACCGTCTACCCGCGGGTCGATCTCTCGGGCGAGTACGGCGTGGAGCCCGGCGGCGCGGTGTCGCTCCCGCTGTTCGGCAGCATCGAGGCGGCGGGCCGCACCACGGCGGCCTTCAAGGCCGATCTCGGCGATGCCTTCGACCGCATGTTCCGGCGCCGCTGCAACATCACGGTCTCGGTGCTGCAGCGGGCCCCCGTCTACGTGATCGGCGCCGTGCGCAACCCGGGCTCCTTCACCTACGTGCCGGGTCTCATGGTGCTGCAGGCCGTGGCGCTGGCGGGCGGCGACATCCAGAGCGGCATGCCCGCCCAGGCGATCGAGACGAACCGCGAGCTGGAGCGGCGGGACGCGGCGCGCGACCGTCTCAAGCAGCTCCTCCTGCGCAAGGCGGCGCTCATCGCCGAGCGCGACGGCACGCCGGTCGCCAAGTCCGCGGACGGGCTGCGCCAGCTCGTCGGCGCCGAAGGCTCGGCCTCCCTCGTGGCCGGCGAGCAGCGCATGGCGCAGCTCCGCGCCCAGAACCTCGCCGGCGCCCGCGCCACGCGCGAGCGGGCCATCGCCGCGACGCAGGACGAGATCGAGCTCCTGAAGCAGCGAATGGCGAATTTCGACGCGCAGATCAAAGTGCGCGGCGAGCGGCTCAAGATGATGGAGGCGCTGTTCGCCCGGCAGGTGGTCGAGAACGAGCGCGTCGCCGACGTCCGGCGCGATTACGTGGACATGGAGGGCCGCCGCCGCGACATCGAGATCAGCCTGCTCCAGGCCGAGCAGCGGCTCGACACCGCCCGCAAGGCCCTGGTCCAGGCCGACAGCGAGCGGCGGCTGACCCTCGAGCGTGACATCGCGACAGTGGAGGCCGAGGCCGAGGCGGCCGAGCGCGCCTACCTCAACCTCGCGGCGACCGCCACGATGATGGCCCGGACGAGCCCGGCGATCGGGCGCGAGGGGGGCATCGTGACCTTCGAGATCGTGCGCCGCACCGTGGAGGCGACGGAGACGCTGCGCGCGAGCGAACTCGACGTCCTGGAGCCCGGCGATGTGCTGCGGGCCCGGATCGTGCCGCCTGAGACCGGACGGCCCGCGACGGCCGCGGTCGAGAAGGAGGCAGCCCTCGGGGCGGGCAAGCCATGAGACCACGGATCCGGCGCCCCGGCAGCCGCCTCATGAGCCGCCGCGGACTACTCACCTCGGGCCTTCTCGGCTTCGCCGTGCTGGCCGGGATCGGCGCCGCGCCCCTGATCGGGCGCCGCGTCTCGGCGCGCCTCGGCGATACCGAGGTGAGATCCTGGGGCTGCCAGTACCAGCAGATCGACCTGGCGCAGGTCGCGGCCTCGGACCTCGACCTGATCGTCCTCGACCCGATCGTCAACGGCGAGAGGATCGACGTCGAGTCCGTCCCGAACCTGCGCCGGAGACCCGACGGCGGCCGGCGCCTCGTTCTAGCCTACCTCAGCGTCGGCGAGGCCGAGAGCTACCGCGCCTACTGGCAGCCCGCGTGGCGGGAGACGCCGCCGGATTGGCTCGGGCCCGAGAACCCGCGCTGGCCCGGCAGCTTCGCCGTGAAGTACTGGACGCCGACCTGGCGCACGATGATCGCGGGGGAGGGCGGCGCCATCGACGCGCTCTGCGCGGCCGGATTCGACGGGGTCTTCCTGGACCGGATCGACGCCTACGGCGACTGGCGCGAGCGGGAAATGCAGGCGCGGCGGGAGATGGTCGACCTCGTGCGCACTCTGTCCGAGCGCGCGAAGGCGCGGCGGCCCGGCTTCCTCGTCGTCGCGCAGAACGCTGAGCCGCTCCTGATGAACGACGCCTACTGCACGGCGATCGACGCGGTGAGCAAGGAGAGCCTGCTCTACAACCTGCACGGCGCGGGCAAGGAGAACACCGAGGACGACGTGCGCTGGAGCATGACCTACCTGGAGCGGGCGCGGGCGCGCGGCCTTCCCGTCCTCGCCATCGAGTATCTCGACGACACCGTCACGCGACTGCGGGCCCGGGCCCGCCTGACAAGGCTCGGCTTCGTGCCGTTCTTCGGGAACCGCCTGCTCGACCGGTTGCCGGCCTGATCGCGGCGGGGTCCGCGGACCCCGCCGTCAGGGGTCTACCCCTCACTTCGGATAGATGCCGTGCTCGCGGGCCCAGATCGCGGCCTGCGTGCGGTTCTGCGTCTTCAGCTTGCGCAGGATGTTCTTGACGTGGATCTTCACCGTTGCCTCGGCGAGATCGAACTTCAGGGCGATCACCTTGTTCGAGGCACCGTCCGCGAGGCAGCGGAGCACGTTGAGCTCGCGGCTCGACAGCGGGTGGCAGGGCGGGGCTTCCGCCTCGTCCGTTCCGGCCACGATGATCTGTTGCGCGCCGGCCGGCGCCTCCATCGCGGCCCGCGGGCGGTCGAGCATCCACGAGAACAGATTCGCCGACTGCACCGTCACCCCGGACATCACCGCGTCCAACGCCTTGACGAGGGTGTCGCGGCCGATATCGCGGTCGAGCACCGCCTGCGCCGTGAGGCAGAGGTCGCGCGGAAGCGAGGTCGGAGCGTCGGCCCGCCCGAAGATGACGAGAATGGCGTCCGCCCGCGCCGCCCTCAAGGTGCGCGTGGCCTCGACGCTGCTCGCGTCGTCGAGCGAGGCCAGGATCAGCAGAGGTCCGCCTTCGCCCGTCGCCTCGACGGTCGGCGCGCTGGTGACCCGGAACCGTGTGCCGCCCAGGAAGGAGGTCAGCCCCTCCCGCACGAACGAACTCGACGCCACGAGGGCCGTCGGGACTTCATCGCCGGATGACATGTCGATGCTCCCCTCGAGAACGAGGCAAGGCCAGAACAGTACGGTACCTGACGGAGAGCCGGCTCTGCCTCGTACGCCGAGCGAACGGCTCAAGTGGAGTGTTTGTTTTTATTGATGGTACGTCTGTTGTTTGCGACAACTTCCGACCAGAATCGTTTTATTGCTTCAATTTCGCAGTGTAATCTCGTTTACACACTTACAAGAGAGCGTATAATTGTTCGTCTGATTTCGTACGTTTGCTGGGTACTAATTATTAACATATGCGGAACTAGTACCTTTTTGTCGACAAACTTACTAGATATCAACGAATAGTTAACGCTCTATCCGAAATTCCTAGCGGTCGATATTCGAAGTTGCAACATCTTATTGAAATCGTGCGATTTCGCTCGTATCGCGGAACACCGGACAAGACGCGTTCCTGAACCGCGCCCGCCAAGCCCCACGCGCTCCCTCCGGGAGAAGGTCCTTGAGCCAGCGCCTCTTCTTCGACCTCACGGATGGCATGACGCTGCTTGCCGACGAGACCGGCGTCGTCGTGACCGATCTCGACCAGGCTCTGCGTCAGGCAGCGAGCGCGATCGAGGAGATGCAGCGCAGCGGGCAGCTGTTCGGGCAGCACGGCTGGCGGATCGTGGTCCGGGACGCCGACCGCACCATTCTCCACCTGCTCCCGGTTCGTTAGACGCCTCAGCTTCGCCCGAGGACGATGAGCCAGGCGAGCGTCGTGAGCGGCGCGGCCAGCGTCGACACGAGCACCGACGCGGCGACGAGGCCGGTCTCGGTCTTGTAGCGGGCGGCGAGCAGGTAGGCGTTGATGCCCACCGGCATGGCCGCGAAGAGCGTGGCGACGCCCGCGTAGGCGGCCGGCATCGAGAAGACGTGGAAGGCCAGGAGCCACACCACCAGCGGGTGGATGCCGAGCTTCAGGAGAGCGATCACGGCCGCGCCCGGCAGGTCGAACAGCACGCGGTAGCGCTTCAGTCCCGCCCCCAAGGCCACGAGCGCGCAGGTCGAGGCGGTCGCCGAGAAGGCGTCGATGAGTGACTTGACGGGCCCCCCCGGCACGACGCCCGCGTTCTTCATGGCGAGCCCGATCAGCAGGGCGATGAAGATCGGGTTCTTCAGGAGGACGAGGGCGAGGCCGCGCAGGCGGTGCAGCAGCGGCCGGTCCCCCTCCGCCTCGATCAGAAAAGTGGCGCAGCCCATCATCAGCGGCAGGTGGACCGCGAGCAGGAGGAAGAGCGGGAAGGCGCCCTCCTCGCCGTAGGCCTGGAGGATCGTCGGCACGCCGACGAACACGGTGTTCGACTGGCTCGCCGCGAATCCGTGCAGTACCGCCCCCTGCCGCCCGATCCCGTGGCGGCGGATCGCGATCAGCGATCCGATCGCCCAGGAGAGGCCGGCGCCGCCGAAAAAGGCGAACCAGTAGGACCACGCGAGCTCGCCCGTGAGACCGGGGCGGGTGAGGGTGCCGATGATCAGCGCCGGCACGGCGATAGCGAAGACGTACTCGGACAGGCCGTCGCTGACCCGGTCCGACAGGAGGCCGGCCACCGCCGCCGCCCAGCCGATCAGGATGATGCCGAAGATCGGGACGATGATCGTGACCGCGTTCATCCCGCTCCCACCCGCATCCGCGCAGTACCCGATCCCGCCGCGGCCGCGCGGCGAGACCGGTTAGCAGGCTCCGCCGGAATCCGCATCCTGAAGGTCGTGGCCGGCGCCGCCCGAGCGTCCGGGTCGGCGGTGCGGAGGGCGGAGTTATCCCCAGGCCCGCCGGTCCGATCCGCGCGGATCACAAAACGGCCACACGAGGGGAGCCGACTGCTCGCCCTGGGGGAGCGTTGGAGGGCCTGATGGCGATCATCATCCTCGACCCTGTGTCCGGCAAACCCGTGATCATCCCGCTTCCGCCGTCCGGCGAGCGGGCGAGGTGACGGGCTCCGGCCCCGTCACTTATCGAACAGGGCCTGGAGCGCGGTCGCATCCTTCGTGCCGGGCAGGGCGAGCAGGGCCAGGATGCGGGCCTTGTCCGGCGTCAGGTCTCCGGCGAAGACCGCGCCCGCCTTCTTCAGCGTGCTGCCGCCACCCTTGAAGCCGTAGACCGGCAGCGCGCGCCCGTCGTAGACCTTCGTGGCGACGATCACGGGCACGCCCCGCTCGACCGCCGCCTTGATCGCGTCGTGCATCGGCGCGTTGACGTTGCCCCAGCCGTAGGCCTCGACGACGATCGCCTCGGCGCCGCTCTCCGCGGCGTGGCGGACCTGGGAGCCGTCCGCACCCGCATACATCGCGACGAGATCGACCCGCGGCATCCGGTCGGGCAGGGGCAGGGTCTGCCGGCGCAGGGACTTGCGGCTGAACACCACCCGGTCCTCGTCGACGTAGCCGAGAATGCCGGCATCTCCGGAATCGAAAGTCTCGACGTTGCTCGTGTGGGTCTTTCTCACCTCGCGCGCCGCGTTGATGCGGTGGTTGAGCGTCACCGTCACGCCCATCCCGCCCGCGCCCTCGGCCAATATCTGGCGCACCGCGTTGAGGAGGTTGCGCGGACCGTCCGCGTCATGGTCCGAGGCGTTGCGTTGCGCGCCCACGAGCACGACGGGCTTATCGCTCTTGAGCGTCAGGTCGAGGAAGTAGGCGGTCTGGTCGAGGGTGTCGGTGCCGTGCAGGACGACGGCGCCTTTCACCTCCGGGTCGGCGAGGACCGCCTCGACGCGGCGGGCGAGATCGGGCCAGCGGTCTGGGCCCATGTAGTCGCTCGGGACGTTGCTGAACTCCGTCACGGCGACGCTGGCGATCTCCTTCAGCTTCGGCACCGCCGCGACGAGATCCTCGCCCGAGAGGGCCGGCACGGGCGCCTGCGTGGCGGGATCGAGCTTCATGGCGATGGTGCCGCCGGTCGCGACGATCGCGACCTTGGGCAGATCGGCCGCAATGGCGGGGAGGGCGAGGGCGGCGAGGCCCGCCACGGCGAGGACGCTGGCCCGGATCTGCCGCTGGGTCGTCTCGAAGGTCATGGCTCTGCCGTCTCCCGCATCCGCTGCTCGAGTCGACGGGAATCGTCCGACGGACGGCTCCGGTTCCCGGAGGAGGCGGGGCTTGCGCCCCGTCAGCGCGGAATGCGGTCGGAGCGGGTGCCCGCGCGGCCGTCACGCATCGTCCGCGCGGCCTCGACCGCGCTCGGCGGAAGCCCGGTCCCGGGTGCTCCCGCGGACGGCCCGGAGCCGTTCGGCGAGACGAGATCCGGCTCCCGGTCGCGCCCGAGCGCGTAGCCAGCATTCACGCCCGCATAGAAGCCGGTGAAGTCCTCGGCCGCGGCGGGGAGCGGCAGGACGAGGGTCAGGGCGAGGAATGCGAGAGCGCGCATGAGATCCCGGCGGCACACAGCGAAACGGCGGCCCCATCGGGACCGCCGTCAAGCTCATATCGGAAACACGGCGAAGGCGTGGCCGCCTCAGTCGCGCGCGGCCGCGATCAATCCTCGACCGTGATGCTCTGGGCCTCGCGGCCCTTCTGGCCCTCGACCACGCCGAGCGTGACCTGCTGGCCTTCGGCGAGCGAGTCGAGACCCGCACGCGACAGGGCGGAGCGGTGCACGAACACGTCCTTGCCGCCGTCGTTGACGGAGACGAAGCCGAAGCCCTTGGCCGGGTCGTACCACTTGACGGTGCCGGTCATCTCGACGGAGGGGCCAGAGGCGAACCGGCCGCCGCCGCCGCCACCGCCGCCGAAGCGGTCGCCACCGCCGAAGCGGTCGCCGCCGCCGCCGAAGCGGTCGCCGAAGCCCGAACGGGGAGGACGCGGGTCGCGCCGGGGCGGAGCCGCCTCGGCCGTCGAGGTGTCGACGCTGATGACGTTCGTCACCTGCGGGCCCTTCTGGCCCTGGGCCGTCTGGACCGTGAGCCGGGTGCCGGGAAGCAGGTCGGCGTGACCGGCAGCCTCGACAGCGCGGATGTGGAGGAAGGCATCGCCCGACCCGTCGCCGAGTTCGACGAAGCCGAAGCCTTTCTCCTTGTTGAACCACTTCACCGTGGCGTCACGCTCCGGGCCCGAAGGAGCCGGAGAGGCGCCGCGCGCCGGGCCGCGGTCGAAGCCGCCGCCACCGCCACCGTAACCACCGCCGAAGCCGCCGCCACCGTAACCGCCGCTGGGCGGCGCCTGGTCCGGCCACCGCGGCTCGCCACCCTCATCGAAGCCGCGCTTCTGCGGCCCCCTGAAATCACGACCACGTCCCATAGAAAGCTCGCAAAAACCGTCCCGCCGACCATCGTCTCGAATACCGCGTGCGCGCCATCCCAGACAGCCCACGCTCCGCACTATCATTACTCCTGGTCGCGGTAACCAAGAATAACGCCTCAGTCCTGACGCAAACCCGGCCGTACCGCAAGGACCTTCTGTCCCGGAGGCGGCTGGTTCCATCACTTTCCGGTGGCGAACTACCGAGCCGGGGGGCGGCCGCGACTCACAACCCAGAATTGTGAATACGGAAGCGTACCCCGCGGCAGCCTGCGGACGCCCGGAGCCGGCCCCGCAGAATCGGCGTTAGGGAAAGCACAAGGCGCGCGGGCCTATGCTCCCGCCCGGCCGTGCGCACGGCCAGGTTCCGGCCCGATGATAGCGACCCCGACCTTCCCCGACCTCTCCGCCCTCGTCGTCGACGAGAGCCTCTACATCCGCCGCATCGTGCGCGACATGTTCATGCGTGTCGGCATCAAGCGCGTGCTGGAGGCGCCGGACGGCGCCGAGGCCCTCGGCGTCCTCGCCGAGAGCAAGCCCGACCTGACGATCATCGACTGGGACCTCGCCATCCTCTCCGGCGAGGAGTTCATCCGGCTCGCCCGCACGCCCACCACCTCGCCGTGCCCCACCGTGCCGATCATCCTGATGCTGGCCCAGCCCCGCCGCAACGTGGTCGACCGAGCCATCTCGCTCGGCGTCAACGAGATCATCGCCAAGCCGTTCTCGCCCAAGACCCTGTGGTCGCGCCTCGACGAGGTGATCAACCGGCCGAGGCCCTACAGCCAGGTGAAGAGCCTGCTGCGCCCCACGCCGCGCATGGCCGGCAGCATGAAGGCCATGGCCTGAGCGCCGCGGGCGCATTCGAGGCTTTGCAGTTCTCGGACGAACTTGTAGGCTCTTTCGTGAATGATGGCCGGCTCTCTGCCCAGGCCACGCGTTGAGGATCTCGGCACCGCCGATGAGGGACGAGAGTGCCGCCGCCACGCCGGCCCGCCCTGCCGCGGCCGGCCCGTCGGCGCCCCGCGAAGGGGCGTCGACGTCGCGCTTCACGAGCGAAGCGCCGCGCTCGGGGAGTGCCGGCGCCGGGTCCCTGCGCCATCCCGCGCCCGGCCACGCCGCGACCGGGCGGAACGGTCGCCGCAGCGCCTACGCCGCCCTCGACCTCGGCACCAACAATTGCCGCCTGCTCATCGCCGAGCCCGCCTCCCACGGGTTCCGCGTCATCGACGCCTTCTCGCGCATCGTCCGCCTGGGGGAGGGCCTCGGCAATTCCGACCGGCTGACCGAGGCCGCGGTGGAGCGGACCGTCGAGGCGCTGCGCATCTGCAGGGCCAAAATGCAGTCCCGCGGAGTCGTGCGCGCCAAGATCATCGCGACGGAGGCCTGCCGGCTCGCCACCAACGGCGCGGACTTCGTCGAGCGCGTGCGCAACGAGGTCGGCCTCGACCTCGAGATCGTGGACCGGCAGACGGAGGCGTACCTCGCGGTGACGGGCTGCGCAGCCCTCGCCGATCCGCGGGCGGAATCGGTCGTGATCTTCGACATCGGGGGCGGCTCCACCGAGATCGCCTGGCTCGACGGCGCCGCGACGAACCCCTCCGCCGACCCCACCCTGCGCATCCGCGCCTGGGACTCGCTGCCCGTCGGCGTCGTGACGCTCGCCGAGCGCCACGGCGGCGCCGAGGTCACCCGGATGATGTTCGAGGGCATGGTGGAGGAGGTGGCAGACCTCCTCGCCCGCTTCGCGATCCGGGCGGCGGCCGCCGCGACCGCGCCGCACTTCCATCTCCTGGGCACCTCCGGCACCGTGACGACGCTCGCCGCCATGCACCTGCGGCTGGCGCGCTACGAGCGGCGCCGGGTCGACGGGCTCTGGATGAGCGACGCCGAGGTCACGGACGCGATCGAGGATCTGCTCGACACGCGGCTGGAGCAGCGTGCGGACAACCCTTGCATCGGGCGCGATCGCGCCGATCTGGTACTGGCGGGCTGCGCGATCCTGGAGGCGATCCGGCGCGCCTTTCCGTCGGAGCGCCTGCGCATCGCCGACCGCGGCCTGCGCGAGGGGCTCCTGATGAACATGATGCGCGAGGACGGCGTGTGGCGCCGTGGAGGTTATCGTTGAGCGACAGGCGCGGGGCCGGCGGCGGGGGAGGCGGCGTTCGGGGCGAGCTGAAGCAGCGGGTGAAGACGGGGCGCGGGCGCACCGTCTCCCAGAAGCGCTGGCTGGAGCGGCAGCTCAACGATCCGTACGTGGCCCGCGCCAAGCGCGAGGGCTACCGTTCGCGCGCCGCCTTCAAGCTCCTCGAGATCGACGAGCGCTTCCACATCCTCAAGCCCGGCCAGCGGGTGGTCGATCTCGGCGCGGCGCCGGGCGGCTGGTCGCAGGTGGCGGCGAAGGTGGTGGGGCCGCAAGGTAGGGTCGTCGGCATCGACCTCCTCGAGATCGAGCCCATGACGGGCGTCGAATTCATCACCCTCGACTTCCTCGACCCGAGCGCGCCGCAGCGGCTGACGGACCTCCTCGGCGGACCGGCCGACCTCGTGATGTCCGACATGGCCGCGAACACGACCGGCCACAAGAAGACCGACCACCTGCGCATCATCGGACTCGCCGAGACGGCGGCCGAGTTCGCCCGCGAGATCCTGGCCCCGGGTGGCGCCTACGTGGCGAAGGTCTTCCAGGGCGGCACCGAGGGCACGCTCCTCAACGACCTCAAGCGCGACTTCGCGCAGGTCCGCCACGTGAAGCCGCCCGCGAGCCGGGCGGATTCGAGCGAGCTCTACGTGCTGGCGACCGGTTACAGGGGGCCGGCAGGCGCGGGCATACCGGCCGAGGCCTAGATCCGGCAGGCGCCCGCCAGCGCCTCGTTCTCGGCGGCCGAGAACAGGCGCGAGCGGATGTGGAAGCGCTTCTCGCGGCCGTTCTCGAGGGAGAACATGCCGCCGCGGCCCGGCACCACGTCGAGCATGATGTGGGTGTGCTTCCAGACCTCGAACTGCGAGCGGCTGATGAAGAAATCCGCGCCGCCGACCTGGCCGAGATGGACGTCGCCGTCGCTCGTGATGAAGTCGCCGACCGGGTAGCACATCGGCGACGAGCCGTCGCAGCAGCCGCCGGACTGGTGGAACATCACGGGCCCGTACTCGGCGCGCAACTCGTCGATCAGTTCGAGGGCGGCCGGGGTGGCGGTGACGCGCAGCGGCGTGCCGTCGACGCCGGCCTGCTCGGCTGTGTTGGTCTCGACGTTCAGCTCGGTCATGGCGCATCCTCTCCGTCGAAAGCCGCTGTCGCTGCCGCTCATCTGGGGCAGGGAAAGCCGCCGTGCAGGCCCTGCCGCCGCCCCCTGATGCGAAAACGCCCCGGCCTCTCGGCCGGGGCGCTCCTCGTGCGGGGCGAGGCTCTCAGAAGAAGCCGAGCTTCTTCGGGGAGTAGCTCACCAGCATGTTCTTCGTCTGCTGGTAATGGTCGAGCATCATCTTGTGGGTCTCGCGGCCGATGCCGGACTGCTTGTAGCCGCCAAAGGCCGCGTGGGCCGGGTAGGCGTGGTAGCAGTTCGTCCAGACGCGTCCCGCCTGGATCGCCCGGCCGAAGCGGTAGGCGCGGGTCCCGTCGCGGGTCCAGACGCCGGCGCCGAGGCCGTAGAGCGTGTCGTTGGCGATGGAGAGGGCCTCCGCGTCGTCCTTGAAGGTCGTCACTGAGAGCACGGGCCCGAAGATCTCCTCCTGGAAGATCCGCATCTTGTTGTGGCCCTTGAACACGGTCGGCTTCACGTAGAAGCCCTCGGCGAGGTCACCCTCCTGGCGGTTGCGCTCGCCGCCCGTGAGCACCTCGGCGCCCTCCTGCCGGCCGATGTCGATGTAGCTGAGGATCTTCTCCATCTGCTCGCCGGAGGCCTGCGCGCCGATCATCGTGGCGGGATCGAGGGGCGAGCCCTGCTTGATCGCCTCGACGCGCTTGACCGCCTTCTCGATGAAGCGGTCGTAGATCGACTCGTGCACGAGCGCGCGGCTCGGGCAGGTGCAGACCTCGCCCTGGTTGAGGGCGAACATCGTGAAGCCCTCGAGCGCCTTGTCGAGGAAGTCGTCGTCCTCGTTCGCCACATCGGCGAAGAAGATGTTCGGGGACTTGCCGCCGAGTTCCAGCGTCACCGGGATGAGGTTCTGCGAGGCGTACTGCATGATGAGCCGGCCCGTCGTCGTCTCGCCGGTGAAGGCGATCTTGGCGATGCGGGGCGAGGAGGCCAGCGGCTTGCCGGCCTCGAGGCCGAAGCCGTTCACGACGTTGAGCACGCCCGGGGGCAGCAGGTCGCCGATCAGCTCCAGCACGACGAGGATCGAGGCCGGTGTCTGCTCGGCGGGCTTGAGCACGACGCAGTTGCCGGCGGCGAGCGCCGGGGCGAGCTTCCAGACCGCCATCAGGATCGGGAAGTTCCACGGAATGATCTGGCCGACGACGCCGAGCGGCTCGTGGAAGTGGTAGGCGACCGTGTCGTGGTCGATCTCGGAGATCGAGCCTTCCTGCGCCCGCACGCAGCCGGCGAAGTAGCGGAAATGGTCGATGGCGAGGGGGATGTCGGCGTGGGTCGTCTCGCGGATCGGCTTGCCGTTGTCCCAGGTCTCGGCCAGCGCGATCAGATCGAGGTTCTCCTCCATCCGGTCGGCCATCTTGTTGAGGATGCGGGCGCGCTCGGCCGGGGAGGTGCGGCCCCAGGCTTCCTTGGCCCCGTGCGCAGCGTCGAGGGCCTTCTCGATGTCCTGCGCGTCCGAGCGGGCGACCTCGCAGACGACGCGGCCGGTGATCGGGGAGGTGTTCTCGAAGTAGCGCCCGTTGACCGGCGGGACCCACTGGCCGCCGATGAAGTTCTCGTAGCGGGCCGAGAAGGGGGATTTCGTGGTCGAGCCCAGAAATTCCGGCTTGTTCATGGATGTCTCCTCCGGTGAGCGTTTCTTGTGCGCTGCTGCGTTCTCGGCGGCAGCCAATGGCAGATGGCTCCCCAAATCAAGTTGGACTTTTGGCCATACGGGTCGGGGAGCAGGGCGCGGCGTCCGGATCCGGACGGGCGGCGTCGGTGCCATCGTGGCGTTGCGATCCTCCCGTGCGGGGCGGCGGCCGTCGTCTGACGCGGGCATGTTAGCCCCGAACCGCGGGCTTGGCGACCGCCGCGCCGAGGCGGGCCCTCAGTGCTGCGGCTCGCCCTCGACCCGCTCGGCGAGCGTCTCGGTGCCGCCGCGGGTGAGGATTAGCCCGGTGGGCCGCCCGTCCGGCTCGGTGTCGATGGTGATGCGGGCATCACGGTCCCGCGAGAGGAAGGTCCGGTCGCCCTCCGGCGCGAAGGGCACGGCGGGCTCGCCGGCGGTCGCCACGAGGAGGTGGCCTCCCTCCCGGGCGAGCGTCAGCGTGCCCTGCCCGTCGAGGCGGTAGCGGCCTGCGTAGCGGTCCATGATCTCGGGCTCCAGCACGATCTCGGGGCCCGGCTCGGCGACGCCGAACCACAGCGCGGCGAGCTCGCGGGCCATGGTCTGGACCGGCGCCGTCTCGGTGTTGGCGAGCACGATCACCGTGAGGTCGTCGTCGGGGTAGAAGTCCTTGATCGTCAGGAAGCCGTTGAGGTTGCCCCCGTGCGACCACAGCCGGTGCCCCCGCGATGCGCCGACGAACCAGCCGAGCCCGTAGCCGTAGCCGTAATCGGTGAACATGGCGCCCCGCGACTCCGTTGAGATCACGCGTCCCGAGAACAGGGCGCGGTCCCAGGCGAGGAGATCGTCGAGCGTGGCGTAGTGGCCTCCGGCCGCGTAGGGGATGCTGGAGGCGATCGGGAAGGCGTTGCGCCAGCGGCCCTGAGCGTGCCGGTAGCCCGCGGCGCGCCGGGGCAGGATCTCGGCAGCGTCGTCGTACCCGATGCCGGCAAGGCCGAGGGGCGCGAACACGGCCTCGCGCAGATAGCGCTCGTAGGGCTGGCCCGAGGCGGCCTCGATCGCGAGGCCGAGCAGGACGTAGCCCGTGTTGTTGTAGTCGAAGCTGCTGCCCGGCTCGAAGAGCAGCGGCCTGTCGGCCGTCAGGGCCACGATGGCCCGCGGGCTCATCTCCAGCCGCTGGATGCGCGCGTAGTAGTCGGGCAGGTTCGTGTAGCTCGGGATGCCGGACGAGTGGTTGAGGAGCGTACGGATCGTCACCCGCTCCCAGGCAGGCGGCGCCTGCGGGTAGAACCGCGCGACCGGATCGTCGAGGGAGAGCTTGCCCGCCTCCGCGAGCTTCAGGATCGCCGCGGCCGTGAACTGCTTGGTGATCGAGCCGACCCGGAAGCGCGTCTCCGGCGTGTTCGGCACGTCCCATTCCCGGTTCGCCAGCCCGTAGGCCCGCCGCAGGACCGGCTGCCCGCGATGCGCCACGAGGATCGCGCCGGAGAAGAGCCCGCCGGCCGTGAACGGCCGGATCAGCGCCTCGGCGCGCGTCGCGAAATCCTCGTCCGGCTCGGCATGCGCAGGACCGGCGGCCAGGGAGGCGAGGCCGAGGAGCAGGAACGCGGCGACGCGGACGCTGTGCATGCGGGCCCTCCGACGCGAGGCAGCCCCGGAATCGACTCAGGGTGCGGCCCAGGGTTGTGCCAGAGCCTCAACCTTCATTGCGGCGCGAAAGCGTCCGTGCGCCCGCACACATCGGCCCGCGCCGTGCCGCTCTACCGGCCGCGAACCGCGCCCGGCGCCGATCCCACCGCCCGCGCGTTCCCTCGATCCCGAGCCCACGCCCCGAAGGCAAGCCGTGACCGCACCGATCCGCCATTCCGTGCCCGAGGCCGCGCCCGTGCGCGAGGCACCGCCCTGGACCGGGCCGGGATTCGCCGAGTTCGTCGCCATCGTCGCCCTGATGATGGCGGTCACGGCGATCTCGATCGACAACCTTCTGCCCGCCTTCCCGGCGATCCAGGCGCGCTTCGGCATCGCGGACCCGAACAGCCTGCAACTTCTCGTCTATGTCTACATGATCGGCTTCGGCGTGGCGCAGATCGTCTACGGGCCGCTCTCCGACGCGCTCGGGCGCCGGCCGGTGCTGCTGGCGAGCCTCGCGATCTACGTGGCCGGCTGCTTCCTCGCCATGGCCGCGCCCTCCTTCGGCTGGCTTCTCGCCGCCCGGGTGATCCAGGGGCTCGGTGCGGCGGGGGGGCGCGTGCTCTCGACGGCGATCGTGCGCGACCGCTTCGCGGGGCGCGAGATGGCGAGCGTGATGTCGCTCATCATGATGGTGTTCCTGATCGTGCCGATGATTGCCCCCGCGATCGGCGGCGCGATGCTGGCGCTCGGCTCGTGGACCTACGTGTTCGTGTCGATGCTAGTGCTGGCCGGCATCCTCGTCCTCTGGTTCACCGCGCGGATGCCGGAGACGCTGCATCCCGAGTACCGGCGGCCCCTGTCCGTCCGCGCCACCGGCGATGCGCTGCTCACGACCCTGCGCAACCGCACGGCGGTGGGTTACGCCACGGCCCTCGGCCTGCTGACCGGCTGCATCATGGGCTATGTCGGCTCGGCGCAGCAGGTGTTCGATACCGGCCTCTACCATCTCGGCAGCCTGTTCCCGCTGGCTTTCGGCCTGGTGGCGGGCGCGATGGGTGCGGCGACGCTCGTCAACGCGCGCGCCGTGCGGCGCCTCGGCATGCGCCCGCTCTCGCATGCCGGGCTGATCGCCTTCGTCGCGGTCGGCCTCGCGCAGGTCGGCGTCGGCCTCGCCTTTCAGGGACAGCCGCCGCTTGCCCTGTTCCTCGCCGTGCTGGCGCTGAACCAGTTCCTGATCAGCTTCGCGATGCCGAACTTCAACGCGCTGGCGCTGCAGCCACTCGGCGCCATCGCCGGCACCGCCTCCTCGGTGCTCGGCTTCTACACGACGATCCTCGGCGCCTTCTGCGGTTACGTGATCGGCCAGTCCTTCGACGGCACCACCCTGCCGATCGGGGTCGGCTACGCCGGGCTCGGCGCGCTCGCCCTCGTCGTGGTCGCCTGGACCGAGCGCGGTCGCCTGTTCCGGGGCGGCGTCTCCGGTTGAGAACCCCGCAACCTTAACCCGGTCTTCACGCCCGCCCGCGAGCCTGCGGGCGACCCCTTCGAGACCGGAGCCTCTCCCGTGATCGCCCGCGCCCAGGACGGATTGCTTCTCACCTCGCGCCTCCTCCTCGCGGCGGCGCTTCTGCCGACCGGCATCGCGCGGGCGCTCAACGTGTCGGGCTTCGCGCTGACGCTCGCCGGGACCGGCCTGCCGGCCCCGAACGCCCTCGCGACGGCGGCGGTGATCGTGCAGGTGTTCGGACCCGTGGCGCTGATCCTCGGCGTCCTGCCGCGTCTCACGGGAATCGCGCTCGCGGGCTTCGCCGCCGCGATGGCGTTCCTCCTCCACCCGTTCTGGCAGTTCATCGGCGCCGCGGCGGTCGCCGAGCGCACCCTGTTCCTGGCCGATCTCGGCCTCGCCGGCGGCTTCCTGATGTACGCTCTGACGGGACCGGGCGCCTGGAGCTGGCAGGGCTGGCGCTCGGGCGCCGCGCGCGCGCCGGCCAGGGGCGGGGCGAAGGGAGGCTCGAAGGCGCCCGCCCGCCCCAAGCGCGCCGCCGGCGCGCCGGCGCGGGCGGCGGCCTAGTTCCGCCCCGGCGCTGCGGCCGACTGCGCCCGGGCGAGGCGCTGTCCCGAGACCTCGGCGCCCGCGTCCGGCGCGAGCCGCCGGAAGGCGAGGACCGAGGCGCCGGAGATGAGGGCCACCGCGAGGAAGGCCGGGGCGAAATCCTCCGCCCGGATGGCACTGCGCCCGTGCCAGCCGGCGGCGGCCTCCAGCGCCAGTGCGCCGATGGTGACCCCGAGGCTCAGCGAGATCTGCTGCGCCACGCTGGCGAGGCTCGTGCCCGCGCTCATGTCCCGCGATTCGAGGTCGGCGTAGGCGATGGCGTTCACGCAGGTGAACTGGACCGAGCGCAGGCAGCCGCCGACGAAGAGCAGAGCGATGATGAGCCAGTGCGGGGTCTGCGCCGTGAACAGGCCGTTCACCGCGAGGAAGCAGGCCGCGAGCACCGCGTTCGTCACCATCACGCGTCGGAAGCCGAAGGTGCGCAGGATGCGCGGACCCACCGACTTCACGAACATGGCGCCCGCCGCCGCCGCGAAGGTGATGAGGCCCGATTGCAGCGGATCGAGCCCGAAGCCGATCTGCAGCATGAGCGGCAGCAGGAACGGGATCGCGCCGGTGCCGATGCGGAACAGGCTGCCCCCGACCACGGAGGCGCGGAAGGTGGGGTGCCGGAACAGATCGAGCCTGAGTACCGGGTGCGCCACTGCCCGCGAGTGCCGGAGGTAGAGGACGAGCAGGGCGGCGCCGACGCCGAGGCAGCTCCAGCTCAGCCAGTCCGGCAGCAGGTGGCGTCCCGTCGAGGCGAGGCCGAGCATCAGGGTGGCGAGCCCGAGCGCCAGCATGAGGAAGCCCGAAACGTCGAGGGGCGGGCGGTCCGGCTCGCGGATGTCCTCGAAGAAGGCGGTGGCGAGACCGATCCCGATCAGGCCGATCGGGATGTTGATGAGGAAGATCCAGCGCCAGTCGAGCCAGGTGGTGATGAGGCCGCCGAGGGGCGGGCCCATGATCGGGCCGATCAGGGCCGGGATCGTCAGGTAGGCGAGCGCGGTGACGAGTTCCGCCTTCGGCACGCTGCGCAGGATCACGAGGCGGCCGACCGGCACCATCATCGCCCCGCCGATCCCTTGCAGGAAGCGCGCGGCGACGAACCAGCCGAGCCCGTTCGAGGCGGCGCAGGCGAGCGAGCCCGCCATGAACACGGCGAGCGCCGCCCGGAACACCGTGCGGGCGCCGTAGCGGTCGGCCATCCAGCCGCTGATCGGGATGAAGATGGCGAGGCTGACGAGGTAGGAGGTCAGCGCGAGCTTCAGCGCGATCGGATCCTCCCCGAGGCTCTCCGCGATGGTGGGCAGCGCCGTCGCGATCACCGTCGAGTCGGTGTTCTCCATGAACAGGGCGGTGGCGACGACGAGGGGGACGATTCGGGAGGCGCGCATCGGGCGGGAAATGGTCGAGGTCCGGTCGAGGTTGCGGCGCGCGGGAAGCGCGCGGGATGAGATTGGGGGCCCGGACGTGTGTTGCTGGTTCGTGTCGCGCGGGCCACAGGGCCGGCCGTAAGTGTTTCGTTAACGGCGAATCCCGTTCCGGGCGAGGGGGAAGCCGCTTAAGCTCAGCCGCAACACGCCGGCCTGCCGCTGCCGCTCCAGCCTCCACTGCGCGACGGGCCCATGCCCCGCGCGGCGGGATGGACGCGGCGGGCGCGCCGACGCACGAGCCCTCGCCGCGAAAGTGACAGGATGCGTTTTCGGCCGACTTCGCCCCGCTCTCTCCCGCGCCTCGCCGCCGGCATCGGCGTCCTCACCCTCGTCGCCGCCTGCGGCACGGTGCTCCTGAACGAGACCGGCTCGCTCACCCGCTACGACCGCCTCGTCTCCAGCGAGGAGACCGCGAGCCGCGCCCGCATCTACCTCGATCCCGCCGCCCTGCCGCAGACCCGCACCGTCCGCATCATCCCGACGGAGTTCTCGGAACTCGTCGCCCCCGGGCTGACGCCGGTGGAGCGCAAGCTCGTGGCGAACGCCGCCGACCGCGCCCTCTGCTACGAGCTGTCGCTCCGCTACGACGTCGTCTCGACCCGCAAGGCCGACCTGACGATCCGCGCGGCCGTGACCCGGGCCGAGATGACGAACGTGCCGGCGGCCGGCGCCACCATCGCCACCTCGGCGGCCGTCACCATCGCCTCGCAGGTCGGCGTCGGCTTCGCCACCGCCGTCGGGCGCGTGCCGATCCCGCGCCTGCCGATCGGGCTCGGCAGCCTCACGGTGGAGGCCGAGGCGCTCGACCGCCGCCACGACCAGCGGGCCGCCATGGTCTGGGGCGGCGCGGCGAACGCCTTCACGAACCAGGCGCGCGTCTCGCCCGCCAGCGACATCTACGACCTCGCCGGCGAGTTCGGGCAGGATTTCGGCTTCTTCCTGGCCACCGGGCAGGACCCGTTCAAGGCCCCCCTGACCCTGCCGACCTACGACCGCGTGCGCGTCACCGTTCTCGGCGAGGCGCCGCTCGACCCCGATTGCGAGGCGTTCGGCCGGGCGCCGGGCATCGACGGCATCATCGGCGACTATATCGGCCTGCCGCCCGACTGGACGGACAAGGGGCCGGCCGCCCGCTCGAACTGACGCGCGGCGGACGCTTCGGCCGCCATGCGGCCGGCGCAGGGCGGCTCCGACCGTTTTCCTGTTGCCCCGGCGCGGCGCGCCTTTGCGCCCCGCACCCGCGCGTGATACTGGCCCGTGCCAACCCATTGACGCCGTAGTGCCGAATCCGGCCCGGCGCGACGCCCGTGAGGTAGTTGGCACATGGCCCGTATCAGCTCCGAGTCCATCATCGAGGGCCTGACGTTCGACGACGTTCTCCTGCGCCCTGCGGCCTCCTCGGTGATGCCGACCGAGGTCAACGTGGCGACCCGGCTGACGCGCACGATCTCGCTGAACCTGCCGATCCTCTCCTCGGCCATGGACACCGTCACCGAGGCGCCGATGGCGATCGCCATGGCGCAGAACGGGGGGCTCGGCGTCATCCACCGCAACCTCGAGCCGCCGGAGCAGGCCGAGCAGGTCCGCCTCGTCAAGAAGTACGAGTCCGGCATGGTGCTGAACCCCATCACCATCCATCCGGACGAGACCCTGGCCGACGCCTTCGAGGTGATGAAGGCGAACCGCATCTCCGGCATCCCGGTGGTCGAGCGCGGGCCCAACGGCTCCCGCGGCAAGCTCGTCGGCATCCTGACGAACCGCGACGTGCGCTTCGCCACCAACGCGGGCCAGCCGGTCGCCGAGCTGATGACGCGCGACCGCCTCATCACCGTGCGCGAGGGCGTGACCCAGGACGAGGCGAAGCGCCTCCTGCACCAGTTCCGGATCGAGAAGCTCCTCGTCGTCGACGACCATTACCGCTGCATCGGCCTGATCACGGTGAAGGACATCGAGAAGCGCGTCGCCTACCCGCACGCGGTCAAGGACGAGCAGGGACGCCTGCGGGTCGCCGCCGCGACCACGACGGGGGACAGCGGCTTCGAGCGCGCCGAGCGCCTGATCGACGCGGGCTGCGACGTGATCGTCGTCGACACCGCGCACGGCCACTCGATCAAGGTTCTGGAGAGCGTGCGCCGCGTGAAGCAGCTCTCGAACGCCGTCCAGGTGGTGGCGGGCAACGTCGCCACGCGCGAGGGCGCGCAAGCGCTCATCGACGCAGGGGCCGACGCCATCAAGGTCGGCATCGGCCCGGGCTCGATCTGCACCACCCGCATCGTCGCGGGCGTCGGCGTTCCGCAGCTCACCGCCCTGATGGAGGCCGTGGAGGCCGCGCACGAGGCCGATGTGCCGGTGATCGCCGACGGAGGCATCAAGTACTCGGGCGATCTCGCCAAAGCCATCGCGGCGGGTGCCTCGGTGGCCATGCTCGGCTCGCTGCTCGCCGGCACCGACGAGGCGCCGGGCGAGGTGTTCCTCTACCAGGGCCGCTCCTACAAGAGCTACCGCGGCATGGGCTCGGTGGGCGCCATGGCCCGCGGCTCCGCAGACCGCTACTTCCAGGCGGAGGTCAGCGAGACCCACAAGCTCGTGCCGGAGGGCATCGAGGGACAGGTGCCCTACAAGGGCCCGGTGGCGGCGGTGCTGCACCAACTCGTCGGCGGCCTGCGCGCCGCCATGGGCTACGTCGGCGCGGGCACGGTGCCGGACTTCCAGGAGCGGGCGCAGTTCATCCGCATCACGAATGCCGGCCTGCGCGAGAGCCACGTCCACGACGTGACCATCACCCGCGAGAGCCCGAACTACCCGAGCCGCACCTGAGGCTCACGTTCCGCCGTATCTCCGCGTGGAAGCAGGGGCGGAACGCGTGCGTCCGCGCCCACGGGCCTCATCGATGACCGTCCAAGCCGTTCTCGCGCCCGTCTTCGTGCAGGTGCTCCTCGTCTTCGCCCTGATGATGGTGATGGGCCGGCGCCGCTTCGCCGAGATCGGCGCCGGGCGGGTGCGAATCGGCGACATCGCGCTCGGCGAGCGCAACTGGCCGCCGCGGGTCCAGGCCGCGGCGAACGCCTTCTCGAACCAGTTCGAGATCCCGGTCCTGTTCTTCGCCCTCGTGCCGCTCGCGCTCTATACCCGCAAGGCCGACCTGATCTTCGTCGTGATGGCCTGGATCTTCGTCCTGTCGCGGCTCGTGCATGCTGGCATCTTCGTCACCTCGAACCACGTGCCGGCCCGGTTCCGGGCCTACATGGCCGGCGTCGCCGTGCTGGGCCTGATGTGGCTCCTGTTCGCGTGGCGCATCCTGTTCACGCCGCTCGCGGCCTGAACCGGCGTTGCATCCGCGCCCCGGCGCGCGCATGGAGGGCCCGGACAGGGGTCCGAGGCGGGAGACGTGCGATGCGGGTGCTCGTGGTGGGAGCAGGGGCGACCGGCGGCTACTACGGGGCGCGCCTCGCGGAGGCAGGGCGCGACGTGACCTTCCTAGTGCGCCCGGCCCGCGCCGAGAGGCTGAGGGCCGAGGGTGTCTCGGTGAAGAGCCCTCTCGGCGACGCGCACATCACCGCGCCCGTGACGCTCACGGCCGACGCGCTCGCCGCGGGGGAGGGCGGGCCGTTCGACCTCGTGCTCCTCTCCTGCAAGGCCTACGATCTCGACGGAGCGATACACGACGTGGCCCCGGCCATCGGTCCGGACACCGCCGTGCTGCCGATTCTCAACGGGATGCGCCACCTCGACGCCCTCGACGCCCGCTTCGGACGTGAGCGCGTGCTCGGCGGCTCCTGCTCCATCGTCGCGACGCTCGGATCCTCGGGCGAGATCCGCCACATGAGCGAGTTCTGCACGCTCACCTACGGCGAGCGCGACGGGGCGCGATCGCCCCGGCTTGAGGCGGTCGATGCCCTGATGCAGGGCGCACGCTTCCAGCCGAAGCGCAGCGACGCCATCCTGCTCGAGATGTGGGAGAAGTGGGTCTTCCTCGCGACGCTCGCGGGCAGCACCTGCCTGATGCGGGCCGGCATCGGCGACATCGTCGGCGCGCCGGGCGGCCGCGAATTCCTCGAGGGTCTCTACGCGGAGTGCGTCGCGGTCGCCGCGGCGGCGGGCTTCGAGCCGCGGGCCAAGGTCGCCGCCGCGGCGCGCACGATGCTGACGCAGGAGGGTTCGGCCGTCACCGCCTCGATGCTGCGCGACATCGAGGGCGGCGGCCGCGTCGAGGCCGACCACATCGTGGGCGACCTGATCGCGCGGGGCAGGGAACTCGCCCCGCAGGCGGCCCGCCCGCATCTCGAGCGGGCCTACACCCACCTGAAGAGCTACGAGCGGCGGCGCGCCCGCGAGAGCGCCTGACCGCTCGCGTCAGTAGCGCGCGCCGGGCGGCGGGGGCGGCGGCGGGTTGCCGTATTCGAGCTGCGTCTTGGCGTCGACGGGGCGGCGCGGCGGCGGCGTCAGATCGGGAGCGGCCGGGGCCGTCGAGCAGGCGGCGACGGCGAGCGCCAGGAGGCCGGCGACGGCGAGATGGGTGACGGGGGACATGGCTGGCTCGGTGACTCCGGCGTTGACGAGGACGACGCCCTCGCGTTCTGACGCCGGATCGCGCCGGAAGCTCGGCCGCAATGTGGCCCGCCTGAGCGGGAAGCGTGGCCGTATCGCGGCAGCGTGAATCGTTATTAGGAGATTTCGACCTGACCCCCGCAGCCCGCTGCTCCGCCGCCATCGAGGTTCTCGCCGACATCGCCGAGCGTCGCCGCCCGGCCGCCGATGCCCTGAAGGACTGGGGGCTCGCCCACCGTTTCGCCGGCTCCGGCGACCGCGCGGCGATCGCGAGCCTCGTCTATGACGCCCTGCGCCGCCGGGCCTCCGCCGCCTGGATCATGGGCGAGGACAGCGCGCGCGCCGTGCTGATCGGCTCGCTGCGCCTGCAGCAGGGCCTGGCCGCGCCGACGATCGCCGCCCTGTTCAGCGGCGAGCGCTTCGCGCCCGCACCGCTCACAGAGGCGGAGCGGGAGCGGCTGGAGAGGGGCAATCTGGCCGAGGCACCGCCCGAGGTCGCCGGCGACGCGCCCGACTGGGTGCTGCCCTCGCTCGGCGCGACACTCGGCGACGACCTCCTGCCGGAACTGCGCGCCCTCGGCCGCCGCGCGCCGCTCGACATCCGCATCAACACGCTGAAGCGCGGCCGGGCCGACGCGCTCGCGGGCCTCGGCCATCTGAAGGCCGAGACGACCCCGCTCGCCCCGCATGGGCTGCGCATCCCGATCGGCGCCGACGGACGGGGCCCGGCCCTCCATGTCGAGGCCGAGTTCCTCGACGGCTGGTACGAGATCCAGGACGAGGGCTCACAGCTCGCGAGCCTGCTCGCCGGAGCTGGCGCGGGCGAGACGGTGGTCGATCTCTGCGCCGGGGGAGGGGGCAAGACGCTGGCACTCGCGGCGGAGATGGGCAATGCCGGCCGGCTCGTGGCGACGGACGGCGATCCGCGCCGCCTCGCGCCGATCCACGAGCGCCTGCGCCGGGCCGGCGCCGTCGCGGAGGTGCGCACGCCCCGCGCCGGCCGGGCCCGGGCCGACGTGCTGGAGGATCTCGACGGTGCGGTGGACCGCGTCGTCGTGGACGCGCCTTGCACGGGGACGGGTACGTGGCGCCGCAACCCGGACGCGAAGTGGCGGCTGCGCCCGGGCAGCCTCGCGACCCGCCTCGCCGAGCAGGCCGCCGTTCTCGACCGAGCGGCGCGGCTCGTGCGCGCCGGCGGCCGGATCACCTACATCACCTGCTCGCTCCTGCCGGAGGAGAACGATGGGGCGGTCTTGGGGCTGCTCGCGCGCACCGGCGATGCCTTCGCGGTGGTGCCTGCCGAGGATGTCGTGGCGGCCGCTCTGCCGGGCCTTGCCGGATCCGTGCGCCTCACCCAGCACGGGCTGCAGATGAGCCCGGCGCTCACCGGCACGGACGGCTTCTACGTCGCGACGCTGACGCGGCGCTGAAAGGACGAATGGCCCCTGAGAGGGGCCATTCGCAGATCTCGGTGCGCGTGCGGGCGCCTCAGAAGCAGCGGCGGCGGCGTTCGACCACCATGCGGCCGTAGGGGCCGCGGCGCTTGACCACGACCGTCTTGCAGCGCGGGCCGCGGATGACGGTGCGCGAGACGACCCGCGCCTGCTCGATGCCGTTTCCGGGCGCGACGAGCGACCCGCCCGTGACGGGCAATGCGGCGGCAGGGGTGATGCCGGCGAGCGCGACGGCGGCGAGTCCGAGGATCGTTGCTCTCATGGCGTGAGGCTCCTAAGCGTGTGGACTGGGCGGCCCGTTTCGCCGCCCAAGCGTGAACATCAACTTAACGGTGCGGTTCCGCTCGCGGCGGCCTACGCCGAGGCCGGCCGGGCCGACGCGGTCCCCAGCGTTCGGCCGGGCGCTCCCCAGCCCTGCGAGCGGGCGCGTTGCACGGGCGCGGGCGCTCGTCTAACTCGGGGCCATGACGACCACCGACCACGACAAGATCCTCATCGTCGATTTCGGCAGCCAGGTGACGCAGCTGATCGCCCGGCGCGTGCGCGAGGAGGGCGTCTACTGCGAGATCGTGCCCTTCACCAAGGCGGCCGAGGCCTTCGCGGAGACGCGGCCGAAGGGCGTGATCCTCTCCGGCGGTCCGGAATCGGTGACGACCGAGGCGTCGCCGCGGGCCCCCCAGGTGGTGTTCGACTCAGGCGTGCCGATCTTCGGCATCTGCTATGGCCAGCAGACCATGGCGGCCCAGCTCGGCGGCGAGGTCGAGGGCGGCCATCACGCCGAGTTCGGCCGGGCCGAGATCGAGATCCTGGCGGAATCCGCCCTGTTCAAGGGCGTCTGGCACGTGGGCGAGCACTACCCCGTCTGGATGAGCCACGGAGATCGCGTCACCAAGCTGCCGGACGGCTTCACCACCGTGGCGATCTCACGCAACGCGCCCTTCGCGGCGGTAGCCGACGAAACGCGCAAGTTCTACGCGGTGCAGTTCCACCCGGAGGTGGCCCACACCCCGCACGGCGCGCTCCTCATCCGCAATTTCGTCCGCGACATCGCCGGCTGCTCCGGCGACTGGACCATGGGCGCCTACCGTGAGGAAGCGATCGCGAAGATCCGGGCGCAGGTGGGCCGCGAGCGCGTCATCTGCGGCCTCTCGGGCGGCGTCGACTCGGCGGTGGCGGCCGTGCTCATCCACGAGGCGATCGGCGAGCAGCTCACCTGCGTCTTCGTCGACCACGGCCTGCTCCGCGCGGGCGAGGCCGAGGAGGTCGTGCGCCTGTTCCGCGACCACTACAACATCCCGCTCGTGCACGTGGAGGCGCAGGATGTCTTCCTCGGTGCGCTCGAGGGCGTCAGCGACCCGGAGGTGAAGCGCAAGACGATCGGCCGCCTCTTCATCGACGTGTTCGAAGCCGAATCGAAGGAGATCGGCGGCGCGGCCTTCCTCGCGCAGGGCACCCTCTACCCGGACGTGATCGAGAGCGTCTCCTTCACGGGCGGCCCGTCCGTCACCATCAAGAGCCACCACAACGTGGGCGGCCTGCCCGAGCGCATGAACATGCAGCTCGTCGAGCCCCTGCGCGAGCTCTTCAAGGACGAGGTGCGCGCTCTCGGCCGCGAGCTCGGCCTGCCGGACGCCTTCGTCGGCCGCCATCCGTTCCCGGGCCCGGGCCTCGCCATCCGCTGCCCCGGCACGATCACCGCCGAGAAGCTCGACGCCCTGCGCAAGGCCGACGCGATCTACCTCGAGGAGATCCGCAAGGCGGGCCTCTACGACACGATCTGGCAGGCCTTCGCGGTGATCCTCCCCGTGAAGACGGTGGGCGTGATGGGCGACGGACGAACCTACGATCACGTCTGCGCCTTGCGCGCCGTGACCTCCGTCGACGGCATGACGGCGGATTTCTACCCTTTCGACATGGCCTTCCTCGGCCGGGTCGCGACCCGGATCATCAACGAGGTGAAGGGCATCAACCGGGTCACCTACGACATCACCTCGAAGCCGCCCGGCACGATCGAGTGGGAGTGAGGTGGCCGGGCACGCCGCCGAACCGGGTGGCGCAGGACAGGCCGTTGTCCCCAGTAATCCAAGCCGCCGTGCTTGAAATTTACCTTAACTGAGTGTGCCGACGCGCCGTGCGATTCCATTCCTGGCTCTGATTTTAACGGACTGTTAAAAGGGAATGGCGCGGCGGATGACGCGACGCTGACATCCGCCGACGCAGATCCGGACACGGACCGAACGATGCCAACCGTGAGCGGTCGCGCTCATCGGCGCTGATCGCTCGCGCCTCGTCCCGCACAATGGTTTCGCGTGGAGCATGGCTGTGACGCCTCCTGAACTCGGCACCCTTACCCCCTCCATTGCGACCGGGGGCACCTCCACGTCCGGTGCCGTCGAGCCGCGCGCGAGCACGAGCTGGGGCTTGGCCGGGTACGGATCGCTGCGCGATGCCTTCGTCTTCGCCGATGCGAACGGCAACGGCCTGCACGACGCAAACGAGGTGTCGGCCACGACGGATACGGCGGGTCACTTCGACTTCCCGGCACCGGGCGCTGGAAGGCTGCTCCTGACCGGCGGCCTCGACACGGTGACCGGACTCGGCGCGACCGACTCCCTTGCCGCGCCGGCTGGATCGCTCGTCATCAGCTCGTTGACAACCCTTCTCGACCGGATCGTCGTCGCGACGGGCGGCGATCTCGCCGCGTCCCGGACGGTCCTGCGCACGGCGGCCGGCTTGTCCGGAGAGATCGATGTGACGCGCTTCGACGCCGCAGTCGGAGTTCAGCTCGGCCAAGCCTCTGCCGCCGCGGTCTATGCGGCGGACGCGATCCTACGCGACACCGTCACGCTCCTTCATCACGTCGGAGCGACAGCCGACGCCTATGCGGTGCTCGCCGCGGATCCGACTCTGCTCGCGCGGATACTCGACCGCGGCGCTGCTGATTGGACGACGCGTTACGAAGCTCTCCTCGAACTCGCGAAGGAGGCGGGAGTAGCCGCACTGCAAGCTTCGGGCTTCGCGGCCATCGCCGCGGCGAGCAATGCGCTGATCACGGCAACCAATTTCAATGCAGCGAACCCGGTCGCCTATCTCACGGCGATCAGCGCGATCAGCCGGACGGCACAAGGGGAGGCGGCGCAAGAGCTTCACTTAGCCGGCACCGATGCAAATGCCATCCTGGATGTGGTAAGCGCCTACACCGGAGAGCATCTGTCCGCAGCCGTCTCTGCAAGTCTCTCAAAGGTGGGTCAGTTTCCGCCCCCGAGTGGAACTGCAATTCTTGGGTCAGGAACTGTTGCCACTCCGTTCGATGGGCATGCTCCCGCAGAGCCAGCACACGACACGAGCGCGCTTTCGTTCGGAAGCTTCGCCGACTCTGTCCATGAAGTGGGAGGACAGATCTACGCGATCTACCAAGCGGTGCTTGGGAGGGCACCTGACACGCTCGGTCTCGAATACTGGGCTGATGCATTGGAGGATGGGCTCCAACCGACAGATCTCTCGCGGGCGCTTCTGACCTCGACCGAGTATCTTGCCCAGACGCTGACCAGCGACAGCACGGCGTTCATCGAGAACCTCTATCAGAATGCTCTCCACCGTAGTGCTGACGCGACTGGCCTGCAGTTCTTCAGGGATGCGCTGGAGCGGGGAGCGGCGTGCGCTGACATCGCAATGGTGATCGCAACCTCTGCGGAGGCCCAGACGGTCCTGGAGCCCATCTTCGCGAGCGGCTTGTTCGTGCCTGATAAGACCGCCGCCGATGTGGCCCGGCTCTACTACGCGACTCTTGGGCGGCCACCGGACGCCGACGGTCTCCGTTCGCTCACGCTTGCCAGCGCGAATGGACTTTCGAAGAGTGAAGTGGCGAAGGTGATGCTCGACTCGATGGAGTTCAGCTCTCGATTCGGCACGCTCGACGCGAGAGAATTCATTGACCATCTCTACGTCGGCGCCCTGGGCCGGCACGCGGAGGTAAGTGGCGTGCAATTTTGGACAGACGTGCTGAAGCACGGCGCGTCATACGCCGACATCGCGATCGCGATAACGGACAGCGCCGAAGCCTTCTCCTTTCACGCTGCACATATCGAGCAGGGTTGGCATCTCGCCGCCTGAGCGGGACGCGGCGACTCACCCCGTCCAGCCCTTGCAGACGCGCGCAGCGACCGACGTTCCGCTGCAGGCGGCCTTCTGTGAGAGACGTGCTTGGCCTGTATTTTTACTCGAGTGCGGGATGTTTTGCTGTATTTATCCAAAAAATCTGCGGAGCATTGCTCCAGCTTCAAAATATATCCAATATTAAAATTGATAATACGATCTGCCTAATCCGAAAGTACTCAGCCGTAGTCCAAATTATTCCTAACGTGCGACAGGCGGAAGCCATAATCTCCAGGCGTGGATTAGCCTCGCGCAAGTGCACAGGGCGCACCGCGGGGACTTCAGTGCGGTCTTTCACAAGACCCACGAGCGCTGGGAGTGATCTTTATGGCACATGCCGTTGACGGGAACCTCAATGATTGGACGTTGGCTGAGCGGCTCGACGATGCTCGCACCGGCGTCTCCAATTACGCCCTCTACGCCACCCTGGAGAGCGGCCAGTACGTCTTCGCCATCCAGTCACCGGTCGCCATTGGCTTCAACACCACCCTGTGGCTCAACACCGATCGCAACGAAAGCACCGGCGCCGAAGCCTATTCGGGAGCCGGCACGGGCGCGGAATACTATATCAACGTCGATCCCGACGGGACGCCGCTGCTCTACACCTACCTCGGTGCCGGGCAGACCCCGACGATCACGCCGGTGAGTTTCGCCTATGGCGCAAACAATCTCACCTTGGAGATCGCTGTTCCGGTGAGCGCTCTTGGCGGCGCAGCCTCCGGCCTCGACCTGAAGGTCGACGTCAACAACGCCACGTTCCTGCCGTCCGACTACAATCTGTTCAAGTACAGTGTCGCGCCGAACGGCTATTACGGCCTGTTCGGCGACGCGACCCATGACGTTCACAGCTTGGGCGGCCAAGTCTATGCCCTCTATTCCGGTCTTCTCGGGCGCGCGCCTGACACGCTCGGCCTGGAGTACTGGGCGGACCAGCTTGAGCACGGCGCTTCGGCGCGGACGCTCGGCGACCTCCTCCTTAACTCACAGGAAGGTCAGGCGCGCGCCGGCGCGCTTGGGAACTCCGATTTCGTCCAGCAGCTCTACCAGTCTACCCTCGGCCGCCCGGCGGACGCGGAGGGCCTCAACTACTGGACCGGCCAGCTCAATGGCGGCGCCGCCCGCATCGATGTCGCGAGCGGGTTCGTGTTCTCCGACGAGCATCTGAGCAGCCTGAAATCGGTGTTCGACACCGGCCTCTTTGTGCCGGACAAGCAGGCGGCCGACGTCGCCCGCCTGTACTACACCATGCTCAACCGTCCGCCGGATGCGAGTGGCCTCAAGTACTGGGAATCCCAGCTCGACCACGGCGGCTCACTTAGCAGCCTCGCTCAGGCGTTCCTTGGCACACCGGAGAACCAGGCGAAGTACGGTTCGATGGCGAATTCGGATTACGTCGACGCGCTCTACATGAACGCGCTCGGCCGCCATGCCGAGACGGACGGGCTGTCCTACTGGACCAACCAGCTCAACGGCGGCACGTCGCGCGCGGATCTCGCGGTCCTGCTCGCCGACAGCGCTGAGGCCCACGGCGTCCACCTCGCGCAGATCGAGCAGGGCTGGTTCCTGAGCTGAGCCCGGCTCCGACCCCGTGCGCCGATCGCGCGCGGGGCCGAGGCGTCCGTCAGATGATCTCGATCTCGGGGAAGGGGAAGATGAACTTCCCGCCCTGGGCCCGGAACTCCTGCTCGCGCTGCAGGATGCCCTCCTTGAAGTGCCAGGGCAGGACCAGGAAGTAGTCGGGCTTCATGGCCCGCGCCTCGGCCTCCGAGATGATCGGGATATGCGTGCCGGGGGTGACGCGCCCGAACTTCTCGGCGTTCACTTCCGCGATGGCGGAGACTTCCTTCTCCGTGATGCCGCAGAATTGCAGGGTGACGTTGCCCTTCGTCGAGGCCCCGTAGCCGAGGACCTTCTTCCCGTCCGCGGCGAGCGCCCGCAGCAGCCGGGTCAGGTCGGCCTTATGCCGGAACACGCGGTCCTCGAACTCCCGGAACGGCCGCACCGTGTTAAGACCCATGCGGTCTTCCTGGCCGAGCAGCCAGTCGATCACGGCGTCGTTCGCCTTGTGCGGCGAGGTCACCGGTGCGGCGGTCACGGCGAAGCTGCCGCCGTTAACGCCGTTCATCTGCACGTCTAGAACCTTGAGCTGCGCCGCTTCGAGGATCTTCTGCACGACGCCGAGCGAGTAGTATTCGAGGTGCTCGTGGCAGATCGTGTCGTAGGACACGGTGCGGAGCATCGCCGGCATGTAGCTCTGCTCGAAATGCCAGACGCCGTCCGGTGCCAGCACCGAGGCGATGTCGCGCGCGAAGGCGATCGGGTCGTCGAGATCGTAGAACATCGCGATCGACGTGACGATCTTGGCCTGACGGTCGCTGACCTTGCGGAAATTCGCCGCGGAAAAGAAATCCGGGACGAGTTGGACATCGTCCGGATAGTACTGGCGGAACTTCGCCCCGGTCGGGTCGATGCCGATCCGCCGCAGGCCCGAGGTCTGGTATGCCTTCAGGGAGGTCGCGTCGTTCGAGCCGATGTCGAGGACCGTGTCACCGGGCTTCAGATCGACGAATTTCTCGAGAAAATCGATCTTCTGGGTCAGATGCGTGACCATCGACGCGTTGAGGCCGGACCGATAGCCGTAATTGTCGCCGTACATCTCCGACGCATCGTAGGTGTGCGCGAGCTGCAGCAGCCCGCTGTCCGGGCACCAGACCAGCTCGAGGGGCCCTTCCGTCACGGCCTCACCCGGCGCGGGGAAGACGCCCGTCAGCTCCTGCTGACCGAGGTGGAGAACCGGGATCAGGTTGGGCGACCCGCTGACGCGACATGACTCGATACGTTTGTAGGATCCGCGCATCAACAGGCCTCCCGTCGGGCTCGCGCCGTACTGGTTTCGGGCCCTGTATAGCTACAGGTTGAGTCGGATCGTCAACCGGAGAGGGGCGGTTCGAGGACGCGCCCGGGCCCGGAGAGCGAGCCCGCCCGATCGGGAATGCGGCGGCTGCCGGACCGCCGTGGATGATCACGCGACGCAGGACACGGCGTCCCGCCGCTCGACGTCGAAGCCGAGCTCTTGGAGCAGGAGGCGCGCGTAGCGGTCGCAACTGTGGTCGGACGCATAGGCGCGCGCCGCTTCGAGAGGGCGGTGTGCGTGCTCGCCGGCCTGGAGGATGCCGAGGACGGCCTCGGCGATGTCGACGGGCGCGTTCGTGTCCGGAATGGTACGGACGAAGGCGGGCGCCTCCATGGCCTGCGCGAGGTGCGCGTTCGCGATCGTGGGCAGGGCCGCCGAGATGCAATCGCTCAACGCGCCCGACAGGCCGCCCATCTTGTAGGTGCGCAACTGAATGCCGATGTCCGCCTCCGCCATCCGCTGCCGGTAGGCGTCCTCGGTCACGAAGGTGTCGGAGATTTCGACGGCGTCTCCCATGCCGAGATCCGCCGCGAGCGATCTCAGCCTGTCGCGGAGCGCCGGCTCGGCGTAGCCGCAGAAGGTTAGGCGCGCGTCGACCCCCCAGCGGCGCAGCATCGCGACCGCCGCGATGATCCGGTCGGGGGCCTTGTCGTCGCCGACATAGCCGAAAGTCACCAGCGAGACGGGCGCACCGGCTGCCCGCCGCCACTTTTCCGGTGCCGGCACCTCTCGGTATTGGGCGAAGGGCAGCACGATGGGCGTGGCGCGATAGTAGCGCCCGATGAGATCCGCCGTCAGGCGCGAGTGCACGAACAGCGGCCGGGCCGCAGCGGCGATCTCGGAGAGGAAAAGGATGGGCAGCGCGTCCTGGTCCTGCATCCAAGTCGCGACGGCCGCCGCGTCCGCGCCGCTCTCTCCTTCAGCGCGCGCCACCTGCAGGGTGCGCTCGAGACCGAGACAGCCGACGTAGAAATGGAGCATGCGCGCGTCGTGCGCGATGGCGGCACCGCCGCGCTCCAGGAGATACCGGTAGATCGAGAGGTGATAGTCGGAATTGCCGAGCACGGAGATCGTGGCGTCGAACTGGTCCCGCATCGCGTAGGCTTGGCTGATCGGGCTGACGGATCGGTAGGCTCGGCTCGCGCGGGGCGAGACGGTATCGGTGAAGACGTGGATATCGGCGTAGTCCGCGAGGGCGGCAAGAGTCGCCGCCGAGAAATCGGCTACTCCGGATCTCGACGGCGGCAGGGGTGTAAGCACGGCGATCTGCGGGCGCGCGTAACCGATGCGCGGCGTGAGGGGAAGTAGCGCGCGGGACGCGCCGTCGATGCCCTCCAGGACGCGATGGGCCAGGGCGCTCTCGGTGAATTCGCGCGCGATCGCGCTCTGCTCATCCCGCAAACCTTCCCAGGTATCGCGCTCCTGGACCACCCGCTCGACGAGGGCCTGAAGCGCGTCGGGCCGGTCGGGCGCGAACCGGTACGTCTCACGACCGGTCTCCTCTCGGAGGGCCGGATAATCCGGTGCGATGACGGGCGTCCCCGCAGCCGCGCTTTCCAGCGCCGTGAGAAGGGACCGGTCGCCGCTCGCGCAGGGAACCGTGAGAAGGGCGTCGTCGAGGTTCTCGCGCGTCGGTTCGCAGGCGTGAAAGACGAGGTTGAGCGGTTGCCCGCCTGCCTGCGCGTAGACGGTGCGCAGATGCGCCCGCCGCTCCCATGTCAGCTTCTCCCGGACGATCAGCGGAACGGGCGGCGCGTGGAGCGTGGTCGAGCGTGCGTGGGCTCGCAGCAGCGTCTCGATGCAGCCGAGCGGATCGCCGGCACCGCTGGCGAGGATGCCGGAGCGATCCGAGCGGGGCCGCGGCGCGCCTCCGGACTCGGCAAAGGCCGCCCGCGGCGCCGTCGATATGGCGAACGCGGAGGGACCGCGGGGGCCGAGGGCCTGCCCCAGCAGTCCCTTGGCGTCGGAGGACAGGGTCGCGACGCAATCGTAGGCCGTCAGCCACGCGAGCGCAGCGAGGGCGTGCGCGCGCCCGACCTGATCGCGAAGACGCTCCGGGTCCGTGAGGATCGAGATATCGCTGCACAGCGCGATCGTGCGAACACGGGCGTCCCGTATGAGGCTCCGCAGCCAGAGCGGGTCGTGGATCATCGGCGAAAGGGTGATCAGCCACGCACCCTCGCCGGCGGTCTGCTGCGGCGCCTGTGACGTCTCGTCGAACAGCGCGGCGTTGTCGCCGTCGAGGGTCGGCAGAGACGCGTCGACGAGAGCGATCATGCGCGGCGCAGGCCCGTGCCAGCCATGCGCCCGGAGCGCCGACAGAACGATGCGTCCGTGCAGGGCCGACAGGCTCACCTGCGAGGCGGGCTCCTGGAGCGCGCGCGCATCGACCAAGATCCGGGCGGGTGTCGGACGCGATGCCGGAAAAGGCGGCATCGCGCTCATCCGACAGATCCGTCCAGGCTAGGGCAGAGAGCGGCCGACATCAGGAGTGCGTGCGCGGCGGCCTTGAGGGCGGCGGGCTCAGTGCTCGGCGCCACGGGACCGCCGAGCTGCAGCCGAGATCCGGAGGCGAACAGACGCGCGGACACGAAATCCTGGATCATGGAGACGACCTCCGCCAAGTCGCGCAGACTGGGCGGAGGGCCGCCATCCACGGAGTGTTCCGACGCGGGGAGGCGGTCGCGTACGCGCTGGAGGAACTCAGGGCTCTCGATCAGGCCGGCGAGCACGGCCTCGGGCGAAGCGCGCGCGGCGAGTTCAGCGAAATGATCGAGCGCCTGCGGCTCGGGCTCGCGCTGGAGGAGCAGGCGGAACAGGCGGGTGACGCTCTCGGGCGCCTCGCTTCTGTGCCGCTCGGCCTCGGCGCGGTCGCGAAACTCCTGGCTGGCGAGGAGTTCTGCGATGAGTCCCTGCAGGCCGGCACCGCCCGCGAGGATCTGCCGGCCGTGGGCGAGGTCGTCCGGGTCCGGCGCGCGGCCGAGCAGAGCGCCGTAGGTGGCGTGGACGAGATCGCCGGCCATAAGGCGCCGCGCCCGGCGCTTGACGACCCGCGCGGCCCACCTGACCGGCGATCGGACGGCCCTGGCCCAGCTCGTGAATCTGGAGGGTTCATCGCGACGCATCAGAAGAAATCCTCTGCCACACCGTCTCCCTTCGTGATTGTTGACCGAAGCCTGCGGCCCTGCCCGAATCCGAAATTTGACCGACTTGCGCCCGCTAGGCTAGTCCGGATGACTGATCCGACCGGTGCCGGAGATGCCCGCACCCTGACCATCCGCGACGCGTTCAATCGAGGCCGAGCCTGACGTGAGGTTGCGCCCGCAGCGCTACATCGACCGCTTTCGGCGATGGGCTTCCGGATCGGAACAACCGCGCGCCGAGCGATCGATCGACTGCCTGTTCGTCAATCATTCCGGGGAACGCTGCGGCGTCTACCAATTTGGCCGACGCCTCTTCGATGCGCTGGCCACGATGGTCACCCCGCTGACCTGGCATTACTGTGAGAGCGGCTCGCGGGAGGAATTCGCTGCCTGTCTCAGTTCGGCGCGCCCGCGGCTCGTGCTGTTCAACCACCATCCCGCGACCCTGGCCTGGGCGGCCGAGGACCGGCTCTGCGGCGACGCGGTGGCGACTTACGCGATCTGGCACGAGGGGCACGAGGCCGGCGCGCACAGCATCGATCCGGCCCCGTTCGACTTCCTGATCTGCGCGGATCCGACCCTCGTGACGGAAAATCCGCGGGTGATATCCGCCCCGCGCTTCATTCCCGATGCTCCTGCGGACGTGCGGGCCGAGAACCCCGTCTTCACGGTCGGCTCGTTCGGGTTCGCGACGGGGGGAAGGGCTTCGACCGGCTCTGCCGTCTCATGAACGCGCAATTCAACGCAGCGCGGATCCGGATCAACATTCCGGCGCATGACCTGCCGGGCATGATCGAGGCTTCGGCCCTGGCCAACATCATCTCCGATTGCCGGCAAGCGGTAACGAAGCCCGGCATCAGCCTCGAATTCACGCATGATTTCTTCGAAGAAGAAGGGTTGCTCCAATTCCTCGCGAGCAACGATCTCAATGCCTTCCTGTACGACGACGCCCCCGGGCGCGGCATTTCGAGCTGCATCGATTACGCTCTGGCCTCCGGGCGCCCCGTCGCCGTGAGCGGCTCCTCGATGTTCCGGAACCTGCGTGAGGTGCGGCCGTCCGTCTTTGTCGACGATCGGTCGCTTCTGGAGATCGCGCGGACCGGACCCTCGGTCCTTTTGCCGCTCCGGCAACGCTATGCTCCCCGCGCCGCCGGGCAGGCGTGGAACCGACTGATCGTCGACGCCTACGAGGCGCGCTACGGTTTGATTTGAGCGGCTGACGGCCGCAATCGGAGCAGATGCTCCGATTGCGGCGCGAGAGTCGGCCCGACTGGGCGAAGCGCGGCGTCGCGGGCAGCGCTTTTCCGGGTGTGCACTTGCGGTGCGCAGGGCGAGGCCATTAAGACACCTCCCTGAGTTGTGGCAGGCGTTGCAGCGCCGAGCGCTGCCTGTCGAGATCGAGCCCAACCGATGCGCGCGCCCGGTTCGCGAGGCGAGCATCCTGGCCGCAGCCATGTCGGCAGGGTCTGCGCCCACGTTTGTGACGAGCGAGAGTGACAGCACCGATGTCTCAGCAGGGCGCAACGCTCGAAGCGATCTACCTTGAGAAGTTGGAGCGGCTACCTTCCGACGACGAGCTGCGGAACTGGGAGGCCCGGCTCATCGAGAAGGGCGATGCGGTCGTCCGAGCCGAGATCGCCCAGTCGGCGGAGGCCGCCGCCGTCGCGGCGCGGCGGCAGCAACGCGCCGAACTGCAGCGGAAGAGCGACGCTTTCGCGATCTTGCGGCGGGCACGTGCCCGCATCGACACTCTGATGTCCGACCTGCTGAGTGAGATTGTCGCCGAGCCGGTTTCCATCGGCGTGCGCCAGGGAGTTGAGTCTCTCCTGCCGGCAGGACTTCTCGAGCGATTGACCGCGGCACCTGCGATCCGCGTGAAATCCAGCGCCGATGCGGACGGGCAGGACATCATCGTCCTGCTTCCGGATGACCTCTCCGCCCAAACCGATGCGAGCCGGACGACGCTCGTGCTCCTCGACAGTTGGCGGTTGGCCGGGGCGCGATTTGCACGGCCGACGTATCGGAACAGCTACGAGGACCGATGGGCGGCGGCCGTCAGTCGTTTCCCGCCCTCGTCCCGCCGCGGTCCCGAGCCGGTCCTGCTCGACCCGGGCGCCGCGCGCGGCGTCGAACCGACTCCCTCGGCCGCATTGCTCGAGTCCACCGACCTCTGGCGCGCCGGAAGTCCGGAGCCGCGGACGGTTGCGACCTCCGCTGCGCTCCATCACTTTCTGACGGAGCGGCCGAGGCAGGTCACCGCCGCGCTCGATTTCTGGGACCGCTACATGGGATCGGAGCTCGCGCGCCGCTACAAGGCGCTCGCGGCACCTCCGACGCTCTGACCCACCTTCGGTGGGGCCCGGCCGTTGCCGTGCAGCACAGGTCAACTTGGACATGATCCGCCCGACCCGAGAGGATTTTTCCGCGTGAACGTCATCGATCTCCGGAAGCCGCAGAATCTGAGGGGGCACTTCGACGGATATCGCGACGGCGCGCTGCACGGTTGGGTGACGCTCGCGCAGAGCGATCGCGACCTCGGCGTCATCGTCCTCATCGGTGGAAGATATTACGGGCATTTCGTTGCGGACCGCTGGCGAAAGGACCTGGAGGCCGACGATATCGGCCGCAACGGCCACTGCGCTTTCGTGATCCCGCTCGATCCGGCCAAGCTAGCCAGCGAACCGTCATCTGCGGTCGAGATCTGGGTTCTCGGCTGGCCCGCGCGGTTGCTCGGCAGGCTCGAAAGCGCAGCCGGGCCCGCGGTCCAGGGCGAGTTCAGGCGCGGCTCCCTGCGCAGATCGGCGACACTGCTGTCGTTCTTCGGCCTCCACAACCGCTGGTTTCGCCGCAAGCGGAATGGCGCGCAGGATGCCGTTCAGACGGATCCGGCGGCGAACGGTCACTCCGGCCTCGCCGATGAAAGGGCCTGGCTGCCGCATCGACCGCGCGCGCTCGATCTCTGTCCACCGCGCAGCACGGGCGGCGCCGGGGCGGTGGGCGAGCCGCTCTCCATCCGCATCGTCGGCCATATCGACGGGCACTACAGCTTGTCCGGCGTCAACCGCGATCTCGCACTCGGGCTCTCCGACCTCGGGGCGGCGGTCCGCGTCAATCATTTTCACGGGGCGAAAATCGAGGCGCCCTCCATCGCCTTCGAGTCACCCGAGACCCACCGCATCGAGGCCATGCTGCAGCCGTGGGGCGACGCGCCGCCCGACGATGGCGACTACGTCTCCCTGTGCCACCACTATCCCCTCATCAAGGACGAGCGCGAGGCGCGGCTGCGCGTCGCGACGTTCTTCTGGGAAGAATCACTCGTTCCGCACGGGCACGTCGCGCATCTGAACGTGAATTTCGACGCGTTGATCGTGGCCAGCAACTTCGTTCGGAAGGTGCTGCGCGACTCCGGCTGCAAGTTGCCGATCCGCGTGGTGCCGCTCGGCGTCGGCGATGCCTACCGGGAGGCGCCGGCGGAAGCTCCGCACGACGGGGCCGCGTCTGGGCCGGCGATGGCGCCCGCGCGGCGGCGCATGCGCTTCCTTCACGTTTCGTCGGCCTTCCCGCGGAAAGGAGTCGACGTCCTGTTGGCGGCCTATTTCGCCGAGTTCACGCGCGACGAGCCGGTCGAACTGCTGATCAAGACCTTCGCCAACATCCACAACGACGTCGCCGATCAGATCGCACGTTTCCGGGAAACGCATCCCGACGCGGCGCCGGTCGAGGTGGACGAGAGCTTCCTGACCGAGCGGGAACTCGCCGATCTGTACAAGGCGAGCGATGTCGTGGTCCTGCCGACGCGCGGCGAGGGCTTCAACCTCCCCGCCGCCGAGGCGATGCTGAGCGGCCGTCCCGTGATCGCCACCGGTTATGGCGCCCACACGGATTTCCTGACCGCGCAGACCGGTTGGTGCCTCGACTATGATTTCGCTCCGGCAGAAAGTCATTTTCGAGAGGTCGGTTCGCTATGGGTCGACCCGAACACGCGCGACCTGCGCCGTATGATGCGCGAGTTTCTCGGCGCCTGGCAGCAAGGGCAGAAGAGCGGCCTTCCCGGCCTCGAGGGGTCCGTTGGTGGTCGAGATATCCGGACGACCATTCAGAATGGGAAGGAGCTCGTGCGCTCGATCTATAATCGATCGGCCAGTGCACAGTGCGTGGACTCATACATCCGGGACCTGCTTCGAAACCGGAACGCAACGGCTGCACCGCTGCGGCTCGGCCTGATCTCGAGTTGGGCAAGTCATTGCGGCATTGCAGAGTACACCAAGGATTTATTGACGAATTTTAGTAGCGATGCTTTCGAAATCATCTATGTCACTGACACACGCGCAGCTGCTTCTGACAAAATCCTCCCGCTGTATTCGATCTCACTGAAGGAAGATCTGTCGCGCGCGCTCGATTTTGTCGAGGCTGGCGGCTTCGACGCGATCCTAGTCCAGCATCAAGCTTCGCTGTTCGATATCCTTGGCTCTGCGGCAGGACGTCTCGCAGAGTTGCAGCGACGATCGCCGGTTATTCTGGAACTGCACGCGACCGCGTTCCTCGACCATATCGACCGCGACCGGGTTGCACGCGGCGTGCTTCACCTCAAACAGTTGGAACGCATCCTCGTCCACACACCGGCAGATCTCACGCGGCTGAAGCGCCTGGGTCTAGTCGAGAATGTTGCGCTGTTCCCGCTCGGCATTCATGTGCGGCACGATGACGGCTATGGCCGGGCCGATGCAGCGCTGGCGCGGCGGGCCATGGCGCGCAGCCTCGCTGCCGTGGAGGGCGCCACGCTATCTGAAAGCGATCGCGAGGAGATCGCTGCGCGTTTGCAGGACGGTACGTTCTGGATGGCCAGCTTCGGGTTCCTGCTACCCCACAAGGGGCTCGCCGAACTTATCGAGGCCGTGAAGCTCCTCCACGACGCGGGCCAGACCGGAGTACGCCTGCTTCTGGCCTGTGCCACCTTGGACGAGCGTAGCGAGCGCGTGGGTGACGATCTGAGAGCTCTGATCGACCGCTTGGGCTTGTCGAACGCGGTCGTTCTCGTCACCGACTTCCTCACCGTCGGGGAGGCTTCGACACTCCTCAGCTCTGCCGACCTGCTCACCTTTGTCTATCGGTCGACTGGCGAGTCGGCCAGCGCTGCGGTTCGCATTGCGCTCGGCACCGGTCGCCCGGTGCTGACGACCCCTGAGCCGATCTTCAATGATATCCGGGGCTTCAGTCACCGAACGGCTAACGAAACTTCCGAAGCTATCGCTGCGGCGATCATGCCCCTGATCGAAGATCGTCAGGCGCTGAACCAGTTCTACGACGAGCAGCAGAATTGGCTGTCGCACCACACATGGGACAGGCTTAGTACGCGCTTGGCGAACATGATCGTCGGAGCGTGCGCGGATCGCGATCTTGCTTCAAAGCCTCTGAGTCGACCTTCGCAGACGGTGCCGAGCACCGCCTCCCTGGCTGCTGACGAGCCGCTCTGCCCGCCCGGCATTCCGTATCCGCGCACGGGACGGGCGCGCTCCTGGCTCCGCCGGGATTTCTGCCTGGAACCCGCTGCGGAGCCGCGGACGCTCCCAGCTGACGCGTTCGACGGGCCAACGAGATCGGCCGCGGGCATCCCCGTGTCTTGGAACAGCCGAACCCTCGCTCTGGAGGCGATGGGCGCCGACGGCAACTCCAAGCTGCTTCATCTCGTCCCGGAGTTTCGCACTACCCTCAACGAGGCATGGCTGACGGTCCCGGACACGGCACTGTCCGAGGTGCCTGAGCGGGAGCGTCCCGCCCTTTTCCAGTACGCCCGCCGCCATCAGATCCGCTCGCTCCTGACGCTCACCGACGCGGACGGCCGTGCCGGCCCCTGGGCGTTCCTCGCGGACGTCATCCAAGCGTCGAGCGCGAATCTGCGGGATCGTTGGCGGGATGCCCTCGCCGTAGGTTCGGCCTCGGTCGATGCTGATCGGCACTTGCCTCAGATCCATCTGGCGGACGGGGACGGGGCGGCGCTGCGGCGCGACGCGTGCACGCTGCGCGGCCTCGCTGTGCAAGTCGACCGGGGAATCTCATCGCCGCTCCTGGACGCGTTGCGAACGGAAGCCCTGGACATGGATCGCCGTCTCGTTTCGAACCCGATTCATTTCGGAGCCGATCCGAACCGACAATGGGTGCTCGCGAGCCTTTCCTCGCAGGAAGAAAGTGTGCCGTCGCGGCCTGGCCAACGCCTCGCCGTGCTGATGGACGGGGCAGCCGTGGCGGCGTGCGGATCGTCGAGCCGCCGCCTCGACCGTCTGATCGGCGAAGCGGCAATGCTCGTCTTCGAGCACGCGGAGGATTACGCGCGGTTCTTCGCGACGCTGTGCGCAACAGACCATCCGGTCGCCCTCGTCCGTGGGCGCTCCGTACTTCTGGAGGCGGACGAGGACGGGTCCGGCCTGGTGGATCGATTCTGCCGTGTTCTTACGGAGATGTACCCGCTTCGATTGCGTGAGCTCGCCGCAGTCGCTCCGAACATCGAGCGTTCGCCGCTCGCGCGAAGCCCGATACGCCTCTCGGTCTGCGTGTCGACCTACAATCGAGCCGATTGGCTCAGCAAGACGCTTCCGCTGCTGGCGCAAGATCTGAGCGCGCACCGCGATCAGATCGAGTTCCTGGTCGTCGACAACGCATCGACCGATCACACGCCGCAGGTGATGCAGGAACTGGCGGCCGCCTACGACGTCAAATCGGTTCGGAACGCCGAGAATGTCGGCATGTTGGGCAATCTCGCGGTCACCGCGCAGCTCGCGGCGGGCGATTTTGTTTGGATTCTCGGGGACGACGATCTGGTCAAGCCGGGCACGACGGCGCTGATCCTGAACGCGATCGAGGCGCATCCGCGCAGCGAGCTCGTCTATATCAACTACGCCTACACCTACTTCGACCGGCCCTCGGACCTTTCGGACGTCGACGGCCTGCTCGAATCCGCGACGCCGATCGCGACGGAGACGCCCGTCGCGTTCCACGACGAGATCCGCGAGTTTGCCGCCAACAACGAGAACTTCTTCACGGCAATCTACGCCTGCGTCTTCCGCAGGGACCAAGCCCTCGCCGCATACTCGCAATACACGTCCGCGCCGCCCTTCTCAGACATGGCGAGCTGCATCCCGACGACGAAGCACGTCCTCGAACACATGCTCGACCGTCCGGGCTACTGGATCGGCTCAAATCAGATCGTCGTGAACATGAACGTGTCGTGGATGCGCTACGCTCCGGTCTGGCACATCGAACGCCTGCCAGAGACCTACGATCTCGCAGAGACCATGGGCGTGCCCGCCGACGCGCTGCGGCGCTATCGCATCTCGAACGTCGGGCAGGCCACCCACTTCGTGCGCGAGGGCTTCGGCGAGGACGATCAGGTCCGCAACCTGCTCAGCCTCCCGCGATACATCGAGCGGCTGAAGCGCCTCGGCAACTTCAAGGACCGGTCCGCCGACCTGTTCGCCAACTACGATCAGGCGCTTCAGCGCGGGTCGCGTTTCGGGGACGACCCGACGACGGGGACCCTGCGGGCCATCTACCGTCTCTGAGGAGAGGGGGGTGGCCCCGCCTCCGATGGTCGCGATCGAAGACGGCGCCCTCTCGGGAGACCGGGGTCCGCGCGGCGGCTAGACCCTCAGCGCGTTCCGGTGTTCCTCGAGGACGTCGCGCAGGGTTTGTTCCCACGGGATGCGCGGCTGCCAGTCGAGCGCGCTCCGCCCGACCTCGGCGTTCCCGGTCGCCGACATGACCTCGTTGCGCCGCAGGACGCCTTCATCCTGCTCCACGGCGATCTCGACCCGCGAGAGATCGCATAAGCCACGGAGAACGCTCGCGATCGTGCGGGGAATCCCGGAGGCGATGTTGAAGATGCTGCCCGGCCGCAGGTCCTCGGCGAAGATCGCCTGAACGTAGGCGCGGACCACGTCCCGGACGTCGAGGAAGTCGCGGGCCGGTTCGAGATTGCCGACCTTGATCACCGGCTGCTGCAGACCCGCCTCGATACGGGCGATCTGCGATGCGAAGGCGGGCACGACGAAGCGGGTCGTCTGGCCCGGGCCCGTGTGATTGAATGGCCGGAACCGGACCGCATTGAGACCGGTATGGACCATCTGGCCGACGAGGAGGTCGGCTGCCGCCTTCGACGCGGCGTAGGACGTGGTGGGACGCAGCGTAGCGTCCTCGTCCAGCGGGCCCGACTGGACTTGGAACGTGCTGCCGTAGACCTCGGCGCTCCCGATATAGATGAAGCGCGCGTCCGGTACGGAAGTCAGGGTTGCCTCCGCAAGGGACATCGTGCCCGTCAGGTTCACGGACCAGGTATGGCCGCGATCCTTCTGCGCATCCTGAGTCGCTGCGATCGCCGCAAGATGGAGGATCGTAGTCGGCTTCGTCTCGGCTACGACCCTCTGGACCTGTAGCGGTTCGGTCACATCGAGCGCCACCGTCTCGACGGAGGCCGGAAAGGCGCGGCAGCCGGCCCGGCAGGTCGCGAAGATCCGGTTCGCTTCGCCCGGCCGTTTGAGCAGCGCCTCTATGACGTGTCGTCCTACGAATCCATCGGCACCCGTGATTAGGATTCTCTCGGACATGAAGTTGCTTCTTGTAGAGTGCCGACCAAATGAGACGGTTCTATCTGACGTTCGAGAGCCGTTGGACGTCGGCGTCCACCATTTCCTTGATCATCGTTTCGAGCGAGGTCTCGGCCTCCCAGCCGAGTTTGGCCTTTGCCTTCGAGGCGTCGCCGAGGAGGATGTCGACCTCGGCCGGACGGAACAGGTTCGGGTCGATGACGAGAAACTTGTCCATGTTGAGCCCGACATGGTCGAACGCGATCCGGCACATGTCGCGGACGGTAACAGTGCGACCCGTCGCGATGACGTAGTCGTCCGCCGTCTCCTGCTGCAGCATCAGCCACATCGCCTTCACGTAATCCCGGGCGTGACCCCAGTCCCGCTGCGCGTCGATGTTGCCGAGGCGGAGTTCGTGCCCGAGACCCAGCTTGATCCGGGCGACGCCGTCCGTGACCTTCCGCGTCACGAACTCGATGCCGCGCAGCGGGCTCTCGTGATTGAACAGGATCCCGCTCGACGCGTGCAGCCCGAAGCTCTCGCGGTAATTCACCGTCATCCAGTGCGCGTAGAGTTTCGCGGCCGCGTAGGGCGAGCGCGGATAGAACGGCGTCGTCTCCTTCTGGACGGATTCCTGAATAAGACCGAACATCTCCGAGGAAGATGCCTGATAGAACCGCGCATCCGGCTTCTCGATGCGCACGGCTTCGAGCATGTGCGCGCCGCCGAGCCCCGTGACCGCGCCCGTCAGAAGCGGCTGTTGCCAGGAGGTTTTCACGAAGGACTGCGCCGCGAGATTGTAGACTTCGTCCGGTTCGATCTGACGGATAGCCCTCATCAGACTGGACAGGTCGGACAGATCGCCGTCCACCAAGGTAATCTTGTCTGCAATGCCGAGCCAGCGCAGACGGAGGTCGTTCACGTCGGTCGTGCTCGACCGGCGTACCAACCCATAGACGGAGTAACCGTGGCGCAGCAGGAGCTGCGCGAGGTATGCTCCATCCTGGCCGGTGACGCCGGTGATAAGGGCTTTCCTCATTTCAGGCACTTTGTCCGTGTGATCGGGATCGGTTGGTTACCTTTGCCCTAGTGCCTACAGCCTCGAGCCGGGAAGGTCAAAGCGCGGTTCTGAGGGTGTCCGCGGGCGTTGGAGGTGCGACGGAAGGGGCCGTTATCAGCTTGCATCGGCAGCGAGAATGGGCTCGATGCGCGGAGCTGTCGCCCACGTTGCCGGGTCGGCGGCGGGCCGGAGCGGGGACCGTTTGCGCGAGGAGGAGGCCGAGGTGCTGGTGATCGCGTGCGAGATCCCGGGCGTGAAGCGTGTGGTGCCGAAGCGGCACGGCGACGACCGGGGCTGGTTCTCGGAGACCTACCGCGCCGACGTCCTGGCCGAGGCCGGCCTCGACATCGCCTTCGTGCAGGACAATCAATCCTTCTCCGCGCCCGCCGGCACCGTGCGCGGCCTC
>NZ_BJZU01000088.1 GCF_007992195.1 Methylobacterium oxalidis | reverse complement strand
CCCTAGGTCCAGCATCATGAAGCACCCGGTGATTTGATTAGCGCGCAGCCATAGACTGCGGGGCGGCATCAGAAGGGAAGTCTGTCTGCGAAGTTGCTGAATTTGTTTTCTTGCCAGGAGATACAACATGCCTACGGGACGTTTGAGCTTATATGTTGCGGTCCTAGTTTCAACATTCTGTATTCTGCCAATGTGCCTCAGTACAGCTCAAGCAAATGATTATTCAAACTTACAATATGTAGAATCATTATCAAGCAGTCAGCAGTCGAGCCTTTTGCACGCAAAGGAAATCACCGTAAGTCAACCTGTGCATGATTATCAGAGTACCTACCGGATCAGAGTTCCCCGCAATCTAGCCCGTATTACCAATGACAATACCGGCACTAAACTTGTCTACGAAGAAACTGAAGAAGCGCCCCCATCTAAACGAGCAAAGACCGGCAATAGCACTATGTCATTTGGTATCCTGTCGGGAAAAACTATCCCTCGCATATTCTCAGAGGTTAAGGAAAAGTTGATTATGGAAACTTTCCATGAGGAAGATGTAGACGACAAGAAGATACTAATCGGCAGAAATTCCTACTCTACCGATAAAATTACCATGATGGTCGGAGTAAACACAGGAGAGTGCGAACGGTGCAATTTACTTGTACAAATCTTGGCAGATGACAAACACGAGGTTGTGGAGTTTTGGGCAAAGTACGCCCGTTACTTTTTTGAGACAGGCTATCCGAATAGGGTAACTATCGTTTCCTCCCGACATTTTGATAAAAAGGGGATTAAATACGGCAATAATTACTCTTTTGGAGATCTCGGGCAGGAAATCGCAGAGCAACTTAATGAGGCTAGACGTAAGGCTCTTGAACGCAATTCGCAGGGCGGCGGCTCCCAAAGTAATGTGACGAGATCCAATCAGTCCAGCGCATGCCCGAAGTTTAGGGAGAACCGTGATATTTGCTATCAGCGGTGGAACAATATCGGTGGGGGGTCGAGTGGTCAAGCTGGAGCATTCAAGGAATGCTACGAAACGTATAATAACGCGATGATCGCCGCGGGATGTTAATCAGCTTTGTTATTCACGCTCTTGCTTGTCTCTGGATGACCAGCTGGACGAAGAAGCTGTGCCAAATGTCCAAAGAGGCGTGAACCTGGTGACCCAGCTGTTCGCCTTGGTCGTTGCGCCCACCGTTTCAGCTGTGGTGGCATCGCCGCGATCTGGGACGTGTCACGCTTGCCCCACTACACTCCCGCGCATTGCGGCAGCGGCCATGCGCTACTCAACGTATGTGCTCGTCGCGAGGCGTGTAGCGTTCTGCCCACTCCTCAACTGTGAGCGGCGGCTGCATCAGCCAGATCACCTTACCCTTCACGGATGCAGGGCCATCTGCCACCTACTGCCGCCAATTCATCAGGGCGTCTCATGCCTCGTTGTCTCCAACGGGGTGGTTCGCGATGATCTTGGTGGGCTGCCCGACGTGGCGAGCCGTCTGGATCCTCTCAAGCGTTTCAACAGGTTCGCGATGGTCGCGCCTTCGGCCAGAGCAGGCGAGCAAGCCAACGGCGTCGGGCAGTGGTAGGGTGGCTTATATGATCGACAGAGCCTTGAAGGTTGAAGCCGGGGACAGGGGGGCGGCCGAAAAAGTCGAAGGTCCACCCCATGAACCGTGCGGTTGCGCTCGTCTGCAGGGTGCCTTTGCCGCGCCCCGCTGTGGGGCGAGAAGGCGGGACGGCGGAGCGTGCATGTCGCCCGCGATGAAGAACGGGCGATGCCGGTTTCACGGTGGCAAGAGCACGGGAGCGAGGACGCCGGAAGGTCGGGCGCGAGCTGGCGCCGCGAACCTCCGGCATGGGTACTATTCAGCGGCAGCCGTCAGCGACAGGCGAGAGGCGCGAAGGGCTCTACGGCTGGCGGTTGAGACGCTGCGGTTCCTGTCCGACCGGGTTTGATCCGCCGTTTACGGTCACGTCGCCAACGACAGCCTGTCCGCCTGGATAGACGTGGACGTGTTCCACACGGACCTTCTGCTCGCCTCCGCGGCGGAGCTTGGCGAGCGTTTCCATCTGCGCCGTGTAGGTCCGCAGCAGCTTGATCGCGAGGTTGCCGGTCTCCTGCTGCCGGACGACATCACCCGCCTGCTTCATGCTCCCTAGCATCGCCATCGCGGCGTCGTGCGTGGCGAACATCTGAACCGCCAGCATGGCCTCGGTCTCGTTCTCAGGCTCGGTCCCGTCTACGACGGCAAGGGCGGCGTTGAGTTGGGCCGAAGTCGGCAAGTTGCGCCCGGCGCTACGTGCGGCCGTGGCGACTTGGCCGACCATGTACGCCGCAAAGTCGACCGAGGGCGTGCCGAAAGCATTGAGGCGCCTGGCAAGGTCCGTCACCTCTCCGCCCGTCGATGGTGCGAGACGCAACGTGCCGTCTTCGGCGCTATCGATCTTCACATCATACCGGGCCGGCTGGTTGCGTCGGCGGCGGATCGCGTCCTGCAGCGCCTTCTCCGCCAGCAGCTCAGAGACGCGCTGCGGATCCTTGGCCTGCGCCAGGATCTTGGCCTCCATGCCACCGGGGCGCACTCCTTTGCGGGGGGGCGGCGAGGGTTTGCCTGTCGTCATGTCAGCCATCCCGTTCGGCGTGAGTCGTGATGTTCAGAGCCTTGGCGCCCTCGGCGAGGCCCTGCAGAGCGGCGACGGCGGCCCGCTGGCGGACCTCCTGGGCGTCATCCCGAATCTCGATGGTGACGGCAGCGGCCATCGCCATCTGACGCATGACCTCGATGCCGGCGTTGAAGGCGGCTTGCTCACGCGGCGTCATGCTGTTGGACCGCCGGTTCGAGCGAGGGTCAGGATCGCGTGCTCAATCGCAGCGGCGTCCATCTCGACGGGAAGCGCGGTCACGCGAAGACTCCTCAAGCGGATCGGTGAAGGGCGGCGAAGCTGCAGAGCACGCTGCGGCGGTCGATGGGTGCAAGGCGATGGAGGGCCGCGAGAGCAGGCTCAAGGTGCCGGTCATCGCGCTCGGCGCGGGCGAGGAGATCCGCGAGGTATTCACCGCGGGGCCCGGTGCTCAGCCGAACGGTGGTGCGAAGGCTCCGCAATCTGGCGATGCGCTCGGCTGGCTCGATGCCAGCGGCCCACGGGCCAAATTGGTCGGCCGGGGCGATCATCGAATACCCCGCAAAAGCGTGACATCCTCAAAATCGGCCCTGAAGCCGGTGACGCGGAAATCAGCCCGCGTGACAGGCGTGACATGGGAGCCCCTACTACGTAGGGGGGCTCCTCGATGTCACGGCACATGTCACGGCTGCAGGGGGCGTGACGGGCGTGACATTTGCCATTTGTCACGGGTGTCACGCCCGTCACCGCTACGCTTGCCATAGCCATTCCTCCCCACCCCAAGAGCCGGTTCGGAACCCGTGCTTCGAGCAGGCTGCCAGCGCTCGCTTGAGCGCCTGCCGGATCGTGTTGGCCTTCTTCTCGGCATCGGTCTCACCCGTCGCGTAGCGACGCCGAAACTCGCCGCGGATCTGCTCGACGGTGACCGCACGCACGGTTGGGCCATCGCCCATTACGGGAACGTCCTGACCGCTGCTGATGACTTCAGCGAACGCTCCCTTGAGCGCCACGATCGCGAGCGGATCCTTGGGCTGGCGTTTGCGCGATAATGGCGGTGCAGAATCGAGCGCAACGTCGACTGCGCATGCGCCAAACGAGTCACCGTCATCGTCAATTCCAAGCTCGATGAACCGGAGCGAGAAGGCAGCGATCGGTCCCTCTTCGCCGTAGCGGCTCTTCGCAAGGTTCAGAGAGCGTTCGCTGACCTCACCCGTGACCTGGTTGCGATCAGCGAGGACGCTCAGAACGGCATCTGCACCGCCACGGTAAGCGGATGACCCGCGTAGGCCCGTCTCTTCGGTTTTGCCGTAGTGGTGAACAGGCAGGACAAGGGCGCCGATTGGGTCGCCCAGCATCCGCATATGCCGAAGAGCCTGCTGCGCCTCGGCTGCGTCGTTCTCGTCCTTCAAGGCAAAGGCCGCAGCCATTGTGTCGATGATGATCAAGCCGAGGCGCACGCCGAAAGCCTCGCGCATGCGCTTGTCGACTTCGCGTAGTTTGGGCTGCAGCGCCCTCACCTCCTCGGCGTCAGCGAGGTTGGGAACGGCTCCCATCCAAGCGATCGGAAGCCTCTTCACGCCGGCCCGAGCTGTGCGCGCGGCTTCGATTCGCGTAGCGATCGTTCCGGCACCTTCCGCAGCGAGGATGAGGGTGCCAACCTGCTCCCCAATCCTCCGGCCGAAGAAGGGCTCGCCTGTTGCAAGCGACACAGCCAAGTCGATAGCCGTGAAGGTTTTACCGGCGCCCGACTGGCCACCGAGCATCGCAACGCCTTCCGCAGGGAGCATGTGCTTCACGAGGTACCGGGGCGGATCGGGTAGAGCGTCCCCGTCAAAGGTGAAGCCGAGCAACGGATCATCCCGCTGCCTTCCAAGCGGGGCAAAAGGCTCTCGCACGAAAGGATCGTGTTGAGCGTGCGATTCATTCAACGGCATGCTGCGGAGCCCTCCCGAAGCACGTCGTTCATGTCAGTGCCGACCCGGGGCTTGATGATGTCGACGAGCCGGTCCGCGCGATGCCAGCGGGTGCCTACTTCTTGGCAGGCCCGGGCGCTGGCACCCGCGTCGTTCTCGGCGAGGACGCTCAGCGTCTCAATGCCGGGTAGCACGGGAAAGGCACCGATCGCCCCGACGCTGCCGAGTGCCCATACGGGGGTGAGCCCGAGCTGCCGAGCGGCAAGGCAGGTCTCGATGCCCTCGCCAATAGTGAGGCCGACGCTAACGATCTCCTCCGGATCCAGCATGATCGCGGTGCCGGCGGCCGTGCCGAACATCCGACGCCCGAGCTTCTGCCCGTCTGGCGACAGTGCCGTGCGATGAACGCCTAGGACCTCGCCCGTGCGGATGCAGCGGAGGGCAGCAACCATCGCGGGCGCGGTGCCGGCCTCCCATGGGCAGCGCGGATGAAAGCGCAGGGCCTCGCCTGCGATCTCGGCCGGCAGTATGAGGCCGCGTGACCGCAGGTAGGCTTCAACGACGGTCCCGCGCGGGTCGCGCCCATCTTGCCACATGGCAAGGGCTTGGCGCTGGCGGCGCAGCGTCTCGGCGCGGTGCTGCTCCTCGACCCGGTGCCGGACCTCCTTGCGCCGCTGCGAGGCGGCAGGATCTTCATCGCAGACACGCCGCCAGCGATCAGCTGGAAAGCCCAGAGCCGACGCAACGTGGTCTCGGCAGACGCGCCAATCGTCGCCTGCATGGCTGTGAGCCACAAAGCCATCCGGCGAAGCGACAGACAGGCGAACGGACAGGCTTCGATCGCGATCGGAGTGACCGGGCCCCGGTGCCACGACCTGTTGTCCGGTGACTTTGCCGCCAAGAGCACGAGCGATTTCGGCAAGCGTGATGTGCCTTGCCAGAGGCGTGGTCCGCACCCTATTTTGAGCATCGGTTCTTTGCTGCGAACCATTCGGAATTGCGCCGTTGCGGGCTCCTACCCCCGCGACGGCGTTTTCATTTTCAGCGTCTGCGCGCAGCCCATCTGCCGCTTTACAGTGCCGAACTTCGTTCTGCGGCTGTTCACGCTTTTCTGCGATTGCTTTGTAAAGCACATGTTCCTGATTTTGCTCAGGAAATTGCCACAATTCTCTAATGTGCGATTTCGGCCCGGACGGGCTCTCGACCGGCGCCTCGCCGGACCGCCTCGACGCCCTCGTCTGGGCCCTGACGCACCTGCTCCTGCGCGCCGGCCCCGAGCCGCGCATCCGCAGCCTGTAGGAACCCCGCCTCTCCCGTCCAGGGGGGCCCGCGCCTGGTTGCTTCAGGGCCGCACAGGCGGAGCCGCAACCCCACTTCTCCCGTTCGGGAGAGGTCGAGTCAGCGTCAGCCGACCG
>NZ_BJZU01000087.1 GCF_007992195.1 Methylobacterium oxalidis | reverse complement strand
GTATCCGGAAAGGCCGCCCCTCGCGAACCGGAGAGGGCTGAGGTCACATCGCACGAGGAACCGCATGCCGAACCTTCTCACCCGGATCGCGCGGGCGGCGGGCTACGTGCCGGCCGCCAAGGCCGCGCCCCTCGCGGTGCCGGGCTTCGCCCTCTACGGCGATGGCCGCGCCGTCTGGACGGCGCGGGAGGGCACCGCGCTCGCCCGCGCGGGCTTCGCGCGCAACGCGGTGGTGCACCGCGCCGTGCGCCTCGTGGCCGAGGCGGCCGCCGCGCTGCCGCTGATCCTGACGGGCCCCGGCGCCGAGGCCGCCCGGCCGCTCGCGGCGCTGCTCGCCCGGCCGAACCCGCGCCAGGGCGGCGCGCGCCTGCTCGAGGCGCTCTACGGGCACCTGATGGTCTCCGGCAACGCGTATCTCGAGGCCGTGAGCCTCGACGGCAGCCCGCGCGAGCTGCACGTCCTGCGGCCCGACCGGATGCGGGTGGTGCCGGGCCCGGACGGCTGGCCGGCATCCTACGCCTACGACGTCGGCGGGCGCAGCCTGCACTACGACCAGACCGGCGCGGGCGTGCCGCCGATCCTGCATTTGACGCTGTTCCACCCCCTCGACGACCATTACGGCCTCTCGCCGATGGAGGCCGCGGCGGCGGCCCTCGACATCCACAACGCCGCCGGCGCCTGGAACAAGGCGCTCCTCGACAACACCGCCCGGCCCTCCGGCGCCCTCGTCTTCGCCGGCGCCGGCGGCACCCTGAGCGAGGTCCAGTTCGCGCGGCTGAAGGGCGAGCTCGAGGCGAACTACCAGGGCGCGGACAATGCCGGGCGCCCGCTCCTCCTGGAGGGCGGGCTCGACTGGAAGCCGCTCGCGCTCTCGCCGAAGGACATGGACTTCGTCGAGGCCAAGGCCGGAGCCGCCCGCGAGATCGCGCTCGCCTTCGGCGTGCCGCCCCTCCTCCTCGGCCTGCCGGGCGACAACACCCACGCCAACTACGCGGAGGCCAACCGCGCCTTCTACCGCCAGACCGTGATCCCGCTCGTGCGCCGCACCGCCGAGAGCCTCGCCCAGTGGCTGGAGCCGGCCTTCGGCCCCGCGAGCCTGGAGCCCGACCTCGACGCCGTCGAGGCGCTGGCGCCGGAGCGCGAATCCCTCTGGCGCCGCGTGCAGGCGGCGGACTTCCTGACCCCGTACGAGAAGCGCGAGGCGGTGGGCTACGGGCCGGCCGCCTGACGCGACGCCGCCGCCGGCCTGACACGACCCGGCGCGGGTCCCCTCTCCCGTCCGGAGATGTCGCACCCCTCACC
>NZ_BJZU01000086.1 GCF_007992195.1 Methylobacterium oxalidis | reverse complement strand
CGGGAGAGGTGAAGTCGAGACACGCCTGCCGGCCGGCATAGCCCCGCCACGCCGCTCCCCCCGCGAGGTACCCCGATGGACGGCCTCTTCAGCGGCTACGCCAGCCTCTTCGGCGTGCCCGACCTCGGGCGCGACGTGGTGGCGCCGGGTGCCTTCGCCGAGACACTGCGGGCCCGCGGCACGATGGGCGTGCGCATGCTCTGGCAGCACGACCCGGCCGAGCCGATCGGCCGCTGGCTGTCCCTCGCCGAGGACGCGCGCGGGCTGCGCGTCGAGGGCTGCCTCAACCTCGCCGTGCAGCGGGCCCGCGAGATCGACGCGCTGATGCGCGAGGGCGCGGTCGACGGACTCTCGATCGGGTTCCGCACCGTGCGGGCCGCGCCCGACCGGGCCGGCTACCGCCACCTGCGGGCGCTCGATCTCTGGGAGATCTCGCTCGTCACCTTCCCGCTCCAGCCCGGCGCCCGCACGGCCGGCGCCGAGCCGGCCGGGCTCGCCGCCGAGATCCGCTCCCTCGCCCGCCGCCTCGCGCCGCGGCGCGCCCCCTGCCTCCGGACCGGCCTCCCGGCCCGCGTGCAAGTCCGCCCGGCGATCCGCCAGCGCCCGGCGGCCCGGGCCTGACCCGGCCGTCACCTCCCCGCCCCCACCACCCGCGAGACGACGCATGACGCTCCCCGACACCGCCCCCGGCACGATCGAGACGAAGACCGGCCCCGCCCTGGAGAACAAGGCCGGCGCCGGCGAGACCAAGGCGGCCCTGGCCGACCTCGCCACCGCCTTCGAGGCCTTCAAGGCGACGAACGACGCCCGCATGGCCGAGATCGAGGGGCGCCTCGGGCCCGACGTGGTGACGGAGGAGAAGCTCGCCCGCATCGACGCGGCCCTCGACACCGCCCGGACCCGGCTCGACCGGCTCAGCCTCGACCGCGCCCGCCCGCCCCTCGGGCAACCCGAGGCCGCCGCCCGCGACGGGCTCGGGCTGTCCGAGCACAAGGCGGCCTTCGACCTCTACGTGCGGGCCGGCGAGAGCGCCGGCCTGAAGCGGCTGGAGGAGAAGGCGCTCTCCGCGGGCTCGGGCCCGGACGGCGGCTACCTCGTGCCGCCGACGATCGAGCGCGAGGTGCTGCGGCGCCTCGCCGCCCTCTCGCCGATCCGCGCGCTCGCCACCGTGCGCACCATCTCGGGCGGCCAGTACAAGCGGGCGATGTCGGTGACGGCGCCCGTGGCAGGCTGGGTGGCCGAGACGGCGGCGCGGCCCCAGACCGACAGCCCCGTTCTCGCCGAGATGAGCTACCCGGCCATGGAGCTCTACGCCATGCCGGCGGCGACCCAGACCCTCCTCGACGACGCGGTGGTCGACATCGACGCCTGGCTCGCCGACGAGGTCGAGACCGCCTTCGCCGAGCAGGAGGGCACCGCCTTCGTGAGCGGCAACGGCGTGAGCCGCCCGAAGGGCTTCCTCGCCGCCGATACGGTGGCCAACACCGCCTGGGTGCCCGGCAAGATCGGCTTCGTCGGGACCGGGGTCTCGGCGGGCTTCCCGGCCGCGAACCCCTCCGACGTGCTGTTCGACCTCGTCTACGGCCTGCGCGCCGCCTACCGGCAGAACGGCACCTTCGTGATGAACCGCCGCGTGCAGAGCACGATCCGCAAGTTCAAGGACGCGGACGGCAACTACCTCTGGCAGCCGCCGCTGGCGGCGGGCGGGGCCGCCACCCTGCTGGGCTTCCCCGTGGCCGAGGCCGAGGCGATGCCCGACATCGCCGCGGCCAGCCTCTCGCTGGCCTTCGGCGACTTCCGACGCGGCTACCTCGTGGTCGACCGGACCGGCCTGCGCGTCCTGCGCGACCCCTACTCGGCCAAGCCCTACGTGCTGTTCTACACCACGAAGCGCGTCGGCGGCGGGGTGCAGGACCACGAGGCGATCAAGCTGCTGCGCTTCGCCTGAGGATCGTCGCCCGCACTCGTCGAGGCGGATGAACCAGGGTTATGCAACCTCTGGTTTAATTTCTGCCGAGCGAATCTGTCACAATCTGTTGTTCTCGAAACGTCAGGTAATTTTTCCAGGGAACTGTTCCTTTCCCTCGCTCTTGATCGGGCCTTACATGCTCCATCTCGCGCGAGGGAAAGTGCAGGTATGAACCTGGATGGGGCGAAGAATGCCAAAGCCGAAGTTTTCGAGAAGATCTTCCGGTTCGAGGAAACACCGGTCGCGTTCTCACCCGGTGTCTCGCAGGGCTCCTTTCTGCCCCGGCGGGGAAGCGAAGTCGACAGCCGCATCACGGACGGGCGCCGCAGGCGGGAGCTTGATCCCATCGATATGATCGCGGTGGGCATCGCCGTCGAACCCGGGCGCGAGCGCGGAGTCAGTCTCGCTCTGCTTCTTCAGGACAAGAAGTTGCTTCACCATCCTCTGGTCGAAGAAGCCGTTCGCCGCATCGGTGACAGCGAGGTACGCCGGATCGTTACCGGCCCGGTCAGGTCTCAATCCGTGGTGAACGGTGGCCGCTGCCGGCCCCTTCGGATCGGAGCGTCCATCGGACACGTCCGCGTGTCGGCCGGCAGCCTGGGCTGCTTCGCGACCTGTCGCCTCGAGGGCCAGTTGGGGATCCTCTCGAACAATCACGTGCTCGCGGACACGAACGGCGGGCAGGCCGGCGATCTGATCGTCCAACCCGGTGTCCTGGACGGAGGCGATCACAGCGACGCGACCTCGCACATCGCGCGTCTCAGCCGGTTTCACCCGATCGATTTCACGCCCGGTGCGACCAATTACGTGGATTGCGCCTTCGCCGCGTTGATCGATGATGTCGAGCACGACCCGAGCCGGATCGGGCTTCCCTCCGGAACCGTGTCCGAATGCGTGATCGGAGAGCCGGAAGATCTCGTGATCGATCGGATGTCCGTGATGAAGGTCGGACGAACGACCGGCCACACGCGCGGATCGGTCACGATCGTGAGCATCGACAACGTGATCACCGGCTATCCCGGGTACCGCTTCGCACGCTTCGACAGGCAGGTTGCCATCTCGGGGGCCACGGGCACATTCTCCGAGCGTGGTGACAGCGGCGCACTCATCGTCACGGAAGACGGGCGGCCGATCGCGCTCCTTTACTCCGGGACATCACATGGCATCACTTATGCAAACCCGATTCAGACCGTACTCGATTCGTTAAGTGTTGATATTCATACTCGTCCCTGAGGGATGTTGAGCATGGTTGACCGGCGCGAGCACCTGCGGGCCTCGAAGTCAGCAGCTTTGGCCGCCAAGGAGGCCTTCGTCTCCCGGTACGCCAGAGGGCGCGACGATCGCGCTGTCGGGATCGGCCTGAGCAGAAGCGGCGACGAGTGGGTCGTGAAGGTTCTGGTGCACACGCCGGCAGCCGCCCAGGAACTGCCCCGCCAATTCCGCAACTTCGAAGTCGATGTCGAGATCGTCGGCCTCGCCGAGGCCTTCTGAGCGCTGCGCGTTGATCGCCCCGGCGCGGCGGGCTACTGCCGCCGCCGGCCGGGCCGGGCCATCCAGTCCGTGCGGGCCGCGGGCGCGCGGGCGGCGGCCTCGCCGGCCTGGAGCTGCGAGAGCTCGGCCGCGCGGGCGTTGATCCAGCTCGTGTGCTCGCCCAGCGGCGTCACCGCCGTGAAGCCGCCGCAGGCGGTGCGGTGCCGGGTGTTCTGCTGCATGGCGCCGCTCGACCAGCTCACCACGCCGACGATCTGGTAGCCGCCGGGACCGCCGCGCAGGATCGGGCCGCCGGAATCGCCGAGGCAGGCGCCCGCCCCCACCGTCTCGGCGAAGCGGCGCCGGTCCGTCACCACCGTGACCCGGTTGGCGACCTGCAGCGAGCCGATCGAGACGAGGTGCGCCTGGCGCAGCGTGCGCGCCGTGTTGCGGCGGTTCTCCGCCACCACGCCGAAGCCCGCGATGTCGACCGCGTCGCCCTTGGCGATGGAGCCGGCCCCGCGCGGGTCGAGGGGCTGGAAATCGGCCCCCAGGGGCTGCGCCAGCTTGATCATGGCGAGGTCGACGCCCGGCTGGTCCTCCGGCGTCGTGCCGGGCACGAAGTCCGGGTGCATGGAGGCCGCCACCGCGGAGACGCGGCGCTGGCGGAAGTTGCGGTCGACCACGACGACGCTGTAGCCGGCCCGGTGCATCACGCAGTGGGCGGCGGTGAGCACGAGGTCGGGCGCGATCAGGGTCCCCGAGCAGATCTCACCCTGGGTGCTCTCGATCCGCACCACCGAGGCGCGCAGCCCGTTCGGGTCCCGCGAGACCTCGCCCTGGATCACGGCCTGCGCCGGCCATGCCCCGAGGGGGCTCAGCGCGAGCGCGGCGAGAACTGCCTTGCGGAACGGGTGGGCGAACATCGGGTCTCTCTCCCGGGGCCGGGCGCAGATCGGATCGGTCGACAGGGCAGTCGAGCGGAGCGTAGCGTAAGGCAATGGGCCGGCCAAGCTCCGGTTCCACGGGCGATCATCACGATGCGGCCGGGGTTGCGCACGGGCCCGTCCACAGGGCGGACCACGTAGGCGCCGCGGCCAGTCCCAGGCGGCGCGGCCAGTCCCAGGCGCCGCGGCTAGTCCCAGGCGGCGCTCCGCCCCCAGCCGCCGAGCGTCCGGTCGAGCCAGGCCCGCTGCGGGCCGACGAGCACGCCCTGCGAGATCGCGCCGCAGGGGCCGCCGCCGACCCAGGCCGTGACCGCGACGACCGCGCCGTCGCCGCGGGCGATCGGCCCGCCGGAATCACCCTGGCAGGCGCCGGCCGGGCCGGCGGCCGGCTTCAGCCAGACCAGGATGCGGCTCGGCCCGTAGGGCTCCACCACGGGCAGCGCGGCGCTGCGGAAGGTGCCGGTGCTGCGCGCCTCGCCCGAGCGCACGACGCCGTAGCCCGACAGGACGAGGCTCTCGCCGGCCCGGGGGCTCTCCGCCGCGAGGCGCGCGGGCACGAACCGGGCGGGCAGCGGGCTCGCCACGCGCAGCAGCGCCAGATCGATCGAGCGGCGGCGCCCGGCGATGGCGCCGGCATCGTAGCCGGGATGCACCGCGCGGCCCGCGAGCTCGAGGAGGACCGGCTCGGCGCCCTCCTTGTAGTGGACCCGGTGCTCGGCCCGGCCCGCCGCGCAGTGGGCCGCCGTCAGCACCGTGTCGGGGGCGAGCACGACGGCGCTGCAGACGCCCCCGTCGGATGACAGGACCATCACGGCCCCGGCGGCCGCCTCCGGCGCCTCGCGGCCGCCGACCACCGCGCCGGCCGGTCCGGCAGCGAAGCTCAGGGCCGCGGCGAGCGCGCCCGCGCGCCCGCGCCCGCGCCCGCGCCCGCGCCCGCGCCCGCGCCCGTGCCCGTGCCCGTGCCCGAGCCGGAGAAACCTCGCCCGCAACGCGCCCGCGCGCCGCCCGATCGGCCGCGCCCGGCCGGAGATCTCGTCCATGAGCCGCGCCCTCCCCGCGTTCCCGATACGGCTCGACGGCGCCGCCGTCGAGCCGGTGAGCCTTGCCGAGATGCGGCTCGACCTGCGCCTCGACCCGGACGACACCGCCGAGGACGGGCTCGTGAGCGCCCTCGTCGCGGCGGCGCGCGCGCGGATCGAGGCCGAGACCCGGCGCATCCTCGTGCCCGGCCGCTTCCGCCTCGTCCTCGAAGCCTGGCCGCCGGACGGGTGGCTGCCGCTGCCCCTCGGCCCCGTCGTCGCCCTGGAGGGGGCGAGCCTCGTCGCACGCGACGGCACCGTCGCGGCGCTGGCGGCCGGCCTTGTGCGGCTCGGGCCCGACCTCGCCGAGGCGCCGGGCCTCCAGGTCGACGGCGCGGTGCCGGATCTCGCCGGCCGCCGCGCCGTCATCGAAGTCTCGGCCGGGCACGGCGGGGCGGGTCCGCCGGTGCCGCCGCCGCTCCTCTTGGCGATCCGGCGGCTCGCCGCGCTCTGGTTCGAACATCGCGGCGACGAGCCGGCCGCCGGCCTGCCGCCCGACGTCGCCGCCCTGGCCGCCCCCTTTCGTCGCCTGCGGCTCTGACCCCGCTCAAGCTCCGGGAACCCCGCCATGACGCGCTTCTCCACGCGCTTCTCCACACGCTCCTCGACGCGCCCCGCCCTCGGGGCGCGTCGCCGCCGCTTCGTGCTCGAACGGCCGGTGGAGGAGCCGGACGGGTTCGGCGGCAGCCTGCGCCGCTACGTCGCCGGGCCGGTCCTGTGGGGCGCGATCGAGCCGCTCGGCGAGGCGGAGCGCGTGCGCCTGCGCGGCGGCCGCGCCGACCCGGTCGCCACCCACCGCATCACCCTGCGGGCGCGGGACGGCCTCGCCCCCGCGATGCGGCTCGCCGCCGGCCCGCGCCGCTTCGTGATCCGCAGCCTCGACGCGGCGGGCCCGCCCGGCCGCGACCTCGTCTGCCGCGTCGAGGAACTGCCGGCGGGTCTCGCGTGAGCGTCCCCGCAGCCACCTTGAGCCCGCTCCTCGCCCTGCGGGCGGCGATCCTGGCGCGGCTGTCCGCCGACGCGACGCTCGCCGGCCTGATGGGCGGGCGCGTGCGCCTCCACGACGAGCCCCCTCGCGGCACGAGCCCGGTCTACGCGCTGTTCGGCGACGCCGAGACCCGCGACGCCTCCGTCGACGGGGCGGCGCGCCACGCCCACAGCCTCGCCCTCGTCGTCTTCGCCAAGCCGGGCTCCGCCCGGACCGGCCTCGACGCCGCCTCGCGCATGGCCGCGCTCCTCACCGAGGATGCTGTCGCCCCGCCGGGCCATGTCCTCGTGACCTGCCGCGTCGCGGCGCTGCGGGCCACCCGCGACGAGGCGAGCGGCGAGGCCCGCGCCGTCCTGACCCTCGAGGCCGTCACCGAGGCGGCCTGATCCCCGACCACCCGGAGCCCCGCACATGAGCGCCCAGAAAGGCAAGGACCTCCTCATCAAGGCCGGCACCGGCGGCGGCGGCTTCGTCGCCGTGGCGGGCCTGCGCGCACGCCAGATTGCCTTCAACGCCGAGGCCGTCGACGTCACCAACGCCGATTCGGCCGGGCGCTGGCGCGAGCTCCTGGCCGGGGCGGGCGTGCGCCGCGCCGCCGTCTCGGGCGCGGGCGTGTTCCGCGACGAGGCGTCCGACCTGCGCCTGCGCCAGCTCTTCTTCGACGGGCTCATCGAGATCTTCCAGGTGGTGGTGCCCGCCTTCGGCATCCTGGAAGGCCCCTTCCAGATCACGGCCCTGGAGTACCGGGGCGACCACGCGGGCGAGGTCACCTTCGACATGGCGCTGGAATCGGCCGGCGCCATCGGCTTCACGGCCCTCTGAGGCGCGGCCCATGGCGAACCGCCGCCGCGGCGAGGTGCCGCTCGAACTCGGGGGTGAGCGCCTCACCCTCTGCCTCACCCTCGGGGCGCTGGCCGAACTGGAGGACGCGCTGGGCGCCGGCGACCTCGCCGGCCTCGCCGAGCGCTTCGAGGGCGGACGGCTGGCCGCCCGCGACCTCATCGCGCTCCTCGGCGCGGCCCTGCGCGGGGGCGGGCACGACCTCGACGACGCGGCCGTGGCGCGGCTGCCGCTGGCGGGCGGCCTCGAGGCGGTGACGGGCGCGCTCGGCGCGGCCCTTGCCGAAGCCTTCGGGGAGGCCGCGCCGGACCCTACGCCGCCGCGGAAGGCCGAGAGCAGGGGCCGGGCCCCGCCTTCCCGTGGGACGACGCGCTGACGCTCGGGCTCCACGTCCTGCGCTGGCGCCCGCGCGAGTTCTGGGCCGCGACGCCGCGCGAGCTGGCGCTGGCGGCCGGCGCCGCGGCGGACCGGGAGGCGCCCGCGCGCGCCGACCTCGCGCGGCTCCTGGCGGCGTTCCCGGACGCGGCGGCGTGATGCCCGCGCTCACCACCACGGAGGCACCATGACCGGGACGGACCTCGACCGCGCCAACGCGGCGCGCGTGAAGCAGCTCGACACCCTCGACCGGCTCGCCCAGAAGTTCGGGCAGAGCCTGTCGAACGCGCTCGCCCGCAACCTCGGGACGGGCCGCCAGCTCGACAGCCTGCTCGGCTCGCTCACCTCCCGGCTCGCGGGCCTCGCCGTGAAGGCGGCCCTGAACCCGGTCAAGCAGGGCATCACCAGCCTCGTGAACGGCCTCCTCGGCACGCCCTCGCTCGGCACTGAGACCGCCTTCGCCCGCGGCGGGGTGGTGGCGTCGGGGCGGGTGCGGCCCTTCGCGGGCGGCGGCGTGGTGGCGGCGCCCACCTACTTCCCGATGCGCGACGGCACCGGCCTGATGGGGGAGGCCGGGCCGGAGGCGATCCTGCCCCTGAAGCGCGGCGGCGACGGGCGCCTCGGCGTGGCCGCGGGCGCCGCGGCGCGGCCCGTGGCGATCACCGTCAACATCGCGACCCCGGACGTCGCCGGCTTCCGCCGCTCCGAGGCGCAGGTCGCCGCCCAGCTCGCCCGCGCCGTCGCCCGCGGCCGGCGCGCGCTCTGATTGGTGTTCGCCTCGGCGCGGCCGAGGCGGCCCGGCGCACGCGCGCCGGCGCCCGGTCGGGCTCGCGCCGCGATGCGGCGGGCCTTTGTTCGCCTCGGCCGGGCCGAGGCGGTCCGGCGCACGCGCGCCAGCGCCCAGTCGGGCTCGCGCCGCGTCGCGGCGGGCCTTTGTTCGCCTCGGCCGGGCCGAGGCGGCCCGGCGCACGCGCGCCGGCGCCCGGTCGGGCTCGCGCCGCGGCGCGGCGATGTGATGCCCGCTCGCCTCGGCTTGGCGGGCCGGCGCAGGAACCGGAGACAGCGATGCCCGCCGATTTCCACGAGGTGCGCTTCCCCCTCGACGTGGCCCTGCGGGGCAGCGGCGGCCCGACCCGTCTCACCGAGATCGTGACCCTGGCCTCGGGCCGCGAGCACCGCAACAGCCGCTGGGCGGATTCCCGCCGCCGCTACGACGCGGGCTTCGGCATCCGCACCCTCGACGCGCTCCACGCGGTCGTGAGCTTCTTCGAGGAGCGGCGCGGGCGCCTCTACGGCTTCCGCTACCGCGACCGGGTCGATTTCCGCTCCGGCCCGCCGGGCCGGGCGATCGCGCCGACCGACCAGCTCCTCGGCACCGGCGACGGCGCCACCCGCGTCTTCCCCCTCGCCAAGACCTACGGCGGCGGGCCCCTGCCCTACCGGCGGCTCATCGCCAAGCCGGTGGCCGAGAGCGTGCGCGCGGCGGTGGCCGGGGTCGAGGTGGCGCGGGCGGCGGTCTCCTGCGACGCCACGACCGGCCTCCTCACCTTCGCGGCCCCGCCCGCCGCCGGCGCCCCCGTCACGGCGGGCTTCGAGTTCGACGTGCCGGTCCGCTTCGACACCGACGAGCTGACGGTCAACCTCGAGGCGTTCACGGCGGGCGAGATCCCGAAGGTGCCTCTCGTCGAGATCGTGCCCTGACCGGAGCCCGCCGATGCGCGACCTCTCCCCCGCCCTCGCCGCCCGCCTCGCCTCCGGCGCCACGACCCTGTGCCAGTGCTGGTCGCTCGCCCGCCGCGACGGCCTCGTCCTCGGCTTCACCGACCACGACCGCGACCTCGCCTTCGGCGGCCTGACCTACGCCGCGCGCAGCGGCCTCGCGGCGGCGGAGGCGAGCCGGGAGCTCGGCTTCGCGGTCTCGGGCGGGGACGTGGCGGG
>NZ_BJZU01000085.1 GCF_007992195.1 Methylobacterium oxalidis | reverse complement strand
GGGGGGGGGGGGGAGCCGGGAGCTCGGCTTCGCGGTCTCGGGCGGGGACGTGGCGGGCGCGCTGACCGCGCTCGGGATCACCGAGGCCGACATCGCGGCCGGGCTCTACGACGGGGCGGGCGTCGAGACCTGGCTCGTCGACTGGCGGGAGCCGGAGGCGCGCCTTCTCCTCGACATCGCCACCCTGGGCGAGATCCGCCGGGCCGGCGGCGCCTTCGTGGCGGAGCTGCGCGGCCTGATGGAGCGCCTCGACGCCGAGCGCGGGCGCAGCTTCCGCGCCACCTGCGACGCGGAGTTCGGCGACCGGCGCTGCGGCCTCGACCTCGCTCCTTTTCGGGGAACGGGCCGCGTGCTCGGTGAGCCGGAGCGGGGCAGCCTCGCGGTGGCGCTCGCGGGCAGCTTCGCGCCGGCGCACTTCTCGGGCGGGCGCCTCGCCTGGACGGCGGGGGCCAATGCGGGGCTTACGGCCGACATCCGGACGCACGCCGCGGACCCCGCCGGCACCCGCCTCGACCTGCGCGAGGCGCCGGCGCGGCCCGTGGCGCCGGGCGACGCGTTCGCGCTGACGCCGGGCTGCGACAAGCGCCTCGCCACCTGCGCCGGCCGCTACGCCAACGCCGCGAACTTCCGCGGCTTCCCGCACCTGCCGGGCAACGACTTCGTGCTGCGCCAGGCGGGGCCGGGCGCCGGGGCCGTCCTCGACGGCGGCAGCCTGTTCCGGGCCGGTTGAGGGAGGTCGCGATGACGCGGGCGGATCTCGTCGTGGCCGCGGCGCGGGGCTGGATCGGCACGCCCTACCGGCACCAGGCCTCCCTGCGGGGCGTCGGCTGCGACTGCCTCGGCCTCGTGCGCGACGTCTGGCGCGACTGCCTCGGCCCGGAGCCCGAGGAAGCCCCGCCCTACGGCGCCTCCTGGGCGGAATCGGCGCCTGTCGGCACCGACCCGCTGGCGGAGGCCGCCGCGCGCCACCTCGTGCCGGTGGCGCGGAGCGCCGGCTACGAGCCGCGTGGCGGCGACGTCCTGCTCTTCGCCTTCCGCACCCACCTGCCGGCCCGTCACTGCGCCATCGCCACGGGGGCGGGCACGATGATCCACGCCCATGACGGGGCCGCCGTCACGGAGGTGGCCCTCACCGGCTGGTGGCGCCGCCACCTCGCGCACGCGTTCCGGTTCCCGGAGGCTGCTTCCGCGACCATCGTCCCGGAACCGCGCAGCGAGACTCGAACCCCCTGACCGCGGGCAATGCCGCAGCCCGGCGCCTCTGGGTGCCGGCTGGCTCCTCTCGAACTCATCGATCTCCCTCCCCCTCTCCTCCGCCCGGAGCCCGCCATGGCCACCCTGATCCTGTCCACGGCCGGGGCCGCCCTCGGCACGGCGCTCGGCGGGCCGGTCGGCGGGCTGATCGGGCGCGTGGCCGGGGCCGCGGCCGGGGCGGCGATCGACGGGGCGCTGTTCGGGGCGGGCTCCGGCACCCGCCAGGTGGAGGGGCCGCGGCTCGCCGACCTCGCCGGCCTCTCCTCGACGGAGGGCGACCCCGTCCCGCGCGTCTACGGGCGCGCCCGCATCGGCGGCACCCTGATCTGGGCGACGCGGCCCCTCGAGACGGCGAGCCGGACGGTCGAGCGCGGCGGCGCGGGCGCCAAGGGCGGCGGCGGGCAGAAGACCGTGCGCACCGCCTACGCCTACGCCGCGAACCTCGCGGTCGGCCTCTGCGAGGGCGAGATCGCCCTGGTGCGGCGGGTCTGGGCGAACGGGCAGGAGCTCGACCTCGCGGGCCTCAGCTACCGCGTCCATACCGGCCGCGCCGACCAGGCGCCGGACCCGCTGATCGTGGCCAAGGAGGGCGCGGGCAACGCGCCCGCCTACCGCGGCCTCGCCCACGTCGTGTTCGAGGCGCTGCCGCTCGCCGATTTCGGCAACCGCATCCCCCAGCTCGCCTTCGAGGTGGTGCGGCCGGTGGCCGGGCTCGGCCGGATGATCCGGGCCGTCAACCTGATTCCCGGCTCGACCGAGTTCGGGCTCGACCCGCTGCCCGTGAGCGAGGATCTCGGCCTCGGCGCGAGCCGGCCGGCCAACCGGGTGCAGCTCCAGGCACCCACCGACGTCCTCGCCTCCCTCGACGCGCTCCAGGCCCTGTGCCCGCGCCTCGCGCAGGTCTCGGTGGTGGTCTCGTGGTTCGGCGACGACCTGCGCGCCGGGCGCTGCACGGTGACGCCGCGGATCGAGGATGCGGGGAAGCGCACCCGGGGCGACGCGTGGCGCGTGGCGGGCCTCGACCGCGCCGGGGCCGGCCCGGTCTCGCGCGGGCCGGACGGCGGCCCGGCCTACGGCGGCACGCCCTCCGATGCCGGCCTCGGCCGCCTCGTGGCGGAGCTCGTCCGGCGCGGCCTCAGGGTCGTGCTCTACCCGTTCCTGATGATGGACATCCCGGCGGGCAACGCCCTGCCGGACCCGCGCGACCCGGCCGCCCCGCGCCAGCCGGCCTATCCCTGGCGCGGGCGCATCACCTGCGACCCGGCCCCGGGGCTGCCGGGCAGCCCGGACGGGACGGCGGCGGCGGGCGCGCAGGTCGCGGCCTTCTTCGAGGGGCCCGCGGGCTTCCGGCGCATGGTGCTGCACTACGCGGACCTCGCCGCCTTCTGGGCGGCCTCGGGCGTGCGGATCTCCGGCCTGATCCTCGGGAGCGAGCTCGTCGGGCTCACGCGGGTGCGGGCGGAGGGCGGGCGCTACCCCGCCGTCGAGGCCCTGCGCGACCTCGCGCGCGCGGTGCGCCAGCGGCTGCCCGGCACCGCCCTCGTCTACGCGGCGGACTGGACGGAGTACGGCGCCCACGTGCGCGACGGGGGCGCCAGCGTGCGCTTCCCCCTCGACGCGCTGTTCGCCGATGCCAGCATCGACGCGGTCGGCATCGACTTCTACCCGCCGCTCTCGGACTGGCGCGAGGGGCCGGGCCACGCCGACCTCGCGGAGGCCGCCGAGATCTACGACCGCGCCTACCTGCGCCGCCGCCTCGGCGCGGGCGAGGCCTTCGACTGGTACTACGCGAGCGAGCCCGCCCGGAAGGCGCAGGCCCGCACGCCGATCACCGACGGCGCCTACGGCAAGCCCTGGATCCACCGCGCCAAGGACCTCGTCTCCTGGTGGTCGAACCCGCACGTGGAGCGCGACGGCGGCGTCGAGACGCGGGCCACGGCCTGGCAGCCGCGCAGCAAGCCGATCTGGCTCACCGAGATCGGGGTGCCGGCGGTGGACAAGGGCACCAACGGGCCGAACGTCTTCCCCGACCCGAAATCGGCCGAGAACGCGGCCCCGCCCCACTCGCTGGGCACCCGCGACGACCTGATCCAGCTCCGCGGCCTGGAGGCGATCCTCACCCGCTTCGACGCGGGCCTGCCGGGCTTCGACCCCGCCCACAACCCGCTCTCGCAGGTCTACGGCGGCCCGATGGTGCCGCCGGACGCGATCTTCGTCTGGGCCTGGGACGCGCGGCCCTTCCCCGCCTTCCCCGACTACGCGGGCGTCTGGGCCGACGCGCCGAACTGGGGCCTCGGCCACTGGATCACGGGCCGCCTCGAAGGGCTCGACCTCGACCGGCTGATCCCCGCGATCCTGGCCGACCTCGGGATCGCGGCGCCCCTCGACGTGGCGGCCGCGGCCTGTCTCGACGGCTACGTGATCGACCGCCCGCTCTCGGCCCGCGCGGCGCTGGAGCCGCTGGCGCAACTCTACGGCCTCGACGTCGCGGCCGTGGCCGGCACCCTGCGGGTGCGCGGGCCCCGGCGCGAGGTCGCCTGGAGCGTCGCGGCGGACGAGCTCGTGCGCGCCGACGACGCGGAGGCCGCGGAAGGCCCCCTGCGGCTGGTACGCGCCAAGGACGGGGCGCTGCCCGCCCGCATCGAGATCGGCTTCACCGACGCCGAGAGCCCCGAGTACCGCCGCGCCGCGGCCGCCGCCCTGCGCGGGGGCGGGGCCTCGGCGCGCGAGCTGCGGCTCGAGGCGGCCGTGGTCACCCGGCGGGCCGAGGCCGAGGCCCTGGCCGAGGGGCTCCTCGACGCGGGGCTGGCCGCCCGCGACACCGCCGCCTTCCGCCTGAGCCCGCGCCGGATCGCCCTCGAGCCCGGCGACCTCCTCGCCCTGCCGGGACAGGCGGCCCCGCACCGGATCCTGCGCATCGACGACGGGCCGGCCGGGCGCCGCATCGAGACCCGGGCGGTGCCCCTGCACCGGAGCGGGGCGGCGCCCCGCCGGGCGGGCCCGGTCCGGGCCGCCGCGACGCCGCCGGCCCTGCCCGGGCCGCCGCTGCCCGTGGTGCTCGACCTGCCCGCGGACCGGGGCGAGCCGACCGTTCTGCAATCCCTGGCGGTGGCGGCGACGCCGTGGCCCGGCGCGGTCGCCGTCTGGCGGTCGGAGGGCCCGGAGGCGCCGCTGGCGCTCCACACGGTCGTGGATTACCCGGCCTGCCTCGGGCGGACGCTCTCCGCGCTGCCGGCCGGCCCCCTCTGGCGCTTCGATCGCGGCGCGCGCCTCGACGTCCTCTTCCGGCCCGGCGCCGCCCTCAGCGCCGTCGACGACGCGGCGGCGCTCGCCGGCCGGAACCTGTTCGCGCTCATCGCGCCGGACGGCACCGTCGAGATCCTCACCGCCGCCGGCGCCGCGCTGGTCGGGCCCGACACTTGGCGGCTGTCGCGCCTCCTGCGCGGCCTCGCGGGCAGCGAGGCGGCGGCCGGGCGGGAGACGCCCGCGGGCAGCCTGATCGTGCGCCTCGACGACGGCGCCGCCGTGCCCCTCGTGGAGCGCCTCGACGAGGCCGGCCGCGCCTTCCGCTACCGGATCGGCCCGGCCGGGCGCGACCCCGCCGACCCGGCCTTCGCCGAGATCGCCGCGAGCGCCGGGCTCTCGGCGCTGCGTCCCCTCGCCCCCGCGCACCTGCGGGCGCGGCGCGAGGCGGCGGGCGTGCGCTTCACCTGGATCCGCCGGGCGCGGCGGGCGGGCGACGCCTGGGAGCCCGTCGAGATCCCGCCCGACGAGGCGGAATCCTACCGCCTCGACCTGTTCGCCCCGGACGGCCGGCTCCTGCGCAGCCTGCCCGCGGCGGAGCCCGCCCTGCTCTACCCGTTGGCCGACGAGGCCGCCGATTTCGGCGGGCCCCAGCGCGCGATCGAGGCCGCGATCTCCCAGGTCGGCGCCGTCGCCGGCCGGGGGCCCGCGCTCCGCGCCCGCGTCGCCGTGCGGGCGGCCTGAATCGACACGGACCGAACCGGAGGCCCCGATGGCGTCGACGACCCGCCACCTCGCCCTGCCCCTCCTCGCGGCGGGGCAGGCCCAGAAGCACGTGACGCACAACGAGGCGCTCGGCCTTCTCGACGCGCTGGTGCAGCTCGCCTGCCTCGACAAGGACCGCGCGGCGCCCCCCGCGAGCCCCGCCGAGGGCGACCGCTACCTCCTCGCCGCCGCCAGCCCGAGCGGCGCCTGGGCGGGGCTCGCCGGCCAGATCGTGCTGTTCCAGGACGGCGTCTGGACCGGGCTCCAGCCGCGGCCGGGCTGGCTCGCCTACGTGGCCGACGAGGGCGAGCTCTACCTCTACGCGGGCGGCGGCTGGACGCCGTTGCGGGGCACGATCCAGTCCCTGCAGAATCTCGGCCGGCTCGGCGTCAACACCGCGGCCGACGGGACGAACCGCCTCGCCGTGAAGGCCGACGCCGCCCTGTTCTCGTGGGACGACGTGACGCCGGGCTCGGGCCACATGCGCCTCGCCCTCAACCGGCGCTCGGCCGCCGAGGAGGCCGCCCTCGTCCTTCAGAGCGGCTACCAGACCCGCGCCCTGTTCGGCCTCATCGGCAACGACCAGATCAGCCTCAAGGTGAGCGCCGACGGGGCGAGCTTCGTTCCGGGCTTCACCTCGCATCCCGCGACCGGCTGCTTCGGGCTCGGGCTGACCGCGACCCCGACGGCGGGCCTGCACCTCACGACGGTCCGCTCCGGCACGGGGGCGGGCGCGGTCACCCAGGACGTGCAGGTCAACAGCTACGGCGGCGACGCGGCCGCCAACACCCCGCCGATCGCCACCTTCGTCGCGCAGGTCGCCCGCGGCACGCCCGCGAGCCCGGCGCCGATCAAGGCCCTCGACCGCTTCTTCGGCTTCTTCGGGGCTGGCTGGCGCCCGGACGGCGGCTATTCGAGCAACGTCGTGGCCTTCACCGGCTTCGCGGAGGAGGATTTCACGGCAACCGGCAACGGCACCGGCATCGACTTCCTGACGACGCCGGTCGGCGCCACGGGCCGCCGCTCGGTGGTGAAGTTCCGCGCCAACGGCGCGCTGGAACTCCAGCCCCAGGCCGGCGCGCCCGCCCTCGGCGCGGCGGCGGGGCAGATCGTGTTCGACTCGACCCTCGGGGCCTTCCGCGGCCACGACGGCGCGCGCTGGTGGCGCCTGACCGGCCTGCCCCGCTTCTGCGCGGCGACGACCTTCGACAACTATCTCGCCGCCGGCGCCTGGACCCGGGTCCAGTTCAACGCGGCGGACGCCAACGAGCAGGGCGCCTTCGCCCCCGCGAGCGGCCGCTTCACGGCGGCGGAGGCGGGTCCGCACGCCTTCACGGCGAACCTCGCCTACCGGCGCAACGGCGCGAGCGCGCCGACCGCCTTCGAGGCCCAGTTCTACCGCAACGGCGCGCCTGCCGGCCGCGGCCGCGCCGCCCTGACCGGCAGCCTCGTGGACGGGGTCTCCTGCCTCGGCCTCGGCACGGTGCTGAAGCTCGCGGCCGGCGATACGGTGGAGGTCTTCGCCCGCTTCACCGGCGCGGACGGCTACGTGGCGGCGGCGGACTCGCTCTTCTCCGGGCGGCAATTGCCGTGAGGAACCGGGCGGCCCGCAGGATGACGGGGCGCTATGCCGGCACCGCATCGTGCGCTAAGGGCGGCCGCGTCGGTCGGAGCGGAGTGCAGGCGTGCGATTCACGGACCAATTTCGCTCGCATTATCAACCGGAGATGCAGTTATCGCCGTACCAAGCGCAGACGATCGGCACGGCGATCCGGTCCCGGGCACCCGGCTGCCGTCTCCTTGTCTTCGGGCTGGGGCACGATTCGGAGCTTTGGCTCGCGCTCAATGCCGACGGTCAGACCTGCTTCTGCGAGTCGTCGCCGCGATGGATCGAGATGATCGGCTCCCGGCTGCACGGCGCCCGCATCCGGGAGATGCCGACCCACGATCTGACCGTCGCCACCAGCGCCAGCCTGCCGCCAGAGGCGCTTTCAGCCTACCCGCCGCCGCCGGACCTTGCCGCCGTCGCCTGGGACGTGATCCTGGTCGATGCCCCGCCCGGCTATCAACCGACCGATCCGGAACGCGCTGTCGCCATCCACTGGGCGTCGGAACTGGCCAGCAGGGGGACGCACGTCTTCGTCGATGATTATGAGCGGCCGCTGGAGCAACGTTTCGCCACGGCGCTCCTCAAGGACCGTCGCGACACGGCCTCCTGCGTGGTGCCGGCGAGCGAGGCGGCAAGCTACCGGAAGCTGTTCTGGTCAATGGGACATCCGACCGGCGGGGCGCCTGCGCACGGCCCTGTGGTGCTGACGATCGCGACCGCTGATTACGCGCGCACCTGGCGCTTCTGCATCGACGCGCAGGTGAACTACTGCAGGCGCAACGCCTACGAGCACCGCGTGATCGATCCGACGGGCTCGCCGCTCCACCCGAAATGGGCGAAGCTCGAACACGCCGCCTCCCTGTTGAGGCGAGGCAGGGATGTCCTCCTCATCGATGCCGATGCCGAGATCACAGCGACATGCCCGCCCTTCACGGACACGCTCGTCAGCCACCCCGCACGGGACATCTTCTGCGTCAAAGGCATCTCCGGTCGACCCAACTCGGGCGTGATGCTCCTGAGATCAGGTGCCACGGCCCTGCGCTTTCTCGAGGATTGCCTGGTCCATCGGCAGGACGCCGTTCCGCCGGAAGACTTCGTGACGACCGAGGGGGAGAACGGACACATCATCTGGATGCTGAAGCGCCAGCCCTATGCCGACGCTCTGGCAGAATTGCCGCTCGCATGGAACTGCTCGGACCCTGTCCAGGCCGACCAGGCGTTCGTGCGCCACTACACGAATCATCTCAAGGCGTGGTTCCTGCAACAGGAAGAGCCCTGATCGCGTGACCTTGCTGCCGTCGAGCCGTCCGGCTCCGGTCATGCCCTGAAACGACTTGGTTCGGCTCGCCCGAAATGATCCCGCCTGGCGGGGCTGGGTACCTGGACGCCATCGGAGGCGCGGGGAGACGACAGCCCGGTCCCCGACCACGTCGTCGCACGGCCCGTTCGAACCCGACATCGCCTCTCGCCCTCATCGTTGAGCCGCCGCGTTCCGCCAGACCATCGGCCGCGTCTCCACGAATCCATCCGTGCGCCCGTCCGCGCGGAACTCGCACGGCACGTCGTTCGGGCGGCAAACACCTCGTGCGTTGCCGCGCCCCCACCCGGAGACCATCATGAACCTCACCCCCACGGGCCGCGCGGTGCTGATCGCGCGCGAGGGCCGGCGCCTGTCCGCCTACCGGGACTCGGCCGGCATCTGGACGATCGGGGTGGGCCACACCTCGGCGGCCGGCCCGCCGGCCGTCGGGCCGGGGCTCACCATCACGCAGGAGGCCTGCGACGCGATCTTCGCGCGGGACGTCGCCCGCTTCGAGGAGGCCGTGCGCGCGGCGGTGCCGGCGGGCCTGCCCGAGCACGCCTTCGACGCCCTGGTCTCCCTCTGCTTCAACATCGGGACGGACGCCTTCCGGCGCTCCACCGTCCTGCGGCGCCTGCGCGCCGGCGACCGGGAGGGCGCGGCCGAGGCCATCCTGCTGTGGAACCGGCCGCCCGAGCTGATCCCGCGCCGGCAGGCCGAGCACGACCAGTTCCGCACCGCCTACGCGACGCGCCTGCCCGTCGCGCGGCGGGGCGACCCCGCGCCCGGCCCGCGGCCGCTGCCGCCCCCGCGCCGCCCGGTGCCCCGCCTGCCCCCCGATCCGGCGCGGGCCCCGGGTCCCGGCGCGGCCGAGCCGGCCGCGCGCAGCCCCCTCGCCCGCCTGTGGCGGCGCCTGCGCGCGCGCCTCGGCCGGCCCTGACCTCGCCACCCCGAACCCTGCACCCCGAACCCAGGACGGAACGCCATGACCCCCAGGATCCTCGAACGCAGCGCCGCGATGCTGGCGGCCTTCGCCGCACCGCAGGCCGCGCTGGCCGCCGCCGACCCGGCCTCCGCCGTGCTGCCGTGGGGCGACGCTCTCGCGGCTGCGGCGCAGGGGGCGGGGGCCGCGATCGTGCCGGTCGCCGCGGCGGCCGCGACGGCTGCGCTCGCCCGGGTCGCCGGCCCGCTCCGGCTCCTCGTGGCCAACACCCTCGTGGAGCGCCTCGTGCGCAACGTCGGCGACTACGCGCTCAACGCGGTGGCGGGCGCCGTGAAGGGCCGCACGCTCACCGTGCCGCTCGGCTCCGCCGTCATCGCGGCGGCGGTGCAGCGCGCCGCAGACCAGGCCCCGGCCTGGCTCCTCAAGGAGGCGGGCGGCCTCGACGGGCTCGCCGAGAAGGTCTTCCGCAGCCTGCCCCTGGACGCGGACGCGGACGCGGCCAACACCCTGCGCCCCGCCCTGGAGGCCGCCCGCCGCCGGCCGCCCGCCTGAGGCGGGGCGGGACCGCGCGGGAGGCGAGGCGGGCGGGAGGGCATTCGGGAGGACGATCTCTCGGGAGGACGATCTCTTGGAGAAGCTCGCGCTGGAGGCCGCCCGCCTGCTCTTCTCGGAGGGCGGCGCCGGCTGGATCGTCGCGGCCCTGCTCGGGCTCGCCTGCCTGCACCTGCACCGGGAGAACCTGCGGGCGCTCGAGGCCCGCGTCAGCGAGACCGGCGCCACGGCGACGGCGCTGGAGCGCGCCTCCCAGACCAACGCCGCCGTCGCGGCGGCGCTGGAGAGCCGGACCCGCGTCCTCGAGGACCTGTCGCGCCTCGCCGCGGAGACCGCCCGCGGGGTCGACCGCGGCGACGAGCGGGCGCGGGAGAAGTTCGACGAGATCCTGCGGCTCCTCGCCGAGCTGCGCCACCCGCACCGCTGAGGCGCGGTGCCCTTCGAGGACGGACGGCATGACGACGACGCGCGGGGCGTCCCCCTTCCGGGCGCGGCAGCGGCGCGCCGACCGGGCCGCAGACCGGCTGCGGGCAGCGCGCCGCCGCTTCGAGCTCTCGGCCGTGCAGGTGCGCAGCGCGGCCCTCGACCAGATCGAGCGGCACGGCCTGATCCGCGTGGCGCTCCGCGCGAGCCTCGATCGCCTCGCGCAGTCGTGTCCGGCCGAAGCCTGGGCCGGGCCGGGCGGCGGGAACCCGGCCGCGCCTCGGCCGTAACTCCTGCCGGAACCCTGCTGCCGACCATGAGACCGTTGCGTCCCGAGACCCGCGTCCCCCGAGATCCCTCGCCCGGCCCCGGCACCGGCCCCCGCGCGCGGGCAGGAGTGAGTGCGGGAGTGGGTGCGGGGGCGAATCCTGAACGGGCTGGGCCTGCGGGTATTCAGGGCGTATTCAGTGCCCGGGGCCGAGATTCCCTGCCCATGCGCTACGCCCTCGCCCTGATCGCGGCCTGCCTGACGCTCGCGGCCCTCGCCGCGGGCGATCTCGGCACGCTCGCCGAGGAGACGGCCCAGCCCGGCGCCCGCCTCAACGCCGTGCAGAGCGCGCCCCCGCCCCGCAGCGAGAACTGCCTCGCCCCGGCGGATCTCCGCGAGGCGGTGGCCGAGCGCCGGGTGATCGAGCCCGTGGCGGCGATCCGCGCCGCCCGCACCGTGATCCCGCGGGCCGACATCCAGCGGGCCAGCCTGTGCCGCCACGAGGACGGGCTCGTCTACATGCTCACCGCCCTGCGCCGGGACGGGCACTTCGTGCACGTGATGGTCGATGCCAAGACCGGGCAGGTCGCCGGGCAGTACTAGGAAGGGAGTGAGCAAGGTGCGTCTGCTCGTCGTGGAGGATGACCGGGACATCAACCGGCAGGTGGTCAACGCCCTGGAGGAGGCCGGCTACGTCGCCGACAAGGCCTTCGACGGGGAGGAGGGCGGCTATCTGGGCGAGAACGAGCCCTACGACGCGATCATCCTCGACATGGGCCTGCCGAAGGCCGACGGCGTCAGCGTGCTGCAGAAGTGGCGCCGGGCCGGCATCAAGACCCCCGTCATCATCCTCACCGCCCGCGACCGCTGGTCGGACAAGGTGGACGGGTTCGACGCGGGCGCGGACGACTACGTGACCAAGCCCTTCCACATGGAGGAGCTGATGGCGCGGGTGCGCGCCCTCCTGCGCCGCACCGCCGGCCACGCCACCAGCCAGATCACCTGCGGTCCCGTCACCCTCGACACCCGCTCGGGCCGCGTCTTCGTGGACGGCAACCCCGTCAAGCTCACGAGCCACGAGTACAGGCTGCTCTCCTACCTGATGCACCATACCGGCCGCGTCGTCTCCCGCGCGGAGCTGACCGAGCACCTCTACGACCAGGATTTCGACCGGGATTCCAACACGATCGAGGTCTTCGTCGGGCGCCTGCGCAAGAAGCTCGCCGTCGACCTGATCCAGACCGTGCGCGGCCTGGGCTACCTCGTGGACCCGAGCCAGCCCGCACCGCGGGTGTGAGCGCGTCACGGCGCGGGGGGGGGGCGGCACCCTCGTCCCGGCCGTCGCGGATGGAGGGCAGGGCCCGCGCGAGCCGGCCACCGGGGCGTGCGGACGGACCTTGCGGCGGTACGGGCCGGGCGCCGCGGGCTCGGCCGGCGCGCCTGATCTGTCGATCCCCGATCCGGCCCGTGCCAATACTGATTTACGATGATCAAGACTGAATTCAGGTCTGCGTTAGGGCAAAACTTGATAGCGTTAATGCAATTTTGAACATTCACCGCCATTTCTCCGGTTCGCCTCCACGAACGACGGCCGGAGCCATGCTGGGTACCCTGTCCTATCGCGCCACCGTCAACCGGGCCTGGGTCGAGGCGATCGACCGCTCCCTCGCGACGATCGAGTTCGCCCTGGACGGCACCATCCTCAACGCGAACGAGAATTTTCTCGCCGTCGTCGGCTACGATCTCGACGCGATCAAAGGACGCCATCACCGGATGTTCGTCCGGCCGGACGAGGCGGGCAGCGGCGCCTACGAGACCTTCTGGCGCGCGCTGCGCGAGGGCCGGTTCCAGTCGGGCGAGTACCGGCGGGTCGGGCGGGACGGGCGCGAGATCTGGCTTCAGGCGACCTACAACCCGGTGCTCGACCGGAGCGGCCGGCCGGTCAGCGTGGTCAAGTTCGCCTCCGACATCACCGCGCAGAAGCGGGCCGACGCCGAGTTCCGCGGCGCGGTCGACGCCATCGACCTGTCGCAGGCGGTGATCCAGTTCGATCTCGACGGCACCATCCTCACGGCGAACCGGAACTTCCTCGCCACGGTCGGGTACCGCCTCGACGAGATCGTGGGCCGCCACCACCGGATGTTCGTGGAGCCCGACTACGCCGCCAGCCCGGACTACGCCGACTTCTGGGCCGCGCTCCGGCGCGGCGAGTACGGCGCCGGCGAGTACAAGCGGCTCGGCCGCGACGGCCGCGAGATCTGGCTGCAGGCGAGCTACAACCCGGTCCGGGACGTCGACGGGGCTGTGGTCAAGGTCGTCAAGTTCGCCTCGGACATCACGATCGCGAAGCGGAGCAGCGCCGACGCCGCGGGGCAGCTCGCCGCCGTGAACCGCTCGCAGGCGGTGATCCAGTTCGACCCGAGCGGGCGCATCCTCGACGCGAACGAGAACTTCCTGCGCGCGGTCGGCTACCGGGCCGAGGAGGTGCGGGGCCGCCACCACAGCATGTTCGTCGCGCCCGACTACGCCAAGGGCGCCGAGTACGCGGCGTTCTGGGAGCGCCTGCGCCGGGGCGACTTCATCGCCGGCACGTTCCAGCGCTTCGGCCGCGACGGCCGCTCCGTCTGGATCCAGGCGAGCTACAACCCCGTCTTCGAGCCGGACGGGCGCCTCGCCAAGGTCGTAAAGTACGCCACCGACGTCACCGCCAGCATGCGGGCCCGCAAGGTCGCCATCGACGCGGCGGAGAGGACCCTCGACAACGTCCAGACGGTGACGGACGCCGCCGAGACCATGGACATCGCCGCCCAGTCGATCTCGCGGAGCATGTCGCGCTCGAAGGCGGCGGTGGACGAGATCCACGCGCAGGCCCACGAGGCGGACGCCTCGACCCTGCGCCTGCGCGAGGCGGCGGACGCCATGGGCAGCGTGGTCCAGCTCATCACCGGCATCGCCGAGCAGATCAACCTCCTGGCGCTCAACGCGACCATCGAGGCCGCGCGCGCGGGCGCGGCCGGGCGCGGCTTCGCCGTCGTCGCCGCGGAGGTGAAGAGCCTCGCGACGCAGACCACGGCCGCCACGGGCCGGATCTCCTCGGAGATCGCCGACATGCAGGGCGCGTCCACGGACGTCGCGGCCAAGCTCGGCTCCATCACCGCGGCCATCGGCACGATCAGCGCCTACGTGGACGAGGTCGCAGCGTCCACCGGCCGCCAGACCCGGTCGACCGGCGAGATCCTCGTCAGCATGCGCCAGGCCGCCGGCGGCGTGTCGAGCATCAGCATGAGCCTCGACGACTGGACGGTGGGCATGGAGGAGCGCCGGGCCGACCGCCGCAGCCGCGTCCTGATCGCCGCGACGATCGATCTCGGCGGCGGCCGCACGGTTCCCTGCACGATCCGCAACCTCTCGGAGAGCGGCGCGAAGGTCCACCTGCGGGACCCGGTGTCCCTGCCCGACCGCTTCGCGCTGGCCTCCGACCAGGACGGGCGGCGCTACGCCTGCAGGCTCGTGCGCCGGGACGGCAGCGAGATCGGCGTCGCGTTCGACTGAGCGGCCGGACCGTTCGGCGGCCCGGGCGGGGCGACGTCTTCTCGGGCGGGCCGGGGGGTGGTACCGCAGGGGCGCCACGTCCCCGTTCCGGGGCGGCCGGCCCGCGGGGCAGCCCGCAGGTCCCGCCGCCACCCCGCCCATGACCGCCCTGCTGACCTTCCTCTCCCTCCGCCAGCGCTCCATCGCGGTCCGCCTCGCCGTCTCGGCGCTGCTGGCGAGCTCCGCGATCCTGCTGATCGCCGCCTGGATCCTGACCACCCTCTACCGCGAGAACACCGAGCGCGCCTTCGACAGCCGCCTCCTCGTCTTCGCCAACAACCTCGCCACCGACCTCGTCTCGCCGAGCGACCCGGAGAGCCGCTCCTTCTCGCTCGGCGATCCGCGCTTCGACCTGCCGCTCTCCGGCTGGTACTGGCAGGTCGGGCGGCCGGACGCGAAGCCGCGCGACCTGCGCACCTCGCGCTCCCTCGTCGGCGTGCCGCTGAAGGCCGCCACCAACCCGGACGGCCGGGCCGGCATCGGCCAGATCCGCCAGGGCTACGGGCGGGCCCAGGACGACCGCCTGCTGCGCATCATCGAGCGCGACGTCGACCTCGGCGAGGAGGGCCGCTACACGGTGCGGATCGCGGGGCCGGCCGACGAGATCGTGAACGACGTCGACCGCTTCCGCTTCTCGCTCTTCGTCACCTTCGGCTTGCTCGGCCTGTTCCTGGCGCTGACGACGCTCCTGCAGATCCGCTTCGGCCTCGCGCCGCTGGCGCAGCTGCGCGCGGCGCTCGGCGCCATCCGCCGCGGCGAGGCCGACCGCATCACCGGCTCCTACCCGCCCGACATCGCGCCGCTCGCCGGCGAGGTGAACCTCCTCATCGAGACGAACCGCGAGATCCTGGAGCGGGCCCGCACCCAGGTCGGCAACCTCGCCCACGCCCTGAAGACGCCGCTCTCGATCATCGTCAACGAGGTCGGCAGCGCCGACGCGCCGGGCGAGCTCGCCGCCAAGATCCGCGAGCAGGCGAGCCTGATGCGCGACCAGGTGAACTACTACCTCGACCGCGCCCGCGCGGCGGCGCTCGCCGGCACCCTCGGCACCTCGACGGAGGTGGAGCCGGCTCTCGCCGGCCTCGTGCGCACCTTCGGCAAGATCTACCGCGACAAGGACATCGCCTACGAGGTCAGCGTGCCGCCGGGCCTGCGCTTCCGCGGCGAGCGCCAGGATTTCGAGGAGATGGTCGGCAACCTCGTGGACAACGCCTCGAAATGGGCGAACGGGCGCGTGGCGATCCGCGCCGAGGCGATCGGCAAGGACGATTATCCCCACCTTCTCGTCGCCATCGAGGACGACGGCCCGGGCCTGCCGCCGGAGGCCCGCGAGGCGGTGATCGGCCGCGGGCGCCGCCTCGACGAGACGAAGCCGGGCTCCGGCCTCGGCCTGTCGATCGTGGCCGACCTCGCCGCGCTCTACCGCGGCCGCTTCCGCCTGGAGGAGGCGAGCCTCGGCGGCCTGCGGGCGGTGCTGGAGGTGCCGGGCGACGCGCCGGCCACGGCCGCGCACCACTGACGCCGGCGCACTCGCCGCCGCGCTCGGGCGCGGGGCCCCGAGCTTGTCACCGGTCCGCCTCGCGTGACACCGTGTCACCGGGCGGGCGCGTCGTGCGCATGGCCGCGCGGCTTTACATGGATCGCGAAGGGATCGCGACGCGACGCGCGGGCCGACGGGACCCTCGGGTCCGGACATTCCGAGGTTCGATGACGGCGATCTGGTTCATCCTGGCGTTCATGACCGGTGCGGCGGTGCTCGCCCTGCTCTGGCCGATGTCGCGCCGCGCCAACGCCGCCGCCACCGAGTCCGGCCAGGCCGCGACGGAGACCGGCTTCTACGAGGACCAGCTCGCCGAGATCGAGCGCGACCTCGGCCGCGGCCTGATCGCCCCGAACGAGGCCGAGGCCGCGCGAACGGAGGCGGCCCGCCGCCTGCTGCGGGCGAGCCGGGCCGGCGCGGCGACCGACGAGAAGGGCCTCGCCGAGCCCCACCTGCGCCAGCGCCGCGCCGCCTCCGCCTTCGCGCTCTCGACCATCCCGCTCGTGGCGCTCCTCGCCTACGGCATCTACGGCTCGCCGGACCTGCCCGCGCAGACCGCAGCCGACCGGCAGGCCGCCCAGACGGGCAACGAGGACCTGATGCGGGCGATCGGCCAGATCGAGGCCAAGCTCGCCGCCGACCCCGGCGACGCCCGCGGCTGGGCCGTGCTGGCGCCGGTCTACATGCGGCTCGGCCGCTTCGACGACGCCGCCCGCGCCTACGAGGCGGTGAGCCGGCTGAAGGGCGAGACGCCGCCGGTGCTCGGCGACTGGGGCGAGGCGCTGGTCGCGGCCGGCAACGGCGTCGTGTCGCCCGAGGCCAAGGTCATCTTCGAGCGCGCCGTCGCCCTCGACGCCGCCGCGGCCAAGCCCCGCTTCTATCTCGCCCGCGCCGCCGAGCAGGCCGGCGACACCGCGGGCGCGATCCAGCACTACACGGCGCTGAGCGAGGCCGGGCCCGCCGACGCGCCCTGGCAGGCCATGGTGCGCGAGAACCTCACCCGGCTGAAGGCCGAGCCCGCAGCCGCCGCCGCGCAGGCGGAGGCGCGGCCCGACCAGAACGCCGCGATCCGCGGCATGGTCGACGGGCTCGACCAGCGCCTCACCAAGCAGGGCGGCACGGTCGAGGAGTGGCTGCGCCTCGTGCGCTCGCGCAGCGTGCTGGGCGAGCGCGACAAGGCGGTCGCGGCCCTGGAGCGGGCCCGCTCCGCCCTCGGCTCCGACGGCGCCGCCCTGGAGCGCCTCGACGCCCAGGCCAAGGAGCTCGCGCTCACCCCCGGCAAGGCGTCCGAGCGGAGCCCGCCCGAGCGCGGGCCCGCGGAGGCGGCGAGCCCCGAGCCCCGCCCGAGCGGCAACGCCCTGGCCGGCGCCGTCGCCAAGCCCGCCGCCAATCCTGCTGCCAAGGCCGCCGAGAAGACCGCCGAGAAGACCGCTTTGGCGGACGCCGAATCGCGCGCCGACACCGAGGCGGCGGTCGCCGCCGTCAAGGCGATGCCGGCGGCCGAGCGGGACGCGGCGATCCGCGGCATGGTGGCGGGCCTCGACCGGCGGCTCTCGGCCAAGGGGGGCACCGCCGACGACTGGCTGCGGCTGGTCCGCTCCTACACCGCGCTGGGCGAGCGCAAGCAGGCGAGCCGCACCCTCGACCGGGCCCGGATGGCGCTGGCGGCCGACACCGGCGCGGTGGAGCGCCTCGACGCGCTCGCCCGCGAGCTCGACCTGCACGGGACGAGCACGAAGCCGTGACGAGGCCCCGGATCCGCCCGGCGGGACGGCCCCTGACAATCGGTCCCGGCCGCGGCCCTTGACCCGCGCGGCGCCGGAGCCGACACCCTTCTCTCACTAAACCATGTGAAGACGGGCGCGCCCGGGACCGTCCCGGCCGCCCCGCCCGCCGTGGCAGCAGGATCCGAACCCGTGACCCGCAAGAGCCGCCGTCTCGTCCTGATCAGTGCCTGCGGCGCCGTGCTGGCACTCGCGGTGGGGCTGATCCTGTCCGCGATGAGCGGCTCGATCGTGTTCTTCCGCTCGCCCACCGAGGTCGCCCAGCAGGGCGTGGCGCCGGGCACACGCTTCCGCCTCGGCGGCCTCGTCAAGGAGGGCTCGCTCCGGCGCGGGCCCGACCAGACGGTCGATTTCGCCGTCACCGACACCAACGCCACCGTGCAGGTCAGCTACAAGGGCCTGCTGCCGGACCTGTTCCGCGAGGGCCAGGGCGTGGTGACCGAGGGGATGCTGGAGCCCGGCGGCTACTTCCGCGCCGACACCGTGCTCGCCAAGCACGACGAATCCTACATGCCCCGCGAGGTCGCCGACGCCCTGAAGGCGCAGGGCCGCTGGCAGGAGGGCGCGGGCAAGGAGGGGGCGGGCAAGGCGGGCGGCAAGGACGCGGGCCAGACGCCGGGCGCCGGGGCGGGCCCCACCGCGACGGCCAACGACAAGACCCTCGGGCCCCGCAGCGAGCGATGACGCGCGCCGGACAGGGAAGGGAAGGATAGTCAGTGCTCGTCGAGGTCGGCCATTTCGCGCTCGCGCTCGCGCTCGCGCTCTCCCTCGTCCAGGCGGTGATGCCGATCTGGGGCGCCCGCTCAGGCGATCCGACGCTGCGCCAGGTGGCCACGCCCGCCGCGCTCGGCGCCTTCGCCTGCGTGCTGTTCGCCTTCGCGGCCCTCACCTACGCGCACGCCACCTCGGACTTCTCGGTCCAGAACGTGGTCGAGAACTCGCACACCACGAAGCCCTTCATCTACAAGCTGTCTGGCGTCTGGGGGAACCACGAGGGCTCGATGCTCCTCTGGATCCTGATCCTGACCCTGTTCGGGGCGCTCGTGGCGGTGGCCCACCACACCGTGCCCCCGGTGCTGCGGGCCAACACGCTGGCGGTGCAGGGCCTCATCACCTTCGTGTTCGTGCTGTTCATCATCACGACCTCGAACCCGTTCTCGCGCGTCGCCCCGGCGCCGCTGGAGGGCAACGACCTCAACCCGCTGCTGCAGGATGTCGGGCTCGCGGTGCACCCGCCGCTCCTCTACGTCGGCTATGTCGGCTTCTCGATCACCTTCGCCTTCGCGGCCGCCGCCCTCATCGAGGGGCGCATCGATGCCGTCTGGGCGCGGGCCGTGCGGCCCTGGACGCTGGTGGCGTGGAGCTTCCTGACGCTCGGCATCGCGATGGGCTCGTACTGGGCCTATTACGAACTCGGCTGGGGCGGCTGGTGGTTCTGGGACCCGGTCGAGAACGCCTCGCTGATGCCCTGGATCGCCGGGACCGCGCTCCTGCACTCCACCGTCGTCATGGAGAAACGGGACGCCCTCAAGGTCTGGACGGTGCTCCTGTCGATCCTGACCTTCTCCCTGTCGCTCCTCGGCACCTTCATCGTGCGCTCGGGGCTTCTGACCTCGGTCCACACCTTCGCCACCGACCCGACCCGCGGCGTCTTCATCCTCGCGATCCTCGTCCTGTTCATCGGTGGCTCGCTCACCCTGTTCGCGTGGCGGGCGCCGCTGCTGCGCCAGGGCGGCCTGTTCGCGCCGATCTCGCGCGAGGGCGCGCTGGTGCTCAACAACCTGTTCCTCGTCGCCGCCTGCGCCACCGTCCTCGTCGGCACGCTCTACCCGCTGGTCCTGGAGATGGTGACGGGCGAGAAGATCTCGGTCGGGCCGCCCTTCTTCAACACCACCTTCGTGCCGCTGGCGGTGCCCCTCCTCCTGATCGTTCCCTTCGGACAGACGCTCGCCTGGAAGCGGGGCGACGCGCTCGCCGCCGCGCAGCGCCTGTTCGCGGCCCTGGCGCTCGCCCTCGTGGTCGGCCTCGCCACGCTGGCGCTGACCTGGGGCGGCCCCGTCCTCGCGCCCGTGGGAATCGGGCTCGGCGCCTACCTCGTCGTCGGCTCGGCCCTCGAGATCATCAGCCGCGCCCGCGGCTACGGCGCGAGCCGCACCGCCTCGCCCGGCCTGATCTGGCGCCGCGCGATCGGCCTGCCCCGCTCCGCCTGGGGTACGGCGCTCGCCCATGGCGGCGTCGGCGTGGTGGTGCTCGGCATCGCCGCGCAGGGCTGGGCGACCGAGGGGCTCGCCACCCTGAAACCCGGCGAGACGCTGGCCACCGGCCCCTACGTGGCGACCCTGGAGCGGGTCTCGCCGCGCTCGGGCCCGAACTACGAGGAGACCGCCGCGATCCTCACCGTGCGCGACCGGCACGGCAACGCGGTCGGCACCGTCGACACGGGCAAGCGCTTCTACCCGAGCCGGCGCATGACCGTGACGGAATCGGGCCTGCTCACGGTCGGCGCGAGCCAGGTCTACGCCAGCCTCGGCGAGGTCCAGCCGGACGGCGCGATCGGCCTGCGCCTCTACTACAAGCCGCTCGTGCTGCTGATCTGGCTCGGCGCGGTGGTGATGGCGCTCGGCGGCGCCGTCTCGCTGACCGACCGCCGCATGCGCGTCGGCGCCCCCACCCGGGCGCGGACCAAGGCCCTGCCCCCGAACGCGGTGCCGGCCGAATGACGACGCCGTCCCGCCTCCGCGCGCTCCTCCTCGCGGCCGCCCTCCTCGCGGGCGGCCCGGCCTCGGCCGTGCAGCCCGACGAGGTGATGAAGGACCCCGCCCAGGAGGCGCGGGCCCGCGAGATCTCGGCGGGACTGCGCTGCCTCGTCTGCCAGAACCAGTCGATCGACGATTCCGACGCGCCCCTCGCCAAGGACCTGCGCCTCATCGTGCGCGAGCGCATCCGCGCGGGCGACGACAACCAGCAGGTGGAGGATTACGTCGTCGGCCGCTACGGCGAGTTCGTGCTGCTGCGCCCCGTCTTCGCGTGGCACACGCTGCTCCTGTGGCTGACGCCGGTCGCCGCCCTCCTCCTCGGCGCCTTCGGGATCTGGCGTCTGTCCCGACGCAGGGCGCCCGCGCCCTCCGCCGGCCTCTCGGCTGCCGAGAAGGCCGAGGTGGCGGCTCTGATGCGGCGCGAGTAGCGCCCCTGCGGCGCGAGTAGCGTCCCGATCAGGCGCACGTCGCGGCCGGCGGCGGGCCTGCCGCGCCACCCGAGCGGAGGCGTGGGCCGGCGCAATCTCGAAAAATTTTGCAAGGCTTCGGCCTCGGCCTCAAGTTCGAATCACCAAGCCATGCACTCTTATGCATTTATGAGTGACTATCCGCACGAGCTATGAATTTTGTGCATTTGTGCGCCGCGAAATCTCGGTCTTCGCAGCGCACCAAACGCTCGGCATAGTGCGGTCTCCCGGTGCCACCGGCTTTCCGTACGGGCGCTCCCGGCGGACAGTAACCGCACAGGACTCACACCATGCGTACCCTCTCGCTCGCCATCGCCGCGACCGCGCTCTCGCTCGCCTCCGTCGTTGCCGCCTCCGCCGTCGAGCTGAAGCCCCTCAAGGCGAACTCGGTCGACCTCGGCAGCTACCGCGGCTCCGTCTACTACACCGCCGAGAAGGACGGTTACCGCGTCGTCGCGACCCTCGCCGCCCAGAACGGCCACAGCGACCAGCCGCAGGTCGTCCGCCTCGTGACCACGCTGAACGCCGACCAGACCGTCCAGCTCTCGGTGCCGGGCAGCATCGGCGCCGACGGGCGCGACGCGACCATCGCCTTCTCGCGCCGCGGCGACGTGGTCGAGGTCGCCTCGGCCGAGTAAGGCCGGACGTCCAGCATCCGAAGCCCGCAGGGGCACCGTCGCGGTGAGGCCGCGACGGTGCCCTTCGCACGTCCGCTGGCATCTCGAACCCGGCGTCGGCTAACCTCCCGCCCGGAGGGCATGCCCGACTTTCGCCCCACTGGGCCGCGAGGAACGCGCTCGGCTCAATCCGCCCTCCGGGCACGTTGAGGCTTCGTTAACCCTGTCACGCGAGCGTCCCGCGACCATGCCGACCGCTTCGCACCGCGCCATCCGTCTCGCCGCCCTCCTCGCCGCGGGCCTCCCGGCGGCCGGGATCGGGCTCGCAGCCCCGGCCGAGGCGCACCCGCATGTCTGGGTCGTGGCGAAGGCCGAGATCGATTACGGCGACGGCGGCCGGGTCACGGGCATCCGCCACGCCTGGACCTTCGACGCCGCCTACTCGGCCTTCATCACGCAGGGACTCGACCGGAACGGCGACGGCACGCTGAGCGCGGACGAGCTCTCCGGCCTCGCCGCCGAGAACACCGCCAACCTCTCCGAGTTCGGCTACTTCACCAAGCTGAAGGTGGCGGGCAAGGAGCAGGTCTTCGGCGACCCCGCCGAGCCGCGCATGGCGATGGAGGGCGGCGCCCTGACGCTCAGCTTCCTGCTGCCCCTGAAGAGCCCGGCGCCGCAGGGCCGCGGCGTGGTCGCCCTGGAGGTCTACGACCCGACCTACTTCGTCGCCTTCAGCCTCGCCGAGGGCGCCGACGCGGCGCGCCTCGCCGGGGCGCCGGGCGGCTGCGCCGCAACCGTGACGCGGCCGAAGGCGGAGGCGAAGACCGCCGAGGCGGCCAAGCCCGGCATGACGGAAGCCTTCTTCGAGGCGCTCACCGCCGCCTCGAACTACGGCGTGCAATTCGCCAACCGCGTCATTGTGGCCTGCCCGTGATCCGGCCCGCCGCCCTCGCCGGGCCGGCGCGCCCGCTCCCGTCCGGCCGGCGGCTCGGCCTGCACCTCGCCCTCGCCGCGGGGGCGGTCGCGCTCGCCGCCCTGCTGCTGGCGGCCCTGACCTGGCTCGTGGCGCCCGGCATCGCCGCGCCCCCGCCCCGCTCGCCCTTCGGCATGGGCCTGCGCGAGGCGGCGCCGGCCGCCACCGGCCTCGGCGGCTGGCTCCTGGCGGTGCAGGCAAGCTTCTCCCGCAGCCTCCAGGGGGCGGTCACGGCCCTCAAGGGCGAGGGCGGCATCGGGCCGATCGCGGCGCTCGGCTTCGCCTACGGGGTGTTCCACGCCGCCGGGCCCGGCCACGGCAAGGCGGTGATCGCGGGCTACATCGTGGCGGGCGAGCGGGCGCTGCGGCGCGGCTTCGGCCTGAGCTTCGCCGCCGCGCTTCTCCAGGCGCTGGTGGCGATCCTGATCGTCTCGGTCGGCGTCTTCCTCCTCAACACCACGGCGGCCGGCATGAGCCGGGCCGGCAGCCTGATCGAGACGGTGAGCTTCGCCCTGGTGGCCCTCCTCGGCCTCGCCCTCACCTGGCGCAAGGCCGGGCGCCTCGCGGCGTTCGGGACGGCACCCGCGCCGTGCGGGCCGGATTGCGGCCACGCCCATCTCAGCGACGCCGAGAGGGTGAGCCGGCTCGCCACCTGGCGCGAGCGCGCGGGCGTGGTGGTCGCCGCGGGCTCCCGCCCCTGCGCGGGCGCGATCCTCATCCTCGTCTTCGCCGCCTCGCAGGGAATGCTGGCGGCGGGCATCCTCGCCACCCTGGCGATGGCGCTCGGCACCGCCCTGACGACGGGGGCGCTCGCGAGCCTCGCCGTCTTCGCCAAGGCGCTCGCCCTGCGGCTCGCCGGCGGCCGCGGCCGGGCGGGCGCCGTCGCGGTGGCGGGGCTCGAACTCGTGGCGGCGGCCTTCGTGCTGGTGCTCGGGGTCGCGCTGCTCGCCGGCCTCGCCGCGGGGCCGGGCGCCTGAGGCCCCTCTCGCCAAGCGTCCACCCGCCGTGCCACTCTGCCCCCGGGCGGAGGCGCGCGATGACGGCAGGCTTCGAGCATATCCTGAACTGGCGGCTGCTGCCGGGCTCCCACGCCTTCCCGGGGCCGGACGGCGGCACCTGCATCAACGAGGCGGCGATCGTGGCGGCCGGCCTGCCCTATCGGGCCGTCACCGCCTCCTCCGACCTGCCCGCCTGCTTCTCGAAGCCGCTCGCCGCCTACGCGCTCGGCCTCAACGACGCGATGCCGGATGCCGAGCGGCCGCGGCTGATGGCCTTCGTCCTGCGCCTGTCGGGCTCGGCCGACGCGCCGGCCGTGGAGGCCGAGCGCACGCGCTTCCTCGCCGAGCAGAGCATCCGGCGCATCCTGCCCCCGCTCCTCGACCGGGCCGCCATGCCCGATCTCGCAGCCCGCTGCGAGGGCGCGGCCGGCCTCGAGGCGGCGCTCGCCGCGGCGCGGGCGGCCGCGTGGCGAGGGGGCACGGCCGCCGATGCGGCCTCCCGGCGCAGGGCCTGGATGGCCGGGGCGCTCGCGGCCTCCGTGGGGCGCGCCGCCACGGCTGCCATCGCGGCGGCCGAGGATGCGCGCTACGCGGCCGAGGTCGCGGAAGGGGCCGCGCCCTTCGTGCCGGGCACCTGGGCGCTCGCCGCGACGCTCCTCGACGAGGCGCTCGGCATCGGGCGCCAGGCCGGCGCGATCGCGCCGGCCGAGGCCCGCGACCGGCTCGAGGCCGCGCGGACCTGAACCGGGCGGCGATCCGCGGGTTTCTCTCCCGATCCGGCGGGCGGCGGGGCGTTCGCGCGCCCCGCGCCCGCGTCTCAAGCCGGCAGGAAGACCATGTCCGTGACAGCGACAGCCCGCGTCCTCGCCCTCCTCGTCGCCGGCGCCCAGGGGACGCTCGCCCAGGGGGCCCTCGCCCAGTCGGGCGGCGCGCCGGACCCCGCCCAGGCCGCGCGCGAGCGGGAATGCGGCGCCAAGGCCGACGAGAACGCCATGCAGGGCGCGATGCGCGAGAGCTTCATGATCCAGTGCATCGCGGGCGAGAAGGTGAGCGAGCCGAAGGCCGGCGACAAGCCGAAGTAGCGCTCAGGCCAGCGCCGGCTCGGCCGCGAGGTCGAGGGCCGTGCTCTCGCAGTTGTCGAGCCACTGCCCCGTCAGGTGGTAGAAGAAGGTGCCGTGGCCGACGACCGCGATGGTCCGCTCGGTCCGCGCCCCGAGCCAGGCGCGGAACTCCCGGACGCGCCGGTCGAACAGGTGGCGCGGCTCCACATGGATGCCGTGCGCGTTCGGCTCCCCTTCCGCGTGCCACCAGATCTCGGGCAGATGGTCGACCCGCAGGTGCGGGAACTCCGCCGCGATCTGCGAGGCGGCGCGGCCGACGTCGCAGCTGCTCTCCTGGCACTCCCGGTGCAGCACCTCGACGAGGATCTGGGGAGCGGCCGGGTGCTCCCCGAACAGCCCCATCGTGGTCTCGATGGCCCGGGTCAGCGGCGAGGTCACGACGAGCTCGAACGGGATCTCGCGCAGGCGCGCGCGGGCTGCCCGCACCTGCTCATGGCCGCGCTCCGTCAGGCGGGCGTCGGTGTGGAACGGGTCGCGGCCGGTGGCGCGGTGGGCGGCGTTGAAGGTCGACTCGCCGTGGCGGATGCAGACGATGCGGGGGGACATGCTCATGGAGGTCGTCGGAAGGCCCTCGGGCACGCCGGCTCAGGTCCAGTTGGCCAGGACCGTCTCGGTGGTGACGGTCTCGACCTGCTGGCCGTAGCGCGACCGGTACAGGGTGAGGAGCGCGTCGTGCGCCCGGTCGGAGGAGGAGCAGAGCGCGTCGGTGACGACCACCACGCGGTAGCCGTGATCGACCGCGCCGAGCACCGTGCTGAGAACGCACACATCGGTCTCCCCGCCCGTGACCACAAGGGTCTCGACGCCGCGCGCCTGCAGGCGGGCGTCGAGCGCGGTGCCGAACCAGGGCGAGTAGACCGTCTTGTCGAAGATCTCGGCCGGCGGCACGTGACGGGCGAGTTCGGGGACGAGATCGATCAGGCGCGGGTCGAGCCGCTCGCGGGTCATGCTCGCCCAGCGCTCGTAGTAGTGGGCCCAGGTGCCCCGGCCCTCGCCGGGGCGCTCGGCCGGGATGAAGCGGGTGAAGAGCGTGCGCGCCGCCTGCGCCTCGACGATCCGGGCGACGTTCGGGCGGACGCGCTCCATCCAGGGCGTGTGCCACTCCGTCTGCTCGGCGAACATGCCTTGCATGTCGACGCACAGATGCAGGCAGGTTGCGCCCAAGTTTCCATAGCGCAATTGATCGTCATCCACTTCTGCCATGACCGCTTCTTCTTGGGATGGGACGGCGATAACGATGATACGGCATCGATGTTCCGCACCCGCCCAGCTTGATTAGAGGAGGCGCGTCGAGCTTGACGGAGTAATATTCATCCATCCTGCCGGAGCTGGGCCGTGGTCGAGACTGGAACCCGTTCGGTGATCTGAGCTATGGACAGTGGTGAGCGCGATATCTTGCCGGGGGCGGTCGGCGGGATGGGACGCTGAGGTGCGACGGGTGCATTCGTGAGCGAGAGAGAGACCGCATCCGAGACGGCCGGAGCCGGCGGCGGGATCGGTACCCCCCTGCCTCTGCTGATCGTCGGGATCGGCGCGAGCACCACCGCGGTCGAGTCGATCGACCGCTTCTTCGCCCACCTCGCCGAGGGCGCGAACCTCGCCTACGTGCTCATCCTGCAGCACCGGGAAGGGGCCGAGGCGGAGCGCGTGATGCGCGAGATCCGGTCCTCGGGCGTCGCCTTCGCGCCGGTCGCCGACGGCGCGCCCGTCGCGCCAGGCCACGTCTACCTCGCCGATGCCGGCACCATCCTGGCGGTGCGCGAGGGCCGCTTCAGCGTCGCGCCCGCCTCCGACGACTCTCCCGAGAGCGGCACCATCGACAGCTTCCTCGTCTCGCTCGCCGACGACCAGAACGAGCGCGCCGTCGCGGTCATCCTCGAAGGGACCGGCAGCGACGGGACCCTCGGCGCCACGGCGGTGAAGGAGCACGGCGGCCTGACGCTCGCCGAGCAGCGCAAGGACGACCGCGAGACCGGCGCCGCCACGAGCAGCGCCGCGGCGGCGATCGTCGACTTCGTGATGCTGCCCGAGGCGATGCCGGAGCACATCGCGACCTACGCGGGGCACCTCGCGCGCATCGAGCGCTCGCGCAGCGTCGGCGCGCTCCGCCAGACGGTGACGCGCCACCTGACCCGGATCGCCGCGGTGCTGCGGAACAAGACCGGCCACGACTTCCACGGCTACAAGCAGAACACCTTCCTGCGCCGGGTGCAGCGGCGGATGCAGGTCGTCCAGACCGAGACGATCGAGGCCTATCTGGAGTTCCTGCGCTCGGACTCGGCCGAGGTCCAGCACCTCTTCAACGACCTCCTGATCGGCGTGACGCAGTTCTTCCGCGACGCGGGCGAGTTCGAGTTCCTCGAGGCCGAGGTCGTGCCCAAGCTGTTCGCCGACAAGGGCGCGAGCGACCAGGTCCGCGTCTGGGTGCTCGGCTGCGCCACCGGCGAGGAGGCCTACTCGATCGCGATCCTGCTGCGCGAGCACATGGCCAAGCTCGACCTCGTGCCGCAGGTCCAGATCTTCGCCACCGACATCGACGGGCGGGCGCTGGCCGCCGCCCGGGTCGGCCGGTACACCGAGACGATCGCGCAGACCATGAGCCGCGAGCGCCTCTCCCGCTGGTTCGTGCGGGAGGGCAACACCTACTGCATCGTCAAGGAATTGCGGGAGATGTGCATCTTCTCCCAGCACAGCGTGATCAAGGACGCGCCCTTCTCGCGCCTCGACCTCGTCTCCTGCCGCAACCTGCTGATCTACCTCAACAACGACCTCCAGAACCGGGTCATTCCCCTGTTCCACTTCGCCCTGCGGCCGGGCGGCTACCTGTTCCTCGGCAATTCCGAGAACGTGACCCGCCACGTCAAGATCTTCGCGCCGGCCGACCGGCGCTTCCGGATCTTCCGCCGGCTCGACAGCGTCACCCGCGTCCTCCCGGACTTTCCGCTCGCGACCTCGGGGGACCGGAACGGAGGCGCCGTCGAGAAGGACATGCGCACCCGCGAGGTCGCCGGCACCCTGACGCGGCGGGCCGAGCAGGTGGCCGAGCGCTACGCTCCCGCCTACGTGATCACGGATTCCGCCTACGAGGTGCTGCACTTCTCCGGCCGGACCGGGCACTACCTCGCGCCCTCGCCGGGCGCCGCGAGCCTCAACCTCCTCAGCCTCGCCCACCGCGACCTGCGCCTCGACCTGCGCGCGGCCCTCCACAAGGCGGAGGCCGAGGCCAAGCCGGTGAAGGCCGAGCGCGTCCAGATCGGCCTGAACGGGCATCGGCGGATCGTCACCCTGATCGTCGAGCCGATCCGGCTGAGCTCCGAGGAGGCGGCGAGCTTCGTGGTCCTGTTCCAGGACGGCGAGATCCTGGAGGGCGACGAGGCGTTCGAGCCCTCGCCGAACTTCATCCGCGACGAGCACGTGCAGCGGCTCGAAGCCGAGCTGCGCCTCACCCGTGAGCGCCTCCAGGCGACGATCGAGGAGTTGGAGAGCACCAACGAGGAGCTGAAATCCTCGAACGAGGAGTACCAGTCCGTCAACGAGGAGCTGCAATCGGCCAACGAGGAGCTGGAGACCTCGAAGGAGGAGCTGCAATCGACCAACGAGGAGTTGCAGACCGTCAACAGCGAGCTCGGCCACCGCGTCAACGAGCTGGACCGGGCCAACAGCGACCTGAAGAACCTGCTCGAGAGCACGCAGATCGCGACCGTTTTCCTAGACAACAATTTCCGCGTGAAGAGCTTCACCCCTTCGGTGGTGGAGATCTTCCACCTGATCGAGAGCGATCTCGGCCGGCCGATCACCCACATCGCGCCGCTCATCAACTACGGGGAGCTCCAGGAGGACATCCGTCGCGTCCTGCGGACGCTCGGCACCATCGAGCGGGAGGTGGAGAACGCCGCTTCCGGCGCGCGCTGCCTCGTCCGCGTGCTACCTTACAGAAACATCGACAACTTCATCGCCGGCGTCGTGATGACCTTCCTCGATATCACGGCGACCGCCCGGGCCGAGCGGGCCCTCAAGGACACTCAGGAGCGGTTCCACCACATGGAGCGGGCGGTGCCCGCCTTCCTGTTCACGATGACGCCGGACATCCAGTGCGACTACGTGAATCCCCGCTTCTACGAGTATACCGGCCTGGAGGCGGGACGGGCGCTGGGACAGGGCTGGATGTCGGCACTCCACCCCGACGACCGCGAGGCCACCGACGTCGCCTGGGCCGAGGCGCGGGCCAGCGGCCGGGCCTTCGAGACGGACCTGCGCCTGCGCGACCGGCAGGGGCGCTACCGCTGGTTCACGACCCGGGCGGAGGCCGTGCAGGAGGCCGACGGCGCGGTGGCGAAGTGGTTCGGTTCCTGCACGGACATCCACGAGCGGCGCCGCGCGGAGGACCGCCAGCGCCTGCTGCTCGCCGAGTTGCAGCACCGGGTGAAGAACATCCTCGCGGTGGTGCGCTCGCTGGCCAAGCGCACGGCGGAGAGCACAGCCTCCCTCGACGGCTTCCTGTCCCACTTCGACGGGCGCATCGGCGCGCTCGCCCGCACCCAGAACATCCTGACCCGCACGGCCGATTCGAGCATCGACCTCGCCGAGCTGATCGGCGACGAGGTGATCAACCACGCCGCCCGCGACGGCGCGCAGGTGTCCCTCTCGGGCCCGGGCGTGCGCCTGCGCCAGAAGGCCGCCGAGACGCTCGGGCTCGCGCTGCACGAGCTCGTGACGAACGCGATCAAGTACGGGGCGCTGACCGGCCCGGACGGTCACGTCGCGATCTCCTGGCACGCCTACGGCGAGGACGTCGACCGGCGCCTGCGCTTCGAGTGGCGCGAGAGCGGGGTCCGGATGGTGAACACGGACCCGGCCCGGCGCGGGTTCGGGCGCGAGCTGATCGAGGACGGGCTGAGCTACGAGCTCGGCGCGACGACCGCGCTCGAATTCTCGCCCGGCGGCGTGCGCTGCGTCATCGAGATTCCCCTCGACGCGGGCAGCGGCGAGGCGGGCCTCGTCGAGTTCGATCCACCGCAGGCCGAAGAGGCGCAGGGCTGAGCGATGCGGGACGTGGCCACTGCTTCCCTCGCCGGCCGTCGGGTCCTCGTGGTCGAGGACCAGTATCTCCTGGCCTGCGACATGGCGCAGGCCCTCGGCGCGGAGGGCGCCGAGGTGATCGGCCCGGTGCCGACCTGCAGCGCGGCCTCACGCTGAGCCGGACGCAGGCCCTCGACGCCGCGATCCTCGACATCAACCTGCCGGGCGAGGACGTGTATCGTCTGGCCGAGGAGCTGATGCGCAAGGGCGTGCCCATCGTGTTCGCGACCGGCGTCGACGGGGCGGTCCTGCCGCCGGGCTTCAGCGGCGTGCCCCGGCTGGAGAAGCCGCTGCTGATCGACGACCTGCTGCGCGTCGTCGCGCGCCTCGTCGCGGACCCGGGAGGAGGCGGCCCATGATCGCCGCCTGGGATCGGTCGCCCGCGTCCCCGGTCGACCCGCTCGTCCACCGGGTCGAGACGCTCGCCGCGCCGCCCCCGGACCTGGTGGCGGCCCTGCGCGGCCTCACCCTCCGGGACGAGCCCGTCAACGCCCGCGCGGAGCTTTCCGGCGCCCCCCGCCTCGTCGCGGCCGGCTGGGGCGCCCGCCATTGCATCCTGGCGGACGGTCGCCGCCAGATCCTGAGCTTCGTCCTGCCGGGCGACCTCGTCGCCTTCGACCCGCACCGGGCGCCCCTGCGCTACGCCGCCACCGTCAGCCTGACGGCCATGATCGTCGCGGACGCCGCGCCCCTCCTCGATCTGGAGACCGAGGCCGCCGGCCGCGACGCGCCGATCGCCCGGGTCCTGCGCACCCTCGCCGGCGCCGAGGAGGCGCTTCTCGCCCATCAGGTGACGCGGCTCGGCCGGCAGACCGCCTACGAGCGGATGGCCCACCTCCTCCTGGAGCTGCACGAGCGGCTGTGCATCGCCGGGGTCGAGCAGGGTGACGGCTTCACCCTTCCGGTGACGCAGGAGGTCCTCGCCGACAGCCTCGGGCTCAGCATCGTCCACACCAACCGGACGATCCAGCAGCTGCGGCGGGACGGGCTCGTGCGCATGGCCGGGACGCGGGTGACGCTCGTCGAGCCGGCGCGCCTCGCGGCGCTCGCCGACTACATCCCCCTCGCGAGGATGCTGGGCCGGCCCTGAGGCCGGCGCCGCGGGAGCCGGTCAGGCGAAGCGGCCGCCCCGCTGGATCATCTCGATCTTGTAGCCGTCGGGATCGGTCGCGAAGAAGAACCGGGCGAGCGGCGTGTCCCCGTGCTTCAGCTCCTTGACCGGCGTCGCGGGCAGCCCCTCCGCCGTGAAGCGGGCGTGCTCGGCCTCCACGTCGTCCACCACCACGGCGATGTGCCCGTAGCCGTCGCCGAGCGCGTAGGGCTCGGTGCGGCCCTTGTTGACCGTCAATTCCAGCTCGAAGGGCGAGGCGGGGTCGCGCATGTAGATCAGGGTGAAGTCGGGGAAGTCGAACCGGTCGGCGACCTCGAGCCCGAGGGCGCGGGTGTAATAGTCGCGCGCGCGGGCCTCGTCGAGGACGCGGATCATGCTGTGGACGGGCTTGGACATGGCGGGGACGTCTCTGCTGTGGCGGGCCACCGGTATCTGGCGAAGGCGGCCGATAAGGCGAGCCCTCCGGCGCCGCAACCCGGCGTCAACCATCGCGGCCGTATCCCGGTCCTCTCCACCGGAGGCGTGTCCCGATGTCCGAACGCGAGAGGCCCGACCCGGCATCCCAGCTCCTCCCGCCGGGGGACGCGGCCCTGCAGGCCGCTCTTCGCGCCTGGAGCGACGGCCTCGCCCGCGAGCGCCGCATGGCGCCCAACACGGTCGAGGCCTACGCGCGCGACCTGCGCCAGTTCCTCCTCCACCTCGAGGGGCGGCGCGGCGCGGCGCGCATCCCGGACCTCGTCGCCCTGAAGCCCCGCGACGTGCGCGCCTTCATGGCCGCGCGGCGGGCGGAGGGGATCGGCGGCCGCTCGCTGATGCGGGCCCTGGCGGGGGTGCGCTCCTTCGCCCGCTACCTGGAGCGCGAGGGGCACGGCACCGTGGCGGCCCTCGGCGCCGTGCGCTCGCCCAAGGTCGAGCGGCGCCTGCCCCGGCCGCTCGGCGTCGCGGCCGCCCGCGCCATGACCCGGACCGACCTGCGCGCCGGGGAGGCGCGGGAGCCCTGGATCCTCGCCCGGGACGCCGCCGTGCTCGCCCTCCTGTACGGGGCGGGCCTGCGCATCTCGGAGGCGCTCGGCATCGCCCGCAAGGACGCGCCGCTGCCCGGCATCGATGCCGTCACGGTGACGGGCAAGGGCGGCAAGGACCGGATGGTGCCGGTCCTGCCCGTGGTCGCCGAGGCGGTGGCCGCCTATCTCGCCGCCTGCCCCTACCCGCTCGACGCCGACGACCCGCTCTTCGTCGGGGCGCGCGGCGGCCCGCTCTCGCCGCGGGTCATCCAGTACGCGGTGGCCGCCATGCGGGGCGCCCTCGGCCTGCCCGACACGGCGACGCCCCACGCCCTGCGCCACTCCTTCGCCACGCATCTCCTCGCCCGCCAGGGCGAGTTGCGGGCGATCCAGGAGCTGCTCGGCCACGCCTCGCTCTCGACGACGCAGCTCTACACGAAGCTCGACGCCGCCCGCCTGATGAGCGCCTTCGACGCGGCTCATCCGCGGGCCGCTCAACGCCCCTGATCTTCGCGTGACGCAAATTATCCGCCGCTGATCCGGTCTCGACGCAATCTGGACTGGTTTGTTTCAGTCCGACGGAAATTTGGTCGACCGAAGGTTGGCCGACGCAACGGAAATTCAAGTTAAGAGCCCGCTCACCTTTCCCGGGCTACGATCTGCCGGAAACGATCTTGAGCCGACGGATTGTCATGCCGGACCCCATCGCCCCCTCCCGAGCCCCGGGGACCGGCACCACGACCGTCCTCGTCGCCGACGCCGACGCGGGCCGCCGTGCGAGCCTCTCCGCCATCGTGCGCCGGTTCGACCCGGCCGCCGCGATCATCGAGGCGAGCACGGGCGCCGAGCTCATCGAGGCCGTGGTGGCGCATCGGCCGCCCCTCGGCTTCGTCGGCCTGCAGCTCGACGGGCTGAGCGGCCCCGAGGCCGTGGCGCTCGCGCGCAAGCGCGGCGGGACGATCTCCTGCCTCGTCCTCGTCGCCGCCCGCGTCTTCCCGCAATGGCAGGAACTCGCCCAGAGCCTGAACGCCTACGAGGTGCTGAAGACGCCCCTCGACCCGGAGCACATCGAGAACCTGCTGCGGGCCAATGCCCGCCGGCAGCAGCCGACCTCGGTCCTGCTCGCCTCCTCCTCGGAAGCGGGGCGCGGCATGATCGGCCGGGTCTTGACGCGCAGCGGCTTCAACCTCGTCGTCGACGAGACCGACAGCGGGCGCCACGCCCTGAAGCTCCTGCGCATGGGCGCCTACGCGCTGGCCTTCATCGACGCCAACCTCGCGGGCCTCGACGGGCTCGAACTCGCCTGCCAGGTCCAGCCCCTCAAGCTGCCGACGCAGCTCACCCTGATGACCAGCGGCGACCCGGAGCCGATCGCCCACGCGGCCCGCTTCTTCGGCGTCTCCTTCGTCCTTAAGATGCCGTTCTACGCGCGCGACATCGACCTCGCGCTGCACCACGCGCTCGCCCTGCGCCGACCCTACCTGCTGAACGCGCTCACCGCCGCCCCGGCGCCCACCGCGCTCCTGCGGGTCGCCGACTTCGTGCCGGCGCGCCGCACCGCCTGACGGCGGGCCGCTCAGATGTGCAGCGCGCGCTTGCCGACGGCGAGCGCCGCCTCCTTCACCGCCTCGGTCAGCGTCGGATGGGCGTGGCAGGTGCGGGCGACGTCCTCCGCGCTCGCGCCGAACTCCATGGCGACCGCGACCTCCGCGATGAGGTTGCCCGCATCCGCGCCGACGATGTGCACGCCCAGCACCCGGTCCGTGTCGGCGTCGGCCAGGATCTTCACGAAGCCGTCCGTCGTGTGGTTGACCTTGGCGCGGCCGTTCGCCGTGAAGGGGAACTTGCCGGCATTGTAGCGGATGCCGTCCTTCTTCAGCTCCTCCTCGGTCCGTCCCACCGAGGCGACCTCCGGGAAGGTGTAGACGACGTTCGGGATGACCCCGTAATTCACGTGGCCGGACTGCCCGGCCAGGATCTCGGCCACCGCGACGCCCTCGTCCTCGGCCTTGTGGGCGAGCATCGGGCCCGCGATGACGTCGCCGATGGCGTAGATGCCGGTGACGTTCGTGGCGTAGTGGCTGTCCGTCTGGATGCGGCCCTTGTTGTCGGTCTGGACGCCGACCGTCTCGAGGCCGAGCCCGTCCGTGTACGGGACCCGACCGATGGCGACGAGCACCACGTCGGCCTGGATCTTCTCCGCCTCGCCGCCGGCGGCCGGCTCGACCGTCACGGTCGCGCCCTTCTTGCCGACGTCGACACCCGTGACCTTCGAGGACAGCTTGAAGGTGATGCCCTGCTTGGACAGGATCCGCTGGAACTGCTTGCCGACCTCGCCGTCCATGCCCGGCAGCACGCGGTCGAGATACTCGACCACGACGACCTCGGAGCCGAGCCGGCGCCAGACCGAGCCGAGCTCGAGTCCGATCACGCCCGCGCCGATGACGACGAGCTTCTTCGGGACGTTCGCGAGCTCCAGCGCGCCGGTGGAGGAGACGACCACCTTCTCGTCGATGGCGACGCCGGGGAGCCTCGTCACGTCCGAGCCCGTGGCGATGACGACGTTCCGGGTCTCGAGGAGCTGGTTGCCGCCGTCCTCGGCGATGACCTCGACGCGGCCGGCGCCCGCGAGGCGCCCGGTGCCGCGGTAGCTGTCGACGCCGTTCTTCTTGAGCAGGAACTCGACGCCCTTGGTGTTGCCGGCGACGCCCTCGTCCTTGAAGGCCATCATCTTCCTGAGGTCGAGCTTCGGCTCGCCGACGATCACGCCGAGATCGGCGAAGTGCTTGGACGCCTCCTCGAACGCCTCGGAGGCGTGGAGCAGGGCCTTCGAGGGGATGCAGCCGACGTTGAGGCAGGTGCCCCCGTGCGTCGCCCGCTTCTCCACGACCGCCGTCTTCAGCCCGAGCTGGGCCGCCCGGATGGCGCAGACATAGCCGCCGGGGCCGGTGCCGATGACGACGAGATCGTAGGACATGCAGTCTATCCGAAGAGCTTGAGAAGAGTGCGGGCCATCCCCCGGATCACGACGAACGCGATGTATCCGAGGGAGGCCAGGAGAGCCAACCCGGGCAGCATCGCCCACGGGAACGTGTCCGGATCCGGCGGACCGAGCGAATCACCGGCGGCCAGCGCCGGCGAGGCCAGGATAGCCGCCGCGGCGCACGCGCCGATGACCCGCGGATCTCACAGGTCCAGCACGAGCCGGGCCGGATCCTCCAGGGCCTCCTTGACGCGCACCAGGAAGGTCACCGCCTCCTTCCCGTCCACGATGCGGTGGTCGTAGGAGAGGGCGAGATACATCATCGGCCGCGCCTCGATCTTGCCGGCGCGGACCACCGGGCGCTCCTCGATGCGGTGCATGCCGAGGATGCCCGATTGCGGGGCGTTGAGGATCGGGGTCGACATCAGCGAGCCGTAGATGCCGCCGTTGGTGATCGTGAAGGTGCCGCCCTGCATCTCGTCGATCGAGAGCTTGCCCTCGCGGGCCTTCTTGCCGAAGCCGGCGATCTTCTTCTCGATGCCGGCGATCGAGAGGTCGTCGGCGTCGCGCACCACCGGCACGACGAGGCCCTTGTCGGTGCCCACCGCGATGCCGACGTGGTAGTAGTTCTTGTAGACGATGTCCTGCCCGTCGATCTCGGCGTTGACCGCGGGCACGTCCTTCAGCGCGCCGATCACCGCCTTTGTGAAGAAGCCCATGAAGCCGAGCTTCGTGCCGTGCTTCTTCTCGAAGATGTCCTTGTACTGGGCGCGCATCGCCATCACGGCCGACATGTCGACGTCGTTGAACGTCGTCAGCATCGCGGCGGTGTCCTGCGCGTCCTTGAGGCGGCGCGCGATGGTCTGGCGCAGCTTCGTCATGCGCACGCGCTCCTCGCGCGCGGCGTCGTCCGGCGCGGAGGGCGCGCGCGGCAGGCTCGGCCGGGCCTCCTTGGCGGGCGCGGCCTGCGCCGGGCCCTTGGCCATCGCGGCGAGCATGTCGCCCTTCGTCACGCGGCCGTCCTTGCCGCTGCCGTTGACGCTCGACGGATCGACGCCGGACTCGCGGGCGAGCTTGGCCACGGCCGGGCCGTGGTCGCCGGACGGGCGGGCGCCGGCGGGGGCTGCCTCGCCGTGGTTGCCGTAGGCCGCGGCGGATTCCCGGGCGGGCGCCTCCTCGGCAGCCGGCTTGTCCGCGGCCTGCGCCTTCGGCGCCTCGCTGCGGCTCTCCGCCTTGGTCTCGGCCTTGTCCGCCCTGGGCTTCTCCGGAGCCCTGGCCCCGCCCGCGCCCGCCTCGACGATGGAGCCGAGGAGCGCGCCGGGCTCCACCGTCTCGCCGTCCTGGACCAGGATCTCGCCGAGCTCGCCCGCCGCCGGGGCGTTGACCTCGAGCGTCACCTTGTCGGTCTCGAGCTCCACGATCGGCTCGTCGGCCGCCACCGCGTCGCCGGGCTTCTTGAACCAGCGGCCGATGGTGGCCTCGCTCACGGATTCGCCGAGCGTCGGGACGAGGATGTCGGTTGCCATGCTCTCACTGCCCCCGCTGCGGGGACCTCCTCTGGAATGCGCGCGGCTCATGCGGCCGCAGGATCAACGATGGAACGGCCGAGACCGCGTAGGAGAACCCCGTCCGCGCCCCGATGACCGGGTCGGCCTCGCCGAGGGCCAGCGCGGCCGCCTCGTCCGCGGCCTCGACGAGGGCGAGGCCCCAGGCGCCCGACGCCTCGAAGACGGGGCCCACCGCGATGGCCTCGCCCGCGTCCGCCCGCGCGATCCAGTAGGCCGCGTGCTCGCCGAACAGCGCCTTCTCGGCCTCCGTCGCGTCGAACGGGAAGGTCGGCCGGGGTGGCGAGAGGCGGAGCAGGAAGTAGGGCATCGTCGCCGGCTCAGACCGCGAGCGCCTCGTTGAGGAAGGCCTGGAGCTGCGCCTGGTGCTTCGACATCTGGCCGACCGCCGTCGAGGCGGAGGCCGGGCGCCCGACGTAGCGGACCCGCTTGACCGAGGCTCCGGCCTGGCCGAGCACCCATTCGAGATAGGGCTCGACGAAGCTCCAGGCGCCCATGTTCTTGGGCTCCTCCTGGCACCAGATCACCTCCGCGTTGCGGAAGCGGCTCATCTCGGTGGCCAGCGCCTTGAGCGGGAACGGGTAGAGCTGCTCGACGCGCATCAGGTAGACGTCACTGATGCCGCGCTTCTCGCGCTCCTCGAACAGGTCGTAGTAGACCTTGCCCGAGCAGAGCACGACGCGGCGGACCTTGTCGTCCTTGACGAGCTTGACGCCGCCCTCCTCGTGCTCGGCGTCGTCCCAGAGGACGCGGTGGAAGGTCGAACCCTCCGCGATCGCCTCGAGGCTCGACACCGCCCGCTTGTGGCGCAGCAGCGACTTCGGCGTCATCAGCACGAGCGGCTTGCGGAAGTCCCGCTTCAGCTGGCGGCGCAGGATGTGGAAGTAGTTCGAGGGCGTCGTGACGTTGGCGACCTGCATGTTGTCCTCGGCGCACATCTGCAGGTAGCGCTCCAGCCGCGCGGAGGAGTGCTCCGGCCCCTGCCCCTCGTAGCCGTGGGGCAGCAGCATCACGAGGCCGGACATGCGCAGCCACTTGCGCTCGCCGGACGAGATGAACTGGTCGACGACGACCTGGGCGCCGTTGGCGAAGTCGCCGAACTGCGCCTCCCACAGCACGAGCGCGTTCGGCTCGGCGAGCGAGTAGCCGTACTCGAAGCCGAGCACCGCCTCCTCGGAGAGCATCGAGTTGATGACCTCCAGGTGCGACTGGCCCTCGCGGATCGAGTTGAGCGGCGTGTAGCGCTGCTCGTTCTCCTGGTCGATCACGACGGCGTGGCGCTGCGAGAAGGTGCCGCGCTCGACGTCCTGGCCGGAGAGGCGGACCCGGTGGCCGTCGAGGAGCAGGGAGCCGAAGGCCAGCGCCTCGGCGGTCGCCCAGTCGATGCCCTGGCCCGTCTCCACCGCCTTGGCGCGGTTGTCGAGGAAGCGCTGGATCGTGCGGTGCAGGTGGAAGCCGGGGGGCGCCTGGGTGATCTTCTGGCCGATCTCGCGCAGCGTCTCGGCCGGCACGCCGGTGCGGCCGCGGCGGGGATCGTCCACGTCCTCGCGCACCGCCTTGAAGCCGGACCAGCGCCCGTCGAGCCAGTCCGCCTTGTTGGCCTTGTAGTTGCCCGCCACGTCGAGCTCGCTGTCGAGCATGGCGCGGAACTCGGCCTTGCGGGCGTCGAGGGCCTCCTGGCTCACGGCGCCCGACTCGACGAGCTTGCGGCCGTAGGTCTCCAGCACCGTCGGGTGCTTGCGGATCCGCTGGTACATCTTCGGCTGGGTGAAGGCCGGCTCGTCGCCCTCGTTGTGGCCGAAGCGGCGGTAGCAGAGCATGTCGACGACGACGGGCTTGCCGAACTTCTGGCGGTACTCGGTGGCGACCTTGGCGGCGAAGGTCACGGCCTCCGGGTCGTCGCCGTTGCAGTGGAAGATCGGCGCCTCGACGATCTTGGCGACGTCCGACGGGTAGGGCGAGGAGCGCGAGAAGCGCGGGTCGGTGGTGAAGCCGATCTGGTTGTTGATGATGAAGTGGACCGAGCCGCCGGTGCGGTGGCCCTTCAGTCCGGACAGGCCGAAGCACTCCGCCACCACGCCCTGGCCCGCGAAGGCCGCGTCGCCGTGGATGAGGAGCGGCAGCACCTTCTTGCGGTCGACGTTCGGCTTGGCGAGCTGGTCCTGCTTGGCCCGGACCTTACCCAGCACGACCGGATCGACGATCTCGAGGTGCGAGGGGTTGGCGGTGAGCGAGAGGTGGACGTTGTTGCCGTCGAAGGTGCGGTCGGACGAGGCGCCGAGATGGTACTTCACGTCGCCCGAGCCCTCGACCTCGGCCGGCGAGGACGAGCCGCCCTTGAACTCGTTGAAGACCGCCCGGAAGGGCTTGGCCATCACGTTGGTGAGGACGTTCAGGCGGCCGCGATGGGCCATGCCGAGCACGATCTCCTCGACGCCGAGGGCGCCGCCGCGCTTGATGATCTGCTCCAGCGCCGGGACCATCGCCTCCGAGCCGTCGAGGCCGAAGCGCTTGGTGCCGGTGTACTTGAGGTCGAGGAACTTCTCGAAGCCCTCCGCCTCGATCAGCTTGTTGAGGATCGCCCGGCGGCCTTCCGGCGTGAAGGAGATCTCCTTGTCCTTGCCCTCGATGCGTTCCTGGATCCAGGCCTTCTCGGCCGGGTCCGAGATGTGCATGAACTCGACGCCGAGCGTCTGGCAATAGGTGCGCTCCAGGATCTTCACGATCTCGCGGATCGTCGAGAATTCGAGGCCGAGCACGTTGTCGAGGAAGATCGGTCGGTCCCAGTCCGGCTCGTGGAAGCCGTAATGCTGCGGGTGCAGCTCCTCGTGGTCGCCGCGGGGAGCAAGGCCGAGGGGGTCGAGCTTGGCGTGGAGGTGGCCGCGCATGCGGTAGGCGCGGATCAGCATGATCGCGCGCACCGAATCCTTGGTCGCCTGCTCCACCGAGACGCCGGTCCTGGCGACGATGGCGGCGCCGTTGGTGCCCTTCTCCTTGCCGGCGTCGCGCGCGATGATCTTGTCGCCGATCGCCTTCTCGAGGGCACCCCAGTTGCCGTCGAGCGCCGAGACGATCTCGCCGTTCAGGGGCACGGGCCAGTTCGGCTTCTCCCAGGAGGCGCCGGCAGCGTTCTTCTCGACGATGGCGCCGTCCTCGCCCAGCGAGCGGAAGAAATCCTGCCACTCGGGATCGACCGAGCTCGGGTCGCGCGCGAAGGCCGCCTGCAGTTCCTCGATGTAGGCGGCGTTGCCGCCGTAGAGGAACGAGGTTTCGAGGAGCGCTTCGTTGACGTCCTGACGTGCCATCGTCCGTCCATCCTGGAGTTGAGAGGGGGTCCTCGGAGCGCCCGGGGCGGGCCGGCTTCCCCCTTGAGAGTTCTTCGAGCGCCGGCCCTCGGGGGCCGGGAAAACGATCTGCCGCCCATATGGGGGCGCCGCGGCTGCGATGGTTGCAGGGCAGCCGCGCCCTGCCGGCCCCGACCCTCCGGG
>NZ_BJZU01000084.1 GCF_007992195.1 Methylobacterium oxalidis | reverse complement strand
AATCGGTCGCAGAGAATAGGCTGAAATCGGGTGCCGGCGCGGGTTTCCGCGCCGGCATCCTTATGGTTTAGATGCGTTGTAAGAACGAAAAGCGGCCGGGCACGATCCCGGTCCGGCCGGGTGTCTCAGGGAGAAACGTCTCTTGCATTACCTCAGCAACACCGTCCTGCGGCCCTTCGTGGCTGCCCTCGCCCTAGCGACCGTGTCCGTGGTCGCCGTACATGCTGAGGATGCCAAGCCCGACCCCGCCCTCGCCAACTCCTTGAACCCGAACGACAAGGAGAAGGACGAGAAGCTGCTCGCCCGCGACGCCGCCGTGAAGGTGGACGACGGCAAGTACATCGACAGCCTCGGCCACCCGACCTTCCGGGTGACCAACGAGGGCAAGAAAGTCGACTGGTACCTGTATTCCGGATACCGCCGCTATCACGCGGAGTGCCACGTCTGCCACGGCCCGGACGCCATGGGCTCGACCTACGCCCCCGCCCTCAAGGATTCGCTGAAGCGCCTCTCCTACGAGGAGTTCATCGGCATCCTCGCCGGCGGCAAGCGCGACACCGAGGCGGGCCAGGAGAAGGTCATGCCGGCCTTCGGCGATAACAAGAACGTGATGTGCTACGCCGACGACCTCTACGTCTACCTGAAGGCCCGCGCCGCCGGCGCCTGGGGCCGCGCCCGCCCGGGCGAGAAGGAAGAGAAGCCCGAGGCCGTCAAGACGACCGAGAAGGAGTGCCTGGGCGGCTGATGACCCGCTCAGGACGGCTTCTCGCTGCCACCCTCGCGCTCCTGCTGTTTCCGGCAGGGGCGCGGGACGCCGCCGCGCAGCACCTGCCCGATCTCGTCACCACGGACGTGCTCCGCGTGTGCGGCGACCCGGGCAACATGCCGTTCTCCCAGCGCAAGGAGGACGGCTTCGAGAACAAGATCGCCGCGATCGTCGCGGACGAGCTCAAGGTGAAGCTCCGCTACTACTGGCTGACGCAGGGGCCCGGCTTCGTCCGCAACACCCTCGGCACCGGCCTGTGCGATCTCATCATCGGTTCGGCCTCCGGGGCCGACCTCGTTCAGAACACCAACCCCTACTACCGCTCCGCCTACACGCTGGTCTCGCGCAAGGGCGACCTCACGGGCGTGGTGCGGCTCGACGACCCGAAGCTCAAGGGCAAGGCGATCGGCGTGATCGCCGGTACCCCGCCGGTCAACCGGATGGGCGACCTCGGGATGGTCGCAGCCATGCGGGCCTACGCGCCCTACCAGCTCGACCCCTCGCGCAAGCACCAGACCGTCGCCGCCGAGGTCATCGCCGACCTCGCCGACAAGAAGCTCGACGCGGCGATCCTGTGGGGCCCGGCCGCGGGCTGGCTCGCCCGGCAGAGCGGCGTCGAGATGGAGGTGGTGCCCCTGCTGCAGGAGCCCGACCGGCCCTCGCTGATCTTCCGCATCTCCATGGGCGTGCGGCACGAGGAGAACGACTGGAAGCGCACCCTCAACACGATCCTGCGCAAGCGCCGCGCCGACATCGAGCAGGTGCTGCGCGACTACCACGTGCCGCTCCTGCAGGAGGAGGAGAACAAGCTCCTCGAGCCGGAGAAGAACTGAGGGCACGCGGAGGATACGAGAGAGGGCCGGGACGATGTCCCGGCCCTCTCTCGTTTTCGCAGCTCAGATCCGCTCGATGCCGGTCGCGTCGAGCTTGGCGAGCGCCTGCGCCACCGTCTCGCCGCCGATCACGAGGTCCGGGGCGATCTCGGCGAGCGGCACCAGCACGAAGGCGCGCTCCCGCACGTAGCGGTGGGGCAGGACGAGGCGCTCGTCCGAGACCTCGGCGCCCGCGTAGGAGAGGACGTCGATGTCGATGACTCGCGGCCCCCATCGGCGCTCCCGCACCCGCCCGAGCGCGGCCTCCGTGGCGAGGCAGGCTTCCAGCAGCGCGTGCGGGCTCAGGTCCGTCTCGATGCCGAGCGCGGCGTTCAGGAACCAGTCCTGGTCGGTGTCGCCCCAGGGCGGCGTCCGGTAGTCGCCGGAGCGGGCGGTGACCCGGATGCCGGGCCAGGCGCGCAGGCCCTCGACGGCGGCGGCGAGGTTGCCGGCCTTGTCGCCGATGTTGCTGCCGAGCCCGAGATAGGCCGCGTGGTTCATGCCCGCCTGGTTCATGGCCGTCCCTGCGGATGTCCCCCGCGCTCGCGCGTGATCTCGACGCTGACGCCGTCGATCACGGCGGGAACGGGCGCGCTCGGCTTGTCGACCCGCACGCTGATGCCTGCGAGCGCGGGGAAGCGCGCGAGGCAGGTCTCGGCGATCGTCTCGGCGAGCGCCTCGATCAGGGCGAAGCGCCGTCCCGTCGCGATCTCCACCACGATCTCGGTGAGGTCGGCGTAGCTGACGGTCAGCCCGACATCGTCCGCGCGGCCCGCCGGCGCGAGGTCGAGCCGAGCGTCGAGCGAGACGTAGAAGCGCTGCCCGAGGCGGGCCTCCTCCGGCAGGAGCCCGTGATAGGCATAGGCCGCGATGCGGTGGACGAGGATGCGGTCGGCCATCAGCGCGCGTCCGCCCGCAGGACGGCATCGACCACGCGCATCGCGTCCACATGGGCGGCGACGTCGTGCACCCGCACGATGTCGGCGCCCAGCGTGCCGGCGAGGACGTGGGCCGCGATCGAGCCGTGGAGCCGGTCGGCCGGCCGCGTCTCCCGGTCGTGCAGGCGCCCGAGCAGGGATTTGCGCGAGACCCCGACGAGGAGCGGGAAGCCGAGCGCCCGGATCTCGGGCAGGCGCCGCAGGGCCTCCAGGTGCTGCTCCCAGCTCTTTCCGAAGCCGATGCCGGGGTCGAGCACGATGTCGGCCTCCGGGATCCCGGCCCGGCGGGCGATGTCGAGGGAGCGCTCGAAGAAGCGGCGCATGTCGTCGACGATGTCGAGGCCGGCGTCGACGGTCTCGCGGTTGTGCATCACGATGACGGGCGCCCCGTGCGCGGCGGCGACGCGGGCGATGTCGGGCTCGCGCTGCAGGCCCCAGACGTCGTTGACGATGCGCGCGCCGGCCTTCAGCGCGGCCTCCGCGGTCGAGGCCTTGTAGGTGTCGATCGAGATCGGGACGGCAAGGCCGGCGCCGAGCGCCCGGATCACCGGCAGGACGCGGGCCTGCTCCTCCTCGGCCGGCACGGGCGTGTGGCCGGGCCGGGTCGACTCGCCGCCGATGTCGACGAGGGCGGCGCCCTCGGCCACCAGGGTGTCGGCCTGCCGGCGCGCCGCCTCCTCGCCGAGGAAGCGGCCGCCGTCCGAGAACGAGTCCGGGGTGACGTTGAGGATGCCCATCACGAGCGTGCGACGGCCGAGGCCGGGCAGCAGGCGGGCGAGGGCGGAGGGTGTGGCGCTCACGGAAATGGCGGGCCCTGATCTCGGCGGGGCGCTCAAGGCCCGGCAAGCCCGGATGTGGACGAAAGCAGGCGGGGAGGCAACGGGTGGCCGCCGGCGGGGCGGGCTGCCGGAGCCGCATGGCGGGACCGGCGCCGTCGCCCCGGCGCCCACGGGCGCCGGGGCGACGGTGCTGCCCGCCTCAGCCGCGGAAGCAGCGGATCTCGGCCTCGGCCTGGGCGCGGCGCAGCTCGGCGACCTTGTCGTCGAACATCTTGGTCGAGCGGAACTCGTTGGAGCGCTGGCCGATGCCCTGGCGCATGGACAGGATCGTGCTCGCCTGGACGTACTTGTCGTAAGGTAGGATCGAGGCGAGGGCGTCGAGCGAGCAGGAGCAGCGCTGCAGCGCCTCGCTGGTCTGGCCGTTGGCGGCCATGCAGCCGAACACGTAGTCCGCCCGCGCCTCGGTCGGGTAGTCGTTCTCGTGGTCGTCGGCCGCGCGGCCGGGCGCGGCCAAGAGGGTCAGGGAGAGGGCCAGGGCGAGGGCCGAGAGCGCCCCGCGCTCAGCCAGCTTTCTGATCATAGCTCAACCGCTCCTCGAGGAGTTCGCCGCCCTCGGCGTTCTTGGACTGGGCCTCGATCGAGACCAGCTCGCCCGGCACGGCGGGCGAGGTCACGAAGGTGTAGGTCATGTTCGCCATGCCGCGCATGCGGTCGGCGAGCTTGTCGTTGGCGAAGGGCTTGATCTCGACCCGCCAGCCGTCGACCTCGCGGCCCTGGAAGCTGACCTTGGTCGGCGTCACGGTGGCGTCGTCGCGCAGGCCCTTGCGGATCGCGTTCTTGATGTAGCGCGGGTTCGCCTCCAGCACCTTGGCGAGGGCCATCAGGTGGTGCTCGAGGAACAGCGTCATCACGGGGTTGCCCGGCATGTCCTCGAAGGGGCCGGCCGGGAAGCGGTTCTGGCCCGAGAACATCTGGACGCGGATGGTGCGCGCGTCGGCGGTCTTTCCGGGCTCGAGCGTCAGCTTGATCGTGTCGTTGAGGGGCGGCCCGAACGGGCCCTTCGCGATGCCGGAGCGGCGCAGGTAGTCGTAGGTCAGCGTGCTGCCGACCTGGGTGTTCTTCATCTGCGGATGCTCGAAGAGCAGGTCGGCGGCGGCCGGCGGGCTCGCCGCGTCGGCCTTCTCGGCCGAGGGCGCCTCGGCGGGCGCGCCCTGCGCCAGTGCCGGGCCGGCGAGAAGAGCGAGACAGGCCGCGGTCGTCAGGATCCTCACAGCGGTGCTTCCTCCTTGAGCGGCGACCGGACGTTGCTGCCGATCGTCCGATAGACGTAGTCGGGCGGGTTCTCCGCCGCCTCCTCCGCCGCCAGCGCCCGCACCTTGGCGTGGAGGGGCGAGAGCGAGCAGGCCGGATCGGTGGCCGCCGCGTCGCCCGCGAGCGCGAGCGCCTGGCAGCGGCAGCCGCCCCAGTCCTTCTCCCGGCGGTCGCAGGAGCGGCAGGGCTCCTGCATCCAGTCGGTGCCGCGGTAGGCGGTGAAGGCGGGGGAGTTCGCCCAGATGTCTCCGAGCGAATGCTCCGTCACGTACCAGAACTCAAGCTGCGAAATCGTCTCGGCCGCGTGGCAGGGCAGCACCTTCCCCTGCGGCGTGACGTTCATGAGCTTGCGCCCCCAGCCGCCCGCGCATGCCTTCGGGTACTTGGCGTAGTAGTCCGGCACCACGAGGTCGATCACGAGCTGGCCCTTGAGGCGCTCGCGGGCCGCCTCGACGATGCGGATCGAGGCGTCGACGTCGGCCTTGTTCGGCATCAGGGCGGCGCGGTTCACGTAGGCCCAGCCGTAATACTGGGTGTGGGCGACCTCCAGCCGCTTGGCGCCGAGCCTCACGGCGAGGTCGATGAAGCCCTCGACCTCGTGGATGTTGCCGCGGTGGATCACCGAGTTCAGCGTCAGCGGCAGGCCGAGGCTCGTCACCTTCTCGGCGAAGGCCATCTTCTGGGGCTGCGCGTTCTTCAGGCCGCCGATCTTCTCGGCGTTCTGCGCGTCGACGCCCTGGACCGAGAGCTGAACGTGGTCGAGCCCGACGTCGTAAAGGGCCTGCAGCTTGTCGAGCGCCCCGCCGACGCCCGACGTGATCAGGTTCGAGTAGAGGCCGAGCTTGGCGCAGGTCTCGGTGATCTCGACGATGTCGTTGCGGGCGGTCGGCTCGCCGCCCGACAGGTGGACGTGCAGCACGCCGAGCGCCGCGGCCTCCGTGAGTACCCGCTGCCACGTCGCCGTGTCGAGCTCGCCGGAGCGGCGGTCGAGCTCCAGCGGGTTCGAGCAGTAGGGGCAGCGCAGGGGGCAGCGGTGGGTCAGCTCGGCGAGCAGCCCGACCGGGGCGGGGACCGTCTGGCGGTTCGGCGTGATCGCGTTCATCGCTCCAGCACCCTCTTCGTCGCGAGGTCGTTGAGCATCACGAGGATGTCGGCCTCGATCACCTTCGGGTCGGCCGCGTAGGTCTCGCCGAGCTTGACCGCGATGTCGGTGACGCTGCGGCTCCCGTCGACGAGGCTGAGGACGGCGACCGCGTTGTCGTCGAGGTCGAAGGTCCGCTCGGGCGCCAGCAGCACGTGCTTGGCCCGGGTCTCGTCGAAGCGCAGGCGCACGCCGCGGGGCAGGCGGGGCCGGTCGGCCGCCTCGACCGTGCCGGTGCCGGCGGCCTGCCGCACGGGCGCCGCCTCGGCCACCAGCCCCTCGCCCGGCTGCCAGGCGTCCGGCGGGATCAGGCCCGGCGCCACGTAGGCGAAGTAGAGCGCGTCGAGTTGCGTCCAGAGGACGTTGCACTTGAAGGTCAGCGCCGCCATCGCCTGCCGCTGCAGGGCCGGCGTCGTGGCGTGCTGCTTCACGTAGTCGAGGGCGAAGTCCGCGTCGCGCGGCGCCTGGGTGAGGCGCTTGTCGAAGTAGGCGAGCGTGTCCTTGGTGATGAAGTCGTAGTTCTTCAGCATCCCGGCGACGCGCTCGGAGATGATGGTCGGCGAGAACATCTCGGTGAGCGAGGAGGCGATCGCCTCGAGGAGCGAGCGCTCGGAGACGAAGTGCACGTAGGCGTCCACCGAGAAGCGGGTTGCCGAGAGGATGCCCCGCGTCGAGAGCACGTAGTCCCGGTCGAAGCCGACGCCCTCGGCGAGCTTCAGCCAGCGCTCGATGCCGCCGTCGCCCGGCGCGTCGCCGTCGTGGTCGACGATGCGCTGGCGCCAGACCCGGCGCAGGGAGGCGTCCGTCATCCGGGCGAGCACGGCGGCGTCCTTCACCGGGATCATCGCCTGGTAATAGTAGCGGTTCAGCGCCCAGGCCCGGACCTGATCCTTGTTCAACTTGCCGTCGTGGAGGAGACGATGGAACGGGTGCAAGTTGTGGTAGCGGCGGGCGCCGATGTCGCGGAGCGCCGCCTCGAGCTCGTCAGGGCTGAGAAGCCGCTGGTTCTCGTCGGCGACGGGGGTCGGGAAGGCTGCGGTCATGGCGTGTCCAAGCGTCCGTGCTTCGAGAGGCGTTTCCTGGAACGGTTGTTAAGATGGGGCGGCACGGGCCGATGAGCCACCGCCTCATCCGCGCGATTATATCGCGTCCAACATAAACCTGTTGCACTAAACTTCCAATCCGGCGGACCCGCCGCCGGGCCCGGACGAGCCTCGGGCGCCGGCCCTCAGAGCGTCAGGGCGAGCCCGTCATGGGCGACGGTCCAGCCGGCCGACTCGACGTCCGCCCGCTCGTCCGAGCCCTCGACCAGCACCGGGTTGGTGTTGTTGATGTGGACGAAGACGCGCCGGCCGATCTCGACGTCGGCGAGAGCGGCGACCGAGCCGCCCTCCCCCCGCATGGGCACGTGACCCATCCGCCAGCCGGTCTTGGTGCCGACGCCCGCGCGGATCATGTCGTCGTCATGCAGCACCGTGCCGTCGAACAGGAGGGCGTCGACGCCCGCGATCCGCTGCTTCAGCCCGTCGGTGACGCGGGCGCAGCCCGGGATGTAGGCGAGGCGGCGGCCCCCAGCCTCGATCATCGCGCCCACCGTGGTCTCGGTCTCGGTGCCGATCTGCAGGGTCTCGTCCTCGAGCCAGAGCGGCACCTTGCCGGGCACGGCGAAGAGCGTGACGGAGAGGCCGGGCACCGGCTCGAAGGTCTCGTCGAGGCAGATCGCCTCGCGCCGCACCACCTCGGCCGCCATCACGTCGAAGACGCGGTTGTCGTTGACCGAGCCGAGGATGCCTTGCGTGCCGTAGAGGGTGAAGGGCTGGCCCTCGCGCAGGGTGAGCAGGCCGGCCACGTGGTCGACGTCGCCGTTCGTGAGCAGCACGGCGCGGATCGGCGAATGGCGCAGGCCCTCGCGCGGGTGCAGCACGGGATTGTCGAAGAGTTGCTGCCGGATGTCCGGCGAGGCGTTCACCAGGAGCCAGGTGTCCCCGTCAGGGGAGACGGCGATGCTCGACTGGGTTCGCGGCCTGACGCGGGCGGGCTCGGCCCGGCTGAGCGCGCAGATGGGGCAGCGGCAGTTCCATTGCGGGAGGCCGCCGCCGGCAGCCGAACCGAGGATCACGACACGCATGGGATGCTCTCACGCAGCCTGCGACCCCCGGTCCGGCGAACCACCTTAGTGGAAGGTGTCGATCTCGGCCGACTCGTAGCTCGTGACTTCCATGCCGACGCAGATCTCGGAAACGACGGGGGCTGCCCACTTCATGGTGTTTCTCCAGGTTTCTTTGATCGCCAGTTCCTTTCGAAATCCTCAATAAGAGGATCCTAAGATACTGACGGCGCAGTGATTTCTGCCGCGGGAGCTATATCGGAAATTCCGGCGGACTCTTCAAGCGCTAAATTGCCAGATCCTCCCAGAAATGCGTCCTGGCGGGGCTCGGCGGCTAATGTCGGTAGTCCTGCCCGCGCAGGTCCAGCATGAAGCCGCGGCCCCGCACGGTGACGAGGATCGGGCCGCCGAAGCGCACGAAGTCGGCCATCTTCGAGCGCAGGTAACCCACGTAGACATCGACGACATTCAGCGAGAGGCCGCCCTGGCTCGCCCAGAGCTTGTCGAAGATGTCGCCGCGGGAGACGGGCTTGTTCGCCTGGTCCATCAGCATGGCCAGGAGCTCGGCCTCGCGGGGCGTGAGGCGTGCTGACGCATCCCCGAAGCTCATCTGCCGGGTGTTCAGGTCGAGGGTGAGCTTCCCGGCCGTGACGATGGTGCGCGGCTCGTCCGATTCCTTGCGGCGCAGCAGGTGGGTGCGGAGCCGGGCGACGAGCTCGTCGAACACGAACGGCTTCACGATGTAGTCATCGGCTCCGAGCGCCAGACCCTCGGCGCGGTCGCGCACCTCGTCGCGGGCGCTGAGGAACAGGATCGGGCCGGGATAGCCGCCCTCGCGCAGCGAGCGGCAGACGTCGTGGCCGGACCCGTCCGGGAGGGTGATGTCGAGGACGACGGCCGCCGGCGCGTCGTCGCGGGCCGCCGTCAGGGCGTCACCGACGCAGCCCGCCATGCCGACGGAGAAGCCCTCGGCCTCCAGGCCGCGGGCCAGCATGGCGCGGATGTCGCTGTCATCCTCGACGATCAGTACCCGCGTCATGCGGCGCTCTCCCGTGTCTGCCGCCCCTGGTTCTCGACGTCGGCGAGGTCGAGGGCCGGCAGGGTCAGGATCACCCGCGCGCCCCGTCCGCCCTCGCCCCGCCCGAGGCGGATCGTCCCATCATGGTGCTCAATCACCCAGCGCGCCAGTGCCAGTCCGATGCCGAAACCCGTCTCGGCAGGGCGGTCGCCGCGCCGGAAGCGCTCGAACAGCTCGGCCTCGTCCTCCCCGAAGCCCGGCCCGTCGTCGGTGACCGTGATGACCGCGCTGCCGGGGGATGCCCCCTCCGCCCGCAGCGCCACCGCCACCCGGGTCGCGCCGGCGGCGTGGCGCAGGGCGTTGTCGATCAGGCTCTCCACCACCTGCCGCAGCCATTCCCGGTCTGCCAGCACCTCGCAGTCGCGCTCGCCCGGATCGAGCGCCAGGGCGACGCGGCGGCGGGCCGCCTCGGAGGCCGCGTTGTCCACAGCCTCGGCGAGGACCGAGGCGGCGCTGACGGCCCGGCGCTCCAGCTCGATCTGGCCCGATTCGGAGCGGGCGACCCGCAGGAGATCCTCCACCCGCAGCTTCAGGCGCTGGGCGCGCTTGCGGATGGTGGCGAAGACCGGCCCGTAATCGACGCTGCGGCCGGCCTGCCGGGCGGCGAGGTCACACTCGCCGAGGATCACGGTGAGGGGCGTGCGCAGCTCGTGGCTGACGTCGGCGAAGAAGCGGCGCCGGGAGCGGTCGACCGCCTCCAGCCGCTCGTTGGCCGCGCGCAGGTCCGCGGTGCGGGCGGCGACCGTGTCCTCGAGCGCCGCCCGGTCGGCGGCGAGCCGCCCCTCGCGGCGGGACAGACGGGCGGCCATGCGGTTGAAGTTCGCCACGAGCAGGCCGAGCTCGTCGCGGGTGGCCACGGACAGGCGGGTGCCGAGCTCGCCCCGCCCGACCGCGCCCGCCGCCCGGCGGACCGCCTCGATCCGCGCGAGCGTCGGCCGCGTCACCGAGCGGTAGAGCACGAACACGATCCCGAAGGCGAGGAGCACGGCGAGCCCGGAGGCGAGGCGCAGGCGCTGCGACAGGGCGCGGGCCTGCTCGGAGCCGAGGATCATGGTGCGCCGCTCGGCCTCGATCAGGAAGGAGAGCGGCTGCCCGGTCATGGCGCCGAAGCCGTTGAGCGCGCCCTTGATGCCGTTCTGGCGCGCCTCCGAGTCGGGCTGCCGCTGGATCTGGGCGACCTGCCGGTCGAGGATGACGCGGGCGGCCCGGATCTGCGACATGGGCCGCGTCCGGGCGGCGTACTGGGTGCGGTCGAGCGGGTCGTCGGTGGCCGTGATGGTGGCGGCGAGCGCCTCGTCGACGGCGGCGAGCGCCCGGTCGACGTTGGTGCGGGCGACCGAGAAGGTCTCGGGCTGGGTCTCCGACCCGCTCACCGTCTCGACCGCGGCGAGGCCGAACTGCGCCAGGCGGCCCGAGAGCTCGGCGAGGAGTTCGAGCCGGTGCTGGGCGGCGAGCGTCCGGTCGATCGTGCTCTCGGTGGCGGCGATCGACCACAGCACCCCGGCCGCGGCCAGGACGACGAGGAGGGCGGTGCTGCCGAGCAGCAGCGCGAAACGGACCTTAAGCGAGCGCATCGACCCCGTACCTCGCCGCGCGGGCTGCGAGGCCGGCGGCGCGGGCGGAGAGTGTCACCGACGCCGCGCGAGGCCAAGGGGTGGGGCTTGAGGGGGCGAGACCGAGCGGTGAAGAGCACGGGTGCGGTCCCGAGCCCGGCCGGACGGCGGAGGCCTGGACCTTCGCCGAGGGACTGTGCGCCGAGCACGGTCTGGAGCCCGACTTCAAGGACGTCGCGACGACGAGCCCGGGCTTCGTGGAGAAGGCCGCGCGGTCCGGCATCGTGCTGCCATGACGGATGCCCGCTGGTCCGAGGTCGAGGGCGATCTGGCGGCCGCCTGCCGCCACTTCGATTTCGCCGCCCGCCCGTTCGACGCGGGGGGCTTCGAGGTTGCCGGCCTCGACGGCTACCGCGCCCGCATGGGCTTCCAGCACGCCATGCACGCCGCCCATACGTCCCTCGAAGGCGCGCTCGTCCGGATCCTGGAGATCCTCGGCGAGGAGGTGCCGGTCGGCCGCTCCTGGCACGGCGACCTCCTGAAGCGCGCCTCCAAGCCTCTGCGGATCGCGCGCCACGACCGGCCGGCGATCCTGACCCCGGACGTCGCGCGCGACGCCGCCGAGACGCGGCGCTTCCGGCATCGGGCGGACCGCGATCACGACAGCTTCATCCCGGAGAGGTCGCCGCCGAGCGTGGAGGCCGCGCGCCGCCTCGCCCGGACGCTCGGGCCCTGCATCGATGCCGTCCGAGAGCGGATCGACCCGCCGGAGGCGCCGCGGCCCGGCTAGGGCCGCGGACGGTCAGGTGCGCTGGAGGCCGGCCTTCACCTTGTCGGGGGTGAAGGGCACCGAGCGCAGGCGCGCGCCGGTGGCGTCGAAGACGGCGTTGGAGATCGCCGACGGCACGATGGCGGCGGAGGGCTCGCCCGCGCCCCAGGGCTTGTCGCGGGGCCGGTCGATCAGGTCGATCAGGATCTCGGGCACCTCGGGGAAGGTGAGGATCGGGTAGCTCTCCCAGTCGAGGCTGGTCACCCGGGAGCGGTCGAAGGTGACCTCCTCCTTGAGCGTGCGGCTCACGGTCTGGATGACGTTGCCCTCGATCTGGTTGCGCACCCCGTCCGGGTTGATGATCTGCCCGCAATCCTGCGCCACGCAGAAGCGGGTCACCCGGATCGCGCCCGTCGCGCGCTCCACCTCGACCTCGGCCACCGCGGCCACGTAGGTCCGGTAGAGCTCGTACTTCACGTAGGAGAGGCCGCGCCCGCGCAGCACCTCGCCCTCCTGCCGGCGGGGCGAGGGCCGCTCCTCCCAGCCGGCCAGGGCGGCGGCGCGCCTCAGCACCGTCACGCCGCGCTCGTCGCCGAGGCTGCGCAGGCGGAATTCCAGCGGATCCGCGCCCGCGGCGGCGGCGAGCTCGTCGAGGAAGGCTTCGTTGGCGAAAGTGTTCTGCATGCGCCCCGGCGTGCGGATCCAGGAGGGGCGCAGCGGCGTCTCGGCGAGCCGGTGGCAGACCGTGCGCACGTTCGGGAAGGCGTAGGGGATGCCGGAATTGTGGATGATGTTGCCGGGCGCGTTGTTCGTCTCGTGGGGCAGCCCGGCGAGGCTCGCGGCCACCAGCGGCACGTTGCCGGCGGCCCCGTCCGGGATGAAGAACTCCGAGGCCCAGGCGGCGACCTTGCCCTCCCCGTCGAGTCGCGCCGACAGGTCGATCAGGGTCGGCGGCCCCTTCGGGTCCCAGCCGTGCTCGTCGGCGCGCGACCATTGCACCCGCACCGGGTGCCCGACCGCGCGGGCGAGGATCGCCGCGTCGCCCGCCGCATCCTCGTGGCCGTTGCGGCCGTAGCAGCCCGACCCCTCGATGTAGATGCAGCGCACGTCGTCGAGGGGGAGCCCCATCATCGCCGCGAGCTGCTTGCGCAGGGCGTGGGTCATCTGGGACGCCGTCCAGACGCTGAGCTTGTTCTCGCTCAGCATCGCCACCGCGCAGGAGGGGCCGATCGACCCGTGGGTGTGGATGGCGAAGTCGTAGGTCGCCCGCAGGACCCGCCCCTCGCCCTGCAGCGCGCCCGCGGCGTCGCCGACGTTCATGGTGACGTCGTCCTTGACGACCCGTGTGCCGCGGACATGCTCCCAGAGGCGGTCCTGCTCGGGCAGCTCCGCCGCGTCCGACCAGCGGGCCTGGAGCTGGCGCGCGGCCTTGATCGCCGCCCACTCGGTGCGGGCCACGACGCCGAGGAAGTTGCCCTCGCGCACGACGCGGATCAGGCCCGGCACGTCGCGCACGGACGCCTCGTCGACGCTCTGGAGCTGGGCCCCGATCGCCGGCGGGCGCACCACCCGCCCGTGCAGCATGCCGGGCAGCCGGAAATCCTGCATGTAGGCGAAACGGCCCGCGATCTTCTCCGGGAGATCGAGGCGCTGCACGGACTGGCCGACCAGCCGGTAGCTGCCCGGATCCTTCGGGGCTGCCTCCTTGTCGACCTTGAGGGAGAAGCGGCCCTCGCGCAGGAGCTCGCCGTAGGCGATCCCCTCCCCGCCGTCCTTCGGGCGGACGATGCCGGCCTCCGTCACGAGATCCTCGCGCCGGCGGCCGAGGCGCTCGGCGGCGAGGCCGAGGAGCTGGCGGCGCGCGGTGGCGCAGGCGAGCCGGATCTGCATGCCGCCGTTCTGGATCGAGAGGCTGCCGTAGGTCGGGCCCTGATCGGGCGTGAGCGCCGTGTCGCCCTGGACGAGGGTGACGTGGTCGAGGGGCAGGTCGAGCTCCTCGGCCGCCATCTGCGTCAGCGCCGTGCGCACGCCGGTGCCGAGATCGACCTTGCCGGAATAGATGGTGGCGAAGCCGTCGCGGCTCAGCGCCAGGAAGGCATCGACCTCCTCCGGAGAGACCGGCTTCGAGGGGGCGGTGGGCGAACCCGCGAGCGCCGGGCCCGCACCGGCGAGGGCGAACCCGACGACGAGGGCGCTGCCCTTCAGGAGGCCGCGGCGGGAGAGGCTGGTCTCGACCATCGGTCCCCTCCCCTAGAGGCTCGCCGCGGCGCGCTCGACCGCGCGCACGATCCGCAGGTGCGTGCCGCAGCGGCAGAGATTGCCGCCGAGCGCCTGCAGGATCTCGGAGCGGCTCGGCCGCGGGTTCTTCGCCAGCAGGGCGGCCGACTGCATGATCATGCCGTTGATGCAGTAGCCGCACTGGGCCGCCTGCTCCTCGACGAAGGCCGTCTGCAGAGGGTGAGGCGTCCCGTTCGCCGCGAGCCCTTCGAGCGTCACCACCTTCTGCCCGGGCTGGAGCGCCGAGAGCGGTAGGGTGCAGGAGCGCGTCGCCTGTCCGTCCACGTGCACGGTGCAGGAGCCGCACTGGCCAAGGCCGCAGCCGAAGCGCGGACCGCGCAGTTCCAGATCGTTGCGCAGCACGTAGAGGAGCGGGATGTCGGGATCGTCGGGAGTGACGGTGACGGCGCGGCCGTTCACGGAGAGGGATACGGGCTTGCCCATCGCGGCTCCTCGCGCCGCCCCCGGCGCGGTTGGCGGGACGAGATTGAATACAATCGTCGGATCCGAGGTAGAGACCGGATCGCAGGCCCGGGTCAAGATTGGCCGGCGCCGCAGCCGTGCGCGAACCCGGCCCGCTGTCACTCCGCCGCAGGCGGTGGGCTCAGAAGCCCGAGAGCAGGCCGGTGCTCTCGAACTCGGCCGTCTCGCCGACGAGGTCGGTCACGGAGATGTCGATGCGGCGGCCGTTCTTCAGGCGCAGCACGGCGTCCGGCTCCAGCCAGATCGGGCGCAGGCCGACCGGACTGCCGACCAGGGTCCCGTGGGCGAAGAGGCTGCCCTCGCGGCGCTCCACCACGACCCGGTAGCGGACCCGCACCGGCTCACAGCCCGCGGCGGAGACGTGGCCGCGGCCCGTCAGCGTCTGCAGGACTTCGTTGGGTTCGTACATCGGGCCGGGTTACGCGGGAGGGGTGCGGGATGTTCCGGCAATCAACTTGCCGATTAATCCCGACACCGCAACCGGTCAGCGGCCGCCCGTGCGCGACTGATCCTCAGGAATGATACCGGGCCGGCCGATCCAGGCCCTGCGGAGCGACCGCTCCCCTGCCCGCGCCCGGTCAGGCGACGTCCCGCACCACCACCCGTCCCCGCTCGATCGAGAGGGCGAGGCGGCCGCTCTTGAGGGCCAGCGCCTTCTCGCCGAACAGGCCGCGGCGCCAGCCGTGCAGGACCGGCACGTCGGCCTCGTCGTCCTCTGCGAGCGCCTCGAGGTCGTCCACCGTGGCGATGATCTTCGGGGCGACCCCCTCGGTCTCGCAGACGGCCTTGAGCAGCACCTTGAGGAGCTCCACCAGGGCGCCGTTGCCGCCCCCGCCCCGCCCGCGGCTCCGCTCGGGCATGGCGATGTCGCCGGTGTCGCGGGCGAAGCCCCGCTCCACCGCGGCGAGGATCTCGGCGCCGGTGCGCGAGCGCTCGAAGCCGGCGGGGATCGAGCGCAGGCGGCCGAGCGCCTCGACGCTGCGGGGGGCCGAGGTGGCCACGTCGATCACCGCCTCGTCCTTGAGGATGCGCCCGCGCGGCACGTTGCGGGTCTGCGCCTCGCGCTCGCGCCAGGCCGCGACCTCCATCAGCACGGCGATCTCGCGGGGCTTGCGCATCCGGCCCGAGAGCCGGCGCCAGGCCTGAGCGGGATCGGCCCGGTAGGTCTCGGGCGAGGTCAGCACGCCCATCTCCTCGTCCAGCCAGGCGCCGCGGTCGGTCTCGACGAGCTGGCCCGCCAGCACCTCGTAGATCTTCACGAGATGCGTCACGTCCGAGAGGGCGTAGGCGAGCTGCGCGTCCGAGAGGGGGCGCCGCGACCAGTCCGTGAAGCGCGACGACTTGTCGATCTTGGCCTTGGCCACGTCGTTGACGAGCTGCTCGTAGGAGACCGAGTCCCCGTAGCCGCAGACCATGGCGGCGACCTGTGTGTCGAAGAACGGGTGCGGCAGGATCTCGCCCAGCATCCAGATGATCTCGAGATCCTGGCGGGCGGAGTGGAACACCTTCACGACGCCCTCGTCGGCCATCAGGTCGACGAAGGGCTTGAGGTCGATCTTGGGCGCCAGCGGGTCCACCAGCACCGCAGCGCCGTCCGGCCCCGCCATCTGGATCAGGCAGAGCTTCGGATAGTAGGTGGTCTCCCGCATGAACTCCGTGTCGACGGTCACGAAGGGCTGTGCGGCCAGGCGGGTGCAGGCGTCGGCAAGCGCCGACGTGGTGTCGATCAGATCCATGTCCCGGCTATACCGAAGGTTCGTCGGGAAAGGGAGGCGCGGGACGCGCGAAGTCCCCGCAAAACAGGGCCTCCGGACCAGGCCCCTGCAGAGGACTTGCGTTCAGGCCGCCCGCCGCGGCGCGGCCCGGCGGGCCCGGCCCGCCACCCGGCGGGCCAGGGCGGCCCGCTCGCGCCGCTGCGCCTCGGCCCGCCCGAGCAGCAGGTCGAGGATGCCCGTCTCGACGCGCTGGCCGGTGGCGCCGTCGGTGAGGCGCCGGATGCGGTCGACCCGGAAGCCGCGGTAGCCCCCGCGGCCGCGGTCGATGCCGCCGATCAGCGTGCGGCCGGGCCCGAGCTTCAGCTCGCGCGCCTCCAGGCGCCGCGCGCTCCAGGCGCCGGTCCCGTCCTCGTAGACGAGGTCGAAGGTGCCTTCGAGGGGCAGGACGCGCCAAGCGCCCTCCTGCCGCTCGGCCGCGGGCGCCCCCGGAAGGGCCTCGGCGGAGGGCCCGGACGGGGCCGCCGCGGAGGCGAAAAAGGCGTGCATGTTCATGGGACTTATATGGTGTCGCGGGGGTCGTTGCGGAAGGGCGCGGGACCGCCGCGAGCGGGGAATTCCGCGGTGGCGGGCGGCCACCGCGCCGGCCCGTCCGCCCGCCGGAAAGCGGACGCCGGCCGCGCCCGCCCGCCCGCGCGGCTTGACTTCGCTCCCCCCGCGTGAATGGTGCCGGCCTCCCACCCGAAGAAGTCCGCCATGCACCGTTATCGTACCCATACCTGTGGGCAGCTCCGCCCGTCCGATGTCGGGCAGACCGTCCGCCTGTCCGGCTGGTGCCACCGTATCCGCGACCACGGCGGCGTGCTCTTCATCGACCTGCGCGACCATTACGGCCTGACGCAGTGCGTGGTGGATTCCGATTCCAAGGCGTTCAAGGCGGCCGAGACGGTCCGCTCCGAGTGGGTGGTCCGCATCGACGGCCGCGTGCGCACGCGGCCCGCCGGCACCGAGAACGCCGAGCTGCCCACCGGCGCGGTCGAGGTCTACATCGACGATCTCGAGGTGCTGGGCGCCGCGGCCGAGCTGCCGCTGCCCGTGTTCGGCGACCAGGAATACCCGGAGGAGACGCGCCTCAAGTACCGCTTCCTCGACCTGCGGCGCGAGAAGCTGCACGCCAACATCATGAAGCGCGGGGCGATCGTCGACTCGCTCCGCCGCCGCATGCGCGAGGGCGGGTTCTTCGAGTTCCAGACCCCGATCCTGACGGCCTCCTCGCCCGAGGGCGCGCGGGATTACCTCGTGCCCTCCCGGGTGCATCCCGGCAAGTTCTACGCGCTGCCGCAGGCGCCGCAGCAGTTCAAGCAGCTCACGATGATCGCGGGCTTCGACCGCTACTTCCAGATCGCGCCCTGCTTCCGCGACGAGGATGCCCGCGCCGACCGCTCTCCGGGCGAGTTCTACCAGCTCGACATCGAGATGAGCTTCGTCACGCAGGAGGACGTGTTCCAGGCGGTGGAGCCGGTGCTGCGCGGCGTCTTCGAGGAGTTCGCGGACGGGCGGCGCGTCACGGGCACGTTCCCGCGCATCACCTACGCCGACGCGATGCTGAAGTACGGCGTCGACAAGCCGGACCTGAGGAACCCCCTGATCATCGCCGACGTGACCGAGGAGTTCGGCGAGGAGGCGGTGGAGTTCAAGGCATTCAAGGGCGTCATCAAGGCCGGCGGCGTGGTCCGGGCGATCCCCGCCACCGGCGCGGCGGCCCAGCCGCGCTCGTTCTTCGACAAGCTGAACGACTGGGCCCGCTCGGAAGGGGCGCCCGGCCTCGGCTACATCGTGTTCGAGGACGAGGGCGGCCAACTCTCGGGCAAGGGCCCGATCGCCAAGTTCATCCCGCCCGAGATCCAGGCCCGCATCGCCGCCAAGGCCGGCGCGAAAGCCGGCGACGCCGTGTTCTTCTCCGCCGGCCCCGAGGCGAAGGCGGCCGGCCTCGCCGGCAAGGCTCGCATCCGCATCGGCGACGAGCTCAACCTCTCCGACACCGACCAGTACGCCTTCTGCTGGATCACCGACTTCCCGATGTACGAGTGGAACGAGGACGAGAAGCGGATCGACTTCTCGCACAACCCGTTCTCGATGCCGAACTTCGACCACGAGGCCTTCCTGAACCTCGGGGCGGAGGACGAGGCCACCATCCTCGGCATCAAGGCGTTCCAGTACGACATCGTCTGCAACGGCGTGGAACTGTCCTCGGGCGCCATCCGGAACCACAAGCCGGAGATCATGGAGAAGGCGTTCGGGCTGGCCGGCTACGGGCGCGACGTGCTGGAGGCGAAGTTCGGCGGCATGCTCAACGCGCTGCGCCTCGGAGCCCCGCCCCACGGCGGCATCGCGCCGGGCGTCGACCGCATCGTCATGCTGCTCTGCAACGAGCCCAACATCCGCGAGGTGGTGCTCTTCCCGATGAACCAGCGGGCCGAGGACCTGATGATGGGCGCCCCCTCCGAGGCGACGCCCAAGCAGCTGCGCGAGCTTCACATTCGCCTGAACCTGCCGGAGAAGAAGGGCTGAGCCCCTGCTCTCCGGACCACGCGCCGCCATCTCAGCCGGCACGGGCGCGGGAGCCTTCCCGCGCCTGCCCGCCGTTCCCGAGACGAGGTGCCCCGCCCATGCCGAGACGCGCCACGGTCCTGTTCCCGCTCGCCGCGTTCCTCCTCGCCGCAGCTCCGGCGGAGGCTGTCCAGCCGGGATCCTGCCGCCCGACGCTCGCCGAGTACCGGGCGCTCGCGCTCGGCATCGGCTACGCCGATGCCAGCGCGCAGCTCGGCTGCAGGGGCCGGCGCGAGGTTGCCCTGACGGTGGGCCGCAACCGCCGCGTCACCTATTCCTGGCGGGGACGGGGCAGCTTCGGCGCCAACTTCAACCTGACCTTCGCCAACGACCGCCTGACCGACAAGTCGCAGCTCGGCCTGCGCTAGGTCCGGCGGGTGGAGCCGCGCCGGGCGCCGCCCCGGGACGCCCTCGGGAGTGACCGTGCCGAGCCTCGTCGCGATCGTCGTCGCCCATGACAGCGCCCACGCCCTGCCGGACTGTCTCGCCGCCCTGGCGGCCGAGCACGTCCCGGCGATCGTGGTCGACAACGCGAGCCGCGACGGCTCGGCCGAGGTCGCACGGGAGGCGGGTGCCGCGGTCATCCGCAACCCCCGCAACGAGGGCTACGGCCGGGCGAACAACATCGGGGTGCGGGCGGCCGAGCAGGCCGCGCGCATCCTCATCCTCAACCCGGACCTCGTGCTGCGCCCCGGCGCGGCCGACGCGCTGCTGCGCGCGGCCGACGCCTACCCGGACGCGGGGCTCCTCGCGCCCCGCCTCGTGGAGTCTGACGGGCGCGTGTTCTTTCAGCCCCGCTCGCTGCTCTCGCCCTACCTGCCGAATCCCAAGGGCCGCCTCGCCCTGCCGGAGGGCGACGTCTGCGCGCCCTTCCTCTCCGGGGCCTGCCTGATGGCCGAGCGCGCCGCTTTCCTCGCCCTCGGCGGTTTCGATGAGAACATCTTCCTGTTCTACGAGGACGACGACCTCTGCCGCCGGGTGGCGGATGCGGGACGCGCCCTCGTCCACGTCGACGGCGCCGTGGCGAGCCACGGCCGCGGCCGCTCCTCCGCGCCGGAGCCCGGCCGGGTCCACCGCACGCGCTGGCACCAGGCGTGGTCGCGGGCCTATGTCAGCCGCAAGTACGGCCTGCCCGACCCGAGCCCGCGCACGCTCGCGGTGAACGGCGCGAAACTCGCCCTCTCGCGCCTGACGCTGCGGCGAGGCGCCTACGAGCGCTACGCGGGCTCCGCGGCGGGCGCGCTCGCGGCGTTGCGGGGCGAGAGCGCCCTGGCGAAGGAGGGGCTGGTCGGATGAGCGGGCCGAGACGGGATCGGCCGGCGGCCGAACGGTCGGGCGCGGGTCTCCTCCCCCGTCCGCGAAAGGGTTGGGGTGAGGGAGTAGGTTCATCCGGATACGTCGCACCCCTCACCCGGTCGGCTGTCGCCGACTCGACCTCTCCCGAACGGGAGAGGTGGGGCGCAGCCCGCTCCCTCTCCTGTTCGGGAGAGGGTTGGGGTGAGGGGTGCGAGGCTTCCGGATGCGGCGCATCCCACACCCGGTGCGCTGACGCGCACCCGACCTCTGCCGGACGGGAGCGGTGAGCGCGCTCGCTCCCTCGGAGGCGCGGGCGCTCGCGGTGCGGCTGCTCAGCCGGCACGGCTTCCTGCCGCAGGCGGAGAACGCCCGGGGCGATACACTCTACCTCGCCCACCCGGACGAGGACTGGCTGCTGCGGGTCTCGAACCACGCGCGCACCGCCAAGCAGCGGGCGCGCCGCCGCGACATCCTCACGAGCCTCGTCATCCGCGAGCCGCGCACGCCGGCCCAGGTCGAGGCTCTCGTCGCCGCGGCCCTGCGCGACTTCGCGGCGGAGCGGCGGCGGCGGGCGGATCAGCCCTCGGCCGGTGAGTCCCGGAAATAAGGCTCGACCGGGCCCTTCAGCTTGACCGTCATCGGGTTGCCGGCCCGATCGAGGGTCTTGCCGGCGCTGAGCCGCACCCAGCCCTCGCTGACGCAGTATTCCTCGACGTTCGTCTTCTCGACGCCCTTGAAGCGGACGCCGACGCCGCGCTCGAGCGCCTTCTCGTCGTAGAAGGGGCTGTTCGGGTTGACGGCGAGGCGGTCGGGGGGCGTGTCGGCGGCGTCGGACATGGGGCTGGTCTCGTCTGTGGACGCCTGAGCGCCTACGGGATTCAGGCCCGCCCCGCAACGGCGCGGGCGGCGGCGATCAGCTCCTCCGTCCGTCCCGATTGGAGCAGGGGCACCAGCTCCGCGACGCGCGCGTGCGGAAGGTCCCACCACGCGCAGTCGAGGAGGGCCGCGACCGTCTCGGGGTCGAAGCGGTGGCGCACCACCCGCGCGGGATTTCCGGCGACGATCGCGTAGGGCGGCACGTCGCGGGCGATCACGGCGCGCGCGCCTACGACCGCCCCGTGCCCGATCGTGACGCCCGACAGGATCAGACAGCCGGAGCCCAGCCAGACGTCGTGCCCGATCACCACGTCGCCCTTCGAGGCGTGGTAGTCCTGCGGCGCCTCCACCCCGGGCCACAGGCCGGTCATGGCGGCGAAGGGGTAGGTCGAGACCCAGTCCGTGCGGTGCCCGCCCCCCAGCATGATCACGACATTGTCGGCGATGGAACAATAGCGGCCGATCGTCAGGTGCCGGCCGGACTCCGCGAAGCGCACCCGCGGCCGCCCGTAAGAGTAGGCGCCTATGGAGAAACCGCGTTTGGCGACGAGCCGGCGCAGGTGAAGCCGGGTCTCGTTGTGCGGGTTGCGCCCACTCCGCAAGCGGTGCAACAGAGCCTTCAAGCGGCGCGCCCCGTCACGGCGCGGAGGGAGGCCGCGCGGAGGCGCGGCGTCGAGGGAGAGAAGGCCATGGCCGACAACATGTCCGAGGATCTCAAGTCCGGGGCGCTCGTCTATCACCGCCTGCCCCGTCCCGGAAAGCTGGAGATCCAGGCGACCAAGCCCCTCGGCAACCAGCGCGACCTGGCGCTGGCTTACTCCCCCGGCGTCGCCGCCGCCTGCATGGCGATCCACGACGACCCACAGGAGGCCGCGACCCTCACGATCCGCCAGAACCTCGTCGCCGTGCTCACGAACGGCACCGCCGTGCTCGGCCTCGGCGACATCGGCCCGCTGGCCTCGAAGCCCGTGATGGAGGGCAAGGCGGTCCTGTTCAAGAAGTTCGCCGGCATCGACGTGTTCGACATCGAGGTCGCCGAGACCGACGTCGAGAAGCTCGTCGACGTGGTCTGCTCGCTGGAGCCGACCTTCGGCGGCATCAACCTCGAGGACATCAAGGCGCCCGAGTGCTTCGAGGTGGAGGAGCGCTGCCGGGCCCGGATGAACATCCCGGTCTTCCACGACGACCAGCACGGCACCGCAATCATCGTGGCGGCGGCCGTCCTCAACGGGCTGGAGCTCGCCGGCAAGCCGCTGTCCGATGTCCGCATCGTCACCTCCGGCGCGGGTGCCGCGGCCATCGCCTGCCTGAACCTGCTCGTCTCGCTCGGCGCCAAGCGCGAGAACATCGTCGTCACCGACATCAAGGGCGTGGTCTACAAGGGCCGCACCGAGCTGATGGACCGCTGGAAGGAGGTCTACGCGCAGGAGACCGAGGCGCGCACGCTCGCCGACGTGATCGCTGGGACGGACGTGTTCATCGGCCTCTCGGCCGGCGGCGTGCTCAAGCCCGAGTACCTGGAGAAGATGGCGGAGAACCCGCTCATCATGGCGCTCGCCAACCCCTACCCCGAGATCATGCCCGACCTCGCGCAGGAGAAGCGCCCCGACGCCATGATCTGCACCGGGCGCTCGGACTTCCCGAACCAGGTCAACAACGTCCTCTGCTTCCCCTACATCTTCCGCGGGGCGCTCGACGTCGGCGCCACCTCGATCAACGAGGAGATGAAGAAGGCGGCCGTGAAGGCGATCGCGGCGCTTGCCCGCGAGACGCCGTCCGACGTGGTGGCCCGGGCCTACGGCGGCGAGGCCCGGCCCTTCGGTCCGCGCTCGCTGATCCCGAGCCCGTTCGACCCGCGCCTGATCCTGCGCATCGCACCCGCCGTGGCCAAGGCCGCGATGGATTCGGGCGTTGCCGGGCGGCCGGTGGCCAACATCCAGGCCTACGCCGAGTCCCTCGACCGGTTCGTCCACCGCTCCGGCTTCATCATGAAGCCGCTCTTCACGAAGGCGAAGGAGGAGCCGAAGCGCGTCATCTACGCCGAGGGCGAGGACGAGCGGGTGCTGCGCGCGGTCCAGGCCATCGTGGAGGACGGGGTCGCCAAGCCGATCCTGGTCGGCCGCCAGCGGGTCATCGACACCCGCATCAAGCGCTTCGGCCTGTCGCTGCGCCAGGGCGAGGATTTCGAGCTGATCGATCCCGAGGACGATCCGCGCTACCGCAAGTACGTCCAGACCTACCTCGACGTGGCCGGGCGGCGCGGCATCACGCCGGACGCCGCCCGCACGGTGGTGCGCACCAACACGACCGTGATCGGCGCGATCGCGGTCCATCGCGGCGAGGCCGACGCGCTGATCTGCGGCCTGGAGGGGCGGTTCGAGACGCGGCTGCGGGCGATCCGCGACATCATCGGCCTCAATCCCGGCGTCACCGAGTGCGCCGCGATGAGCCTGATCGTGACGAAGAAGGGCGCCTACTTCCTGGCCGACACCCATGTCCGGCACGACCCGACCGCGGAGGAGATCTGCGAGGTGGCGATCGCCTGCGCCAGCCACGTCACGCGCTTCGGGCTGACGCCGAAGATCGCGCTCCTCAGCCACTCGGATTTCGGCCAGTCGGATTCCGCCTCGGCCAGGAAGATGCGCCACGCCCTCGCGCTGATCGAGCGGCGCGCACCGGACCTTCAGGTCGATGGCGAGATGCAGGCGGATTCGGCGATGTCCGAGCTCGTGCGCGACCGGGTCCTGCCCGGCTCGCGGCTCAAGGGCGCCGCCAACGTGCTCGTCTTCCCGAACCTCGACGCGGCCAACATCGCCTTCCAGTTCGCCAAGGTCCTGGCGGACGCGCTCCCGGTCGGGCCCCTGCTGATCGGGCCCTCGAAGCCCGCCCACATCCTCACGCCGTCGGTGACGGCCCGCGGCATCGTCAACATCACCGCCGCGGCGGTGGTGGAGGCCCAGTCCCGCGCGCCGGCCCGGGTCGAGGAGGGCGGCGAGGCCGGCGTCGGGATGATCTCCGAGTAGGGACCAGCGCGGATTCGGGCAGCGGCTCTCGAGCGGCGGAGCCCCGGGCCCGTGGCCCCGGGGCTCCTTGTCTTCGAGGTGGCCTTCGGTGTCACGCTCGCGTGCCCCGGTCCCGTCGGGACCGGGGCATCCGGAGCGCGGCGGCCTCAGGTCCGGTAGGCGTCCGGCTTCACCGCGCCCAGGCGACCGCCCAGGAAGGCGGCGAGCGCCCCGAGCACCAGAGCCAGCGCGGCGTAGAGCGCACCCTGCGCCGCCGCGCTGCGCGTCGCCTCGGCGGCGGCCTGCGCCTTCTGCTTGGCCTCCGTCACGGCCTGCTCGTACTGCTTCTGGTAGGTCTGGACCTGCGCCCGCGCCTGATCGACCGGGATGTTCTGCGCCTTGGCGAGCGCCTCGGCCGCGCGGTTCTCCGCCTCGGCCTTCTGGGTGGCGTCGCCCGAGAGGTAGGCGCGGACCGCCCCGACTGCCGCGTCGCGGAGCGCCGCCGGATCCTGACCGCCCGTGGATTGGCGCACCTGCTGCTCGATGCCCTCGAGCGGGTTCGAGATCTTGTCCAGGTTCGGCGCCGCAGCCTGGGCGGCGGTCTGGAGGCCGCCGCCGACCGCCTGGCCCGCGCCGCCGATCGCGCTCGACACGGTGCCGAAGGCGCCGCCGACCAGGCCGCCGACCGTCGAGGTGAGGAGATAGAGGACGACGAGGGTGGTGACGGCCCAGGAGACGAGGCCGTGGTAGGCGGCCGTCGAGGCCGAGGGGCGGCCCGAGAGCCGGCCGGCCAGGTAGCCGCCGATGAGCGAGGCGACGATCCCGGAGCCGACCCACCAGAGGGCGGCCGTGAGGGAGACGGTGCCCGCGCTCGGATTGCCCGAGCCCGTGGCACTGAGCGCCGACAGGCCAACGCCGAGGCCGACCATGTTGAGGATGACCTGCGCGACGAGGGCGGCGACGGCGCCGGCCAGGATCGCGCCCCAGGAGACCTGATGCAGCAGGACCGCGCGGGTCTCGCCCGGCGCGACGGAAGAGGAGAGGGCCAAGATTGAACTCCGGGTTGTCGATGTGGGAAGCGCGGCGCGGGCGGGCTCAGCGGCGGTTGTGCATCAGCAGGCCGAGGCCGTAGCCGATCAGCCCGGCGACCAGCAGCGCGGCGAGCGGACGGGCTCCGACCTGTTCGGCGACCGCCTCTCCGCCGGCCCGCACGGCGTGCTCGCCGCGGCGGTAGACGTCCTCGGCGAGGCCCCTCGCCTCCTCGGCAGCCTGCCCGGCGGTCTCGCGGGCGCCGGCGAGCATCCGCTCGCTGCGGGCCTCGGCGGTTCGCAGGCGCCCGCCGACTTGGGCGCCGTGATCTCCGATGGCGTCGCCGAGCGCGCTCTCCGCGTCGCCGGCGAACTCCTTGACGGCGCTGCCGATGGATTCCCTGTTCATGTCGTCTCCTCTGGGCATGGAGCGCCCATCGCTGCCGGCGGGGCCGGCCGCGTTGCGCGGTCCGTACGGGCTGGATCTGTTATCGGGTGCGGGACGGAGGGCCTGCGCGCCTGCGACCGCTGGCGAGCGGCCAGCGAGTCCCTGCCGCGGTCGCTCCGGAGCCTGCCCGCGATCCCTCGCGTGACATTGCCGTCCGGAGAGCCGCGGCGACGCGGCGGGTGTCCATGTCACGCTCCCGTTCGCTGCGCCGCGGTGGATGCGGCGCCCGAACGCGAGATGGAGCGGTCACGCGAGAGGACAATGGTAAAATTTGATCAATCGTCGGTAGTAAAACGGATCACATCATCGTGTTTCTACTTTAAATTGTATGACGAAGATCAGTTGCGTTTTGCGGCTGCGGCCTTGGCCGGCGCGCGTGCCGAGTGAGCGCGACGCAGGCTGTCCCGGATACCTCGGGGGCAGCCGTTCGGTCTGCCGCGGATCGTGCATCGGGGGCGGCCGGCGCCGCGTCTCGCGCGGGCCCATCGCCGGGCGGGCGGCGTCAGCCGATCTCGATGCGCCCGTCGAGGCCGAGGATGCGGCCGAGGCCGCGGACCCGGTTGAGGAGGCGGTCCCCGGCGAGGGCCTCCCAGGGCGCGGGCAGGCGCAGCACCACCTTGCCGTCCTCCACCGCGAGGGGGAGCCGGTCGAGCGTGCCGCCCATGCCCGCCGAGACCGGGAAGGCGACGCGCAGCAGCCCGCCCACGAGGCGCGCCCGCTCGAACAGGCGCGGGCCGGCGAGGTTGCGCAGCATCGGGCTCGCCTTCTCGGGCGCCACCCCCTCGTGCCGGAAGTAGGCGGAGAGCGCCAGGTAGGCCCGGCCCGGATGGTCGACGCCGACGAAGGAGGCGTTGGTGATGATGTTGATGCTCTGCTCGCCCCGGTAATCGGGGTGGGCCCGCCAGCCGATGTCCGAGAGCAGGCAGGCGGCGTGGCGCAGGCGCCGCTCGTCCGCTGTCTCCGGCCCGTCGAGGGTCTCGACGAAGCGGTCGGTCCAGCCGAGCAGCTCCAGCCCGTGGGCGGGCGAGCGGGCCCGCAGCCGGTTGAGCTCGGAGGCCGCCGCGATCAGCGGGTCGATGGCGCGGGCCTCCCGGTCGAGCTTCTCGAAGAGCAGGCCCTCGCGCACGCCCGAGGCCGAGATCGCGACCTCGCGCGGGCGCCCGGCCCGAATGATCTCCTCCAGAACCACGGCGCCGTAGGCCAGGAGCGGCCGGCGCGCCTCGGAGATCGACTCGACCTCCTGCAACTGCGCCGCGTCGACCTGCTCGACCATCTCCAGGAAGTTCAGCTCGTCCGTCGGCTCGACGCTGTAGCCGTGCATGACGTGGACGGGGTAGCCGCGTTCCGCCTGATGCAGGCGGGCGAGGGCCCGCCAGGTGCCGCCGACCGCGTAGAAGGTGCGCCCCCGCAGCGTCTCGAGCTGCGGCGCCGCCTTCTTCAGGTGCTCGCGCGCGAGCTTGCTCGCCTTCTTGAGCGAGCCGCCGGAGAGGTCCTGAAGGGCGAGGCCGCCGAGCGGCATGGTCACGCCCTGCCCGACGACCGCGCCGCGCACGTCCACGAGCTCGAGCGAGCCGCCGCCGAGATCGCCCACCACGCCGTCCGGCGCGTGGAATCCCGAGACGACGCCCAGCGCCGACAGCTCCGCCTCGCGCCGGCCGGAGAGCAGCTCGATCCGCTGCCCGCAGGCCGCCTCCGCCGCCTCCAGGAAGGCCGGGCCGTTCTCGGCGTCGCGGGCGGCCGCGGTGGCGAGGACGAACAGGCGCGAGACCCGCATGGTCGTGCACAGCACCCGGAAGCGGGCGAGGGCCGCGAGCGCGCGGCGCACCGCCTCCTCGTTGAGCCGGCCCGTGGTCAGCACGTTCCGACCGAGGCCGCAGAGCACCTTCTCGTTGTAGAGCGGCGTCGGCGCGCGGGTCAGCCCGTCGTAGGCGACGAGGCGGACCGAGTTCGAGCCGATGTCGATGATGGCGACGGGGGCGAGAAGCTCGTCCGCGTCGGGCGTGTCGGAGTGGACGAGCGTCAGGTTGGTGCGCTGGAGCCCCAAGGCATGTCCCTCGTTACGGGCCCGCGGGCGTCTGCCGCGGGCTCGGCTTCGCTCAGGCGCCGCGCCGGCTCCCTCCCGGCCCGGCAGCCCGGGCTCAGGTCCGCTGCGCTCGGCGGCTGAGCGCGCGGGGGCTGGATTTCTTCGACGACTTGCCGCGCCCGGACAGGCTCGGGTTCGTCATGAAATACTTGTGCGCGTTGAACGGCTCCTCGCCGTCCGCGGGCTTCAGGCGCTCGCTCGCGCCCGACGCCAGTACACGCCAGCTCTGGCGGTTGTCGAGGAGGTTCGCCAGCATGATCTGGTCGAGCACCTGCTGATGCACAGTCGGGTTGAGGATCGGCAGCAGCGCCTCGACGCGCCGGTCGAGGTTGCGCTGCATCAGGTCGGCCGAGGAGATGTAGACGGTCGCCCTCGGGTGCGGCAGCCCGACCCCGTTGCCGAAGGCGTAGATGCGCCCGTGCTCCAGGAAGCGCCCGACGATCGACTTGACCCGGATCGTCTCCGACAGCCCCGGGATGCCCGGCCGCAGGCAGCAGATCCCCCGCACGATGCAGTCGATCTGCACGCCGGCGCAGGACGCGTCGTAGAGCGCGTCGATGATCTGCGGGTCGACCAGCGAGTTGCACTTGATCCAGATCGCGGCCGGGCGGCCCGCCCTGGCGTGCTCCACCTCCGCCTCGATATGCTCCAGGAGCCGCGGCTTGAGGGTCAGCGGCGAGACCGCCATCCGCTCCAGCTCCGCCGGCTCCGCGTAGCCGGTGATGAAGTTGAAGAGGCGGGAGACGTCCCGCGCGATGGCCGGGTCCGCCGTGAAGAAGGACAGGTCCGTGTAGATGCGCGCCGTGATCGGGTGGTAGTTGCCGGTGCCGACGTGGCAGTAGGTGACGAGCCGGTCGCCCTCGCGCCGGACCACCATCGAGAGCTTCGCGTGGGTCTTCAGCTCCACGAAGCCGAACACCACCTGCGCGCCGGCCTTCTCGAGGTTGCGCGCCCAGCGGATGTTGGCCTCCTCGTCGAAGCGGGCCTTGAGCTCGACGAGGGCCGTGACCGACTTGCCGGCCTCGGCGGCCTCGGCCAGAGCCGCGACGATCGGCGAGTTCGACGAGGTGCGGTAGAGGGTCTGCTTGATGGCGACCACGTGCGGGTCGCGGGCGGCCTGGGCCAGGAACTGAACCACCGAGTCGAAGGATTCGTAGGGGTGGTGGACGATGAAATCCTTCTGGCGGATCGCCGCGAAGACGTCGCCGCCCGACTCGCGGATGCGCTCGGGGAAGCGCGGGTTGTAGGGCTTGAACTTGAGGTCCGGCCGGTCGATCCCGACGATCTGCGACAGCTCGTTGAGCGCCAGCATCCCCTCGATCAGGAACACCGCCTCGCTCGCGATCTCGAGCTCGTCCGTCACGAAGGCGCGCAGGTCCTCGGGCATCCCGGCCTCGACCTCGAGACGGATGACGATGCCGCGGCGGCGCTGCTTCAGCGCCGTCTCGAAGTGCAGGACGAGATCCTCCGCCTCCTCCTCGATCTCGAGGTCCGAGTCGCGGATCACCCGGAAGGCGCCCTGGCCCTTGACGAGGTAGCCGGGGAAGAGCCGCCCGGTGAACTTCACGATCACCTGCTCGATGGCGACGAAGCGGGCGACCGGGTCGCCCGGCAGATCCGGCAGGCGCACGAAGCGGTCGAGCACGGCGGGCAGGCGGATCAGCGCCCGCAGCACCCGCCCGTCGCGGGGCCGCACCAGCATCAGCGCGATGGTGGAACCGAGGTTCGGGATGAAGGGGAAGGGGTGGGCCGGGTCGATGGCGAGGGGTGTCAGCACCGGGAAGACGTGGTTGAGGAAGTACTCCTCCAGCCACGTCCCGTGCTCGGCGGTGAGCTCGCCCGGATCGACGAGGTCGATGTCGGCGCCGTGCAGCTCGGCCTTCAGGTCGCGCCAGCGCGCCTGCTGGTCCTCGGCGAGGCGCGAGACCTCGTGGCCGATCCGCAGGAGCTGCTCGGAGGGGGTCAGCCCGTCCTGCGAGGGCACGACGAGGCCGGCACGCACCTGATCGTGCAGGCCGGCGACGCGCACCATGAAGAACTCGTCGAGGTTGTTGGCCGAGATCGAGAGGAAGCGCAGCTGCTCCAGGAGCGGGTGATTGGGGTTCGACGCCTCCTCCAGCACCCGCCGGTTGAACTGGAGCCAGGACAGCTCGCGGTTGACGAAGCGCTCGGGCGAGTGGCGCAGGCTGCGCCCCGCCTCCAGCACCGGCTCGCGGGCGTCGCTGCCGGCGAGGTCCGCGGCGGGCTGCGGCCGGACCTCGGCGGCCTCGGCCGTGGCCGGCCAGTCGTCGGACGCCGCCTCGGGGGCGGCCTCGGCCGGAGCGCGTGCCGGCGTGCTCCGGGATGCGGGCAACCGGCGGGCGGCAGCCGTGCGGGGGGCGGCCGCCCGGGCCGGAGTCCGGCGTCCGGACGCGGGCGCGACGTCCCGCTCCGCGCCCGTCTCGACGGCATGCTCGTCCCGCGCGCCGGTGCTCGGCTCCATCTCCGACACTCCGCAACCTCCGCTCGTCTCTCTCAAACCGGGTCCCCTATCATGAGGCCCCCCGCTTCCGTTTGACAGTTCCGTGACGCTCCGCGGCCCCATGGCCCGCGCGCCTCACTCCGTCTCCTCGGGCATCCCGAGCCGGTCGAGCACCGCGAGTGCCAGCGGCCGGGTGATGCGGCGGCCGCGCCCGAGCGCGTCGCGGTCGAGCTCCGCCACGACCTCGCGGGCGCGGGCGAGCGACCGGTCGATGCGCAGGGCGAGCGCGTCCACGACGCTCAGATCGACCACGAGCTGACGGTCCACGAAGAGCTTGACGATGACAGCCCGCAGGAGCGCGTCGTCGGGGGGCAGGATGCTCGCGCCCGGCGCCAGGCGCAGGCGCGAGCGCAGGTCCGGGGTCGCCAGCCCGAGGGCGTCCACGGGGCGCGCGCTCGTCAACAGCACCGGGCAGCGGCGCTCCCGGGCGAGGTTGAGGAGGTGGAACAGGGCCGCCTCGTCCCGTCCCTCGGCGCGGTCGATATCCTCCACGACGAGGGCCCCGTTCGAGACGAGGTGCGTGACCTTGGCGGCGCTCACCTCGGCGGCGGCCGCCGTCCAGGCGTGCGCCCGTGTCGCCCAGATCGAGGCGAGATGGCTCTTGCCGCTGCCGGACGGGCCGGTGAGCACCAGCACCGTGTCGGGCCAGTCCGGCCAGGCCTCGATCAGGGCGTAGGCCGCCTCGTTGGCGGGACTCACGAGGAAGTCCTCCCGGCCGTAGCGGGGATCGAGGGGCAGGTCGAAGGTGAGCTGGCGGGGCGGTGCGTTCTCGCGCATGCGGCCCCTAGTCTCGCCGAGCCGCATGCCCCGTCAAGGGCGGCATCTCCTGCCGTGGCAGGAGTGGAGGCTCCTCCGCGTGATAGAGCCGGCTCTGCAGGTAACGCTCCAGCGCGAAGCGCACGATCACGCCGATCGAGGCCGCGACCGGCACGGCGAGCAGCAGGCCGACGAAGCCGAACAGCGAGCCGAAGGCGAGGAGCGCGAACATCAGCCAGACCGGGTGCAGCCCGACGGAATCGCCGACGAGCTTCGGCGAGATGATGTTGCCCTCCAGGAACTGGCCGACGAGGAACACGCCGACGGTCAGGCCGATGTGCAGCCAGTCCGAGCTCGGCCAGAACTGCACGAGCGCGACGCCGACCGAGAGCAGGAACCCGGTGAGCGTGCCGACATACGGGATGAAGGTGAGGAAGCCCGCGATCAGCCCGATCAGCACGCCGAAGTTCAGCCCGACGAGCCAGAGGCCGACCGAGTAGAAGGTGCCGAGGATCAGGCAGACCAGGGTCTGGCCGCGCACGAACCCGGTGATGGCGCCGTCGATCTCGCGGCCGAGGCGGCGCACCACGGGGCGGTGGCGCGGCGGCACCCAGGAATCCAGCTTGGCGATCATCCGGTCCCAGTCGACCAGGATGTAGAAGGCGACCACCGGCGTGACGACGAGGAGCGAGGCGATCGAGATCAGCGCCTGGCTGCCGGACCAGAGCGACTTCAGGAAGGCGAGGAGCCAGGCGCCGCCCTGCGTCGCGAGCGTCCCGACCGAGGATTGCAGCTCGGAGAGCACGTCGGTTCCGCCGATCCGCTGGAGGAGCGGGCCGACGCGCTCGGCCAGGATCGCCTGCAGGCGCGAAACCGTGCCGGGCAGGGTCGCGATCAGCGCGGCGACCTGGTTGGCCGCGAGCGGCACCACGATCAGCAGCGTGATCACCAGGGCGACGACGAACAGCGCGAGGATCAGGAGGCTCGCCGCGAGGCGCCCGAGGCCGAGGCGCTCCAGCCGGTCGGCCAGCGGGTCGAGCAGGTAGGCGAGGGCGATGCCGGCGACGAAGGGCAGGAGGACGTCGCGCAGCAGGTATACGAGAAGCAGAAGGGTCAGCGCCGCGCCGAGCCCGATCAACGTCCTGCCGCGCATGCGCCGCCCCACCCGTTTCAACCGTGGCCGAGAGTGGGAACGAATCTCCGCCCGATCAAGGCCGCCCGCCCGCCGCCGCTCCCTCCCGCCAGACCTGCGCGTAGGCGACGAGCGAGAGGAGGCTCGTTCCCGCGACGAGCCAGCAGGCGACCAGCACCGGGCCCTCGACCGGCCAATCGCCGGCGCGACCCGCCAGCACGAGGGTGGCGAGGCCGATCTGCGCGGCCGTGCCGAGCTTGCCGATGCGGAGCGGCCGGATCGCGAGGCGGCGCCCCCCGAGCCGGGCGAGGCCGATCGCGCCGAGCACCGCGAGGTCCCGCCCGATCACCACCGCGAGGAGCCAGGCCGGCAGCGCCCCGGCGGCGGTGAGCGCCACGAACACCGAGACGAGCAGCGCCTTGTCGGCGAGCGGATCGAGGATGGCGCCGAGCTCGCTCTGGAGCCCGAACCGCTTGGCGAGGAAGCCGTCGAGCGCGTCCGAGGCGCCGGCCACGAGGAAGACGGCGAGCGCCGCGCCCCAGGCGCCCTGCCCGATCAGCACCAGGATGACGGGCACCAGCACGAGGCGGCCGAAAGTGATCAGGTTCGGAAGGGTCATGGCTGTCGGCGTCATCGCGGGCCCGGGTGTGTGGCCCCATCCTAACCCGTCCTGGCGCCATGGAGATCGGATGGCGGCCGGTCGCATCCGTCCCGAGCCCGGAGACCCGGAAAGGCCGGGACCCGACTCGCCCTCCCGGCCGCAACCCGATAGAGGAACGGCGAGATCGCGGCTGGGACGAGCGAGCATGACGGACAAGGGGCTGACCTACGCGCAGGCGGGCGTCGACATCGACGCCGGCAACGCCATGGTCGAGACGATCAAGCCGCTGGTGCGGGCGACGCGCCGGCCGGGGGCCGACGCCGAGATCGGCGGCTTCGGCGGCCTGTTCGACCTGAGGGCGGCGGGCTTCAAGGACGCGATCCTGGTGGCGGCGAACGACGGCGTCGGCACCAAGGTGAAGATCGCGATCGAGACCGGGCGCCACGACACGATCGGCATCGACCTCGTGGCGATGTGCGTGAACGACATCATCGTCCAGGGCGCCGAGCCGCTGTTCTTCCTCGACTACTACGCCACCGGCAAGCTCGTGCCCGGCGTCGGCGCCGACATCGTGCGGGGCATCAGCGAGGGCTGCCGGCAGGCGGGCTGCGCTCTGATCGGGGGCGAGACCGCCGAGATGCCCGGCCTCTACGGCGGTCAGGACTACGACCTGGCGGGCTTCGCCGTGGGGGCGGCCGAGCGCGGCACGCTGCTGCCGCGCGAGGGCATCGCGCCGGGCGACGCGGTGCTCGGCCTGCCCTCCTCCGGCGTCCACTCGAACGGGTTCTCGCTGGTGCGCCGGATCGTGGCGAAGGCCGGCCTGGGATGGGACGCGCCAGCGCCCTTCGCGCCGGGCCGGAGCCTCGGCGAGGCGCTGCTCGAGCCGACCCGGATCTACGTGAAGCCGCTCCTGGCGGCCCTCCAGGCGACCGACGGCATCAAGGCGCTCGCCCACATCACGGGCGGGGGCTTCCCCGACAACCTGCCCCGGGTCCTGCCGGAGGGGGTCGGCATCGAGATCGATCTCGATGCCGTCTCGCCGCCGCCGGTCTTCGGCTGGCTGGCGCGGGAGGGCGGGGTCGCGGAGGCCGAGATGCTGCGCACCTTCAACTGCGGCATCGGCATGGTGGTGGTGGCCGCCGCCGACCGCGCCGAGGCGACCGAGGAGGCGCTGCGGGCGGCCGGCGAGGCGCCGGTGCGGCTCGGGCGGATCACCGCGCGGGGTGCCGAGCCCGTCACCTTCACGGGCTCCCTCGCGCTGCGATGACGGGCCCCCGCAAGATGCGCGTCGCGATCCTGATCTCGGGACGCGGCTCGAACATGGTCTCGCTGATCGAGGCCGCGCGGGCGCCGGACTTCCCGGCCGAGATCGTGCTCGTGCTCTCGAACCGGCCGGAGGCGGGCGGGCTCGCGCACGCCGCGGCGGCCGGCATCCCGGCCCGCGCCGTCGACCACCGGGCCTACCCCGACCGGGCGGCGTTCGACGCGGCGCTGCAGGCGGAGCTCGAGGCCGCACGGGTCGACCTCGTCTGCCTCGCGGGGTTCATGCGGATCTTCACGCCGGGCTTCGTGGAGGCGTGGGCGGGCAGGATGCTCAATATCCATCCCTCGCTGCTGCCGCTGTTCCGCGGAACCCACACGCACGAGCAGGCGCTCGCCGCGGGCGTGCGTCTCCACGGTTGCACCGTCCACTTCGTGGTGCCGGAGCTCGATGCCGGGCCGATCGTGGCGCAGGCCGCCGTACCCGTGATGCCCGGCGATCATCCGGTGGCGCTCGCCGCCAGGGTGATCGTCGAGGAGCATCGGCTCTACCCGGCGGCGCTGGCGCTGGTGGCGGGCGGGCGCGCCCGGCTGGCGGAGGGCCGGGTGATGTTCGCGGCGGACGTGCCGCCCGCGGAGGGCGCGCTCCTCAGCCTGTGCGTGTAGGAGCGGGCACGCCTCCCCGCGGGCGGGGAGGCGCGGCGGCGCCGGTCAGACCGGGCGCTGCAGCTTGCAGGAATCGAGGGCCGAGAGCGCCTTCGCGCGGGCCGAATCGTTGAAGTAGCCGGTGGTGCGGTAGGCCTCGATCTCGGCCTCGTCGAGCGTGCGCAGGGTCTGCCGGGCGTAGCAGCCGCAGGGGCGCTCCAGGGAGGCTTCCGGCGTGCTCGTCATGCGGGCCTGGATCACCGTGCAGGCGTGGCGCACGCGGCTCTCGAGGTTGGCCTTGGGCGCCGTGCGGAGCGCCGGGTCGGGCTGGTACTGCTCGAAGGGAGCCGAGGAGCCGCCGGCGAGGGCGGCGCTCGCGCCGAGCGCGAGGAGGCCGGCGGCGATCAGCGAGGGGAGACGGCGCGTCATGGTGGGAAGAGTCCGTTGGCAGGCGCGTGGAACCTGAGCCGTTGGACTCTCCGGCCGCCCCACCCGTCAAGGGCGCCCCGGCCACACCGGATCCCGATCGTGAGATCCGGCGAAACTGCGTAGCCGATGGCGCCCCGGTGTGGCCCGGCGGTCACCGCGGACCGCCGGCGCGGGACGTCAGCCGGCGATGTCGCCGTCCTGGAAGAACTGCGCGATCTCGATCCGGGCGTTCTCGGCGCTGTCCGAGCCGTGCACCGTGTTCTCGCCGACCGACTGGGCGAACTTCTTGCGGATGGTGCCCTCGGCGGCCTGGGCCGGGTTCGTCGCGCCCATCACCTCGCGGTACCGGGCCACGGCGTTCTCGCCCTCGAGGACCTGCACGACGACCGGGCCGGAGGTCATGAACGCCACGAGCTCGCCGAAGAACGGGCGCTCCTTGTGGACCTCGTAGAACGTTTCCGCCTGGGCGCGGCTCATCTGGATGCGGCGCTGGCCGACGATGCGCAGGCCCGCCTCCTCGATCACGGCGTTCACCGCGCCGGTGAGGTTCCGCTTCGTGGCGTCGGGCTTGAGGATGGAGAAGGTGCGCTCGGTGGCCATGATCCGTCCGGGTTGTGTCTGAGAGCTGCGCGAGCGGAAAATCGCTTCGGCGCCGGGCTTATAGCCGGGGCGATGGCGGCTCTCAACCCGAGCGGGCTCCGCCGGCGGGAGCAGGATCCGGGCGGCCCCGATATGGCGCTGCCGCAACACTGCCGAAAAATCGCCAGAAAGCCACCGTTGATTGCAGGCCCGATCGAACGCCCTCCCCGCCCGAGCCTGCACGTCGAAGCCTGCCCGCAGGCGCCAGCTTAAGGAGCCAAGCCCATGCGCATCGCCCTCTCCTCCGCCCTCCTCCTCGCCGGCCTCGCGGGGGCGCAGGCCGACACAGGCAAGGACCCGTCCGGGACCTGGCTGACGGAGGACGGCCGGGCGAAGATCCGTCTCGACCGCTGCGGCCCCGGACAGGCCCATGTCTGCGGCAAGGTCGTCTGGCTCAAGGTCCCGAACACGGATGCGGGCGCGCCGCGCACCGACCTGAAGAACCCCGACCCCAAGAAGCGCTCGCGCCCGATCATCGGCCTGCAGCTCATCGACGGGCTCAAGCCCGACGACGGCAAGTTCTCGGGCGACATCTACAACGCCGACGAGGGCAAGACCTATCAGGTCAGCCTGGAGCGGGAGAGCGGCAACGAGCTCAGCGTGACGGGCTGCCTGCTCAAGGTGCTGTGCGGCTCGCAGACCTGGACCAAGGTGCCGGACGTGAACCAGCAGGCCGCCGTCGTGTCGCCGGAGCCGGCCGCCAAGCCCGCCCCGAAGCCGGCCCAGCCCAAGCCCGCGGCCCCCGCCAAGGCGGAGAAGCCCGCCGCCGAGTGACACCCGGTTCGAGGCGGTCGGCCGGGGCCGGCCGCCGGATCCGCCGCTCCGCCATGAACGAATCAGGCGCGGGTCCCCTCTCCCGTTCGGGAGAGGGACAG
>NZ_BJZU01000083.1 GCF_007992195.1 Methylobacterium oxalidis | reverse complement strand
CGGGAGAGGTGCGGTGATTGTCCCCGTCAGATCGCCGCGAGGCCCCGCTGCACGGCCGGGCGGGCCAGGACGCGGCCGAGCCACGCCTTCAGGTTCGGAAGGGCGCCGACGTCGATGCCCTGCTTCTCGTGGAACTTGGCCCAGGTGAGCGTGGCCATGTCGGCGATCGAGTAGTCGCCGGCGAGGTAGTCCCGCCCCGCCAGCCGCCGGTCGAGCACGCCGTAGAGCCGGTTCGCCTCGGCGGTGAAGCGCTCGATCGCGTAGGGGATCTTCTCCTGCGCGTAGATGCGGAAGTGGTGGGCCTGGCCGAGCATCGGCCCGAAGCCGCCCACCTGCCAGAACAGCCACTCGTCGACGGCCACCCGCGCCCGCTCGTCGGCGGGGTAGAACCGGCCCGTCTTGCGGCCGAGATACTGCAGGATCGCGCCCGACTCGAAGACGGTGATGGGCTCGCCTCCCGGACCGTCCGGGTCGACGATCGCCGGGATCTTGTTGTTGGGCGAGAGGCGCAGGAAGTCGGGCGCCATCTGCTCGCCCTTGCCGATGTTCACGGGCACCACCCGGTAGGGCAGCCCGCACTCCTCCAACATGATCGGGATCTTCCAGCCGTTCGGCGTGCTCCAGGTGTGGACGTCGATCGGTCTGCCCGTGACGGCGGCCATGTCGCCTGCTCCTGCCGGATGTCTCGCGCGTCCCGTCACGCGAGGACGCTGTCCCCGCGCGGGCCGGCTCGCAGCTAGCCCGGATTCGGGCGGCGTCTCAAGGGCGGCGCGCGGCCTCCTCACGATCGCGAGAGTGACGGCCGTACGATCGTGGAGAGAGAGGGACGCTCCCCGCAACCCCCTTGCCCGCCGGGCGCAATGCCGCTGTGATGGCGGCGCGCACGGCCACGCTCGCGGGCCCGTGCCGACCGGCCGGGAACCCATCCATGCTCTCACGTCTCGCCATCGCGGCGCTCGCCGCGCCGCTCCTCCTCGCGCAGCAGCCCGCCCTCGCCAAGGACCCGCCCGCTGCCAAGCCCGCCGCCGCCGAGACTGCGGCCAAGGAGGCCAAGGACCCCACCCCCGGCCAGAGCGCCGCCCGCGAGCGCCAGAAGACATGCGGCGCGGAGTGGCGCGGCCTCTCGGCGACCGAGAAGACGGCGCAGGGGCCGAAATGGCCCCAGTACTTCAGCAAGTGCGTCAAGCGCCTGAAGCAGCAGAAGGCGTGAGCGGCGCGCGGGCGCCGGGCGCGAACCGCCCGCCCCTCCCGCGTGTTCTCCGCCCGGACGGAAGCGGAGGAGCCTGCGGCGGATGAACGGCGAGCGGCGTGCCCTGCAGCGCGTGGTGGCGGTGGCGGCCCTGATCCCGGTCTCGGCCGGCCTCTACGGCGTCCTGTTCGGCGTCAACGGCATCGCGGGCGGGGTCGAGAGCGTCTCGGCCGACAGCCATTTCCGCTACCTGTCGGGCCTGCTCACCGGCATCGGCCTGCTGTTCTGGTCCTGCGTGCCGGGGATTGAGGGCAAGACGCGGCTGTTCCGCTTCCTCACCCTCGTCGTGGTGCTGGGCGGCCTCGCCCGGCTGCTCGGGCTCTACCTCACCGGCCTGCCCTCCCTGACGATGCTGGCCGCCCTCGGCGTGGAGCTCGTCCTGACGCCGCTCCTCTGCCTGTGGCAGGCGCGGGTGGCGGGGCTCGCCGGGGCGCGGCCCGCGCCGCTACGGGACGTCTGAGGCCGGCCCGGTGAGCGCGGCCGCCCCTCCCGCCCGGATCGACCGCTGGCTCGACCGGATCGAGGCCGTGCTGCCCGCGCCCTCGGCCTGGGCCTTCGCCCTGCGGATCTGGCTCGCCATGATGCTGGCGCTCTACGCGGCCTTCTGGCTGCAACTGGAGAGCGCCTCCTCGGCCGCCGTCACCGTGGCGATCCTCGCCCAGCCGAAGCGCGGGCAGGCCCTGTCCAAGGCGTTCTACCGCTTCGCCGGCACCCTGGTCGGGGCCGCGCTCGCCATCCTGCTCGTGGCGGCCTTCGGGCAGGACCGGGTCCTGCTCCTCGTCAGCTTCACGCTCTGGCTCGCGATCTGCGTCTTCGTCGCGAACTTCCTGCAGGACACCCGCGCCTACGGGGCCATGCTGTCGGGCTACACCGTCGCGATCATCGCGGTGGCCAACATCGACACGCCGCAGAACGTGTTCGATTCGGCGATCTCCCGCGTCGCGGCGATCGCGCTCGGCATCGTCTGCATCACCTTCATCAACGACGCCCTCGCCTCCCCGAGCACCTGGCGCTCGCTCCGCGCCGGCCTGTCGAACGCGCTGACCGGCACCACCGCCTTCGCCCATGCCTGCCTGACGAAGGGCGACCCGGGGCCCGAGGCGGCCCTGCGGCAGATCGGGGTGATCGCCCCGCTGCGGGCCGACGCGAACGCCATCGCGGGCGAGTTCGACGACGGGCCGCAGCGGGCGGCGGGCGCCCGCAGCGCCATCGCCGCGCTCTACGCCGTCGCCGCGCGGGCCCGCACCTTCGCCATCGCGGTCCGCTGGCGGGGCGGCACGACACCCGCGATCGAGGAGGCCCGGGCGATCTGCGCGGGGCTGACGGGCGGGAGCGGGCGCCCCGACGCCGCGGCGATCGCCGCGGCGCGCGGGCGCCTGTGTGCCCTCCTGCGCGCCGCCGCCCTGCGGGAGGAGCCCGACCTCGACGAGGTGGTGGCGCTCCAGCGCGCCCTCGACCTCGCCCGCGCCCTCGATTTCGCGCGGGACGGGTTCGGCTCGCTGAGCGAGGGATACCGGCCGCTGCGCCGGGTGAGCCTGCCGACGCACCACGACGTCGCGCTGGCGCTCCGCGCCGCCGCCCGCATCGCGCTTGCCTTCGGGCTCACCTGCCTGCTCTTCGTGTTCGCGGGCTGGCCGGCGACCTCCTTCGCCCTCGTGCAGGTGGCGGCGACCGGCGCCCTCTCCTCCCTCAATCCGGACCCGCGGAAGTTCGCCAACGGCGTCTTCCTCGGCATGGCGCTGGCGTCCACGGCCGCCGGGATCACCCTGTTCCTCGTCCTGGCGGGCGGCCAGGGCTTCCCGCTCCTCGCCATCGCGATGGCGCCGGTGATCTTCGCCGCCTGCTTCCTCGCCCTGCGGCCGGCGACCTTCGGCGTCGGCTTCATCCTGCTCGTGTTCTTCCCCGTGCTGGTCGCGCCCGCCAACCCGCAGGTCTACGATCTGCAGGTCTTCCTCCAGAACGCCCTGCTCGTGCTCATCTCCTCCGGCATCCTCTGGCTCACGGTGCGCCTCGTCCTGCCGGTCTCGCCCGAGCGGGCGCGGCTCTACGCCTTCGAGTCGGCCCGGCGGGACCTGCGCGACGCCCTGGTCGGCGAGGGGGGCGATGCCACCACCCGGACGAGCTTCAACAGCGATCGCCTCTACCAGTACGCGCAGGCCAACACCGGCGCGGAGCCCGTGCGGCGGCGCCGGCTGGAGCTCGCCTTCGCGATCGCGCATCTCGAAGCCTCGGCCGCCCGCGCCCACGCGCAGCTGCGCGCGCTCTGGCCGGACCCGCGCCTGCGCGCGGCCGCGACGCGCGCCCGCACGGTGCTGGCCGAGGGCCCCGCCGACGCGATCCCGGCGGCCGCCCGCGACCTCCTGCGCGCGGCCCGCGGCGGCGACGGCGACACGGTCCTCGGCGCCGCCCGGGCCGCGAGCGACCTCGCCGCCGCCGCGCGCGTGATGGAGCGCCACCGGCGCTTCCTGCGCCGCCTCGGCCTGCCGGGCCTGTGACCGCCATGCGCCACGACCTCGACCTCGGCGGCATCCTGATCTCGCCCTTCGTGGCCTACGCGGCGGGTGCCCTCCTCATCCTCGTCGGCCTGCGGGCGATCTTCGCGCGGATCCGCTTCAGCCGGTACGTCGCCAACCCGCCCCTCGTCGAGGCCGGGCTCTACATCTGCCTCGTCGCCCTGCTGGTAGTCCTGTTCTGATGCCCGATCCCGACCCGCCCGCGCGGCCCGCCTCGCCCGAGCCCGAGAGCCGGGCAGACACCCTGCCGGCCTCCGAGGAGCCGATGCTGCCGGCCCGCCGCCGGCTGCGGCTCGGCCGGATCCTGCGGCTGGCCGCCACCGGCCTCGTCCTGGCCTGCGCGGCGGCGGCGGCCGCCTTCGTCTGGTCCTACTACGTGACCGCGCCCTGGACCCGCGACGGGCAGGTGCGCGTGCAGGTGGCGAGCGTGGCGCCCCAGGTTTCGGGGCAGATCGTCGAGCTGCGGGTCACGGACAACCAGACCGTGCGCAAGGGCGACCTCCTCTACCGGATCGACCCGTTCGACTTCGAGGTGGCGATCGCCTCGGCCGAGGCCGAGATGAAGAACCGGGAGGCGGACCTGCAGGTGAAGCGCACCCAGGCCCAGCGGCGCGAGCAGCTCACCACGCTCTCGACCTCGATCGAGGAGAAGCAGCAGTTCGAGGGCACGGCCAAGATCGCCGAGGCCGCCCTCGACAGCGCCAAGGCGCAGCTCGCGCAGGCCCGGATCAACCTGGAGCGGACGCAGGTGCGCTCGCCCGTCAACGGGCGCGTCACCAACCTGCTCCTGCGCACCGGCGACTACGCCACCAAGGGCACCGTCAACGTCGCGGTGATCGACACCGATTCCTTCTGGATCGACGGCTACTTCGAGGAGACGAAGATGGCCCATGTCCGGGTCGGCGACCGGGCGGAGGCCGTGCTGATGGGCTTCGGGGACATCGTGCGCGGCACCGTCGAGAGCATCACGCTGGGCATCAGCACCGCCAACGCCGCCCCGAGCACGCAGGGACTGCCGTCCGTCAACCCCGTCTACACCTGGGTCCGCCTCGCGCAGCGGGTGCCGGTGCGGATCCGCATCGACCACGTGCCGGAGGGCGTCACGCTGGTGGCCGGCATGACCTGCACCGTCTCCCTCGGCGAGGCCGGCGCCCGCGGGCGCGACTGGCTTCTCGTTGCCTGGAACCGCCTGCGCGGCGGGGGCGCGGCGGCGCGCTGACCGCGGGGCCGGCGCCGGGCATCGCAATGCAGCGCGAAATCGGCACAAGTTCTTGCAAGTTCGCGGTGCGGCGCGAAGAGCAGAGATGCGCCGCAGAACTTGAAGCGTCGCTGCATTTTCCGGCTTGACGCGACGGAATTAGGCTCGCAGGCTGCATGTGTGCTTCGCGACAGGAAGCACTGGCCGCCCCGGAAGCGGCCCGTTCGCGACGTGAACGGGCACGATGCGACTGACCCGGGGCCGGGCCGAGACATCTGGCTGAAGGAGATGGGCATGACGCCACCTCAGCAGGAAGCCGTGAGGACGGTCCCGGGACCGGTTCGGCCCGGAGCTTAGCGGCGAGCCCACGCGAACAACCGGACGGAGACGGCTCTAGGGGCGCAGAAGCGGCCGGAACGGCGCGACTTCGAAGACGCACCAGCCCCACCTGAAGCCGTCCCCGCCGCGGTTCCCCGCGGTATCGAGCACGACCACGGCAGGACGAGCGGCCCGCGCCGACCGGCGGACGGGCGTATCCGCGCGCCTACTCGATCCCGAGCTTGGCCTTCAGGAGCGCGTTCACCGCGGCCGGGTTGGCCTTGCCGCCCGTGGCCTTCATGGTCTGGCCGACGAACCAGCCGAGCAGGGTTGGCTTCTCGCGCGCCTGGGCCACCTTGTCGGGGTTCTGGGCGATGATGGCATCCACCGCCGCCTCGATGGCGCCGGTGTCGGTGACCTGGCGCATGCCGCGCGCCTCGACGATCTGGCGCGGGTCGCCGCCCTCGGACCAGACGATCTCGAACAGGTCCTTGGCGATCTTGCCGGAGATCACGCCCTCGCCGATCAGGTCGACGATGGCGCCGAGCCGGTCGGCCGAGACCGGCGTCTCCTCGATGCTCAGCCCCTCCTTGTTGAGGCGGCCGAACAGCTCGTTGATCACCCAGTTGGCGGCGGCCTTGCCGTCGCGGCCCTTCGCGACCGCCTCGAAATAGTCGGCCGAGGCGCGCTCGGCGACGAGCACGCCCGCGTCGTAGGCCGAGAGGCCGTAGGCGGAGACGAAGCGCGCCTTCTTGGCGTCGGGCAGCTCCGGCAGGCCCTCGGCGAGGCCGTCGACGTAGGCCTGGTCGAACTCGAGCGGCAGCAGGTCGGGGTCCGGGAAGTAGCGGTAGTCGTGCGCCTCCTCCTTGGAGCGCATCGAGCGGGTCTCGCCCTTGCCGGGGTCGAACAGGCGGGTCTCCTGCTCGATGCGGCCGCCATCCTCCAGGATCGCGATCTGGCGGCGGGCCTCGGTCTCGATCGCCTGCCCGATGAAGCGGATCGAGTTGACGTTCTTGATCTCGCAGCGGGTGCCGAGCGGCTCGCCGGGGCGGCGCACCGAGACGTTCACGTCGGCGCGCAGGTTCCCCTTCTCCATGTCGCCGTCGCAGGTGCCGAGGTAGCGCAGGATGGTGCGCAGCTTCGTCACGTAGGCCCGCGCCTCCTCCGAGGAGCGCAGATCCGGCCGCGAGACGATCTCCATCAGCGCCACGCCCGAGCGATTGAGGTCGACGAAGCTCAGGTTCGGGCTCTGGTCGTGCAGCGACTTGCCGGCGTCCTGCTCCAGGTGCAGGCGCTCGATGCCGACCGTGATCGACTCGCCGTCGGGCAGGTCGACCAGCACCTCGCCCTCGCCGACGATCGGGTCCTTGTACTGCGAGATCTGGTAGCCCTGCGGCAGATCCGGGTAGAAGTAGTTCTTGCGGTCGAACACCGAGCGCAGGTTGATCTTCGCCTTGAGGCCGAGGCCGGTGCGGACGGCCTGGGCCACGCACTCCGCGTTGATCACGGGCAGCATCCCGGGCATCGCCGCGTCGACGAGCGAGACGTGGTCGTTCGGCTCGCCCCCGAAGGCCGTGGGGGCGCCGGAGAAGAGCTTCGAGCGGCTCGTGACCTGGGCGTGGATCTCCATGCCGATCACGACCTCCCAGTCGTGCAGGCCGCCCTTGATCAGCTTCTTGGGGGAGACAGGTGCGTTCATGGTGGTCCGGATCGGGTGGGAGCGGGCGTCGGCCGGCGGGGCCAGTTACGGGGCGTCCCGCGGCCGGGTCAAGCGTGCGGCCGGATCGCCCGGCGGGCGAGGAAGCCCGCCATCGCCCAGAGGAGCGCGCCGACCGTCCGCACGGGGAAGAAGGTCGGCCCGTCGTGGCTGACCGGCGCCGGCCAGGGGATGCCGAGGGCGGCGATCGCCCAGGAGGCCAGCACCGAGACGGCGAGCGCGATGATCGCCGCGATGAAGACCTTGCCGAACTGGCTCGCCGTCCAGCCGAGCCAGAGCGCGAGGCCGACGAGGATGGGGTCGAGGGCGGCCCAGATCCAGACGGTCCAGGGATAGTAGGGAACGGTCACGCCCACCACGCCTTCGGCAGGCTCATCCGGCCGGCGGCGTCCTCGATCGCCTGGGCGGCGGCGAACAGCGTCTCCTCGTCGAAGGGCCGGCCGATGAGCTGCAGGCCGAGCGGAAGCCCCTGCGCGTCGAGGCCCGCCGGCACCGCGATGCCGGGCAGGCCCGCCATGTTCACGGTGACCGTGAAGACGTCGTTGAGGTACATCTCGACCGGGTCGGCCGACGCCTTCTCGCCGACGCCGAAGGCGGCGGACGGGGTGGCGGGGGTGAGGATCGCGTCGACGCCCGCCGCGTAGGCCGCCTCGAAGTCGCGCTTGATCAGGGTGCGGATCTTCTGGGCGCGCACGTAGTAGGCGTCGTAGTAGCCCGCCGAGAGCACGTAGGTGCCGATCATGATGCGGCGCTTGACCTCGCGGCCGAAGCCGGCGGCGCGGGTGTTCTCGTACATGCCGACGATGTCACGCCCGGGCACCCGCAGCCCGTAGCGGACGCCGTCGTAGCGGGCGAGGTTGGAGGAAGCCTCGGCCGGCGCCACGATGTAGTAGGCCGGCAGCGCGTAGCGGGTGTGGGGCAGCGAGATCTCGCGGATCTCGGCCCCCGCCTCCCGCAGCCACGCGGCGCCCTGGTCCCAGAGGCGCTGGATCTCGGCCGGCATGCCCTCGACCCGGTACTCCTTCGGGATGCCGATGGTGAGGCCCTTCACGCCGCGGCCCAAAGCCGCTTCGAAATCGGGCACCGGCAGGTCGGCGCAGGTGGTGTCGCGGGCGTCCGGGCCCGCCATGGAGCCGAGCAGGATCGCGCAGTCGCGCACGGTGCGGGCGATCGGCCCGGCCTGGTCGAGGGATGAGGCGAAGGCCACCGTGCCCCAGCGCGAGCAGCGCCCGTAGGTCGGCTTGATGCCGACCGTGCCGGTGAAGGCCGCGGGCTGGCGGATCGAGCCGCCGGTGTCGGTCGCGGTGGCGCCGAGGCAGAGGCGGGCGGCCACCGCCGCCGCCGAGCCGCCGGACGAGCCGCCGGGCACGAGCGGCGCCTCGGAGCCGGCCCGGCGCCAGGGCGAGACCACGGTGCCGTAGGCGCTGGTCTCGTTCGAGGAGCCCATGGCGAACTCGTCGAGGTTGAGCTTGCCGAGCATCACGGCGCCGTCGCGCCAGAGATTGTGGGTGACGGCCGATTCGTAGTGCGGCTCGAAGCCCTCGAGGATCTTCGAGCCCGCGGTGGTGACGACCCCGTGGGTGCAGAACAGGTCCTTGATGCCCAGCGGAAGCCCCTCGAGCGGGCGCGCCTCGCCCGCCGCGATCTTCGCGTCCGAGACCTCCGCCATCTTGAGCGCCCGGTCCGGCGTCTCGAGCAGGTAGGCGTTGAGGACGCGCGCCTTCTCGAGGGCCGCGATGTGGGCCTCGGTGAGCTCGCGCGCGGAGAAGTCCTTGGCCTTCAGGCCGTCGCGCGCCTCGGCGAGGGTGAGTTCGTTCAGCTGCGTCACGATTGTCCGTCCTCAGCGGCCTGCCCGGCGGCCGGCCTGCCCGCCCGCGGCGGGCGCATCGCAAGGGGCGGGCCTCGCGGCCCCGGCCCCGGGGTGCTACTCGACCACCTTGGGCACGAGGAAGTAGTGGTCCTCGGTCTCGGGCGCGTTGGCGACGACCTCCTGGGCGCGGCCGCCATCCGTGATGACGTCCTCCCGCTTCTTCATGGCCATCGGCGTGACCGAGGTCATGGGCTCGACATCCGCCACGTCGACGGCGCCGAGCTGCTCGACGAAGGCGAGGATCGCGTTGAGCTCGCCCTGGAGCGGCGCCACCTCATCGTCGCTCACGGCGATGCGGGCGAGATGCGCGATGCGCCGGACTGTCTGTGCGTCGACCGACATGCTGCTGTGCTCAACCTCGCGCGGGGAGATGGCCGGGGAGACGGCCCTGTGCGGGGCGGCCGGAGGCGGCCCGTCAGGAATCTGCCCGCGCTATAGCACCGGCCTTCGCGCGCCCGCAACGCGGGGACGTCCCTCAGGTGACCACGTGGTTGGGCGTCACCGAGATCTCGATCACGATGCCGCGCCGCATCGGGTTGCGCTCGGCCTGGGCGAAGCCGAAGACGAGGGTCTCGAAGGCGAGGAGCAGCATCAGCTTGTGCCGGCGCGTCAGCCCGCGGCTGGCGCCCGGCTCCGGACGGGGCTCGGCCTCGGCCCGGCCGACGGGAACGAGGGAGGCGGCCGGCACCCGGCCGCGCCGCCCGGAGGCGACGAGGCGCAGGAGCGGGTTCCTGCGCGGCATCGGGCTCTGCGCTGTCACGGGGGACCTCGACGGGGTTAACGAAGCGTTAAACGCGACTATGGCGGAACGGGTCCGGGCGCCGCTACAGCAAGGTTTCGTTATGGTTAACGGGTCTGAACGGGAGGGCGGCGGGATGTGGCAGGGCGTGTTCGAGGATCTGCGGCCGGGCTGTCCCTCGGGCGAGGGGGAGATCGCGCGGGCCGCGGCCGAGCTCGGCTTCCCCCTCCCCGATTCCTACGTCAGCTTCTGCCGGACCTGCGGCGCCGGGCTCGCGGGGGGGCTCGTGCGCGTCGCGACGCCGCTGCCCTACGAGGCGGCTGACCTCGTGACCCGGGGCGAGCTGATCGCGCACAGCGTCGGCGCCGCGGCCCGGGCGCTGAGCGGGAGCCCCGCCTTCGCCGACAGGCCGTTCCGGTTCGACGTGGAGGGCGACGACGCGGGCGTGCTCGACCGCGCCTTCTTCTTCGGCGAGACCGAGGACGGCGCCTTCCTGTTCTGGGACGTGCAGGGCACCGGCGAGTACGACATCTGGGTCATGGGCGCGGACCTCGAGAGCGTCCGCTTCGGGGCCGAGAGCCTGGACGCGCTGTTCCGCGCCCTCCAGGGCCCCCGCGTCGCTGCGATCCTCGGGCCCGAGGCCGAGCCGCTGCCGTCCCGGTTCGAGGGGATCGAGGCGGGCGTGCTGGCGCGGGCCGGCGGCCCGGCGTAAGGCCGGGGCGGGACCGAGAACCCGGGTGAGCCGTGACCGCTGACGAGATCCTTGCCTTCGCGGAAGCCTCGCGGGGCGGCGCGCGCCTGATCGGGATCGATCTCGGCACGAAGACGATCGGACTCGCCCTGTCCGACCTCGGCCGGACGATCGCGACGCCGCTGGAGACGATCCGGCGGGTCAAGTTCACGCAGGACGCTCTGCGCCTCAAGGCCCTGTGCGGGCAGCACGCGGTCGGCGGGCTGGTGATGGGCCTGCCCCTCAACATGGACGGCAGCGCCGGTCCGCGGGTTCAGTCGACCCGCGCCTTCGTGCGCAACCTGAAGCCGCTGCTCGACCTGCCGGTCCTCTACTGGGACGAGCGGCTGTCGACCGCCGTGGTGACGCGCGCGCTGATCGAGGCCGACGCCTCCCGGGCCCGCCGGGGCGAGCTCGTGGACAAGCTCGCCGCCACCTACATCCTGCAGGGCTGCCTCGACGCGATGGGCGACCTGACGGCGCCGGAACCGGAGGCGTGAGCGCCCGCCTCAGGCGATCAGCGAGACGGAGCCGCTGCCGTGGCGCTCGATCCGCCCGTCGAGCTCCAGCTCCAGCAGGGCGGTCTGCACGACGCGGACGCTGAGGCCGCTGGCGCGGGCGAGCTCGTCGGCGCCGATCGGCGTCGGGCTCAGGAACGCGATGAGCCGGGCGCGGTCGTCCCCGGCCTCCGCGAGGCCCGAGGCGGGCGCCGTCTCGGCGAGACCCTCCGCGGGCACGGGCAGCGCGATCCCGTCGAGGTCGATCTCGTCCCAGAAGATCGGCTCGTCCCCGAAGTCCGGCCGCTCGACCGCGATCCCCGCCTCCCCGCTCTCCTCGGCGACGAGGGGCGCGAGCACGAGGAGCACGTGGTCGGGCTCGGCGACCAGGGTCGCGCCCTGCCGGATCAGGTCGTTGGTGCCCTCGGCGCGCGGGTCGAGGGGCGAGCCCGGCACGGCGAAAACCTCCCGCCCCTGCTCCAGGGCGAAGCGGGCCGTGATGAGCGAGCCGGAGCGGCGCGCCGCCTCGACCACGACGCTGCCGAGGGACAGGCCCGAGATGATGCGGTTGCGCCTCGGGAAGTCGCGGCCCCGCGGCTCCCAGCCCATCGGCATCTCGGCGACGAGGGCGCCGCCGGCAGCCAGGATCTCCTCGACGAGGGCGGCGTGGCTCGGCGGGTAGATCCGGTCCTGCCCGCCCGCCAGCACCGCGACCGTTCCGGTGGCGAGCGCCGCCCTGTGGGCGCGGGCGTCGATGCCGCGGGCGAGCCCCGAGACCACGACGAGGCCGGCCTCGCCGAGCCCCCGCGCCAGGCGCTCGGTGAAGGCGAGGCCCGCCGCCGAGGCGTTGCGCGAGCCGACGATCGCGACGGCGGGCCGGCGCAGAACGGACGCCTCGCCGCGGATCGCCAGGAGGGGTGGCGCGGTGTCGGTGGCCTGCAGGGGCTTCGGGTACTCGGCCTCGCCGAGCGCCACGAGCCGGGCGCCGATGCGGACGGCCGCCGCGATCTCGGCCTCGGCCTGCCCCCGCGTCGGCGGCAGCACCCGCCGGCCGCGCGCGGCGGTCAGCTCCGGCAGCGCGTCGAGGGCCGCGGCCGCCCCGCCGTAGCGGTTGATCAGGCCCCGGAAGGTGCGCGGGCCGACGCCCTCGGTGCGGATCAGGCGCAGCCAGTCGACCCGCTGCGCGTCGGTGAGCTGCATGGCCCCGCCTCCCCCTGCCCCTCCCCCGAGAGGCCGCCGGCGCGGGACCCGGCCGATCCGTTCCCGGATCCCGGTCGGGCGGTGGGCTCAGCCCTTCTGCCCGATGCGCCCCTCCGTGCCGTCCCGCAGCCGGCGGATGTTGGGCGCGTGCTTCCACCATAGCAGCGCCGCGAGCACGAGGAAGAGGAGCGCCGCCTGCGGCTGGCCCAGAGCCCAGAGCACGACGGGCGTCGCGGCCGAGGCCACGAGGGCCGAGAGCGAGGAGTAGCGGAACCCGAAGGCGAGGCCGATCCAGAGCGCCGCGAAGGCGGCGACGGCGGGGGGGCTCAGCGCCAGCAGGACGCCGATGAAGGTGGCGACGCCCTTGCCGCCCCGGAAGCCGAGCCAGGCCGGGAAGAGGTGGCCGAGGAAGGCGCCGAGACCCGCGATCAGCGCCGCCGCCTCGCCGAACCGGGAGGCCAGCAGCACCGCGGCCGTGCCCTTCAGGGCGTCGCCGAGGAGGGTGGCGGCGGCCAGACCCTTGCGGCCGGTGCGCAGGACGTTCGTCGCCCCGATGTTGCCCGAGCCGATCGCCCGCACGTCGCCGAGCCCGGCGATGCGCGTGAAGATCAGCCCGAAGGGGATCGAGCCGAGCAGGTAGCCGCCGACGAGGCAGGTGGCGAGGATCGGCCAGGGCACGGCGCCCGCGTCCATCAGGCGGGCTCCGCGAGGTCGTGGCCCCGGTGGACCACCTGCCCGCCGACGAGCGTCAGCACGGCGCCGCCCTGCAGGCGCGCCTCGTCGAAGGGCGAGTTCTTCGAGCGCGACTTCAGGTGCCGCTTGTCGAGCACGTAGGGCACGTCCGGGTCGATCAGCACGAGGTCGGCCGGCGCGCCCGCACCGAGGCGCCCCGATTCGCGCCCGAGGATCTCGGCCGGCCGCGCGGAGAGCGCGCGCAGGAGCGCGGGCAGGCCGATGTCGCCGGTATGGACGAGGCGGAGGGCGGCGCCGAGCAGGGTCTCGATGCCGAGCGCCCCGTCGGCGGCCTCGGCGAAGGGCAGGCGCTTCGTCTCCACGTCCTGCGGGTTGTGGTCGGAGACCACCACGTCGATCAGGCCCTCGGCCAGCGCCCGCACCACGGCCTGCCGGTCGGCCTCGTGCCGGAGCGGCGGCGAGAGCCGGCAGAAGGTGCGGTAATGCCCGATGTCGCCCTCGTTGAGGACGAGGTTGTTGACGGAGACGCCGCAGGTGACGGGCAGCCCGTCCGCCTTGGCCCGGCGGACGACCTCGACCGAATCGGCGCAGGAGATCATGGCGGCGTGATAGCGCCCTCCGGTGAGCCGCACGAGGCGGATGTCGCGCTCCAGCATCACCGTCTCGGCCTCGCGCGGGATGCCGAGGAGCCCGAGGCGGGAGGCCATCTCGCCCTCGTTCATCACGCCGTCGCCGACGAGGTCCGGCTCCTCCGCGTGCTGCATCAGGAGCACGCCGAAATCGCGGGCGTAGGTGAGCGCCCGGCGCATCACCTGCGCGTTCGTCACCGCCCGCAGCCCGTCCGTGAAGGCGACGGCGCCCGCCTCGCGCAGGAGGCCGAACTCGGTCATCTCGGCGCCGGCGAGCCCCTTGGTGATGGCCGCGGCCGGCAGCACGTTGACGCTCGCGGTGTCGCGGGCCCGGCGCAGGACGAAGTCCACGATGGCCGGCCCGTCGATGACCGGGTTGGTGTCCGGCATGCAGACGAGGGTCGTGACGCCGCCCGCGGCGGCGGCCGCGCTCGCGCTCGCCAGGGTCTCCCGGTGCTCGGCGCCCGGCTCGCCCACGAAGGCGCGCATGTCGACGAGGCCCGGCGCGAGGACGCGGCCGCCGCAATCGATCGTCTCGGCGCCCTCCGGCGCGGCGGGGGCCGGGCCCCAGGCGACATCGGCGATGCGCCCGTCGCGCACGAGGACGGCGCCCGGCCCCTCGCGGCCGGCGGCGGGGTCGATCAGGCGGGCGTTTGAGAGGAGGAGGGGGCGAGGCGACATCGGTCTCACGCGTTCGGCAGGTGGGTCGCCAGGGCCTCCAGCACCGCCATGCGCACGGCGACGCCCATCTCGACCTGCTCGCGGATCAGCGACTGCGCCCCGTCCGCCACGTCGGAGGCGATCTCGACGCCCCGGTTCATGGGGCCGGGATGCATCACGAGGGCGTCGGGCCTGGCGAGCCGCAGCTTGTCGCGGTCGAGGCCGAAATAGCGGAAATACTCCTTCACAGAGGGCACGAAGGAGCCGTTCATGCGCTCGCGCTGGAGGCGCAGCATCATCACGATGTCGCAGCCGGAAAGCCCCGCGCGCATGTCCGTGAAGACCTCGACGCCGAAGCGCTCGATGCCGGTCGGCAGCAGCGTCGAGGGGCCGATCACCCGCACGCGGGCGCCGAGCGCCTGCAGCAGGATGATGTTCGAGCGGGCGACGCGGGAGTGCAGGACGTCGCCGCAGATCGCCACCTGCAGCCCCTCGATGCCGCCCTTGTTGCGGCGGATCGTCAGCGCGTCGAGGAGCGCCTGAGTCGGGTGCTCGTGGGCGCCGTCGCCCGCGTTGACCACCGCGCAGTCGACCTTGCGGGCGAGGAGATGCACGGCGCCGGCGGAGTGGTGGCGCACCACGATGATGTCGGGCCGCATGGCGTTGAGCGTCGCCGCGGTGTCGATCAGGGTCTCGCCCTTCTTTACCGAGGAGGAGGCCACCGACATGTTCATCACGTCGGCGCCGAGGCGCTTGCCCGCGAGCTCGAACGAGGATTGCGTGCGCGTCGAGGGCTCGAAGAACAGGTTGATCTGGGTGCGCCCGCGCAGGACGTTGCGCTTCTTCTCGACCTGGCGCGAGACGTCGACGGCGGCGTCGGCCCGGTCGAGCAGGCCCTCGATCTCGGGGCGGGTCAGCCCCTCGATGCCGAGCAGGTGGCGGTGCGGGAAGCTCGGGGTCACGGGCGCGCTCATGTCGAGGCCGGGCTATAGGTCGCGGGCGCTGCCGCGGCAAGGCCGGACGGCGCCCCGTTCCACGCCCCGAACGCCCCGTGATTTGACATCGCGCCGGGCATCCACCACTTCTGCCGGCGCGTCGGCCCCTCCCTCGGAGGCGGCCTGCATCCGAGACAATTGCATAGACCGTCGCTGCGGTGGGCTCTGGCAAGAGGCTGACCCGTTCATGAAAGTCGTCGTCGTCGAGTCGCCGGCCAAAGCCAAGACGATCAACAAATATCTCGGCCGCGATTACGAGGTGATCGCCTCCTTCGGCCACATCCGCGACCTGCCCGCCAAGGACGGCTCGGTCGACCCCGAGGACGACTTCCGGATGATCTGGGAGCTGGAGGACCGCGGCGCGAAGCGGGTTTCCGAGATCGCCAAGGCGGTCAAGGGCGCCGAGAAGCTGATCCTCGCCACCGACCCGGACCGCGAGGGCGAGGCGATCTCCTGGCACGTGATCGAGGCGCTGGCCGCCCGCAAGGCCCTCAAGGGCGTGCCGGTGGAGCGCGTGACCTTCAACGCCATCACCAAGGACGCGGTGCAGACCGCGATGCGCCAGCCCCGCGAGATCGACCAGGCGCTGGTCGACGCCTACCTGGCGCGGCGCGCCCTCGACTACCTCGTCGGGTTCAACCTCTCGCCGGTGCTCTGGCGCAAGCTCCCGGGCGCGCGCTCCGCCGGCCGCGTCCAGTCGGTGGCGCTGCGCCTCGTCTGCGAGCGCGAGTACGAGATCGAGACCTTCCGGCCGCGCGAGTACTGGTCGATCGTGGCCACGCTCGCCACGGAGGCCGGCGGCGTGTTCGAGGCGCGGCTCGTGGGCGCGGACGGAAAGCGCATCCAGCGCCTCGACGTCGGCACCGGCGAGGAGGCGGCCGCCTTCAAGCGCGACCTCGAGCTCGCGACCTTCAGCGTGGCGAGCGTCGAGGCCAAGCCCGCCAAGCGACACCCGCAGCCGCCCTTCACCACCTCGACCCTGCAGCAGGAGGCCTCGCGCAAGCTCGGCATGGCCCCGGCCCAGACCATGCGGGTCGCCCAGCGCCTCTACGAGGGCGTCGAGATCGGCGGCGAGACGGTGGGCATCATCACCTACATGCGCACCGACGGCGTCGACATGGCGCCGGAGGCGGTCCAGGACGCCCGCCGGGTGATCGGGCGCGAGTTCGGCGACGCCTACGTGCCGGGCGCGCCCCGCAAGTACAGCACCAAGGCCAAGAACGCGCAGGAGGCCCACGAGGCCGTCCGCCCGACCGAGATGAGCCGCCTGCCCAAGCAGGTGGCGCGCTACCTCGACGCCGAGCAGGCGCGGCTCTACGAGCTGATCTGGACCCGCACGGTGGCGAGCCAGATGGAGTCGGCCGAGCTCGAGCGCACCACCGTCGACGTGACGGCGAGCGTCGGCCCGCGCCGGATCGACCTGCGCGCCACCGGCCAGGTCGTGAAGTTCGACGGCTTCCTCGCCCTCTACCAGGAGGGCAAGGACGACGAGGCCGACGAGGAGAGCCGCCGCCTGCCGCCGATGAAGGCGGGCGACCCGCTCCGGCGCGAGCGCATCACGTCCACGCAGCACTTCACCGAGCCGCCGCCGCGCTACTCGGAGGCGAGCCTCGTCAAGCGCATGGAGGAGCTCGGGATCGGCCGGCCCTCCACCTACGCGGCGATCCTGCAGACGCTGCGCGACCGCGAGTACGTCAAGATCGAGAAGAAGCGCCTCGTGCCCGAGGACAAGGGCCGGCTCGTCACCGGCTTCCTGGAGAGCTTCTTCAAGCGCTACGTGGAGTACGACTTCACGGCCGACCTCGAGGGCCAGCTCGACCGGGTCTCGAACGCCGAGATCGACTGGCGCGAGGTGCTGCGCGAGTTCTGGCGCGACTTCTCGGCGGCGGTGGGCGGCACCAAGGAACTGCGCGTCGCCGAGGTGCTGGAGGCGCTCAACGAGCTGCTCGGCGCCCACATCTTCCCCGAGCGCGCGGACGGCGCGAACCCGCGCGCCTGCCCGAATTGCGGCTCCGGCTCGCTCTCGCTGAAGCTCGGCAAGTTCGGCGCCTTCGTCGGCTGCTCGAACTACCCGGAGTGCAAGTACACCCGCCAGCTCTCGGCCACGGGGGTGGAGGGCGACGGCGAGGGCGCCTCCGCGGAGGGCGGCCAGCCCGGCGTGCGCGTGCTCGGCGACGACCCGGCGACCGGCCTGCCCGTGACGCTGCGCGACGGCCGCTTCGGCCCCTTCGTGCAGCTCGGCGAGGCCTCGACCGAGAAGGGCGCGGAGAAGCCGAAGCGTTCCTCGCTGCCCAAGGGCCTCGCGCCCTCGGCGGTCGACCTCGCGAAGGCGCTGCGCCTCCTGGCGCTGCCCCGCGAGGTGGCGCGCCACCCGGAGACCGGCGAGCCGATCCTGGCCAATCTCGGCCGGTTCGGCCCCTACGTGCAGCACGGCAAGACCTACGCGAATCTCGGCCGAGACGACGACGTACTCGAGATCGGCGCCAACCGGGCGATCGACCTCATCGTCGCCAAGGAGCAGGGCGGCGGGCGCGGCCGCCCCGCCTCCGATCCCGGCCGGGCGCTCGGCAAGGACCCGGCCTCGGGCCGCGAGCTGACCGTGAAGGCCGGCCGCTACGGCCCCTACGTCACCGACGGCGAGGTGAACGCCACCCTGCCGAAGGCGGTGAGCGCCGAGGCGCTGACGCTCGAGGAGGCGGTGGGGCTCGTCAACGCCAAGCGTGCCTCGGGCGGCGGCAAGGCCCCGGCCCGCGGCCGCAAGGGCGCGGCGGCGCGCAAGGCGCCCGCCCGGAAGGCGGCCTCGGACGGGGATGAGGCGGCCCCGAAGAAGCGGGCGGCCGCGAAGACGGCGAAGAGTGCGGCGGCCAAGCCGTCAGCCAAGAAGAAGGCGGCCGGGGCCTGAGCGCCCGGCGGGCTCGCGGGAGGCGGCCTCAGACGAGGTAGGTGATCGTCGCGGCGAGCGCGGTCGCGAAGGTGGCGAGCGCGAGGGTCGTCGGCGTGACGAGAGTGGCCCGGACGCTCCGGATGGCGTCCTCGGCGGCGGCGTCCGCGAAGCCGAACGCCTCGCCGGCGGCGCGCTCGCAGCGCGCGAGGGCGATGTGGCGGGCGTGAACGGCGGCGTTGCTCATCGGCGACCTGCTCCCTCGGCTCGCCCCGTCTTCCGGCCCGGGGCGGGCCGCGCTACGGCAAAGCTTGCCGTGACAATGCGCGAGCGCACCTGACGGTTCCCTGAACCGGGTCCCCGGCACGTGCGTGAGGCGATCTTAACCATCCCTCCCGCATCAGTTTGATGACGGTCGGGCGGAACGCGCGCCCGGGGCGGCGCTGCCGCAGCAGCGCCGCATCTGGCCGGGGTATGCTCCCCGTGCGATGCTCGACCGCACCGGCGGGACTCACGGGCGCTTTGATGTTTCCGGTTTGTTCCGGTAGAACGAGCGGATGAAGGCACATGCTGCGAGACGTAATCCGGCTGCACGGGGGCCGCGCGTGAGCGATCCGGCACGCGATCTGTTCGGGCCGGGCGCCAAGCCCGCCGCCAAGCCCGCCGCCGGGCCCGGCGCGCGCGAGGCCGAGTCCCGGCGCCGCATCACCCTGACGCCGCCCGCCCCGGCGCCCGAGCCGGCCGAGGCCGGCTACGACGCCTCCGCCATCGAGGTGCTGGAGGGGCTGGAGCCGGTGCGGCGCCGGCCCGGCATGTATATCGGCGGCACCGACGAGCGGGCGCTCCACCACCTCTTCGCCGAGGTGATCGACAACTCGATGGACGAGGCGGTGGCCGGCCACGCGAGCTTCATCGAGGTGGAACTGGAGGAGACGGGCGCCCTCGTCGTGACCGACAACGGCCGCGGCATCCCGGTCGATCCGCACCCGAAATTCCCGGGCAAGTCGGCGCTGGAAGTCATCATGACGACGCTGCACGCGGGCGGGAAGTTCGACTCGAAGGTCTACGAGACCTCCGGCGGCCTGCACGGCGTCGGCATCTCGGTCGTCAACGCGCTGTCCGACCTGCTCGAGGTGGAGGTCGCCCGCAACCAGACCCTCTACCGCCAGACCTTCTCGCGCGGCCACGCGCAGGGGCCGCTGGAGACGGTCGGGCGCGTGCAGAACAGGCGCGGCACGCGGGTGCGCTTCCACCCGGACGCGGAGATCTTCGGCTCGCTGAAGTTCGACCCGCGCCGCCTGTTCAAGATGGCCCGCTCCAAGGCCTACCTGTTCGGCGGCGTCGAGATCCGCTGGCGCTGCGCCCCGGCCCTGCTGGAGGGCCTGGAGGGCGTGCCGGCCGAGGCCGTGCACCGCTTCCCCGGGGGCCTGCGCGACTACCTCTCCCGCGACATCGAGGGGAAGGAGCTCGTCACCGACGCGATCTTCTCCGGCAAGGTGACGAAGCCCGGCAGCCACGGCTCGCTCGAATGGGCGGTGGCCTGGATGGTCCAGGACGACGGCGTCTCCTCCTCCTACTGCAACACGATCCCGACGCCGGAGGGCGGGACCCACGAGGCGGGCCTGCGCGTCGCCCTGCTGCGGGCCCTGCGCGAGCACGCCGAGCGGGTGAACCAGGCCAAGCGCATGGCCGCGGTGACCACCGACGACGTGATGGCGACCTGCGCCTCCATGCTCTCGGTCTTCATCCGCGAGCCCGAGTTCCAGGGCCAGACCAAGGACAAGCTCGCCACCGTGGAGGCGTCCCGCATCGTCGAGACGGCGGTGCGCGACGCCTTCGACCACTGGCTTGCCGACTCGCCGGCCCAGGCCAACAAGCTCCTCGACTGGGTGATCGACCGGGCCGAGGAGCGCCTGCGCCGCCGCCAGGAGAAGGAGGTCGCCCGCAAGACCGCGACGCGCAAGCTCCGCCTGCCCGGCAAGCTCGCCGACTGCTCGGCCGCGGGCACGGCGGGCTCGGAGATCTTCATCGTCGAGGGCGACTCGGCCGGCGGCTCCGCCAAGCAGGCCCGGGACCGGGCGACCCAGGCGATCCTCCCGTTGCGCGGCAAGATCCTGAACGTCGCCTCGGCGAGCCGGGACAAGCTCGGCGCCAACCAGCTCATCAGCGACCTGACCCAGGCGCTCGGCTGCGGCACCGGCCACCAGTACCGCGAGGAGGACCTGCGCTACGAGAAGGTGATCATCATGACGGACGCCGACGTGGACGGCGCCCACATCGCCTCGCTGCTGATCACCTTCTTCTACCGGCAGATGCCGAGGCTCATCGACAAGGGCCACCTCTACCTCGCGATCCCGCCCCTCTACCGCCTGCAGCAGGGCACCAAGACCGCCTACGCGCGGGACGACGCCCACAAGGACCAGCTGATCAAGACCCAGTTCAAGAACGGCAAGGTCGAGATCGGCCGCTTCAAGGGCCTGGGCGAGATGATGCCGGCGCAGCTCAAGGAGACGACCATGGACCCGAAGAAGCGCACGCTGCTGCGCGTCGCGGTCCTCGACGAGGCGCGGGAATCGACGGGCGACACGGTCGACCGCCTGATGGGCAACAAGCCCGAGGCCCGCTTCGCCTTCATCTCCGAGCGGGCCGCCTTCGCGGACGGGACCGAACTCGACATCTGAACCCGTCGGTTCCAGGCCCGCGGCGGCGCGGGCCCGGGACTTGCCGGCCGCGCGGGACCTCGGCCGACCGGAGAATCAGACCGCCAACGAGAAAAGCCCGGCCGAGAGGCCGGGCTTTTCCGTATCCGCGTCCGGGCGGCGCCGTGGCCGGCGCCGCCCGTCCGGG
>NZ_BJZU01000082.1 GCF_007992195.1 Methylobacterium oxalidis | reverse complement strand
CGACATAGCGGACCGGCGGATCTTGCCTCGTACGGGCGAATCCTGATAAGGGAGCCGCCTTTCCGCGATGCGTGCGCTGCCATCGCCGGGGATGCTGCGAGGCACACCCGTTCCCGAGACCTGAACCGATAGGCGGCCGGGCTGTCCGCGCCGAGTGAACACCGATGAAGATTCGCAACTCGCTGAAGTCGCTCCGCGGCCGGCACCGTGACAACCAGCTGGTCCGCCGCAAGGGCCGGGTCTACGTGATCAACAAGACCCAGAAGCGCTTCAAGGCCCGCCAGGGCTGATCCCCGCGGCCCGCGGGAACTGCTTCTTCCGCGGGCGCAGATCTTCAGGGCCGGCAGGCCTTTTGTGGCGGCCGGGCCCCGCGCGGCAAGCGAGCGCGTTGACGCGACGGCACGGGGCGCACAAGCTCTCCCGATGTTGCGCATCCTTCCCCTGTCCCTTGTGGCGGCCCTCCTCGCGGCACCGTCCCCCGCGGCGGCGGCGCCGCCCGGCACTCTCTCGCGCGAGCCGCAGGCCGACGCCCCGGAGCGCGGAAGCTCCGACGCGGCCAAGCCCAAGCCGCCGGCGAGCCTCGACGACCTGTTCGCGCGCCTGCGCGAGGCCGAGGACGACGCCGAGGCCAAAGGCATCTCGAAGCTGATCGAGCGCCGGCTCGACCGCTCGGGCAGCGCCACCGCCGACCTCCTCACCGAGCGGGCCCGGCAGGCCATGTCGGCCAAGGACCTGCCTCTCGCCGTCGAGCTGATGGATCGGGTTCTGAGTCTGGAGCCCGGCTGGTCCGAGGGCTGGAGCCGGCGGGCCAGCCTGTTCTGGCACCTCTCGGACAAGGCCGCCGCCATCGCCGACCTGCAGCGCGCGCTCGTGCTGGAGCCGCGCCATTTCGAGGCTTGGGCGGCGCTCGGCCGGATCTACCAGTCCATGGACGACAAGGTGCGGGCGCTCCGCGCCTTCCGTCGTGCAGCCGCCCTCTATCCGCGAATGGACAAGCTCCAGTCCTCGATCGACCGGCTCGCCCCCGAGGTCGACGGCCGCGACCTCTGATGGCCGTCGCGCACGCGCTGGCGGCCTGCCTCGCGCTCCTCGCGGTCCTGGTCGGCGGTGTTCTCGGCGCGGGCGCCGTCGCCTCGCTCCTCATCACCCTGCGCACCGAGGCCGCCTTCCCGCCGGCCGGCCCCTTCGTGCCCGTGAGCGGCGGGCGCCTCGCCACGATCGAGGCCGGTCCGCGGGAGGGCGCCCGCGCCACGATCGTCCTGCTGCACGGGGCCTCCGCCAACGCGGCCGAACCGATGGAGGGCGTCGGCCGCATCCTCGCGAGCCAGGGCTTCCGCGTGGTCAGCTTCGACCGGCCGGGCTTCGGCTGGAGCGACCGCCTGCGGGGCGCGGAGGCCGCAACGCCCGCCGCGCAGGGCGCCGCCATCGCCGAGGCGCTCGAGCGGATGGGGGTCGGCCCCGCGATCGTGCTCGGCCATTCCTGGTCGGGGGCCCTCGCCGCGAGCCTCGCCCTGGAGCATCCGGACCGGGTGGCGGGCCTCGTCCTCGTCTCGCCGGTGGCGCTGCCCCTGCCGCAGCGCCAAGGGCTGCCCTGGTACTGGCGGCTCGCGCTCCAGCCCCCGATGGCGTGGCTCCTCAGTCGGACGGTCGGGCCGCCCGTGGCGATGCACTACCTGGAAGGGGCCGCACACACCGTGTTCCGGCCGCAGCCGGTGAGCGCGGACTACCTGACGCGCGCCCGCGCCGCCCTCGTGCTGCGGCCGGCCACGCTTCTCGCCAACGTGCAGGACCTGATCGGGCTGCCGGCGGCGCTCGCCGCCCAGAGCCCGCGCTACGGCGCCATCACGGCGCCGACCGTGATCGTGGCGGGCGAGGCGGACCCGATCGTGCGCACCGACCTCCAGGCCCGGCCGCTGGCGGAGCGGATCCCGGGCGCCGAGTTCGTGGTGCTGCCGGGCATCGGCCACATGGTGCAGTACGTGGCCGCCGACGTCCTGGCGCGGGAGGTCGGCCGCCTCGCCGACCGGATCGGGGAGCGGCGGCCGCTGCCGGCGGCCGCGCCCTGACGGCTCACGCCCGCGCGGCGTGCTCGCGGGTGACGAAGGCGATGCGCACGAGGTTCGTCGCGCCCGGCGTGCCGAAGGGAACGCCCGCCACCACGATCACCCGGTCGCCGACCTCGGCGAAGCGCTCGCGGACCGCGAACTTCGCGGCCCGGAAGGCCATGTCGTCCACGTCGCTGGCGTCGTTCGTCACGATCGGGTGCGTGCCCCAGGCCATGGCGAGGCGCCGCGCCGTCTCCCGCTTCGGGGTCAGCGCGATCACGGTCGCGTTCGGGCGCGAGCGCGCCAGGCGCAGCGCCGTCGAGCCCGAATGCGTCCAGGCCATGATCGCGTTGAGGCCGAGCGAGCCGACCATCTGGTGGGCGGCGGCGGCGATCGCGTCGGCCGCCGTCGGCTCGGGGTCGGAGCGCTGGGCGGTCAGGATGTTCCAGTAGAGCGCGTCCTTCTCCACCTGCTCAGCGATGCGGCTCATGGTCGAGATCGCCTCGACCGGGAAGGCGCCGGACGCGCTCTCGGCCGAGAGCATCACGGCGTCGGCCCCCTCGTAGACCGCGGTCGCCACGTCGGAGACCTCGGCGCGGGTCGGCACGGGTGCGGTGATCATCGATTCGAGCATCTGCGTCGCGACGACCACCGGCTTGCCGAGGCGGCGGGCGCCGCGGGTGATCCGCTTCTGCACGCCGGGCACCTGCTCCAGCGGCATCTCGACGCCGAGGTCGCCGCGGGCGACCATGAGGCCGTCCGAGACCTCCATGATCTCGTCGAGGCGGGTGAGTGCCTGCGGCTTCTCGATCTTGGCCATCACGAGGGCGCGGCCCGCGGCGAGCTTCTTCACCTCGGCCATGTCCTCGGGCCGCTGCACGAAGGAGACGGCGATCCAGTCGGCGCCGGCGTTGAGGCCCGCCTCGAGATCGGCCCGGTCCTTGTCGGTCATGGCCGGCACCGGGATCACCGTGTGGGGCAGCGACACGCCCTTGCGGTTCGAGATGCGGCCGCCGACCTCGACGCGCGTCACGGCACGGCCGGGGCCCACCTCGGTCACGGTGAGGCGGAGCTTGCCGTCGTCGATGATCACGGAATGGCCCGGCTCCAGCGCCGAGAGCACCTCCGGGTGCGGCAGGTAGATGCGCTCGGCGTTGCCGGGCGTCTGATCGCTGTCGAGGACGAAGGTCTGCCCGTTCGCGATCATGGCGCTGCCCTCCGCGAAGGCACCGAGGCGCAGCTTCGGGCCCTGCAGGTCCACCAGGATCGCGATCGGGCGGCGCGCCTCGCGCTCGATGGCGCGGATCACCTCGATCTTCTCCGGCAGCTTCTCGCGCGGCAGGTGGCTCATGTTGAGCCGGAACACGTCGGCGCCCGCGTGGAAGAGCTTCGTGATCATCTCCGGCGTGTCGGAGGCCGGCCCGAGGGTGGCGACGATCTTCGTGCGGCGTGAGCGTTTCAATCCGGCCTCCATCAAGGCAGCGCGAGCCCGGCGGTGCGTCGTGTCCGGCCGGTTGAGGGCGAGCGGCCACAAGCACCGGCCGCGCCTCCGCGTCAAGCGGCCGTGCCCGGCAAACGCGGTTTCGCGGGGGAGGGGTGCGCCGGGCCGGGCTCAGGCGCCGGCCCGTGCCTTCGGCGGAAGCGGGAAGAGCGTGACGAACCGCCGGGCGAGCACGGCGTCGCCCTCGACGCCGAGCGCGCCCGCGAGCGCCGCGAAGGGCTGCCCGCCGTAGACCGCTGCCGCGATGACGGGAGCGGGACCGGTGAAAATCAGGTCGGCTCCCTCGGCCGGCCCGCGCTCGACGCTGATCGCACCGTCGGCGAGCCGGGCCAGGAAGCTCTCGGAGCCGATGCGGAACCCGATGCGGGCCGAGAGCCCCGCCGCGCGACCAGGGTCGATCATGGTCCGGGAGGACAGGAAGAGGGAGGTGGCGCTGAAGGGCAGGGTGGGGTCGTGGAGCGGCGAGCGCGCTGCCCAGCGCCCGAGCGCCTGGAAGATCGGCTCGCTCTCGTAGCCCCAGGGTGTCAATTCGTAGACCTGGGCGCCCGAGGGCGGCGGTAGCCGGCGGCGCGCCAGCACGCCCACCGCCTCCAATCCATCGAGGCGCTGCGTCAGCACGTTGGCGCTGATGCCGGGCAGGTCCTGGCGCAGGTCGCTGAACCGCTTCGGCCCGAGCATCAGTTCGCGCATCACGAGGAGCGCCCAGCGATCGCCCACGAGGTCGAGGGCGTGCGCGGCGGCGCAAGCGTCGTCGTAGCGGCGGGCCGCCCTGGCACCCTCGGTCTTGGCACCCTCCACCTTGGCACTTTCAGTTATTTTTTCTAACTTCATAGTTGCAAATCATAACCAGATCGGGCATCACGGTCAAACTTGGCCGTGAGGAGCCGGGTGCAGGCGAGAGGGAATGCCGATGCCGCAGATGATCTTCGTGAACCTCCCCGTGCGCGACGTGGCCAGGGCGACCGCCTTCTACGAGGCGGTCGGCGCCTCGAAGAACCCGAACTTCTCGAACGACGACGCCTCCTGCATGGTGTTCTCGGATGTCATCCACGTCATGCTCCTGAGCCACGCGTTCTTCTCCACCTTCACGACGAAGGCGATTCCCGACGCGCGCGAGACATGCCAGGTCCTGATCTGCATCTCGCAGGAGAGCCGCGAGGCGGTGGACGCCATGGTGGCGCGGGCCGAGGCGGCGGGCGGCCGGGCGGACCCTGGCCCGAAGCAGGATTACGGCTTCATGTACGGCCGCAGCTTCGAGGATCTCGACGGGCACGTCTGGGAGATCAGCTGGATGGATCCCGTCGCGGCCCAGAAGGGCCCCGAGGCCCACGCGGCGGCGAATGCCTGACCGGTGAGCCCTGCCCGGGCCGGCATCGCGCGGTCACGGCGAATCTGACAGGATCGCGCACGCCGGGCTTCGGGAGACGGGCGGCTCGCGCGACCGCCGATGACGGTCCAGCCGGCAGGGGGAGCCATGTCCACGGCCTCGACGATCCCGACCGCGACGATGCCCAGCACGATCTCGACCTGCCTCTGGTTCGACGGCGAGGCTGAGGAGGCGGCGCGTTTCTACGTGTCGCTTCTGCCCGATTCGGCGATCGAGAGCGTCGTGCGCGCGAGCGTGGAGACGCCGGGCGGCGGGCCGGGCTCGGTGATGGTCGTGGCCTTCCGTCTCGCGGGGCGCCGCCACATCGCGCTCAACGGCGGGCCCGCCTTCTCCTTCACGCCGGCGATTTCGCTCAGCGTCGAGTGCGCGGACCAGACCGAGATCGACCGCCTCTGGGAGGCTCTCTGCGCCGAGGGCGCGCCGAGCCGCTGCGGATGGCTCACCGACCGCTACGGTCTGTCCTGGCAGATCGTGCCGCGGCGCCTCGGCGAGATGATGCAGGATCCCGACGCCGCCCGGACGCGGCGCGTGACCGAGGCGCTGCTCGGCATGACGAAGCTCGACCTCCCGGCCCTGGAGCAGGCCTACGCCGACTGACCGCGGCGCGAGGCTGCCCGCACCACCCGATCATCCGCACGACAGAGGGAAGCGACCATGCCCGAGACCGCCAGCACCTTCGTCTGGTACCAGCTGATGACCACCGACCCGGAGGCGGCGGAAACCTTCTACCGCGCTGTTGTGGGGTGGGAGGCGCAACCCTGGGAGGGCGGGAACGCACCCTACACGCTTCTGAGCGTGGCCGGGCGGCCCGTCGCCGACATCGCTCCGCTCGCCGATGAGGTGAAGGCGCAGGGCGGCCACCCGGGCTGGAGCGGCTTCATCGGGGTTCCGGACGTCGACGCGGCGGCCGAGCAGGCCACGGCGGCGGGCGGCAGCGTGCGCAAGGGACCGGAGGACATTCCCGGGGTCGGCCGCTACGCCGTCGTCGGCGATCCCCAGGGCGCGTTCTTCATCCTGTTCCGGCCGAACGGGCCGGCGATGCCCGAGGTTCCGGCCACCGCGCCGGGCCATATCGGCTGGCACGAATTGTTCGCGACGGACTGGCAGGCCGCCTTCGACTTCTACGCCGGCCTGTTCGGCTGGACGAAGGATCTGGCCGTCGATCTCGGGGGCATGGGGACCTACCAGACCTTCGCGGCGAACGGGCGCTCGATCGGCGGCATGATGAACCGGCCGCCGAACATGCCCGTCTCGGCCTGGGGCTACTATTTCACCGTGCCGGGGATCGACGCGGCCGCCGCCCGCGTCGCGGAGGGCGGCGGACGGGTCCTGATGGGCCCGCACCAAGTGCCCGGCGGCTCCTGGATCGCGCAGTGCGTGGACCCGCAGGGCGCCTTCTTCTCGCTCACCGCCCAGCATCGCTGAGGCGGGTCAGGGCGAGGGGGCAGCGGGCTGGTTCGGGTCGGTGAGCTGGATCGTCCAGCTCTTCTGCTCGCCGGTATCGACCTCGAAGAAGCCGTTGCGGTCGTAGCCGCGTGCGAGGCAATCCTCGACCCCGCGGATCGTGAACTCGGAATCCTTGGTGCACATCAGCGAGCGCCCGCTCCACTCGCCGCCGCGCGTGTAGTCCACCGCGAAGACGTAGTAGAATCGGGCCGCGAGCGCGCCTTTCAGGAGCGTCTCGCAGGCTTTGGGCGTGAGGTCCCACCAGCCCTCCGTGACCCAGCCCTGCGGGTCGCGGTAGCCGAGCGCGACGCCGACCTTGCTCGCGGTGAGATTGCACATGCGAAGGTCCGCCCGCGCCGGCGCAGGCCCGAGGAAGCAGAGCGCCGCCGCGAGGGCTAAGACCGGAGCCGAGCGGCGCCGCGCGCCCGTGGGCATGCCCTCAGCCGACGAGGATGATGCGGCAGTCGTTGACATTGGTGCGGGTGGGGCCGGGCTGGACGAGGTCGCCGATCGTCGCGAAGAAGCGCGTCGAGTCGTTGTCGGCGAGCATCGCGGCCGGATCGAGGCCGGCCGCGCGGGCGCGCGCCAGGGTGGACGGATCGACGAGGCCGCCGGCCGGGTCGGTCGCCTCGCCGCGGCCGCCGTCGGTGCCGTCCGTGTCGGCCGCGATGCCGGCGATGCCGGTCTCGCCGTCGAGCGCGATGGCGAGCGCCAGCGCGTATTCCTGGTTCGGACCGCCGTGGCCCTCGCCGCGAATCGTCACGGTGAGCTCGCCGCCCGAGATCAGCGCGACCTTGCGCCCCTGCGCCTTCGCCTCACGGGCGAGGCGGGCGTGCTCGGCCGCCACCTCGCGGGCCTCGCCCTCGACGTCCGAGCCCAGCATGACGGGCTCGTAGCCGGCCCGGCGGGCAGCCTCGGCGGCGGCTTCCAGCGCGTCGACAGGGCGGGCGATGATGCGGTACTCCGCCCGCGCGAAGGCCGGGTCGCCCGCCTTCGGCGTCTCGTTGTTCGGGTCGTTCAGGAGGGTGCGGGCGGCCTCCGGCAGGGGGATGCCGCGCCGCTCGCAGATGGCGCGGGCCTCGGCAAGCGTGGACGGGTCGGGCACGGTCGGGCCCGAGGCGATCACGGCCGGGTCGTCGAAGGGCACGTCCGAGATCGCCAGCGTGAGGATGCGGGCCGCGTTGCGGGCGGCGAGGGCGAGGCGCCCGCCCTTGATGCGCGAGATGTGCTTGCGCACGGTGTTGATCTCGTTGATCGGCGCGCCCGAGCGCAGCAGCGCGCGGGTGATGGCCTGCTTCTCGGCGAGCGTCAGTTCGCCGGCGGGCGCGATCCAGTTCGCCGATCCGCCGCCGGAGAGCAGCACCAGAACCTCGTCGTCCGGACCGGCCTCGGAGGCGATGCGCAGCGCCTCCCTGGTGGCCTCGATGCCGGCCGCGTCCGGCACGGGGTGGCCCGCCTCGACCATGCGGATGAGGGGCGCCTCCTCGCCGTAGCCGTGGCGCGCCACCGCGAGGCCGGTGATGCGGTCAGGCCCGAGCCCGTGCTCCTCGCGGTAGAAGCGGCTCGCCACCGCGGCCATGCTGCCGCCCGCCTTGCCGGCGCCGAGGATGATCAGCCGGCCCTTCGGCGGGGGCGGCAGGTGCGGGGTGAGGCAGCGCGAGGGGTGGGCGGCCGCGATGGCCTCGGCGAGGAAGCCGTCGAGCAGGCTGCGCAGGTCGTTCGCCTCGGCTGCGTTCGGCGCGTCGCTGGGGGCGGGCGTGGTGGCACTCATACGGGCGTCCTCGCGCGTCGTGTCGTCTTCTCTCGTGCGTCCTCGCCATCGCGCCCGCCGGAGCGAGGGGAGGGCGACGGGCCTCATGTTGCCGTGAGCGCACGATCCTTGATACGTGCTCTGCCCGAGCCTCGACCCGTCGGCAAGCTGGAAACGAACCGGATCCCCATGCCCGCCCCGCAACCGCCCCATCCCGTCGAGACGGTGCCCGGCGATCCGGCCTGCGGGCTGCTCCTCATCTGCGACCACGCCTCGAACTTCGTGCCGGAGGACATCGGGCTCGGCGTCGCGGAGGCGGAGTTCGCCCGCCACATCGCCTACGACATCGGCGCGGCCGGCGTGACGCGGGCGCTCGCCCGCCATCTCGGCGCGCCCGCGATTCTCACCCGCTTCTCGCGGCTCATCATCGACCCGAACCGCGGCCGGGCCGACCCGACACTGGTGATGCGCCTCTCGGACGGAGCGGTGGTGCCGGGCAACGCCCGCATCGACGAGGCCGGCAAGGCCGAGCGCATCGCCCGCTTCTACGAGCCCTTCGACCGGGCGATCGACGTCGCGGTCGCGGAGGGGGAGGCCGCGGGCGCGCCGCCGGCCATCGTGACGATCCACAGCTTCACCCCCTACTGGCGCGGGGTGGCGCGGCCCTGGCAGGTCGGCATCCTGTGGGACCGGGACGACCGCCTCAGCGCGCCGCTGATCGCGGGGCTGCGGGCCGATCCGGCGGGGCTCACGGTCGGCGACAACGAGCCCTACGGCGGCGGCCTGCCGGGCGACACGATCGACCGCCACGCCACGGCCCGCGGCCGGCCGAACGCCCTCGTGGAGATCCGCCAGGACCTGATCGCGGGCGAGGGGGGCCAAGCGGAGTGGGCCGCGCGCTTCGCCAAGCTCCTGCGCCCCATCCTCCGGCCGGCCGCTTGACGCGGGCGCCCGCGCCGCCGACCTGACACGCGAGAACCGGAGCATCACCATGGCCGAGATCGACCCGAAGACCCAGACGGAGCTGGAGGCCGCCGTGTTCCGGCGCCTCGTCTCCCACCTGCGCAACCGCCCCGACGTGCAGAACATCGACCTGATGAACCTGGCCGGCTTCTGCCGCAACTGCCTGTCGAACTGGCTGAAGGACGCCGCCGACGAGCGCGGCCTGCCGCTCACGAAGGACGAGAGCCGCGAGCAGGTCTACGGCATGCCCTACGACGCCTGGAAGGCGAAGCATCAGTCGGAGGCGAGCCCCGAGCAGCAGGCAGCCTTCGCCAAGCGCCAGGCCGAGCCGCACTGACGCCGACCGGCTAAGGTCCCGGTAAGGTTATCGCTGTAACCCGTCGCGCGAGGCGTCGCGCGGGGCGCGGCACAGAGCAAGGACTTTCGGACACATGGCAGCCTCAGCAAGCCCGGCGGTCGATCCGTCCTCGGTGGCGGCGGACCAGCTCAAGAGCTTCATCGAGCGCATCGAGCGCCTGGAGGAGGAGAAGGCCGGCCTCGCGGGCGACATCAAGGACGTCTACGCCGAGGCGAAGGGCAGCGGCTTCGACACGAAGGCGCTGCGCAAGATCGTCTCGCTGCGCAAGAAGGACCACGCCGAGCGGCAGGAGGAGGAGGCGATCCTCGAGCTCTACATGCAGGCCCTCGGCATGTAGGTCTGGAGCCGCCTTCCGGCGCCGGCGAGAAGACCCGGATGCAGTCCGCGCCGGTCCTCGCGCCCGACGAGCAGGCCCGCACGATTCGTCGGGTGACGCGGGAGCTTGGCCGGCTGGAGGCGCTCGCCGCGCGCAACCGCCTGCGCCGACGCGCCTTCCGCGCCCTTCGCGGCGCCGCCGGAGCCGGGGCGACGCTCGGCCTGCTCCTGAAGCTGAAGATCGCGGGCTCGCTGGCGATCAAGCTCGCGCTCTCGGCCCTGGTCGGCGTGGGCTTCGCCTGGCCGATGCTCGCCGCCGCGATCCTCGTCCTGGCCGGGCTCGTGATCTCCATCCTGAGTCTGCTGGATGGGCAGGGCGGGAACCTCCATCTCGACGGTCCTTGCGACTGGCCGTGCGGCTGCGAGCGGCGCAGGGCGCGGGCGGCCCGCCTCAAGGCGCTGATCGCGCGGAGGCGGGATTGGCTCGCGCAAGGGGCCGGCCCGGCGCCGATCCCGCGGGGCGAGGCCGACGGCCGCCGACGGCGCGGGGCCTGAGCCGCCGGCCGGGCGCGCGCCCATCGATGCGAACGGCGCGGCGGAAGAGGACGGCTGGTCGTGCCGGCCATCGCGCAAGACTTCGACGGCGCGGGCGAGCAATGCTCCCCCTCCCGCGCCGTCGAAGCCCAGTCCTGAGGTCCCTCGGTACCTTACGGGGACAACCGGCGCGAGCAGACTCGGTTGCGTTGCATCCGCGGTTGTACTGCCGAAATTCCGTCCGCCTGTGCAGCACGCGCAGCTGCTGTCGAAATCATGCCGATCCTTGGAAGCGTGGCCGCAACTGACGTCCATGATGTCGGTTAACACGCACGGGGCTGCCCTTCATCTCGACGGTGATCTCATGGTGGGCACAGATGCAGCTTTCATCGCTGGCTTGAAGATGCAGTCGCGGCCGCCGAGCCGGGAGGAGATCCAGCGCCTGCGCGAGCTGGTCCTGCGGGTGGACTGGGATCAGATCGCCTGCTGGGCGAGCTGCCAGGACCGCGCGCGGCTGCATTGACGGAAGGCCGGATCGGCCGAGGAGCGCGACATGAACCTGATCGTCACCGCCCAGCACGATGGGCGCGTCGTGTCCTACCAGCGGCGCTCCCCCAGCGGGGCGCTGGAGAAGGCGCTTCAACTGCAGAAGGCCGGGTCGGACCGGGTGTTCATCACCGACATCACCGGACGTGCCTACGGTCCCGGCGACTTCGCGGCCTGCTTCGTGCGGGCAAGGGTCTAGACCGGACGATCTCCGAAGCTCAGGCACGGATCCTGCGCGCCAGCCCCCGCAGCGTGCCCAGCATCACGCGGGCGCCGGCCTCGATGTCGGGCGGGCCCGCGAACTCGGCTGGGCTGTGGCTGATGCCGCCGCGGCAGCGCACGAAGATCATCGCGATCGGGGCGATGGCGGCGACCGCCATGCCGTCATGGCCGGCCCCGCTCGGCAGGCGCAGCGCGCGGTAGCCCTCCTGCGCGATCGCCGCTTCGACCAGAGCGGTGAGCGCCGGGTCGCAGGGCACGGCCTGCGCCTCGTGCGTGCGGCGGACGGCGAGATCGAGCCCCCGCCGCCGAACGATCGCACTCCAGGCCGCCTCGATGTCGGCCAGCGCCGCGCGGCGGCAGGCGTCGTCGGGCGCCCGCAGGTCGAGGGTGAACCGCGCCTCGCCCGGGATGACGTTGACGACGCCCGGATGCACCGCGATCCCGCCGACCGTCCCGACGAGATCCGCCTCGCCCCGGCATCGCGCCTCGACGGCCAGCACGCACTCGGCAGCGCCGGCGAGCGCGTCGCGCCGTCCCGCCATCGCCACGGTGCCGGCATGGCCCGCCTCGCCGGTCAGCGTCACGGCGAGCCGCGTCGCGCCGCTGATCGCCGTGACGGCGCCGACCGGCAGCCCCGCCTGCTCCAGCATCGGGCCCTGCTCGATGTGCAGTTCGAGATAGCCGAGGACGTCTTTGGCGGCCCGCGCCGCCTGCCCGATCCGGGCTGGGTCGAGCCCGAACGCGGTGAGCGCCGCGCCGAGGCTGATCCCGTCCGCATCCCTGAGCGCGAGGAGCGCCGGATCGAAGGTGCCCGCGAAGGCGCGGCTGCCGATCAGCGTGGACTGGAAGCGCGTGCCCTCCTCGTCGCCGAAGCCGACGACCTCCACGGCGAAGGGCGGCCTCCCGTCCGCCCGCAGCCACGCCGCGACGCAGGCGATGCCGGTGACCACCCCGAGCGGGCCGTCGTAGCGCCCGGCGTCCCGCACCGTGTCGAGATGCGAGCCGATCACGAGGGCAGGGCCGCCGGGCTCGGCCCCCTCGACCCGGCCGACGACGTTGCCGGCGGCGTCGAGGCGGGCGCTCATCCCCGCCTCGCGCATCCATCCCATCACGAGCGCGTTGGCGCGCGCCTGCTCGGGGCTGAGATAGACGCGCGTGATCGCGCCCGGCTCCGCGCTGATCGCGGCGAGCGCGTCGAGGCGCTCCAGGATTCCGGCGGCGAACCCTCTCAAGCGCTTCAGCTCCCGCGATAGGTCTGGAAGCTCCAGGGGCTCGCCACCAGGGGAACGTGATAGTGGCCCTCCGGCTCGGCGACGCCGAAGCGGAGCGTCACGACGTCGAGGAAGGGCGGCTCCGGCAGGGCGAGCCCGGCCGCGCGGTGATAGTCGCCGAGCCCGAAGCGCAGCTCGTAGGCCGCGATCGGCACCGGGCGCCCCCCGATGAGCGGCGCGTCGGTGCGGCCGTCCGCGTTGGTGCGGGCGCGGGCGACGATTGTCGCCTCGCTCTCTGAGACGATCTCGGCGAGTTCCACCGCCACGCCCGCTGCCGGACGCCCCGTCACGGTGTCGAGGACGTGCGTCGAGAGGCGCCCTTTCGTCTGCAAGGAGCCCTCGCCCGCCACCAGGGCGTCGAGGCGGATCGCGGCGATGCGCAGGACCTCGGCTTCCGCCGCGCGCCGCTCGGCCTCGGGCGTGCTCTCGAGCCGGGCGGCGAAGGTCCGCAGGAGCGAAGCGCGGCCGTGCCGCTTGACGCAGAGGATGAAGGGGAAGCCGAACCTGTCCCTGTAGGCCGCATTCAGGGCCTCGAAGCGGGCGTACTCCGCCTCCGACAGGCGGTCGAGCCCGGCGGCAGCCTGCTCGGCCAGCGAGTCCGGCGCGGCGGTGCCCGCCCGCGCCGCCCGGCCGGCGAGTTCGGGATGGTTCGTCAGCAGGGCGAGGCGCCGGACCGCGGGGGCGGCTTCCACGGCCTCGCGCATCGCCGCGAACAGGTCCGTGACGCGGGCGAAAGGGCGTCCGCCCGCCGCGGCCTCGGCGACCCAGGGCGCGTGCTCGAACACGGCGCCGAGGGCGGCGACGAAGTCCGCGCGGGTGGCCGCGTTCAGGGAGGCGAGGTCGAGGCTCATCGCGCCCGCTTGCATCCTTGTGCAGCCCGGCCGGCGGCCGGGACGGAGCGGAGCGTAGCAGACAACGGGCCATCGCGGACCGGCTCCGGTTCCGGTCCGCGCCGCGGGGCTTCTCCCGCCGCGCAAAACGGGCATCCTCCCCGAGGAGATCGCCGGACATCGTCTCGGGCGCCCGGCGCAGCGAGGAGAAACCCGAATGGCCCTGACCGCATCGCGCTACGGCAAGGAACGCGTCCGCGTGATGCGCCTCACCCGGGACGGCGATCACCACACGCCGCGCGAGCTGAGCCTCGCCGTGCTCATGACGGGCGCGTTCGACGCCGCCTTCACGAGCGCGGACAACAGGGCCTGCGTGGCCACGGACAGCGTCAGGAACATCGTGAACGTGACGGCGGCCCGGAACCTCTCCCTGGAGAAGGAGGACTTCGCCCGCGCTGTCGCCGCGGTTCTCCTCGAGACCTACCCGCAGATCGAGGAGGTCGTCGTCGAGGCGACGGAGACCCGCTGGATCCGCCACGCCTTCGGGGAGGCGCCGCACGGCCACACCTTCACCCTCGACGGCAACGGCTTCGGCTACGTGAAGCTCAGCGCGGGCCGGGGCGGGAGCGTGCTGGCATCGGGGCTGCGCGGTTACACCGTCATGAAGACCACCCGGTCGGGCTGGGCCGGCTTCGTCGATGACGCGTACCGCACGCTCCCCGACGCGACGGACCGGATCGCGGCCACCAGCATGGACGCGACCTGGACCTGGGCGGACCGGCCCACGGACTTCGCGGCGGCGAACGCCCGGGTGCTCGCGCGCCTGATCGAGGTCTTCGGCACCACCTACAGCCACAGCATCCAGGACAGCCTGTACCGGATGGGCGAGGCGGTGCTCGCGGACGTTCCCGAGGTCGCCGAGATCAGCTTCGCGATGCCGAACAAGCACTACGTGCCGATCGATCTTGCCTCGTTCGGCCTCGACAATCCGGGCGCGGTCTTCCTGCCGACCGACGAGCCCCACGGGCAGATCGAGGCCACGATCGGACGGGGCTGAGCCGGCTCTCAACTCGCGCCGAACAGGCGGTGCGCGAGGCGGGTGTGCTCCTCGCGGAGCAGCCCGGTGTCGACGCCGAGGGGCTGCCCGTCGAGGACGCGCCAGCACCCGGCCACCATCACCCGGTCCGCCCGGTGGGCGCCGCAGAGCACGAGCGCGGCGAGCGGGTCGTGGCTGCCAGAGAAGCGCAGCTCGTCCAGGGTGAACAGGGCGAGATCCGCCTCGCACCCTTCCGCGATGCGGCCGATATCCGTGCGCCCGAGGCAGCGGGCCGAGCCGTCCGTGGCCCAGCGCAGGGCGTCGAGATGGGTGACGGCCTCCGCCCCGTAGGTCAGGCGGTTGAGCATGAGCGCGTGGCGCACGCCCTCCATCAGGTTGGAACTGTCGTTCGAGGCCGAGCCGTCGACGCCGAGGCCGACCGGGCTGCCCGCCGCCTCCAGCTCGCAGGTCCGGCAGCGGCCGGAGGCCAGCGTCATGTTCGAGGTCGGGCAGTGGCAGACCCCGACGCCGGCCCGGCCGAGGCGGGCCACCTCCGCATCGTTGAAGTGGATGCCGTGGGCGAGCCAGACCCGCGGGCTCATCCAGCCGACTTCCTCCAGATAGTCGACCGGGCGCTGCCCGAAGGTCGTGAGGCAGAACGCCTCCTCGTCGAGGGTCTCGCAGAGATGCGTGTGCAGGCGGCAATCGTGCCGCTCGGCGAGGTCCGCGCTCTCGCGCATCAGGCGCTTCGTCACGTTGAAGGGCGAGCAGGGGGCGAGGCCGACCTGCACCATCGCCCCGGGCGCGGGATCGTGGAACAGGGAGAGCACGCGCTCGCTGTCGGCCAGGATGGTGTCGTCGTCCTGCACCAGGGCGTCCGGCGGCAGGCCGCCGTCGCGCTCGGACACGCTCATCGAGCCGCGGGTGACGACGGCGCGGATGCCGAGCGCGCGCGCCTCCTCCACCTGGATGTCGACGGCGGTCTCCAGCCCCTTCGGGTAGAGGTAGTGGTGGTCGCCCGCGGTGGTGCAGCCCGAGAGCAGAAGCTCGGTGTAGGCGAGGCGGCAGGCCAGCCGGAACGCGTCGGCGTTGAGCTTGTCCCAGACCGGGTAGAGCGCCTTCAGCCAGGGGAAGAGCGGCTTGTTGATCGCGGCCGGGTGCGCCCGGGTGAGGGTCTGGAAGAAGTGATGGTGGGTGTTGATCAACCCGGGGATGACGACGTGTCGCGAGGCGTCGAAGGTCTCGTCCACCGGCAGCGACGGCCGGCCGCCCGAGGGCACGCGCTCCGCGATCCGGCTGCCCTCCACCACCACGCCGCCGCCCGCGCCGGCCGCGAGGATCGCGAGCGGGTTCCTGATCCAGAGGCGCCGTGCCGTCATCCCATCCTCGTCAGGTTGCGCGGGGGCCCGTCCCGGCCCCGCCGCCTCCGGTTTGGAGCGGGCGGGGGCGCCGTTGCAAGCGTCGCGCCGCCCGCGCGATGATGCGTGGGCGGTCGCGGGCGTCTATGCTGACCGCCGCCCGGCTCCGCGGCGGCCCCTGGCGCGGCCGTTGCAGGATGCGGGGCGCGCGTTCAGCAGGAGTGACCATGGCCGAGACGGAGACCGACCTCGACGCCTACGCGGAGGCCGCCGCCGCCATGCTCGGCCTCGCCGTCGAGCCGGAATGGCGCGAGACGATCGTCGTCAACCTGCGGGTACTGAGGGCGGCGGCCGACCTCGTCGGCGCCTTTCCCCTGCCCGACGAGGCCGAGGCGGCCCCGGTCTTCACCGCATGAGCGATCAGGCCGACTGGAGCCTCGCCCCGGCTGCCGAGATCGCCGCCGCCGTCTCGGCCGGCCGCGTCGGCGCCCGCGCCGTCACCGAGGCCGCGCTGGCACGCATCGGCCGGCTGGATCCGCGGGTGAGGGCCTTCACCGACTTCCTGCCCGAGCGCGCGCTCGCCCGCGCCGACGCCCTCGACGCGGCCCGTGCCGGCGGGCAGGCGCCCGGGCCGCTGGCGGGCGTGCCCTTCGCGGTCAAGAACCTGTTCGACATCGCCGGCCTGCCGACCCGGGCGGGCTCCAAGATCAACCGCGGGCGGGAGCCGGCCGCCCGCGACGCCGCGCTGATCCGGCGGCTGGAGGCCGCGGGCGCGGTCCTCCTCGGCGGCCTCAACATGGGCGAGTACGCCTACGATTTCACCGGCGAGAACGTGCACGACGGCGACACGCACAACCCGCACGACCTGACCCGCATGTCGGGCGGATCCTCCGGGGGCTCGGGCGGGGCGGTCGCGGCAGGGTTCGTGCCACTGGCGCTCGGCTCGGACACCAACGGCTCGATCCGTGTGCCCTCCGCCTTCTGCGGCTGCTTCGGGCTGAAGCCCACCTACGGGCGGCTCAGCCGGGCGGGCAGCTTCCCCTTCGTCGGCAGCCTCGACCATGTCGGGCCGATGGCGCGCTCGGCGCGCGACCTCGCGCTCGCCTACGACGCGATGCTCGGGCTCGACCCGGACGATCCGGCCCAGGCCGACCGGCCGGCCGAGCCCGCGGGACCGTCGCTGGAGGCCGGCATCGGGAGCCTGCGGATCGCGGTGGCCGGAGGCTACTTCGCCCGGATGGGCGAGCCGGACGCCTTCGCGGCTGTGGCCGCGGTCGCCCGCGCCCTCGGCGCGGAGCGGGGCATCGAGATCCCGGAGGCGGCCCGCGCCAGGGCGGCGGCCTACCTCATCACGGCGGCCGAAGGGGCGACCCTGCACCTCGAGCGCCTGCGCGCCCGGCCCCGCGACTTCGACCCGGCGGTGCGCGACCGCCTGATCGCGGGCGCGATGATCCCGGCACCCGTCATCGAGCGGGCCCAGCGCTTCCGCCGCTGGTACCGGGACGCGGTCGGCGCCCTGTTCCGGGAGGTCGACGTGATCCTCGCCCCCGCCACGCCCTGCCGGGCGCCGCGGGGCGGACAGAAGACCTTCGTGCTCGACGGGGTGGAGTTGCCGGTGCGGGCCAATGTCGGCCTGTACACGCAGCCGATCTCCTTCATCGGCCTGCCCGTCGTCGCGGTGCCGGTGCGGCTCGACGAGGGATTGCCGCTCGGCGTCCAGGTCATCGCCGCGCCCTGGCGCGAGGACGTCGCCCTGCGCGTCGCGCATCACCTCGAGCGGGCCGGCGTCGCCCGGGCGCCTGTCGCGACCCTCGACTGAGACCCCAAGGAACACCGCATGGAGATCGACATCCCGGAGGTTCGCGCCGAGGTCGAGGCCGCCTTCCGCCGCTACGAGGCGGCCCTCGTCGGCAACGACGTGGAGACGCTGGAAGCGCTTTTCCACGACGATCCCCGCACCATCCGCTACGGGGCGGGCGAGAACCTCTACGGCATGGACGCGATCCGGGCCTTCCGCCGCGCCCGCTCGCCGCAGGGACTGGCGCGGGACCTCTCGGACACGGTGATCACCACCTACGGGCGCGATGTCGCGGTGGCGATGACCCTGTTCCGGCGCGCGGGCGCGCCGGGCCGCGTCGGGCGCCAGAGCCAGACCTGGGTCCGCCTGCCCGAGGGCTGGCGGGTGGTCGCCGCGCATGTGAGCGTGATCGAGGGCTGAGGCCCCTCAGGCCGGCGGGTGGGCCGCGGCCCAATGGTGGGCGATGTCGATGCGGCGGGCGATCCAGACGTGCTCGTGGGCCGCCACGTGGTCGAGGAAGCGCGCGAGCGCCGCGATCCGCCCGGGGCGTCCGACGAGGCGGCAGTGGAGCCCGACCGACATCATCTTCGGCGCCTGCGCGCCCTCGGCGTAGAGCACGTCGAACGTGTCGCGCAGGTAGGTGAAGAACTGGTCGCCCGCGTTGAAGCCCTGCGCCACGGAGAAGCGCATGTCGTTGGCGTCGAGCGTGTAGGGCACGACGAGGGCCGGGCCCCCGGGTCCGGGTATCCAGTAGGGCAGGTCGTCCGCGTAGGAATCGGCGAGGTAGGCGAGGCCCCGCTCCATCGCGAGCTCGCGGGTGTGCACCGAGAACCGGCCCGTGTACCAGCCGAGGGGCTTCTCGCCCGTCGCCGCCTCGTGGAGCCGGATCGCCGCGTCCATGTGGACGGCCTCCTCGTCGCGGGAGAAATGCGCGTAATCGATCCACTTGAGCCCGTGACTCGCGATCTCCCAGCCGGCCTCCCGCATGGCCGCGACAGCCTCCGGGTTGCGGTTGAGGGCCTCGGCCACGCCGAACACCGTGAGCGGGATGCCGCGCCCCGTGAACAGCCGCCAGATCCGCCAGAAGCCCGCCCGAGCGCCGTACTCGTAGATCGACTCCACGGTCATGTGTCGCTCGCCCGGCCAGGCTTGCGCGTTCACGATCTCGGCGAGGAACGCCTCGGACGCGGGGTCGCCGTGGAGAATGCAGTTCTCGCCGCCCTCCTCGTAGTTCAGGACGATCTGCACGGCGATGCGGGCACCGCCGGGCCAGCGCGCGTGCGGCGGGTTGCGGCCGTAGCCGATCAGGTCGCGCGGGTAGGCGGGGTCCGGGTAGGCGGGTTCCGAGTCGGGGGGGCTCATGGCGCTCACGCCTCGAACAGCGGGATCTGCCGCATCTCCGGCACCAGGATCAGCCCCATGTCGGTCAGGCGTATCCGCGGGATCACCGAGAGCGGGATCAGGTTGAAGCCCATATAGGGGATGGCGCAGCCCGCCCGCGCCCAGGCCTCCTTCAGGGTGCGCATCTCGGCGGCGACGGCGCCGACGCGCTTGTCCGAGAGAAGGCCGGCCACCGGCAACGGCACCATCGCGACGACGGCGCCGTCCTCGACCACGCAGACGCCGCCCTGCTCGCGGGCGAGCACCTCCACGGCGACGCGCATGTCGGCTTCGTTCAGGCCGGCGACGACGAGGTTGTGCGCGTCGTGCCCGACGCTGCTCGCCACCGCGCCGCGCGTCAGGCCGAAGGCGCTGAGGAGCCCGTGCCCGACCCGCCCGCCGAGCCCGTGCCGCTCCACCACGGCGACGTGGCAGAGGTCGTGGGCGGCGAGCGTGCCCGGCCAGTCGGCCCCGGGCTGCAGGGAGACCCGCTCGTGGACGAGCTCGATTCCCGGCAGGGTGGTGCGGATGGCGTTGACCGTGCAGGGGGCCGCCGGCAGCGCGGGCAGGAGCGAGGGGAGAGGGGCCGGCAGGTGGACGGTGGCGTAGGCCGCCGCCGGGTAGCGGTAGGGGCGGGAGAGAGCCGCCTCCAGCACCGGCGTCGCGCGCCTGTCCTCGACCACGAGCTCGCCGCCGTACCAGGTCGAGCGCGGGGTGAGGTCGTCGTCGAGGAGCACGAGGTCGGCCCGGCGCCCGCCGCCGAGGCCACCGATCTCCCCGTCGAGGCCGAAGCGCGTCGCCGGGTGGAGCGAGCCCATCGCCCATGCGGCGGGCTTCGGGATGCCGTTGCGCACCGCCTCGCGCACCACCCAGTCGAGGCCGAAGGCGAGGAGGTCGTCGGCGTCCCGGTCGTCCGTGCAGGCGCAGACCCGCTTCCAGGCGGCGCCGTACTCGGTCACCGCGCCGATCGCCCGGGGCAGGCTGTGCCAGGGCGTCGTCGGTGGGCCGCCGCGCAGGAAGATCCAGACGCCGGCTTCCAGGAGGTCGTCGGCGATGTCCGGGTCTGTCGCCTCGTGCGTGTCGGTGACGCCGCTCGCGGCGTAGGGGGCCACGAAATCCCGCCCGTAGATGTGCCCCGAGACCGGCCGGCCGCGCTCCAGGGCCGTCGCGATGATGGCGTGGGCACGCGCGTCGCCCTCGGCCACCGCCACGAAGTCCATCTTCTCGCCGAGCGCGAGCGCCTCCGGCCAGGCGTCGAACAGGGCGGCGATCTTCTCGGGGGTCAGGTCGCCGCCCGCCGTCTCGATGTCCGGCGAGGTGGCTGGCACCGTGCTCGGCACCGTGAGATAGATGTTGAGCGGCGCCTCGCGGGCATCCTCCAGCATCCAGGCGACGCCCTGCGCGTCGAGGACGTTCCCGATCTCGTGGCTGTCGCAGAAGATCGTCGTGGTGCCGTTGAGGAGCGCGGCCTCGGCGTAGGCGCAGGCCGTGACCATGCTGCTCTCGATGTGCAGGTGCGGGTCGACGAGGCCGGGCGCGATCAGCCCGCCGCCCGCGTCGTAGCGCGCCGCCCCGCCGCGATGGCTGCCCGCCGGCCTGACCGCGGCGATGCGCCCGCCCGCGATCCAGACCTCTCGGTCGCGCAGGATCCGCTCGGAATAGGTGGAGAGCACCCGCGCCCCCGCGATCACGAGGTCGGGATCGGCGCGTCCCGCGGCGACGTCGGCGAGGCGGCGCGTCATCGCGGCGAGCGGCGCGACGGAGAAGCGGTTGAGCGGCGCGGATCGGGTCATCGAGTCCCTCGCGGATTCGTCTCGGGCATCAGCGCGGCGGGCGGCGAGGCAGGGCCCGCATCCTGGCACGGGCCGCCGCCCGCCGCATCCCGGGCGAGGGCGGCCATCACGCTCCGGAAGATGCGGTCCGGCGCGAAGGGCGGCGCGGTCAGCCGCGCACCGGTGGCGTCGCGGATCGCGTTGGCGAGGGCCGGCGCGACCGGGTTGAACGGCGCCTCGCTCATCGATTTCGCGCCGAGCGGACCCACCGCGTCGTGCGTTTCGGCGAACAGCACCTCGGTGCGTGGCACGTCGGCGATGGCCGGAATGTGGTAGCTGCGGAAGGCATCCGTCGCGACGCGCCCGTCCGGACCGATGCGCATGGCCTCGTAGAGGGCCGCGCCGATCGCCTGCGCGACCCCGCCCTCGATCTGGCCGCGGCACTGCATCGGGTTGATGACGCGGCCCGCGTCGGCCGCCTGGACGCTGCGCAGGATCCGCACCTCGCCGCGGGTCGGGTGCACGGCGACGCGGAAGCCCTGGACGTTGAAGGCGACCGAGCGCGGCGAGCCGTCCGCCCGCCCGACCGCCTCCAATTCCACGGCGGCGAGATCCGCCAGCGGGATTTCACCGCCCTTCCAGGTGACGGCGTCGGGGCCGAGGCGGCAGGCATCCGGCGCGACCCCGGCGCGGGCGGCCGCCGCCTCCCGGATGCGCCGGGCGAGCGCGGCCGCCGCCTTGAGGGTGGCCTGCCCGGCCACCACCGTGCCGGTGCTGCCATAGGCGCCGGTGTCGTGGCCGACCGCGTCGGTGTCGGCCTGCCGCAGCACGATCCGGCCCGGCCGCGTGCCGAGGGCGTGGGCGGCGAGCTGGGCGTGGACGGTCGCGGTGCCGTTGCCGAACTCGGCCGTGCCGACGTCGAGCGCGTAGCGGCCCCCGGGTTCGAGCCGGATGCGGGCGTCGGCGACGTGGCCGCGCGGCGGGATCGTGTCGATCATCGCGAGCGCCATGCCCTCGCCGACGAGCCAGCCCTCCGGCGCCTGCTCGCCGCCGGGCCCGGCCAGCGCCGCCTCCGCGAGGTCGAGGCACTGGTCGAGCCCGTAGCTGCCGTAGATCACGTCGTGCGGCTCGAGGCTCGTTGAGACCATCGGGTCGCCCGGCCGCACCACGTTGCGGCGGCGCATCTCGAACGGGTCGAGCCCGAGGCGGCGGGCGAGCTCGTCCATCGCCGATTCCACGGCGAAGATGGTCTGGCTGAGCCCGTAGCCGCGGAAGGCGCCGCCCGGCAGGGTGTGGGTGTAGGCGGCATACCCGTCGACGCGCTTGTTCGGGCAGCGGTAGACCCCGATCACCTCGTTGCAGCCGTGGTGGAGCACCCCGCCCGCGTGGTTGCCGTAGGCGCCCGTGTTCGTGACGACGTGCAGCGCGATGGCCGTGAGCCGGCCGTCCCGCCGCGCCCCGAGCTTCACCCGCACGCGCATCGGGTGCCGCGTGGTGGTGCCGACGAACTGCTCCCGGCGCGTCAGCTCCCATTTCACCGGCCGCCCGGTGCGCAGGACGGCCAGCGCCACCAGATCCTCGGTGAGCATCTCCTGCTTGCCGCCGAAGCCGCCGCCGACCCGCCCGCACAGGACCCGGACCCGGTCCCGCCCCAGCCCGAACAGCGTGCAGAGCGCGTCGCGGGTCAGGAAGGGCACCTGCGTCGAGGAGCGGATCGTCAGGCGCCCGGCCTCGTCGAGCCAGCCGACGGCGCCGTGCGTCTCCAGATGCGCGTGCTGGACGCGCTGCGAGACGTAGGTCTCCTCGTGCACCGCGTCGGCCTCCGCAAAGCCCGACTCGACGTCGCCGAGGTGCCCGTGCGCCTCCGCCGCGAGGTTCGGGTGTGCGCGGCGCGGGGGCGCGTCCTCGCCGGGCGCCTCGGGATCGGCATGGACCAGGGGCGCGCCGGGGCGGAGCGCCGCCTCCGGGTCGAGCACCGCGGGGAGCGGCTCGTAGGTCACGGCGAGCGCCCGGCAGCCGGCCTCGGCCGCGGCCTCGCTCTCGGCCACGACCGCCGCGACGCGCTGGCCGACGAAGCGCACGACGTCGTCGAGGAGGCGCGTATCGGGCGCGTCGTCGGCCGGGTTCTCGTGCCGGCCCGTGGAGAAGCGGGCTGCCGGCGCGTCGGCGTGCGTGAGCACCGCGACGACGCCCGGCAGCGCGAGCGCCGCGGCGGCGTCGATGGCGCGGATGCGCGCGTGCGCGTGGGGCGAACGCAGAACCTTGAGGTGCAGGAGGCCCGATACCGGCAGGTCGAAGGTGAAGGCCGCCCGGCCCGTCACGACCGCCGGGCCCGCCGGCGCGGGCAGGCAGCGCCCGACCGGGTCGCCCTCCGGGTCCGGCTCGGCATCGCCGAGGCCCGCGACGGCGTCGCGGATGGCCCGGTAGCCGGTGCAGCGGCAGAGATTGCCCTTGAGGGCGTCGTCGAGGTCCCGGCGCCGGCCCTGGTCGAGGGCGGCGGCCGTCATCACCATGCCGGGGGTGCAGAACCCGCACTGGAAGCCCTGCGCGGCGAGGAAGGCCGCCTGCATCGGGTGAAGCTCGTCCGGCACCTGCCCGTCCGGCGCGCACGGGCCGGCGAGGCCCTCGACGGTGGTGACCTGCCGGCCCTCGGCACGGAAGGCCGGCAGCAGGCAGGCATGGACCGGCTCGCCGTCGAGATGGACCGTGCAGGCGCCGCAATCGCCCGCGTCGCAGCCCTTCTTGACGCCGTACCAGCCGAGATCGCGCAGGAGGGTGCGCAGGCACTGCCCGGGGCGCGGCTCGGCCTGCTGCGGCGTCCCGTTGACGGTCAGCCTCATCGGAGGGCCCCGCCGAGTTCCACCCGGATCTCCTCGGCGAGGAGCCGGGTGACGTGGGCGCGCCAGTCGGGCGCGCCGTGGACGTCGTCGTACCAGAGGCCGGGCGGAATCGCGGCCGCCAGCGCGCCGAGCAGCTCGGCCTCGCCGGGAAGCGCACCGAGATCGAGCCGCACCGGCCGCCGGACCGAGGCGGTCACGGTGAGCGCGAAGGCGCCGCCCGGATCGAGGGTCCCGATCAGGAGGGCGGCCGAGCGGCCGTTCGGGCTGAGCGAGATCCGGCGGAAGGCGGTGCGGCGGCGCAGGGCTGCGGCCGGCAGGTCGATCCGGCGCAGGACCTCGCCCGGTCCGAGGGCGGTCTCCTGCGGCCCCCGCACGAGGGCGAGGGTGGAAAGGCTCCGCTCGCCGCCCTCCGGCGTCCAGATCAGGCAGGACCCGTCGAGCGCGGCCGCGAGCGCGATCATCGGCCCCGCCGGCAGGGCCATGCAGAGGTTGCCGCCCACGGTCGCCATGGTCCGGATCTTGAACGAGCCGAGCAGCGCGCGGCAGCACTGCCCGACGAGAGGCGCGGCGACCCAGTCGGGGGACAGGTCGAGCCGGTCGAGCGCCGCGATGGTGCAGGTCGCGGCGAGCGACAGACCCTCTTCCGAGATCTCGACGTCCCGCCAGCCGAGGCCCGTGAGGTCGACGAGGCGGCTCAGTCCGGCCTGCGGCTCGGAGAAGAGCCAGGTCCCGCCCGCGAGCCAGGCGTCGCCCGGCCGCCACCGGGGCAGATCCGCCCGCCCCCGCGGCCTGAGAACGGCCTCCACCGTGTTGAGGTCCATACCCGCCCCGTGCCGGCCCTGAAGAGCGGCGGCGAAGCAATCCTCCTGCCACGCTGCCGGCCCGGCCGCCCCGCGTCCGGCTCCGCGGGACGGGAGCGACGATACCGCTCCGGGCCGCGCACGGGAATGGCGCCCGGCGCGCCGGGGCCGCGGTTCCGGCGCGCGCTCAGGACCGGTCGGTCGCGTCCGCGCGGGCGAGGTCGCGCCATTCGAGCACCAGCCGCTCGAAGGCGGCGATGTCCGCCGGCGCGAGGCGCCCGAGGGTCCGGGCCACGTAGGCTTCCTGCGCCTCGATGCCTCGGGAGGCGAGGGCGCTGCCGGCCGGCGTGAGGTGGAGCGCGTGCGAGCGCCGGTCGCCGGGGATCGCTCGCCGCTCCACGAGGCCCGCCTCGACCAGCCGGTCGATCAGGCCCGAGACGTTGCCCTTCGTGACGTAGAGGCGGGCGGCCAGCTCCTGCTGGGTCAGGCCCTCGCGCTCGGTCAGGGTCGAGAGCACGTCGAATTGCGGGATCGAGAGCCCGATCTCGCGCAGCTCCGCGCCGACCGCGGCCGTGACCCGCCGGTTCAGGCGGATGAACCGGAACCAGACCCGGAGCGGGTCGACCGGCTCCGGGCCGGGATCTTCCTTGGCGTGCGGACGCGACATCGTGGCCTGCCTATAGCAGACCCGCGACCGCTCGGCAGCGGGTCGGCGCGAGACAACTGTGGGAGGTTGGGCGCGTACCCGTTCGCGGTGGCGCGGGCCGGGCCTCGCTCGGGACCTGCGGCGGCATTGCCCGCATCGGTTGCAGCCGGCGAGGCGGGTGGCGCCGGGGCGGGCCGGGCTGTAAAGCTCGGGCGCCGCGCCCCCGCGGCCCATCCCACGCCAGCCCGCCTCGGACAGCGAACCCGCCAGCATGCGCCGCCTGCTCATCGAGGAACCCGTCACCCGCGCCGGCGGCCTGTCGCGGCAGGTGGCGTGGCTCGCGCTCCTCGTCACGGGGATCGGGCTCCTGGTGGTGCGCGACCCGCGGGCCGAGACGGTACCGGCGCTGGCGACCCTCGGCGGCGGGCTCGCGCTCGCGCTCCTCGCGATTCTCCTCGCTCTCTACGCCTTTCTGCGGGTCTGGCGGGAGGGCGCGCGCGGGCTCGGCGCGGCGATGGGCGGCCTGTTCCTGGCCGCGCTGGTCCTCGCCTACCCGGCCTACGCGGCGCTGCGGGGCCTGCGCCTGCCGGCGATCAACGACGTGACCACCGACATCGAGAACCCGCCCGCCTTCTCGCGCTCGCGGGTCGCCTTCGCGGCCCGCGGCGGGCGCTACCCGCCGGACCCGGGGCCGGCCGCCCGGGACCGGCAGCGCGCCGCCTACCCGCAGATCGCGCCGCTCACCCTCGACATCGACGCCGACCAGGCCTTCGAGCTCGCCCGCAAGGCGGCGCTCAACCGGCGCTGGCAGATCGTCGAGGCGATCCGGCCGGGCGGCCGCATCGGCAACGGGCGCATCGAGGCGATCTCCCGCGGGCTCGTCCTCAACCTCCCCGACGATGTCACCGTGCGGGTGCACCCCCGCGCGGACGGGGCCCGCATCGACGTGCGCTCGGCCTCGCGGCTCGCCGGCCGCGATTTCGGCGTCAACGCCGACCGGATCCGGGCCTACCTCGACGAGGTCGCCAACCTCGCCATCGCGGTGAAGTGAGCCCCGGCCCGTCCGCGGCGGCGCCCGGTCAGATCCCGGCGCCAGCCCGGTAGCGCCCGTCGAGCCGGGCAGGCCCGTCGGTGAGGACGAGGCCGCGCTCCACCAGATCCTCCAGGTGCGCGTAGACCGAGAGGGCCGCCGCGCCGATCAGCGCCGGGTTGAGCCCCTGGTAGATGGCCTCAACGATGGCGCGGATATCGGCCTCGCCCGCCGCCACGCGGGCGCGGATCGCGGTCTCGCGCTGGCGACGGTGGGCGGCGAGCCCGCGCACGAAGCGGCGCGGATCGCGCACGGGGCCGCCGTGCCCCGGCCAGTAGATCCGCTCGGAGCGCTCGCGCAGCTTGTCGAGGGACTCCATGTAGGCCCGCATCGAGCCGTCCGGCGGCGCCACGATGCTCGTCGACCACGCCATGACGTGGTCGCCGGAGAACAGGGCCTGCTCCTCGGGCAGGGCGAAGGCGAGGTGGTTCATGGTGTGGCCGGGGGTCTCGACGGCGACGAGCGTCCAACCGGGGCCCGAGACCGTCTCGCCCTCGGCGAGCCGCCGGTCCGGCCGATGGATTTTATCGGCGCTGGCATCGAGCATCGGAAGCTCGCCCTCGGCGAGGGAGCGGGCCGCCCGGTGCGGCCCGCAGCCGACGATCGGCGCCCCCGTCCGCGCCGCGAGGAGGCGCGCGCCCGGCGAGTGGTCGCGGTGGGTGTGGGTCACCACGATCGCCTCGACGCTCTCGCCGTCGAGATCGGCCAGGAGCGCCGAGACGTGCCCGGCATCCTCGGGGCCCGGGTCGATCACCGCGACGCGGCCGCGCCCGACGACGTAGGTGCAGGTGCCGCTCGCGGTGAACGGGCCGCCGTTCGGGGCGATGCGGCGGCGGACCAGCGGCGTCAGCGCCTCGATCGTGCCCGGCGCGGGCGCGGCCGCCTCGAAGGCCGGCTCGGCCTCGGGCCCGCCATTCGTCTGGTTCATGGATCGGAACCCGGTCTCGGCGTCCGGCGGCCCGCTCAGCCGGGACCGCCTGTCCGGGCCGGCCTACGACATCGCGCGCCCACCGACAACGCGCCGCCCGCGAGACCGGCGGCGCTCTCAGTGCCCGTAGGGAGCGGGGACGACCACCCGGACAGGGCCGAAGCCCCCGCGCGCCGTCTCGGCCGGCAGGACCGGGGCGAAACCCCCGCCGGCCGCCGCGACGCGCACGATGCCGGCCCGGTCGGCCGCCCGCATCGCCCGGCGGAAGGCGCGGGCCTCCGCCTCTCGGCGGAGCACGCCGACCCGGTCCTCGATCGTGCGCGTGCGGGCGGCGGAGAGGTTGCGCGCGTGCCGGAAGTCGACGAGTTCGAGGCTGCCGGAGCGGGCCTGACTCACCACGCCGACCGTGCTGCGCAGTGCCACCACGTCCCCCCGGCGCAGGGTCCCGTCCTGCGCGATGGGGAAAGGCGCTGCCCCGCCCGCGGGCTGGCAGCTGCAATCGGCCACGCGCCGCCGGCGGTAGACGTTCGCGAAGGCCGCCCCGAGATAGGGCTGGCCCTTGAGGCTCACGGCCCGGTCGAGGTCGGTCTCGCCGGGGGCCAGCGTGTAGAGGCTCGTCGCGGCGCTTGGGCAGGCCGCCGCGCAGGCCGACTCGTGGACCGGCAGGTCCCGGCGCGAGGCGAGATTGCCGAGGGGGAAGAGGTAGCCGTCGCAGGCGCGCACGCAGACCGTGCGCGTGCCCGCCGGCGCCTGGGCGGCGGCCCGGTCGCGCCGGATCGAGGCGCGCCGCTCCGGGCTGGTCCCGCGCAGGTCGGTCAGGCGGTGGCGCGGCGCCTGCACGAGGCGGCGCTCCGGGAGGGCGCGCGGCTCGGGCAGGGCCGCGTAGCGGCGCGGCCGGGGCGGCACGGCCACGGGGGCGGGGGCGGCGGGCCGGAACAGGTCATCGAGGAACCCGAGCAGCCCGTTCCGCTCGGTGGCGCGCGCGAGGCTCGCGCTGATGACCACGGCCCCGACCCCCAGGATCAGGCCGGCGAGCGCCGTGCCGATGAGCTGCCGGGGCGTGCCGCCGGAAGCGGCGAACCGGCGCAGCCGCGCGCTGAGGGTCATGGAAACTCCCGGACGTCGCGGCCGCATCGCCGAGTCCGAGCGGGTTCAGGCTCGGCCGCGCCTGCAGGTAAGCGAATTGTCCGCCGGCGGACAATTGCGGAAGACCACGGACTTCGAGGGTATCGACAGATGAACGCGACGGCGGCGCCGGTCAGATCTCATCCGGCATTGGACGTCGCGGGCATTCACCGGTCACGCCTCTCCAGAGCGGCTCTCGCACAGAGAAGGCCGCCCGACAGCGGCTCGCGCAACGAAAAAGCCGCCCGAAGGCGGCTCTCGCAGGTCCCCGGTCCGTCCGGCGCCGGGGCACCGGTCACCGGCGCGGATCTCGCCGTCCGCGCACGCGTACGGGAACCGGCACGGGCTGCGGGGACGGCATCGCTCCTTCGATCAGGCGCTCGGCGCCCTTGAGGGCTGCCGAGGCGGCCTCGACGAAACGCTTGGCGACGGCGGCGGCGAAATCTCTCATCTCAGAGCTCACGTTCAGGGCTCGCATCCGGAAACCGTCTACGAACGCGGCGCCGCCCGACCCTGTTCCGACCTGGGGGCGTCCCGCCGTGCGGTTCGACACCACAGATGGGGACGGGACCCGCGCGCCGCGAGAGCAGAGGGCGATGCGCCGCAGACGCGTGGGGACGAAGACGCGCGGCCGGCGTTCACCTTCCGAACCACCTGTGGGAGGCGAGAGGAACTGATCCGAAACCTTGACGTTATTGCCTTCAGAAGGTGACGGCTCAGCCCGCACCACGCTTTGAGAAGGATCACGCAAATGCTCGGATGGGCCGTAACGTTTCTTGTCGTGGCCCTCGTGGCCGCCCTCCTCGGCTTCGGCGGCATCGCCGGCACCGCGATGGAAGCCGCCAAGCTCGTCTTCTTCGTGGCGATCGTCCTGTTCGCGATCTCGGCCGTGATCGGCCTGATGCGCGGCCGCTCCACCACCTTGTGAGGCGGCGGGCGCCCGTTCGGGAGCCGCGAGACGGCCGCCTCGCCGATCGGCGCGGGGCGGCCTTCGTCCGTGCGGCATGCTGATCGGGACACGGTGAGGCCCGGTCTCCGGGCCCGTGCGACTCACGCCTTGTCGGGTTCCGACGTGTCGAGCCGGGCGATGAGATCGCTGAAACGGTCGGGTACGGGTTGCTGAAGGACGGCGTCGTACATGGCGCGCAGATGGTTGCCGATGCGCCTCTGGGTCTGATCGCTCAGTCCGGCGCGGGCCCTCCGCGGGCTGCTCGCGTCGCCCGGCATATCTTCTCGGCGCGCGTCGTCGAAGCGGCCCCGTCTCGGACCGGTCCCACCATCATCCTTCATTCACAGGTCCCCTTGACGCCGAGCGTCGGCGCCGCCGCGATTGTTTTGCGGCTTGACATACGTCATGGCTGCAGCAGCAACGCCGTGACACACAATCGGTTCCGCGTTCCCGGAACGGAGTCGGGAGAGCCGCGTTGGGGCGGAGGCTACCAGAAGAACGGCAAGGCCCAGGGGATCTAATGTCGACATCTCAACTCGTCGTGCAGCACCTGCCCTACTTGCGCCGCTACGCGCGCGCGCTCACGGGCAGCCAGGTCGCTGGCGACGCTTACGTGGCCGCCACGCTCGAGACGCTGGTGAACGAGCCCGAGACGCTCGGCCGAAGCGCCAACGTGAAGGCCGACCTGTTCCGCGTCTTCACCCGAATCTGGAACTCGCTCTCGGTCAACGGCCAGAGCGAGCAGGTTCAGCACGACCTGCCCGCCGAGGTGCGGCTCGGACAGATCACGCCGCTGCCCCGGCAGGCCTTCCTGCTCTCCTGCCTCGAGGGATTCTCCGAGGAGGACGCGGCCATCATCCTCGACGTCGACGTCTCCGAGGTGCGCGATCTCGTGGACGAGGCGGGCCGCGAGCTCGCCGCCGACATGGCGACCGAGATCCTGATCATCGAGGACGAGCCGCTGATCGCCATGGACCTGGAGGCCCTGGTCGAGGGCCTCGGCCACAACGTGATCGGCGTCGCCCGCACCCGCACCGAGGCGATCAAGCTCGCGGGAGACAAGCGCCCCGGCCTGATCCTCGCCGACATCCAGCTCGCGGACGGGTCGTCGGGCCTCGACGCCGTCAACGACCTTCTGAAGACCTTCGAGGTGCCGGTGATCTTCATCACGGCCTATCCGGAGCGCTTCCTCACCGGCGAGCGGCCGGAGCCGGCCTTCCTGATCGCCAAGCCCTTCCAGCCCGCGAACGTCTCGGCGGTGATCAGCCAGGCGCTGTTCTTCCAGCAGAGCGCCCGCCGCCGGGAAGCCCGCACCGCCTGACCCGACGCGGGCACTCTCCGCGCATCTGCCAAGCCCCGGCCCCCCCGGCCGGGGCTTTCGTTTTGGCCGCCGCCGTCGCGGCGACAGACCGGAAGACAATAGGCGTCGGGAAGGTACCCAAGAAAAAACGGGCCGGATGGGATCCGACCCGTTCGAAGGTTCCGGCCAATGCACAAGGGGAATGCGGGGAGGACCAGGTGGCCGGGTGTCATGCTAACGGGCGGACGCCCCACCGGTTCCGGCGACGCTCCCTTTTTCCGGATGGTGCGTCCTTCGCGCCACAACCCGCCCTGTGGACGGCGGTGGACGGCACCCCCAATGCCCCCGCTCGGCGGGGGTGAATACTCACTCAGAGCTAGAGCTGGTCAGTTAAGGAACCAGTAACCCGCCGATCGCGTTGTCCCGACATCCTGTCAAGCTCCCCTCGGAGATCGCACGATGCTTCGGTCCGGCTTCATTCTCGGTGTGAGTGGCCCGGCTGTCGCCCTGACATTGCTCGTGCAACCGATGGTCCGCCAGACCGCGGATGCCTGGGCGGCCCCGGCTCCCCCGCCGCGCCCCGCCGCGGTCGCCGAGCCGGCCGCCTTCATCCCGCCCGCGCCGCTGCCCGGCATGCGGCCGGTCTCCACGGCCCTGAGCCCGGTACGGTTCGCCACGGCGCCCCGTCCCGGCAGCCAGGGCCCGGCATCCCCGGCGGTCTCCCAGCAGCCGGCGACAGAGATGGGCGAGCAGACCCCGGCCCGGCCGCGCCGCATGCGCGACGGCTGCGAGGGCGCGCTGAGCTCTCTCGTCGGGCCGGAGGCGCGGCGCATGGTCCCCGGCCGCTGCATCGCCTGAGCCGGCCTCGACCGGGCTCACAACCCGAAGCCGAAGCCCAACGAAAAACCCCTCGCCGCGGCGAGGGGTTTTTCGTGCTCCCGGAGGAGTAGCGGGGGTGAAGCCGGCAGGGCCGGCCACACCCCCGTTCAGGCGGTCACTCCGCGCCGCCGCGGCCCGTGCCGGTCGACTGGCCGCCCTTGCGGCCGGCGGACGAGGCGAGTTCGCGATCCTGCGAGAACGAGCGCTTCTCGGCGGGGACGCTGCGCCCGCCCTTGCTCGCGATCTCGCGCTGGCGTTCGAGATCCATCGACGCGAAACCTCGCTTCGAGGTTGAATTTCCAGATGCCATCAGCGCCTCCTCAGGCTTTGCCTCACACCCGGATCAACCTTCACCAATAACCGATGGTTCCTCTGCTCAGCCTGCGTCACGAAAGCGGCAACCGCCAACCAGTCGATGCGTTGTGCGGGCAGGCCCACGCGGCGCGGATATTCTGTTCCTGCCTCTCGGGAACAGCCGAGCGCGTGCGCGAGCGGGCACCACGGGCGAGGCGCGAAGGCGAGACATGACGAACCGCGACATGGCGAAAGGTGCGGCGGGCGCGCGACCGGGCGCAGCGCCGGAGCCGAACCGGCACCCCCTGCCTCCGATGCCGGCGCCGGAGGACAGCAAGACCCCGGCGACGAACGAGGAGCCGGTCGACTCGCCGCAGCAGTCGAATGCCAGCATCAAGCGGGCTCCACCGAGCCCGAGCCGCCCCGGCCTCGGGACGGACCGGACCTGAGGGCGGGGAGGGGCCGAACAGCGACCGCGGCACAGACCGGGCGCGCCTACACGGCTCGTCGCGACATCCGCGCGAGGATCAGCACGCCGCCCGCGATCGCCAGGATCGTGAGGAGAGCCGCCCCCGTCAGGATGCGGCGGATCAGCGGCGTGTACATGCCCGTCGCCGCGTCGAACCCGTAGCAGAGCAGGGTGAAGCGATCGGCGAGGTTGCCGATCCGGCTCTCGCCTGCCTCGACCACCGCGAGGCGCAGGTCGCGCCCGATGAGCGCGAGCGGCGAGAGGACGCGCGCGAGGCGCCCGTCCGGGGCGAGGAGGAGGGCGGCGGCCGGGTGGGCGATGGCGTCCGTCTCGCGGTCGCTCGTCAGGCTGTAGCCGAGGGCGCCGGTGAGACGGTCGATCGTGCCCTGCTCGCCGACGAGAGCCCGCACGCCCTCGCCGAGGGCCTCGCCTGTGCCGTCGCGCGCGAGGAGGGCGCGGGCGGCGTCGGGGCCGTCCCGCGGGTCGAGGCCGACCAGGACGAGCCGCAGGTCGTCGCCCGGCCGCAGCCCCGTGGCCCTCAGCGCGGCGGCCGACAGTGAGACCATCGGGTCGCAGACGTTGCCGCAGGTGTAGTCGATGGGCAGGAGCAGGGCGGGGCGGTTCCCCATCGCGGCGCCGAGGCTCGTCGGGCGGCCGCTCGCCGCGTCGACGAAGGCAAGGTCGGTCGGCGCCCGGGCGCCGGGCGGGGGAGCCACCGCGACGGCCGACATCTCGGCCCGGGTCAGGCGTGCCTGCGCCGGCGTGAGACCGCAGAGCAGGGTGAAGGCGAGGGCGAGGATCGAGGCCGCCCCGCGCACGGCGCGGTCGCGGCGATCGGTTCGTGGGACCTCAGGCACCGCGCGCGCTCCCCTCGACCCCCGGCACTGGACAAGCCGCGCGCAACCCGCATGGATACGCGCCCGCACCGCCCCGCCCGAGGGGCCCTCGAGACGCCTGGCCGGCCCGGAGCAGAACCATGACCCTTGACGCCGAGGTCCTGTCCTTACGGCAGGTGCCTCTGTTCCGCGAGGTCGAGCCGGCGCGGCTGAAGCTTCTCGCCTTCACCAGCGAGCGCGTGCATTTCGAGCCGGGCCAGCGCTTCTTCGCGCAGGGCGATGTCGCCGACGCGGCTTATCTGATCCTGGAGGGCAGCGCCTCCGTGTCGATCGAGGGCGCGCAGGGGCCGTTCCGGCTGGCCCTCCTCTCCGAGAACGCGCTCGTCGGCGAGATGGGCATCCTCGCCGACCAGCCCCGCTCCGCCACGGTGACGGCGGAGACCGCAACGACGGCCCTGCGGGTCGACCGCGGCGTGTTCCTGGAGCTCCTGGGGCAGTTTCCGCAGATCAGCATCGCGGTGATGCGCGAGTTGGCCCTGCGCCTGGAGCAGACGAACCAAGCCCTGGCGCAGAGCCGGGGCTGAGGCGGTCAGCCTCGACGCCCGCGCGGTCAGCGGTACTTCCAGCCCCACTCGCCGTAGATCGGGTAGCCCCGGCGATAGGCCTCGTACTCGGCGCCCCGGTCGTAGGGCCGGTAGCCGTTGCGGTAGGCGTAGGGGCTCGGCTCGATGTAGCCCGGGTTCTGGAGCTGCTGGCGCAGGTATCCGTCGCCCTCGCCGGACGAGCCGCCGCCGCGCGCCTGCGCGGCGCCTGCGGTCAGCGCGAGCGCGGCAGCGGCCACGAGAAGGGTCCGTGTCATCGTCGTCTCCGAATTCGGTTGGCTGACCAACGATATGGGGACGGACCTGGTTGCGGGCCAGGGCCTCGCGCACCCGCGCGTGCGGTCGATCACGTCCGGGTCCCGTCACGTCTCCGCGTAGGTGATGAATTCCATGAGCGAGCCGTCCGGGTCGCGGAAGTAGACGCTCGTGCCCTCGCCCGCCGCGCCGTGGCGGGTGACGGGGCCGAGCTCGACCGGGACGGCGTGGGTGGCGAGATGCGCCATCGCCGACTCGATGCCCCCCGACCAGCGGAAGCAGAGATCGCTGTTGCCCGGCATCACGGGCTTGTCGGCCCGGGGCTCGCCGATCTGGCCGGGACCGTGGACGTTGAGCTGCACGCCGCCGAACCGGTAGGCGAAGCCCCGCCCCACCGGAATCACCTCGGCGCCCAGCACGTCGCGGTAGAAGGCGGTGGAGCGCTCCCAGTCCGAGACGTGGATCACGCAGTGGTCGAGGTGAATCGCGGGGCGGAGGTCCGGGTCGAGGCCCGTGCCGGCCGCGGTGGTCAGGGTCTGCGTGTCGGCCATCGGACGCGCCTTCCGGTTGTCGCGAGCGGGTGTCGCCGCACCCGGCAGTTAGGGCCCAGGCACCCGCCAGCGAGCGGTTCCGTACCCTCCGGGACGCCGGTTCGCGAAACCGTGAGCACTCGCAGAGGGGTCGGCCATTGGTGCCGCGATGCGGCGCAAAAGTCACATCGGTTCCGTTCGCGAGGGGTTAGCAAGGGCCGGATCGAGACGAAACCAGCATGGGGGGCCCATGAACCGCCGGATCCTGATCGCCGCGATGCTGATCGCGCCGCTCGCCGCCTGCAACAGCCGCGGGCCGGTCAACGTGGCATCCGACGACGATTCGGCCTGGTACATCGGCAGCATGCCCGACAAGCCCTACGACGTTCCGCTCGTGGACAAGTCGCGCCTCGACCCGAAGTACCGGCGCCAGATCGTGCGCTACGGCGGGCCGGAGAAGCCGGGCACCATCGTGGTCGACATCGACAAGCGCCAGCTCGCCCTCGTGCAGGAGGACGGCTCGGCCGTGCAGTACGGCGTCGGCGTGGGCAAGCTCGGCTTCTCGTGGAAGGGCGAGGCCCGGGTCGGCCGCAAGGGCGTCTGGCCGGACTGGAGGCCGACCACCACCATGGTGTCGCTGAACCCCGATCTGCCGCGCACCCGCAAGGGCGGCCTCGACAACCCGCTCGGCGCGCGCGCCCTCTACCTCTACCAGGGCAACCGCGACATCCTGTTCCGCATCCACGGCACCAACGAGCCCTGGAGCATCGGCGAACAGATGTCCTCGGGCTGCATCCGCATGCTCAACGAGGACATCGTCGATCTCTACGAGCGGGTGCCGGTCGGGACGACCGTGCTGGTCAAGCGCAACGGCAAGTACCGGGCGTGAGTCAGGACCGGGCCTGATCAAGCATCGGACCTGCACCGACAGCGGCGCGGGCTGCCGCGATTCCTGTTTCTCCCGCGTCCTGTTCAGGACTACAGTGCGGGAATGCAGATCATCGCCGCAACTCAAGCGTGTTAGATTGCTTTGTACAAGCAGAGCGGGCCGCTCCCGGCCCGCGCACGCGTCGCGGCGGCGTGCGCGGTGCCTTGCCTTCCGCGGGCGGAGGCTTGAAACCGGCCGCGACGCGCGCCGGCTCACGGGCAGCCTCGACGCGCGGCCACCCTCCACGAGGCATCGATGACGATCACCATCGCGAAGCTGCAGCCCATCCTCGCCATCGCGGCGGGCGTGCTCATCCTGCTGCGCCCGCAGCTCCTCCACTACATCGTCGCCGCCTACCTGATCCTCGTCGGGTTGATTGGCCTCGGCGTCTTCCGCGCTCTATCTTGACGGTCGTGGCCCGCGCGCCGGACCGCGGAATCCGGCCTGTCGGGCCGGTGACAGGAGGCGGGGAGCGTCAATCTCCGCACGGGGCGAAGCTGTGCCGTTCATCTTGCATTGCAGCAAGAGATGGTCCAACCCGCCGCCACAAGCTCGGGGCTGTCACAAATCTGCGAAGTGGACGGGATCGATATGGCGACCGACGGCACGACGAAGTGGGTCTACTCGTTCGGCGACGGCAAGGCCGAAGGTAAGTCCGCGATGCGCAACCTTCTCGGCGGAAAGGGTGCGAACCTCGCCGAGATGTCGAATCTCGGGCTTCCCGTGCCGCCCGGCTTCACCATCACCACCGAAGTCTGCACGTACTACTACGATCACGGCAAGCAATACCCGCCTGAGTTGCATAATCAGGTCGCGGCAGCCCTCGCCCAGGTCGGCGCCCTGACCGGCCGAACCTTCGGCGACCCGGAGAGCCCGCTCCTCGTCTCGGTCCGCTCGGGCGCCCGCGCCTCGATGCCCGGCATGATGGACACGGTGCTGAACCTCGGCCTCAACGACGCGACCGTCGAGGCGCTGGCCCGCGGCGCCGGCGACCCCCGCTTCGCCTACGATTCCTACCGCCGCTTCATCACGATGTACTCGAACGTGGTGCTCGGCGTGGAGCACCACGCCTTCGAGGAGGCGCTCGAGCACTACAAGGAGGGCAAGGGCCTCAACCTCGACACCGAACTCGGCGCCGAGGACTGGAAGCACCTCGTCGGCACCTACAAGGAGATCGTGCGCACCGAGCACGGGTCCGACTTCCCGCAGAAGCCCGAGGACCAGCTCTGGGGCGCGATCGGCGCAGTGTTCAACTCCTGGATGATCCCGCGCGCCAAGAAGTACCGCGAGCTGAACAGCATCCCGGAGAGCTGGGGCACCGCCGTCAACGTGCAGGCGATGGTGTTCGGCAACATGGGCGACACGTCGGCCACCGGCGTCGCCTTCACCCGCAACCCCTCCACGGGCGAGCGGGCGCTCTACGGCGAGTTCCTGATCAACGCGCAGGGCGAGGACGTGGTGGCGGGCATCCGCACGCCGCAGGACATCACCGAGAAGGCGCGCATCGAGGCGAAGTCCGACAAGCCCTCGATGGAGCGGGCGATGCCGGAGAGCTTCGCCGAGTTGACCCGGATCTACGGGATCCTGGAGCAGCACTACCGCGACATGCAGGACATGGAGTTCACCATCGAGAGCGGGAAGCTCTGGATGCTCCAGACCCGCAACGGCAAGCGCACCGCCAAGGCCGCCCTCAAGATCGCCGTCGACCTCGCCAGCGAGGGCCTGATCGACCGCGAGGAGGCGATCGGGCGCGTCGAGCCCGCCGCCCTCGACCAGCTCCTGCACCCGACCATCGACCCCAAGGCCGAGCGCAAGGTGATCGCGGCGGGGCTGCCCGCCTCGCCGGGCGCGGCGACGGGCGAGATCGTGTTCAACTCCGAGGACGCGGAAGCGGCCCGGAAGGCCGAGCGCAAGTGCATCCTCGTGCGCATCGAGACGAGCCCCGAGGACATCCACGGCATGCACGCGGCCGAGGGCATCCTCACCACCCGCGGCGGCATGACGAGCCACGCGGCGGTGGTGGCCCGCGGCATGGGCAAGCCCTGCGTCTCCGGCGTCGGTGCCATCCGGATCGACTACAAGGCCGGCACGCTCGCGGTCGGCGGGGTGACCCTGAAGGCGGGCGACCGCATCACCATCGACGGCTCGACGGGGCAGGTGCTCCAGGGCGAGGTGAAGATGCTGGAGCCGGAGCTCTCCGGCGACTTCGCCACCCTGATGGGCTGGGCCGACGAGGTCCGCACCATGAAGGTGCGCGCCAACGCCGACACGCCGACCGACGCCCGCACCGCACGCAATTTCGGCGCGGAGGGCATCGGCCTCTGCCGCACCGAGCACATGTTCTTCGAGGGCGACCGGATCGTCGCCGTGCGGGAGATGATCCTCTCGGACGACGTGGACGGGCGCCGGCAGGCGCTGGCCAAGATCCTGCCCTACCAGCGCCAGGACTTCCTGGAGCTGTTCACGATCATGTCGGGCCTGCCCGTCACGATCCGCCTGCTCGACCCGCCGCTGCACGAGTTCCTGCCCCACACCGACGCCGAGGTGGCCGAGGTCGCGGCGGGCACCGGCGTGTCCGAGGACAAGCTGCGCCACCGCATGCGGGAACTCTCCGAGTTCAACCCGATGCTCGGCTTCCGCGGCTGCCGCCTCGCCATCGCCTTCCCGGAGATCGCCGAGATGCAGGCGCGCGCCATCTTCGAGGCCGCGGTGCAGGCGGCCAAGGACACGGGCGCGCCCGTGACCCCCGAGGTCATGGTGCCGCTCGTCTTCACCAAGGCCGAGTTCGACATCGTCAAGGCCCGCATCGACGCCATGGCGAAGGCAGTGGCCGATGAAACCGGCGCCACCGTCGATTACCAGGTGGGCACCATGATCGAGCTCCCGCGGGCGGCGCTCCGCGCCAACGAGATCGCCGAGACCGCGGAGTTCTTCTCCTTCGGCACGAACGACCTCACGCAGACCGCGCTCGGCATCTCCCGCGACGACGCGGGCACCTTCCTCGGCGCCTACACGCAGAAGGGTATCCTGTCCGCCGATCCCTTCGTTACGATCGACCAGGAGGGCGTGGGCGAGCTGGTGCGCATCGGCGCCGAGCGCGGCCGCTCGGTGCGCGGCGACCTCAAGCTCGGCATCTGCGGCGAGCACGGCGGCGACCCCGCCTCGATCGGCTTCTGCCAGGAGGTCGGCCTGAACTACGTGTCCTGCTCGCCCTATCGCGTGCCGATCGCACGCCTCGCCGCGGCGCAGGCCGCCCTGGGCGCGCGCGGCGGCGGCGAGGGCTGACCCGCGGGAGGAAATGCGGAATGCGGGGAGAACCCGCGTTCCGCGAGGCCCCTACGGAGGATTTCTTAACCCCGTCCTGAGATCCCGACGCTCGGCGCCCGTCCTCGCGCTGGACGCATCGGCGACGGGCAGAAAATTTCCCGTCCGCGAGCGAACCGCGTGCGTATCGGCACGTTAGGTGCTTGCGGCGGATTGCGGCGCGCGAGCGTCGTCCGGTCCGTCCGGGCGAAGCCTCCCGCGGGAACGACGGCCATGAACGACCCGAGCCCGACCCCCCTGTATATCGGCGAGAATCCCGCCACCGTCCCGGTCCACCGGGCGGTCGAGAAGGCCTATCTCTGGGTGCTCGCCGCGCTGGGCGGCACCGCTGCGGCGGGCCTCGTCGTCTTCGCGGTCGCGACCCAGTGCGGCAGCGACGCCGAGCGCATCGCGAATGCCGACGCCTCCGGCACCGGGTATCTCGGCAGCCTCGTCACGGCGCTCGCCGCGGGCCACGGGCGCAAGGCGTTCTGAGCCATCGCGCCGGAAGGCGGGTCGCAGGCGCCTAACGCTGGCCCGGAACGGCCCGCGTCGCCGAGCCCGTGAAGCGGCCGGTGGCGAGGTCCTCGCCCGGTCCGTTGCGCGTGAAGCGGCTCGCCACGGGGCTCTCGGACTCGGCCAGGATCGCGGCCGGCGCCGCGTCGGGGACGGGGCGGGCGAGCGCCACGTGAATCGGAGCGGAGCGCGGGGATGCGGCCGGGCCGCCCGTCGCCGAGACCGCCTCGAACAGGGCACGCAGCTGTGCCTTCGGGTCCGCGTCGGCGGCCACCAGCGAGACCTTCCGGACGGGCGCGCGCACCTCCGCGACCGGCGCGGCCTGCGCCATGCCGACGACGCCGAGCCCGGCGAGCTGGACCGGCCGCGGCGGGGGCAGGGGCATCGCCAGGGCCTCGGCGACCGCGGCGAACTCGGAGGGGCGACGCGGCGGCAGAGGCGCGGCGACGGCGTCCGGCTTGATCTCGGCCCTGGCCTCCGCGTCCGGCCTGGAGCCCGGCGCCTCGGCGGTGAGCAGGCTCTGGGCATCCCGCCCGTTGCGCTGGAGCAGCGAGCCGCGCAGCGCCTCGCTGGCGTTCGGCGCCGCGTAGGCGAGGGCGGCCCGCGTCCCCGTCGTGTCCTCCGGGTCGGCGCTCGCCACCGCGACGACCGGCTTGCCCCGGCGGGAGGGCGTGGCCGCCACGGGCGCCGGCGCGCTGCTGCCGCCGCCGCCGCCGAACAGACCGGCGAAGAAGCTCTTGATGCTCGGGCCCTCGTCCTCCTCGGCCTGCGCCACCGCGGTGACGCCGAGCACCGTGCCGCCGCGGGCGAGGATCTCGGCGCGGGCTTCCTCGTAGCGGGGCAGGGGTCGGTTGTCGGAGGGCAGGTGCACGGTCTTGCCATCCGGGAACAGCCGGGCGAGCTGGTCGTGGGTCATGCGCGGCCAGGAGCGCACCGAGCCGACGTCGAGATGCACGAAGGGCGAGCCCGAGCGGGGATACCAGCCGACGCCGCCCCGCTGCAGGCGCATGCCCACCGCCCGGATCTGGTCGATCGAGACGTCGGGCAGGTAGAAGTCCATCGCCTTGCCGGCCATGTGCTGGCTGAACTCGGCGACCGCGCGGGAGCGGCGGCGCAGCATCGCGTTGGTGCCCGGCGAGCGGTAGGCGGAGACGATGTGGATCGCCTCCGAGGAGCCGAGCTGCCGGTAGGCCTCCCACACCGTGTCGAACAGGCGGGGGTCCATCCTGGTCTTCTCGTCGGCCCGCCAGTCGCGCAGGATCCAGTTGAGCTGGTCGAGGCCGGCCCGGTCGTAGCGCCCGTCCCGCCGGAACGTGATGGTGGCGCTCTCCTTGGTGTGGGTGTGAAAGATCGTGAGCGTGCGGGTGTCGCCGTTGGCGACAGCGTCCTGCGTGCCGGTCGTGCCGCCGAACAGGGCGAGCGCCAGCGCCGAGACGGCCAGGGCGGCGCGGCGGAGGGGGATCGGGCTGCGGCGTCGGGGGGCGTGAGGGTGGTTCGGGGCCGAATCCGGCCCGGCTCGCAGCAGCCTACGCACGATGTCCTTACCCCTTGCCAGATGCCGCGCCGGGGCGCGGACGTCATGGTGAACGCAGGGTTGCCGAAAACCGTAAAGGCCAGGTTATCGGGTCCGCAGGCTGAACACCGGGTCGGGCGAAACCGCTAAGGCGCAACCGTGGCGAAAAATGGCCGGCAAGAGCGCTGGCGCACGCGATCCGTGTGGAAACACGGGCATTTCGTCCCGCGGCGTACGGAGCACGGGCCTGAGCGCGGCGCCCGGCCGGCCCTCACCACCAGCCGCGCGAGACCGGCGCGGGGCGCGGCGTCCACAGGCCCGGCTCGCCGAACTCGGCCGGAGCCATGTCGGCGGCGCGCGCGGTACGGCGCGGCGCCCGAGGCGCGGGCTGGGCCACGTGGCTGGCCGCCTGCTTCGGCTTCGGCATCTCGGCGGCGCGCCGCTTCGGCTCGGGCGGGGCCTTGGCGACGAGCGCGGCGCCGCCGGCCAGGCCGAGGGCGGCGCGCATGCGGGCGTCGACGCCGTAAAGGTCGGGCAGGGTCCGGAACTGGCCCGCATCGTCCACGAAGGCCGTGAAGTAGGCGAGATGGACGGGCAGCTTCTCGTCGAGGCGCACGGTGCGCTCGCCCTTGCCGATCAGCTTCGTCAGGCGCTCGCTGGTCCAGGCCGCCGGCAGCACCGCGTCGGCGAAGCGGAACGGGTCGTCGACGCGCACGCAGCCGTGGCTCATCGCCCGGAAGGAGGCCGAGAACAGCGAGCGGTTCGGCGTGTCGTGCAGGTAGACCGCGTGGTTGTTCGGGAACATGAACTTGACGAAGCCGAGGGCGTTGCGCTCGCCGGGCGGCTGGCGCACCGAGATCGTGTTGCCGTGGCGCACGACCTGGTAGCCGCGTCGCGCCGCGTAGTTCGGGTCGCGGGCGAGGCCGGGCAGGAACTCGTTCTTCAGGATCGAGGGCGGCACGTTCCAGGACGGGTTGACGACCGCGTACTCCATCATCCCGGAGAAGATCGGGGTCGGCGATTCCGTCTTGCCGACGATCACCCGGGTCTCGTCCTTGAGGTGCCCGTCGCGGAACACCCGCAGGCGGAACTCGGGGATGTTGACCATCACGTAGTCGCGCCCGAGGGCCGGCAGCCAGCGCCAGCGCTCCATGTTGACGAGGATCTCGACCTCGCCATCGGGGCGGCCGGGCCTCGCCTGCGGCGCGCCGAGCGCCGCCACGGTCTGGGGCGTGAGGTCGCCGCTCGCCGGCAGGCCGCGCCGCTTCTGGAAGGCGGCGACCGCCGCGGCGACGCCGGCATCGTAATCCTCCGGCTCGCCGGGGCCGGCGTCGAGGCTGCCCGCCGCGCGCCCGGCCAGCCCGAAGCGGGCCCGGATCAGGGGCACGCGCGCGTCGCGCATCCCGAGCTTCAGGACCGGGCCCGGGGGCAGCGCCGCCGGGGTGCCGGCCGGGCTGCGCTCGCGAAGCGCGGCGAGGCGGGCCCTGAGGGCGAGGTAGCCCGCGTTCTGCGGGTTGTAGCGCTGCAGGAGGTCGCCCGCAGCCTCGCCGCCGGTGGCGATCTGGCCGAGCACCGCCTCGGGGGCGGGCAGGTCGAGGACGGGGGTGATCAGGCGGGACAGGGCGGCAGGGTTGAGGCGTCCGCCCCGCGCGTCGCGGGCGTAGAGGGCGATGACCGCCGAGAGCTTGAGGTCGGCCTCCGCGATCTCGGCCTCGGTCTCGGGCCGGGTCATCACGCCGAGGACCGGCACCGGGTAGGCGGCCGGGTCGAGCCCGTCCTCGCCCGCACGGGCGAGGCGGGCGGCGGCGGACTTGGCGGCCGGCGTGAAGGCGCGGTCCGCGATCCAGACCGGCTTGAAGGCGCCGAGCGCGTAGAAAGCCTGGATCGCCTCGCGCTCCTTCGCGGTGAGACGGGGCAGGAGCGGCGCCGGGTCGGCGAGGCGCGCGGCGACAGCCGCCGCCTGCGGGTCGGCGGGCGGAGGCGGCGCCTGGGGCGCGGCCGGCGCCTCGGCGCTGACGGCCGGCTTCTCGGCCTCGGGGGGCGAAGCGGTCCCGGACGGCGTCGCGGCCTCGGCGGACCCGGGGGAGGGCCCTGGCGAATCGGGTGCGGCATCGGCCGGCCGGTCGGCGGCCAGGGCATCGGTCCGGACCGGATCCGGCGTCGGCAGGGCCTCGGCGGGCGCCGGTACGGCCTCGGACGAAGGGGCCGGCGGGAGCGGGGCGGATTGCGCGGCCTCGGGCTGGACCTCGGCGGCGGCCGGCCCGAGCTGCGGCGCCGAGGCTGCCACCAGGGCGGCCAGGGCGAGGGTGGCAGAGCGCGACAGGCGCATGCTGGCTCTCCGGGGAATGCGGCCGCGCCGCCAAACCCTTCGTATGGTTATGGTCTCAAGCACGGCCGTGTGCAATCGCACAGGCCGGCGCCGGCCCTCAGGCCGCCGCCTCCTCGGAGCCCTCGTCGAGGCCGAGGTCCTTGAGCTTGCGGTAGAGGGTGGATCGGCCGATTCCGAGGCGGCGCGAGACCTCGGACATCCGGCCGCGGTAGAATTGCAGGGCGAAGCGGATCACCTCGGCCTCCAGCGCCTCCATCGTCTTCATCTCGCCCGTGTCCTCCACGACGAGGGACATGGCGTGGGGGTCGCGCACCTCGACGCGCACGATCTCGCGCACCGGCTCCGGCGCGCCGGTCGGCAGCACGAGCTGGCCGGGGGCGGGCGGGATGCGCACGTCGAACCCTTCGACCTGCGCGGCGATCTGCGGGAACTCGGAGACGGTCAGCTCGTCGCCGTCGGCGAGCACGACGGCCCGGAACAGGGCGTTCTCGAGCTGGCGGACGTTGCCGGGCCAGCCGTAGCGGGTGAGCAGCGCCATCGCCTCGGGCGTCACCGAGCGGACGCGCTTGCCCTCCTCCGCCGCGAAGCGCGCGCAGAAGGAGCGGACGAGGTCCGGAATGTCCTCGCGGCGCGCCCGCAGCGGCGGCAGGGTCATCGGGAAGACGTTGAGGCGGTAGTAGAGGTCCTCGCGGAAGCGGCCCTGCTTCACGAGGTCGAGGAGCGAGCGGTTCGTCGCCGAGACGAGGCGGATGTCGACGCGCACGCTGCGCTTGCCGCCGACGGGATCGACCTCGCCCTCCTGAAGGGCGCGCAGGAGCTTCACCTGCGCGTCGAGGGGCAGTTCGCCGATCTCGTCGAGGAAGAGCGTGCCGCCGGACGCCTCGACGAACTTGCCGACATGCCGCTCGGTCGCGCCCGTGAACGCCCCTTTCTCGTGGCCGAACAGGGTCGATTCCACGAGGTTCTCAGGGATCGCGCCGCAATTGACGGTGACGAAGGGCTTGCCGCGGCGCTCGCCCGAGCCCTGGATCGCGCGGGCCAGCACCTCCTTGCCGACGCCCGATTCGCCCTCGATCAGGACCGGGATGTTCGACTTGGCGGCCCGCTCGGCAAGCCGGATCACCCGGTCCATGTCCGGGCTCTTCGAGGCGAGGTCCTTGAAGGTGAGGGCACCGGAGGCCCGGCGGCGCATGCGCCGCACCTCCTCCTCGAGCTGGTCCACCTTGAGGGCGTTGCGGATCGAGACCTGCAGGCGCTCGGCGCCCGCGGGCTTGACCACGAAGTCTACGGCCCCCGCCCGCATGGCGTTGACCACGGCGTCGATCGATCCGTTCGAGGTCTGGACGATGACGGGGGTATCGATGCCGCTCTTGCGCATCTCGGCGAGGACGCCGAGCCCGTCGAGGCCCGGCATCACGAGGTCGAGGAGCACCACGTCGATCTCGCCGCCCGCCCGCAGCCGGGCGAGCGCGTCGGCCCCGTTCTCGGCGATCAGCGCCTCGAATCCGAAGCGCCGCACGGTCGCCTCCGCGAGGCGGCGCTGCACGGGATCGTCGTCGACGATGAGGATCGTTGTCGACATGCGGGCTCCCATCCGTGGCTGCGGCGTGCCGGCGCGGGGCGCGGGGAGTTCGGACCCCGCGCCGGCAGATCCGGCCCCGTGTTTCGTTTCGAGCCGCAGGGTCACCCAAAGGCGTAAAGTCCCGCTTAACGACGTTGCAGGATTTCGCCGTGCGCGCCGCCGGGCCCGCGTGCGACGCCGTGACAGACGCGGCCGTCGCGCGGAGATCGGTTGATCGCGAGCGGTTTGCGCTCGATATCAGGGCGGGCGGGGCCGTTTCCCCGCAGGAAGGAACCGAGGATCCATGTCGAGCCGAGCCGTCGCGCCAGCCCCGATGCCCGAACCGTCGCGCAACGCGGACGGGACGCAGGCGGCCCGGGCCGCCGCCCGCGCGCTCGATCTCGGGGCCCTGCCCGAATGGGACCTCTCCGACCTCTACTCGGGCATCGACGCGCCCGATTTCCGCGACGACCTCGCCCGCGCCGAGGCCGATTGCCGGGCCTTCGCCGAGCGTTACGCCGGCCGCGTCGCGGAGCTCGCGGCGGGACCGGACGCCTCGGCCCGGCTCGGCGAGGCGGTGCGGGCCTACGAGGCGATCGAGGAGCTTCTCGGCAAGCTGATGTCCTACGCGGGCCTCGTCTACTCGGGCGACACCACCGACGAGCGGCGCGCCAAGTTCTACGGCGACACCCGCGAGCGCCTGACGAACGCCTCGGGCGACCTCCTGTTCTTCGCGCTCGAGCTGAACCGGGTGGACGACGCGGTGATGGACGCCGCCATGGCGCAGGGCCCGCTCGCCCGCTACGCGCCCTGGATCGAGGATCTGCGCCGGGAGAAGCCCTTCCAGCTCGAGGACCGCATCGAGAAGCTCTTCCTCGAGAAGTCCGTCACCTCGAACGCCGCCTGGGACCGGCTCTTCAACGAGACCATCGCCTCCCTGCGCTTCCCCGTGCGCGGCGAGCAGCTCACCCTGGAGCCGACGCTCAACAAGCTGCAGGACCCGGACGGGGCGGTGCGCAAGGAGGCAGCGGGCGCGCTGAGCGAGGTGTTCCGCGCGAACCTGCGCGTCTTCACGCTGATCACCAACACGCTCGCCAAGGACAAGGAGATCTCCGACCGCTGGCGCGGCTTCAAGGACGTGGCCGACGCGCGCCACCTCGCCAACCGGGTCGAGCCGGAGGTGGTGGCGGCCCTCGTCGAGGCGGTGCGCGCGGCCTACCCGCGCCTGTCGCATCGCTACTATCGGCTCAAGGCCCGCTGGTTCGGCACCGAGGCGCTGCCCTACTGGGACCGGAATGCGCCGCTGCCGAAGGTCGAGCAGCGCACGATCCCCTGGAGCGAGGCGCGCGACACCGTGCTCGACGCCTACGACGCGTTCTCGCCCCGGATGGCCGGGATCGCCCGGGACTTCTTCGACCGCCGCTGGATCGACGCGCCGACCCGGCCCGGCAAGGCGCCCGGCGCCTTCGCGCACCCCACCGTGCCCTCCGTGCACCCCTACGTGCTCGTCAACTACCAGGGCAAGCCGCGGGACGTGATGACGCTCGCGCACGAACTCGGCCACGGGGTGCACCAGGTGCTCGCCGGCCCGAACGGGGCGCTCATGGCGCCGACGCCCCTGACGCTCGCCGAGACCGCCAGCGTGTTCGGCGAGATGCTGACCTTCCGGCGCCTGCTGGCCGGGACGACCGACACGGTGCAGCGCCGCGCCATGCTGGCCGCCAAGGTCGAGGACATGATCAACACGGTGGTGCGCCAGATCGCGTTCTACTCGTTCGAGCGGAAGGTGCACCTCGCCCGGCAGGAGGGCGAGCTGACGGCCGAGCAGATCAACGCGCTCTGGATCTCGGTGCAGGCCGAATCGCTGGGGCCGGCGATCACGCTCGACGCGGGCTACGAGCCCTTCTGGGCCTACATCCCGCACTTCATCCACTCGCCCTTCTACGTCTACGCCTACGCCTTCGGCGACTGCCTCGTGAACTCGCTCTACGGCGTCTACGCGAAGGCGGAGGAAGGCTTCGTGGACCGCTACTTCGCGCTGCTCTCGGCGGGCGGCTCGAAGCCCTACGGCGAGCTCCTGAAGCCGTTCGGGCTCGATGCCGGCGATCCCTCCTTCTGGCAGATCGGCCTCGGCATGATCGAGGGCATGATCGCGGAGCTCGAGGCGATTGAGGGGGACGGCTGAGGCCGGCCTCGGCCGCTCTCGCGTTGGCGCTGACCGCCGAGAAGGCGATGAAGATATACCGGAACGCCCTGTCCGAACTCGCCAAACGAGCGAGGTCGTCTGGCTGACGAGCGATCCGGTTCAGGCGATTCACGCGCATCAACTCAAATTGTTCGGCGGCCCGCCGGGCCTCCGCGATGTAGGCGCTCTCGAATCGGCTCTCGGCCGCCCGGTCAATCGCGCGGCCTAGGCCTTCGAGATCGCCAAAAAGCATCCATTCGTCGACGGCAACAAGCGGGCAGCCCTTCTCGCGCTGGTGACCTTTCTCGGTTTCAACGACGTAGACTTCGTCGCGGATGAAGCTGAGGCGGTAGTCATGATCCGGGGTCTCGCCGCGGGCGAGGCCGACGAATCCGGCCTCACCCGCTGGATCCGGGACAACTGGCCGGCGGCCTGAGGCGGGCCGGGAAGGCCGCGGCGCGCCGCCCCACCGCCCTGGCAGCGGGTGCGGATCGGCTTATCTCCCGGTCTGATCCCCCGACGACCGTTCAGAAGAGCCCGATGGCCGAGACCGACCGTGAAGCCAACCGCTTCTCCGCCCGCGCGAGCCGCTACGCCCGCGTCGGCGCCAACGTGGGCGGCGTCGCCGCGCGCATGGCGGGCGCACGCCTGTTCGGCAGGGAGGGGACCACGAACGCCGCGGCCCTCGCCCAGGCCCTCGGTGGCCTGAAGGGACCCATCATGAAGGTGGCGCAGCTCCTGGCCACGGTGCCGGACCTCCTGCCACCCGAGTACGCGGCCGAGCTGCAGAAGCTGCAGGCCGACGCGCCGCCGATGGGCGCCGCCTTCGTCAAGCGCCGGATGATGGCCGAGCTCGGCCCCGACTGGCAGGGCCGGTTCGGCAGCTTCGACCTGAAGCCCGCCGCCGCCGCCTCCCTCGGGCAGGTGCACCGGGCGACCTCGAAGGACGGCGCCGCGCTCGCCTGCAAGCTCCAGTACCCGGATATGCAATCTGCAGTTGAAGCCGACCTCAAGCAGCTCGAAGTCGCCTTCGCGCTCCACCGGCGCATGAACTCCTGGCTCGATACCCGCGAGATCGCCAAGGAGATCGGTGCCCGGGTGCGCGAGGAGCTGGACTACGCCCGCGAGGCCCGGCACGCCGTCCTCTACGGCGGCGTCCTGCGGGACATCGACGCCGTGCGCGTGCCGGCGGTCCACACGGACCTCTCGACGCGCCGCCTCCTCACCCTCGGCTGGCTCGACGGCGAGCGGATCCTCAACTTCGCCGACAGCCCGGTCGAGATCCGCAACCGCATCGCGCAGGCGATGTTCAAGGCGTGGTGGCACCCGTTCAGCCGCGCCGCCGTGATCCACGGCGACCCGCATCTCGGCAATTACACCGTGTTCTCGGAGGGGGGCGAGGCGCAGGGCATCAACCTTCTCGACTACGGCTGCGTGCGCATCTTCCACCCGCGCTTCGTCGGCGGCGTGGTCGATCTCTACCGGGGCCTGCTCACCGGCGACGAGCCGCGCATCGTCCACGCCTACGAGGTCTGGGGCTTCAAGAACCTCAACCGAGAGTTGATCGACATCCTCAATATATGGGCGCGCTTCATCTACGGCCCACTTCTGGAGGACCGCACCCGCACCGTAGCGGACGGGGTCAAGCCCGGCGAGTACGGGCGCCGCCAGGCCTTCGAGGTGCATCAGGCCCTGAAGGAGCGCGGGCCCGTGACGGTGCCGCAGGAATTCGTCTTCATGGACCGTGCCGCGGTGGGTCTCGGGGCCGTGTTCCTGCACCTGCGCTCGGAGCTGAACTACCACCGCCTGTTCGAGGCGGAGATCGAGCACTTCTCGCTCGATGCCCTCGCCGGACGGCAGGGGGAGGCGCTCGCCGCCGCGGGCCTGCCGAAGCCCGACTGAGGCTCGGGCGGGGCTCGCGCGGAGAGCCGCCCGCACCGCTGGTCCCGGACATTTTCCACGCCCGAAGGCGCGGACGGGACTGGACATTTTCCCTGGTATACCAGAAACTGCGCCGCAGAGATGAGGCAGCGGCGCATGCCGATTGCGGCACGTTTGACCTTGCGCTAAATCCGCTCGGGACCAAAGCAAGACACGTCAAGGGACGAGCGCACGATGGCCGATACGAAGACTTTGTCCGGGGTTCGGTACAGCCCCGCGATGGATGAGAAGACGCACGAGCAGACGTATCGGGGATTCGTTCGGTTCGTTGAGATCGCCACCGGCGTCGTGATCTGCTGGGTACTGGCGCTCGCCGTCGGCGGCATCCGCGAGGCGTGGATGACGGCGATCCTCGGCGTGGTCCTGTCGAGCGTGGCCGGCGCGGTCGGCGCCCTGGCGCCGAGCATCGGCTGGAAGGCCCCCTTCGTGGTCGGCGCCCTGCTCGCCCTGTACCTCGCCTTCGCCTGAGGACGTTTCAGGCGCTGCAGGTCAGGCCGACGGTTACACTATTCGCATTGTCATCAGACTAACCGGGTCACCCGCCTCGTCTCGCGGCGACGAATCGCGCATCGAGAGGCGGTCAATCGAAGGGAATTCTTGAATGCGCATCGCTGTGCTGTCGGAGGCGGATCCCGCGGAACCGCGCGTCGCGGCGGTGCCCGAGACGGTGAAGAAGTTCGTCGGCCTCGGCGCCGAGGTCGTCGTCCAGGCGGGCGCCGGCCTCAAGGCCGGCGTTCCGGACGCCGAGTACGAGGCGGCCGGCGCCACCGTGGCGCAGGGCGCCGAGGAGACCGCGCGGGACGCCGACCTCGTCCTGAAGGTCCGCCGCCCCGCCGCCGAGGAGCTGCCGCTCCTCAAGAAGGGCGCCGCCGTGGTCGCCATCATGGACCCCTACGGCCGCGAGGCCGAGCTGAAGGCCATGGCCGACGCCGGCGTGACCGGCTTCGCCATGGAGCTGATGCCCCGCATCACCCGCGCGCAGGTGATGGACGTGCTCTCCTCCCAGGCGAACCTCGCCGGCTACCGCGCGGTGGTCGACGGCGCCGCCGAGTACGGCCGCTCCATGCCGATGATGATGACGGCCGCGGGCACCGTGCCGGCCGCACGCGTCTTCGTGATGGGCGTGGGCGTGGCGGGCCTTCAGGCCATCGCCACCGCCCGCCGCCTCGGCGCGGTCGTGACGGCGACCGACGTGCGGCCCGCCACCAAGGAGCAGGTCGAGTCCCTCGGCGCCAAGTTCGTGGCGGTGGAGGACGAGGAGTTCAAGCAGGCCGAGACCGCGGGCGGCTACGCCAAGGAGATGTCGGCCGAGTACCAGCAGAAGCAGGCCGAGTTGGTCAAGGGCCACATCGCCAAGCAGGACATCGTGATCACCACGGCCCTCATCCCGGGCCGCCCGGCGCCGAAGCTCGTCTCCGAGGAGATGGTGGCCTCGATGAAGCCGGGCTCCGTCCTCGTCGACCTCGCGGTGGAGCGCGGGGGCAACGTGGCGGGCGCCAAGGCGGGCGAGATCGTCACCACCGAGAAGGGCGTGAAGATCGTCGGCCACACCAACGTGGCGGGGCGCCTCGCCGCCACCGCGTCGAGCCTCTACGCGCGCAACCTCTTCGCCTTCGTCGAGACCCTGATCGACAAGGAGGCGAAGGCGCTCGCGATCAAGTGGGACGACGAGCTCGTCAAGGCGACGAACCTCACCCGCGACGGCGAGGTGGTGCACGCCTCCTTCCAGCCCAAAGCAGCCTGATCCCGCCGGAGACACTCCCGATGGCCAACCTTCCCCCCGACCAGGCGGTCGATCAGACCCGCGTGCTCGCGGACACCGCGCGCGCCGCCGCCGAGGCCGCCCGCCGCGCCGCCGACCAGGCCGCCTCCATCGCCGACGGCCTCGGCCACGGCGCCGCCGCCATGACCCACGGCGCGGTGGACCCCACCGTGTTCCGCCTCGCCATCTTCGTGCTCGCGATCTTCGTGGGCTACTACGTGGTCTGGTCCGTCACCCCGGCTCTGCACACGCCGCTGATGTCGGTCACCAACGCGATCTCCTCCGTGATCATCGTCGGCGCGATCCTCGCCGCCGGCGTGCCGCTGATCGAGCACGGCACAGGCTGGGCCCGGTTCTTCGGGTTCTTCGCCATCATCCTGGCCAGCGTGAACATCTTCGGCGGCTTCCTCGTCACCCAGCGCATGCTCGGCATGTACAAGAAGAAGGCCTGAGGCGATGTCCGAGAACGTCTCATCCCTTCTGTACATCGTCTCCGGCGTCCTGTTCATCATGGCGCTGCGGGGCCTCTCGCACCCGACCACCTCCCGCCAGGGCAACCTGTACGGCATGGTCGGCATGGCGCTCGCCATCCTCACCACCCTGGTCGGCCATCCGCCGGCGGGCTTCGGCGCCTGGATCCTCGTGCTCCTCGGCCTCGGCATCGGCGGCGGCGCGGGCGCGGTGATCGCCAAGCGCGTGCCGATGACGGCGATGCCGCAGCTCGTCGCCGCCTTCCACTCGCTGGTCGGCCTTGCGGCGGTGTTCGTGGCGGCCGGCGCCCTCTACGCGCCCCAGGCCTTCGGCATCGTCGAGGGCGGCCACATCCACGGCCAGTCCCTGTTCGAGATGGGCCTGGGCGTGGCCATCGGCGCCATCACCTTCACGGGCTCGGTCATCGCCTTCGCCAAGCTCGACGGGCGGATGTCCGGCAAGCCGATCATCCTGCCCCAGCGCCACGCCATCAACATCGCGCTCGCCATCGCCCTCGTGGCGCTGCTCGCCGTGTTCATCGGCACCGGCAGCAAGGCGGTGTTCTGGCTGATCGTGATCCTGTCGCTGGTGCTCGGCGGCCTGATCATCATCCCGATCGGCGGCGCCGACATGCCCGTCGTCGTCTCGATGCTGAACTCCTACTCGGGCTGGGCGGCGGCCGGCATCGGCTTCACGCTGGGCAACCTCGCGCTCATCATCACGGGCTCGCTCGTCGGCTCCTCGGGCGCAATCCTGTCCTACATCATGTGCCACGCGATGAACCGCTCGTTCATCTCGGTCATCCTCGGCGGCTTCGGCGGCGACACCGTCGCGGCCGGCGGGGGCCAGGTCGAGACGCGCCCCGTCAAGCAGGGCTCGGCCGACGACGCGGCCTACATCATGAAGAACGCCGAGAAGGTGATCATCGTCCCCGGCTACGGCATGGCGGTCGCTCAGGCGCAGCACTCGCTCCGCGAGATGGCCGACCTGCTCAAGAAGGAGGGCGTCGACGTCAAGTACGCCATCCACCCGGTGGCGGGCCGCATGCCGGGCCACATGAACGTCCTGCTCGCCGAGGCGAACGTGCCCTACGACGAGGTGTTCGAGCTCGAGGACATCAACGGCGAGTTCCCGCAGGCGGACGTGGCCTTCGTGATCGGCGCCAACGACGTCACGAACCCGGCCGCCAAGACCGACAAGACCTCGCCGATCTACGGCATGCCGATCCTCGACGTGGAGCGCGCCAAGACCGTGCTGTTCATCAAGCGCGGCATGGGCTCGGGCTACGCGGGCGTCGAGAACGAAGTCTTCTTCCGCGACAACACCATGATGCTGTTCGGCGACGCCAAGAAGGTGGTCGACTCGATCCTGAAGAACCTCTGACCGTCCGCTCAGGGCGGGAGGCTCCGGCGGGGCGAGCGCGGACAGCGCCCGCCCCGTCCGCGTTTCGGGGGAGCCTCGCCCCGGAGCGTCGGAGGATCATCGCGCGCCGGGCCGCGTTGGCAGGAACGATCCCTTCGCGGGGACGAACCTTCCGCGGAAGCCCGATGCCCTCCTTCAGACGACGGGACGTCCTCGCCGCCGGCGCCCTGGCCCTCGCGATGCCGAGGGAGGCCGCGGCCGCCCCGGCGGTGCGCGGCCTCGACCCGCGCTTCGCCGACGTGATCGACCCGGCGGCCCGGCCCGAGACGATCTATTCGGGCGGGCGCTGGTGCGAGGGCCTGTGCCCGGCGCCGCAGCTCGGCGGCCTCGTCTTCAGCGACGTGAAGGCGAACCGCATCAGCGTGCTCGGGCCGGACGGCCGGGCGCGGACCTTCCGCGACCCCTCGAACAACGCCAACGGCAACGCGCTCGACGGCGCGGGGTGCCTCGTCACCTGCGAGCACCGGGGCCGGCGGGTCGTGCGCCGGGAGCCGGACGGCGGACTGACCGTGCTGGCCGACAGCTTCGCGGGCCGGCCGCTCAACGCACCGAACGACGCCGTGCTGGGGCCGGACGGCGCGATCTGGTTCACCGACCCGGTCTTCGGCATCCGCCAGCCCGACGAGGGCGTGATGGCCGAGCCCGCGCAGGGCGCGCGGCGGGTCTACCGCGTGAGCGAGCCCGGCCGCGTCGAGGCGATGACGGACGCGGCCGACCAGCCGAACGGCCTCGCCTTCGCGCCGGACGGGCGCACCTTCTATCTCAGCGACGCGGGCGCCGCGCTCCAGCCGGAGGGCGCCCGCGCGATCCTCGCCCTCCCGGTCGGGCCCGATCACCGGCTCGGGCCCCCGCGCCGCTTCGCCGAGCTCGATTCCGGCGCGCCGGACGGGCTCGCCGTCGACCGGGCCGGCCGCCTCTACGCCGCCTGCGAGGACGGCGTGCGCGTGTTCGACCCGGACGGCACCTGGCTCGGGCGCATCGCCACGCCGCGCGCCGCCGCCAACGTCGCCTTCGGCGGCCCGGAAGGACGGCGCCTGTTCGTCTCGGCGGGGGGATCCATCCACGCCCTCGACCTACGGGTCGCAGGCCGCTGACGCACGAAAATCCGGAGGAGACCGCATGGCGCTCGACCGCCGCCACCTGATCGCGCATGGCCTGACGGCCGCCGCCGCCCTCGGCCTGACGCGCCACGCCGAGGCGGCGCCGACGGCCGAAGCCACGCCGCCCGCCGGGGCGCGGAGCGCGACGAGCCGGCCGGCCGGCCCGATGGAGCTGGCGCTCCTCGCGAACGCCCCCTCGACGCCGACCGGGCTCGCCATCTCGCGCACGGGCCGCGTCTTCGTGATGATGCCCCGCTTCGACGCGACGGTGCCGATCACGGTCGGCGAGGTGGCGCCGGACGGCACGGTGCGGCCCTACCCGAGCGAGGCGATGAACCGGCCGGACCCGAAGAGCCCGCAGGCGAGCCTCCTGCACGTACCGAACGGCGTCATCGACCGCGACGACACCCTCTGGCTCCTCGACGCCGGCCTGCCGGAGGGCAAGGGGCCGCCCGTGCCCGGCGGCGCGAAGCTCGTCCAGGTCGACCTCGCCGAGAACCGGATCCGCCGGGTGGTGCCTCTCGAGGCGGGCGTCACGCCCTCCTCCTCGCTCAACGACCTGCGGGTCGACATCCGCGAGGGCCGGGCGCTGGCCTACGTCACCGACCAGGGCCAGGGCGAGGAGGGGGCGATCCTCGCGGTCGACCTGGACAGCGGCCGGGTGGTCCGGCGCCTGCAGGGCCACGCCAGCACGAAGTCGCAGAAGAATCTCGTCAAGTTCGTCGAGCATCGCCCCGTCGTGCTGCGCCTTGAGGGCGGCCCGGAGAAGCCCGTGCAGGGCGGCGCCAACGGCATCGCCCTCAGCCCGGACGGGCGGCGGCTCTACTACGCGCCGCTGATCGGGCGGCGCCTCTACGCGGTCGACACGGCCTCCCTGCTCGATCCGGACGCCACGGACGCCGAGGTGGCGGCCGGCGTCGAGGACCTCGGCGAGAAGGGCATGACCGGCGGCCTCACCACCGATTCGCAGGACCGCGTCTACCTCACCCTGCAGGAGCAGAACGCGGTCGGCCGCCGCCATCCGGACGGGCGGATCGAGGTGATCGCCTCGGATGAGCGCCTGATCTGGGCCGACACGTTCTGGATCACGCCGGACCGCTGGCTCTACGTCTCGGCCGCGCAGGTGAACCGGCGCCCGGAATACAACGGAGGCCGCGACCTGCAGCAGCCGCCCTACGCGATCCTGCGGGTGCGCATTGACGCCGATCCGGCAGGGTAGGGGACGGGCACGCATTCGGGGAGCGCCCTGTCGCATCGGTGCGGCAGCATCGGGCGCCGGTTGCGGTTATGATCCCGCCCCGTGTCCGCCGCCATCGCCATGCCCGAACCGCGCGCCCTCCTCGACGTCACCGCCTCGCTCCTCGGGCGGGTCTGGCGAGAGCGCTGCGGCGCGGCCGCCGCGCAGGGGCACGCCCTCACCATGACCCAGGCGCACGGCCTGCCGGACCTGCTCGCCCGCGTGCTCGCGGGCCGCGGGGTGCTGCCGGGGGAGGCCGAGGGCTACCTGAAGCCCCGCCTGCGGGACCTGATGCCCGACCCCGACTGCCTGCTCGACATGGAGGCGGCGGCGGAGCGCCTCGCCCGCGCCGTGCGCCTCGGCGAGACCGTGGCGATCTTCGGCGACTACGACGTGGACGGGGCCGCGAGCGCCGCCCTGCTCGCCGGCCACCTGCGCGCCCTCGGCGTGCCGACCCGCATCCACATCCCGGACCGCATCACGGAGGGCTACGGCCCGAACGCCGAGGCGGTGCGGGCGCTCGCCGCGGACGGCGCCACCCTCCTCGTCACGGTCGATTGCGGCACGAGCGGGCACGATCCCCTGGAGGTGGCGCGGGAGATCGGCCTCGACGTGATCGTGCTCGACCACCACGCCGCCGCCGAGACGCTGCCGCCGGCCCGCGCCGTGGTGAACCCGAACCGCCTCGACGACCTTTCGGGCCTCGGCCATCTCTGCGCGGCGGGGATCGTCTTCCTCACGCTGGTGGCCCTGAACCGGGCCCTGCGGCGGGAGGGCTTCTTCCAGGGGCGGCCGGAGCCGAGCCTCGCCGACGCCCTCGACCTCGTGGCCCTCGCCACGGTCGCCGACGTGGTGCCCCTCGTCGGCCTCAACCGCGCCTTCGTGGTGCAGGGCCTCACGGTGATGCGCGGGCGCGGGCGCCGCGGCCTCGCCGCCCTGTGCGACGCCGCCTCCCTCGACGAGCCGCCGCAGGCCTGGCACCTCGGCTACCTGATCGGGCCGAGGATCAACGCGGGCGGGCGGATCGGCGACGCCTCGCTCGGGGCGAAGCTCCTCGGCACGCAGGACCCCGCGGAGGCCGCCCGCATCGCGGCCGAGCTCGACCGTCTGAACCGCGAGCGGCAGGTGATCGAGGCCGAGGCGGTGGCGGCGGCCGAGGCCGAGATGGACCGGGAGCTCGGCCTCGATCCGGACCGAACGGTTCTGGTCGCGGGCTCGCCCGAGTGGCACCCGGGCGTCGTCGGGCTGATCGCGGCGCGCCTCAAGGAACGCTTCGGCCGCCCCGCCTTCGCCTTCGCGCTCCGCCCGGACGGCACCGCGGTGGGGTCCGGCCGCTCGATCCCCGGCGTCGATCTCGGGCAAGCCGTCCGCCACGGCGTCGCGGCCGGCCTCGCCCGGAAGGGCGGCGGCCACGCCATGGCGGCGGGCGCCACCATCGCGGCGGCCGACCTCGCCCGCTTCCAGGCGCATCTCGCCGAGGCGCTCGGCGCACCCGTGCGGAGCGCCCGCGCGGCGGAGGCGCTCCTCCTCGACGGTACGCTCAGCGCGGGCGGCGCCACCGCCGAGACCGTACGGCTGATCGCGCAGGCCGGCCCCTTCGGCTCCGGCGCGCCGGAGCCCGTCTTCGCCCTGCCGCGCCATCGGATCGTCGATGCCGGCCTCGTCGGCAACGGGCACGTGCGCGCGCGCCTGCGCAGCCGCGACGGGCAGGCCATCGGCGCCATCTCGTTCCGCGCAGCGCAGGGACCGCTCGGGCAGGCCCTCCTCAACGGCGTCGGGCGCGAGTTCCACGTGGCCGGGACACTCGCCTGCGACCGCTGGCGCGGCGCCGAGCGGACGCAGGTGCGGATCTGCGATCTCGCCCCGTGCGGTTGAGGACCGGCGCGCGGACCGCAAGCCGGTTGACACCCGCCGGAGCCCTCATCATAAGGGCCGCACGCGGCCTTCAGGGCCCGCAGTTTGGGGGAATGTCCCGAGCGGCAAAGGGGGCGGACTGTAAATCCGCTGCGTAAGCTTCGTAGGTTCGAGTCCTACTTCCCCCACCAAGCACTTCCCATCGCCTCGTCCCATCACAACTGCGCAGGCGAGCCCGCGCGGGTGAAGCGATCGGTCGCGAACGAGGGCGGGCCGCCTTCTCAAGGCCGGACGGCCGTGCTATCCGGCCCCTCGCGCGGGTGTAGCTCAATGGTAGAGCAGCAGCCTTCCAAGCTGAATACGAGGGTTCGATTCCCTTCACCCGCTCCAATCCTCCCGGTCGTCCAGCGCCGCTGACCGAGCCGCTTCGGGGCTGAGCCCGGATCGGCCTCCGCATCACAATCTGTTGGCAACCGCGTGCCGCCCGGTCCCTGTGTCCGGCCGGCTGCATCGGCGAGCGGCGCCGAGGGGTAGGTTGGGTCGACAGGATCTCAGCCGTGCCCAGCATCTCGACCCTCCTCTCCACCGCCTGCATGTCCGCCCTCGTCATCGGCGGCCTCACGCTCCTGGTCGACACCTCGACCCGGGCCCAGCTCGACCGCGCCCTGCGCAGCGCGCGGCTCGAATCCCCGACCTCGCCCCACCGCGCGGCGCCCCCGCCCCGGCAGGCCGTCGCCGGGCCGCTCGACCGGCAGCGGCTGCAGGCGACCGTCCTGATGGTCAGCCAACCCGGTGACGAGTGAGGCGCCCGCGCGCCCCGATCCGGGCCGGGGCCACCCGGACGCCCGGCCGCGGAGCCCGATGAGGAGGCTCCGCCTCGCCTGCGCCCTGGCGCTCGGCGCAGCGCTGTGTGCAAGGCCGGCGCACGCGGTCCCGGACCCGTCCCGCGGCATCCTCTGGACGGCCCTGCAGGGCTGCATCCTCGCGAAGCGGACCCTCGGGCAGACCTTCCCGTGCCTCGCCGTCGACCTCGGCAATGCGGGGCGGCCCGGCACGGCCGTGCTGCGGGCGCCGGGGCAGCCGACCCACACCGTCGTCATGCCGACCGCCGACGTGGTCGGCCTCGAAGCGCCCGTGCTGCAGCAGGCCGACGGCGCCGCCTACTGGCGCGCCGCCCTCGCGGCGCGACGCTCCGTGATCGAGGCGCTCGGGAGCCGCTTGCCGATCGAGGGGGTGGGGCTCGCCGTGAACTCGGCTGGCGGCCGCAGCCAGGACCAGCTGCACATCCATCTCGACTGCCTCAAGCCGGGCGTGCGCGCCGTCCTGCAGCGCTACGGCGCCGGCGTGACCGCCCGCTGGGCGCCCCTGCCGGTCGCGCTCCAGGGCAGCCGCTTCCTCGCGATGCGCGTCCCCGCGGCCGAGGCGGCCGAGTTCAACCCCTTCGCGGCCCTGACGCGCCTGCCGGGACATCGGACGAACCTGCGTGCCACCAGCCTCGCGGCGGTCGCGACGTCGCCGCAGGACCCCGAACCGGGCTTCTACGTGCTGGCCAACCGGTCCCCGGGCAGCCACGCCGAGAAGCTGCTCGATCATAGCTGCGCGGCCGCCGCACGGGCGGCCCCGCGCTGAGGATCCGGGGAACATCCGCGGCGATCCGCCGTCGTCTGGCAGACGCGTCGGGAGGCGCAAGCGATGCAGCACACCATCCGCGCGGGCGCGCTGGCGGCCGCCCTTCTCGCCGCGCAGCCCGCGCTGGCCGAGCCCGGCCCCGGCGGGGACGACCGCTCGCTGAAGGCCGCGGCGGGCCAGGAGGTGCAGCTCGGCGTCTACGCCAACGTCAACGCGGAATGCTCGGGCCTGCCCGCACCGGACCTGCGGATCGCGACGCCCCCGTCGCGCGGGACGCTCACCGTGAGGCTCGTCGCGCTCAACCTGAAAGCCGAGTCCAGGACCTGCCCGGACCGGAAGCTTCCGGCCCTGGGGCTGTTCTACCGGGCGGGGCCGGACTGGGGCGTGACCGACACGGTCCGCGTCGAGGCGGTCGCCGGCTCCTCGGCCAAGGGGCAGACCTTCACCATCGCGGTGACGCAGCACATGGAGTAGGGCGCGGGAAGTCGGCCGCGCAGGCTTGCCGGCCCGGATCAGGCCGCGAGCTCGGCCAGGGCCGTCGGCTCGGGCCGCGCCGTTTCGGCGGCCTCGCGCTCCATGAGGATGCGCGCGTGGGCGAGGACGCGGCGGGCGGCCGCCCGGGCGTTGAAGGCTCTCAGCTCCGGCATCGGCGCACCGTCGCGGAGCGCCACGCGGGCGAGCGCCCGGAGCCGGTTCGCGTCGGCGACGGCGCGGGCGCGGACCAGCGCGGCCGGAAGAGTCTCGATCTGGGACGACGGGGGGAGGGGGGCGGGCATGGCCACTGTCGGCACTCCTGCTCGGGCGCCCGCCTGCCGCTCCATTCCGGCACGGTGGCTGCCCAGCTGACCCCGTCTCCGCAACCGGCGGGCCAAGCCCGCCTCGGGGGCGCCCTGAACGAGAACCGGCCGGCACGGCGGGCGAGCAAAGCTCCCTCTCCCACCATGCCGACCGGTTCCAAGGCCAGGAGCGCTGGCCCGACGTGAACCTACCTGTGGAGGCCGGCGCCTTCCGTGCGCGATGTCACATCCGGCCCGGCCCGATCGTCGCCGCGCCTCAGTCGGCGCCGAAACCGCCCGCGATGACGCGCTCGTCGAGCTTGCGGTCGACGGTCTGCACGGTCTTGTCGATCTCGGGATCGGCCGCGCCGAGCTGGTGGGAGATCAGCTTGACCAGGAGGTCGACGC
>NZ_BJZU01000081.1 GCF_007992195.1 Methylobacterium oxalidis | reverse complement strand
GGGCCCCGCGATGAAGTAGGTCTGCGCGCCCGTCCCGGTGGTGCGCTTGCCCGGCACCGCGAAGACGTTCGTCCAGGCGCTGAGCATCGGCATGAGGTAGTAGCGCCCGTCCTGAGCCGGGATGCTGAGGAGGTAGGGCTCGCGCCCGACATCCAGGAAGGCGCTGGAGTAGAGCGTGTCGGCGTTGGGGGCGGTGACGGCGCGGAACTTCGCGTCCGGGTACGCCCGCAGGTTGGCGAACTGGCCCATCGGCGCGCTCTTGCCCTCGGGCGCGGCCACGTTGGTGAGGACGCGCCGGGTCATCTCCATGGTGACGAGCGGGTAGCCGTAGATGTAGGCGTCCGTCGCCAGGTCCAGCGGATCGGCCGCCGCGTCGGTGCCGATGAGCGGCGCGTCCTGGACCGTGCTCTGAGCGCGGGCGAAGGGCAGGCCCGGGCCGGCGAAGGGAAGCGTAGCAGCGCCCGCGGCGAAGATCCGTCTGGTGACATCCATGATCGCCTCCTGTGAATGGCTCGGTCAGGCAGGCCGCTTCCGGGTGATCCCGGCCGTTGCGCCGGTACCGGGCTGTCGTCGGTTGGCCTCTCGCCGGGTGAGATCGCGGGGAGGCTCCGGTACGGGGCGCGGCTGCCTGTCGGCCCGCTCGGCCGACCGGGGGCCCGGTTCCAACAGAGCGCGGCGGGATGCTGCGCTCCGGCCCGCGGTCCGGCAAGGGTTCCGAGCGGACGGACGGTCGAGGTGTCGAGAGGGGTACGGAGCCCTCGCCGCGATCTCGGCGCCGGGCGCGCCGCCGTTCCGCTTGCCGCGATGGCCGCCATCGACGCCGAATGACGCGCGGAGGAACCGAATCCCCGCTCTCCGGTTGGCCGGTGCGCGGCAGGCGGGGCGTCAGCGACCGAGGCCGTTCGACGGAGGTGAGACCCCTTGGATGCACGGCTCGATGCCACCCGCGACCAGCCCGACACAGGCGTGCTCCGCGCCGCCGTCGAGGCGACCGGCGAGGCCATCCTCATCACCTCCGCCGATATCGACGCGCCGGGCCCGAGGATCGAGTACGTCAACCCGGCCTTCACCCGCATGACCGGCTACGCGGCGCACGAGGTCCTGGGCCGGAGCCCGCGTCTTCTCCAGGGCCCCGAGACCGAACGGGCCGTGCTCGACCGCATGCACGCGGCCCTGGACGCGGGCGAGCCCTTCCAGGGCAAGGCGGTGAACTACCGCAAGGATGGCTCGACCTACATGGTCGAGTGGCTGATCACGCCCGTCCGCGAGCCGGACGGGCGGATCACCCGCTGGGTGTCGGCGCAGCGCGACGTGACGGACCGGCATGCCTTCGAGCGGCGCCAGGCGCTCCTGGTGCGAGAGCTGCACCATCGCGTGCGCAACACCCTGTCGACCGTCCAGGCCGTGCTCAACGCAACCCTGCGCTCCTCGCTCGGCCTCGCGGAGTTTCAGCGTGCCTTCTCGGGCCGCATCGCGTCCCTGTCCAAGACCCACGCGCTGATCACCGAGGATCGGACGCAGGCCGTCTCGTTCGAGGGCCTCCTGCGGACCGAGCTCAACGCCTACGACGGGCCGGGGCAGGCGCGCATCTCCCTGCGCGGGCCCCATGTCCTGCTCGTCTCAGAACTGGCCGTCCCGGTCGGCATGGCGCTGCACGAACTCACGACGAACGCCATCCGCCACGGTGCCCTCGGCGACCCGGCCGGGCGGGTGGAGGTGACATGGTCGGTGGCCGACGACGCCTCGGGCCAGGTCCTGCACTGGACGTGGAACGAGCATGACGGGCCGCCCGTCGCCCTGCCGACCCGGGAAGGATTCGGGACCGAGCTTCTCAAGCAGCTACTCACCTACCAGGCGAAGGCGCAGTTCGAGCTCACCTTCGACCCGGACGGATTGCGGATGGACGTCGCCATGCCCTTGCCGGGACCCGCATAGGCGGGCGGATACCGCTGCCCCGCGGCCGAAGCGCGCGTCGCCGACGGGACCTGCCCGATGGTACGTGGACGTCCATGTTGGATCTGGTCTGTGCGCGCGACTTCTGCGACGTGGACAGGCAACGGTTCGCAGATCGAGGCTGGGTATGCGGCATGGCGATGAAGACGAGCTACGTGGTCCAGACCTTCGTGCTGAAGCGCAAGCGCCTCGTGCCCGGCGACCGCGAGATGACCGGGACCGAGAGCGGCGCCCTGAAGAAGGCCGAAGCGATGTCGGCCCGGGTGCCGGGCACGGCCGCGCTCCGGGTCGTGGCCGACGACGAGACGGGCGAACTGGAGAGCGCGACGATCCTCGCGCAGTTCGGCGAGGTGCCGGACGACTTCGCCGAGAGCCTGCAGGGCGGCTGAGGGCATCGTTGCAGACCGGAGAGGCGCGACATGGCGTTCACGCAGAAATCCGCCGCCGAGACGAAGGCTCAGGATCTGGGCCTGGCGCTCGCCCGGATCGCCGAGAGTGCGGGCCTGCCCGCCAGCATCGGGCTGGATCAGCTCCGGCGCGCGAGCCCGCGGCTGACACCGCTCGCGGTCGGGCAGATGGTGCGCAAGCAGCGGGACACCGTCGAGGCGGTGCTGGCGGAGCGCGGCCTGACGCTCGTCGAGTACGCCGACCAGGGGCCGGGGCGCGGCATGGAGTTCGTCATCGCGCAGGCGCCTTGAGGCGGCCTCGTGCCGCGCGTCGTGGCCCGGAGAGCCGGGATTGCGCGCCCGGCCGGGCGGAGCGGGCGCGGCGTGCCGGCATCCCGAACGGAGTTTCCCCTTGATCCCCTGGGTCCATCTCGACACCGGCGCGGTGCCCGGCGAAAGCGTCCCGCTGCGCCTGATGCAGCGAGGCGACGAGTTCTCGATCATGGTCGGGACGATCGAGCTGATGAACAACCGGCTCCGGGGATCGGAGGAGGCGCTCGCGACGATCGCCTGCTCGCGCCTGCGCGACCGCCCGCGCGCCGCGGTGCTCATCGGCGGCCTCGGCATGGGCTTCACGCTGCGCGCGGCCCTGAAGGAACTCGGCCCCGAGGCGCGTGTCGTCGTCGCGGAGCTCGTGCCGGCGGTGGCGTCCTGGGCGCGGGGCCCGCTCGCGCACCTGTTCGCGGGCTGCCTCGACGACCCGCGGGTCGAACTGGTCGAGGCGGACGTGAACCGCCTCATCCAGTCCGGCCCCGGCCGGTACGACGCCATCCTGCTCGATGTCGACAACGGGCCTGAGGGCATGGTGAGGCGCGAGAACGACCGCCTGTACGATGCCTGGGGCCTCAAGCGGGCGCACTATGCGCTCCGCCCCGGCGGCATCCTCGGCGTCTGGTCGGGCGGGCCGGACCGCAAGTTCAAGGCCCGGCTGCAGCAGACGGGCTTCGCCGTCGACGAGATCCGCGTGCGGGCGAGCGGCGGATCGAGCGGCCGCCGGCACGTCCTCTGGCTCGCGGAGCGCGTGCAGGCGAGCGACAGCCCCGCCCGCAGGCCGACAGGTCGCTGAGCGGGGCGGCACCCCGCTCTTGGACCGTCGCCCTGCGCTAGACCGCCGTCAGGCGCTTGGTGTTGGCGGCCACGTGCTCCCGGTACCGATCGACCACGGCATCGCAGGAGCCGCCCGTCATCAGCGTGCCGGACGCCTCGATGAAGGCGCTGACCTTCTCGCTCACCATCTGCTGAGCCTCGGCACACCCCTCGAATCCGCCCCAGGCGAGCTTCACAAGCCGAAGCTCGACAACCTTCTGCGCTTCGAGAGCGAGCAGGGCGACAGCAAAGGGATCGTACATCAAGGGCTCCGCGCCGCGAGGCGCGCGGCCCATGCGACTGAGAAGTGGGAGGGGCGGCCGACGAGGCCGCCCCAGACGTGATCCCAACTCCGGACGGTCGGTCCGGGTTCAGAGCCGAGCGTGCGTTAGCGAACGAGCGTCGGGCTCTGCGCGACCTGGGAGAACGCCTTGCCGGCCTCCTCGACGGCGCGCGCCGAGGTCTCGGTGATGGCCCGACTGTCCTGCACGAAATGCTGCAGGCTCTCGCGCACCAGCTCGCTCTGGATCGCCGTGAACTCCTGAACGGACCGCGCCCGGGCCAGCTTGCTCAGGCCCTCGAGGTTGCGCTGCCACTGGCTCTGCGCCAGGCCGAACCAGCCGCGGGAGGCGTCCTGGACGGCGTGGGTGAGAACCGTGCCGCAGCGCGTGACGGCCTCCAGGTTCTGCTTCGACTGACGGGCGAGGCGCTCGCTGTCCTCACCGGTGAAGCCGAGCGTCCTGGTGAAGCGCTCCGCGGCCTCACGGGCCTGCTGCGAGGCGGTCTCGACGCTCCGCTGCACGATCTTCTGGGCGTTCTCGGACGCCTGCTCGCGCAGGTCGGCCATCTTGTTCAGGCCGTCCTGCGCGGCGTCCACCAGCTGCGTGTTCTGCTCGGCGGCGTTGTCGAGGTTCGCCCTGGCGGTGTCCGCAACCTTCTCGTTCTGCTCGCGCTGCTTGGCCTGGACGTTGTTCTGGTTGAAAGCCATTCGTGTCTCCCGCCTCTCAGGATTATGTATTCAGATGGTGTGCTTAAGAATATAGGCACATTCACCTTAGGCAGCGAAGGAGTTTTTGGCTCGCTATCGCACTGCACCTAGGTCGTGCCGGAGACCTGTGCTTCAAGCTCTGCAAGCGGCATTTATCCAAGATTAATTTATCGTTGCGGTCGTCAAATGTTATAGCCAGACCTTAACCGTCTGACTGCACTGCACAATATGACCGATCCCGAGCCGGGCGGGATGGAGTGGTCCGGCAGCATCGCTGAGATCAGGGCCGGCTCTCCGCCGAGCGGGCCGACCCCGAGCCGGTCCCGTGACGCGCGGGCAGTGGCGCCGATCAGAAGGGCAGCGCAGTTCCGTCGGCACACGGGCGGCGGCGCCGATACCTCGCACCGGCATATATGCGATATGCGCTTTACTTAGTTGCAAGTCACATATATGTTGCCGACATGAGTGAAGCCGACTTCCTCGCCGGATATGATCCCGCGGCATTCCCGCGCCCGGCCCTCGCCGTCGACCTCGTCCTGCTGGGCCTGCGCGACGGCCGTCCGGCTGTCCTGCTTCTCGAGCGCAGCCAGCACCCGCATGCCGGTCGCTGGGCGCTGCCCGGCGGCTTCGTCGGCCTCGACGAGACACTCGACAAGGCGGCCGAGCGGGTGCTGCGCGAGAAGGCCGGCATCGCCCTTGCCCATCTGGAGCAGCTCTACACGTTCGGCGCGCTCGACCGCGACCCGCGCATGCGCATCGTCTCCGTCGCCTACCTGGCGCTCCTGCCGGAGCGGAGCTTCGCCGAGGCGCTGGATGGCGAGGCGCCGCTCGCGGCCGCCATTCTCGACGTGCCGTGGGCCGGCGAGACCGGAGGGCCGGTCGCGGCCCTCTCGCGCCGGGGCGAGCCCCTCGCCCTCGCCTTCGACCACGCCGACATCCTCGCGCTCGCGGTGCTGCGGCTGCGGGGCAAGCTCGACTACTCGGATGTCGCCTTCGCGCTGCTGCCCGAGCAGTTCACCCTGCGCCAGCTCCAGGACGTCCACGAGGCGATCCTCGGCACGCCGCTCAACAAGCCCGCCTTCCGCCGCCGCATGCTGGATCGCGGCTGGCTGAAGCCCACGGGCACCCGCGAGGCCGGTACGTCCTTCCGGCCCGCCGAACTCTACCGCCTCGCGCGGCCGCGCTGATCCTCAGGAGGAGCCTATGGCCACGATCCGCAACCTCGGACTGATCGCCCAATTGCGGAGCGAGACGAGCCGCCACGTCATCCGCTACCGCAACGGCCGCGTCCGGCAGAGCGGGCGGGGGCTCGTCTTCTGGTTCCGGCCCGAGACCGCGAGCATCAGCGAGGTGCCGGTGGACGACCGCGAGATGACGCTGTTCGTGCGCGGCCGCAGCCGGGACTTCCAGACGATCGCGGTCCAGGGCACGATCGGCTGGCACGTGGTCGATCCCGAGCTGCTGGCGAGCCGCGTCGACTTCTCGATCGACCTCGTCACCGGCAAGCTGCGCACCGAGCCGGTCGAGTGGATCGAGGCGCGCATCAGCGGCATCGCGGGTCAGGCGGTCCTGCAATACCTCGGCGAGAAGCGGGTCGACGCCCTTCTCGACGCGGGCCCCGAGCCGGTCCGCGGCACGCTGGAATCGGTGCTGACGGCCTCCGCGGCGCTGGCCGAGATCGGCGTCGCGGCGGTGTCGGTGCGGCTGACGAACCTCGCGCCGTCGAGCGAGCTGGAGCGCGCGCTTCAGACGCCGACCTTCGAGGCGCTGCAGCAGAAGGCCGACGAGGCGACCTTCGCCCGCCGCGCGCTCGCCGTCGAGAAGGAGCGCGCCATCGCGGAGAACGAGCTCGCCACCCGCACCGAACTGGCCCGGCGCGAGAAGCTCCTGATCGCCGAGGAGGCGGAGAACGCCCGCGACCGCGCGGCCGGCCTCGCCGAGGCCCAGGGTCTCGAGGCGGCGGCGGAGGCCGAGCGCATCCGCCTCGTCGATGGCGCGCGGGCGGAGGCCGAGCAGCGGCGCGTCGCCGTCTACCGGGATCTGCCGCCGACGGTCCTGCTCGGGCTGGCGGCGCGGGAGCTCGCGGGCAAGCTCGAGACGATCGAGCACGTCACCGTGACGCCGGACCTCATCGCGGCGGCGCTCGGCGAGTTCCGTCGGGCGGCCCCCTCCCCCGTCGCCGTGCGCTGAGGGCCGGGCTGTGCCGGCCGTCGCGCCGCGCGCCGTGTTCGTGACCCGCGACACGGACTACGAGCTCCTCATCGCCCGGCACGCGACCCGGGGCCAGGTGCGCTTCTTCCTGGAAAGCCGCGGGCAGCGGATCGAGGAGATCGACGCCCGCCACGCCCGCTTCCACGAGGCCCTGATGCAGGCGCGCGCCGCGGTGCCGGCGGACTGGCGGCAGGCGCTGGTGCGGCGGCCCGACCTCGACCGCTTCCTGTTCGCCCCCGACGACGTCGTCGTCGCCGTGGGACAGGACGGGCTCGTCGCCAACGTCGCGAAATACCTGGGCGCGCAGCCGGTGATCGGGGTCAACCCAGCCCCCGACCTCTACGACGGCGTGCTGGCGCGGGTCGCGGTCGAGCGCCTCGCCCCCCTCCTCCCGGCCAGCCTCGCGGGCGCCGCCCGCGTCGAGCACCGGACGATGGTGCAGGCCGTGCTCGACGGCGGCGAGCGTCTGCTCGCTCTCAACGAGATCTTCGTGGGCCATCGTGGCCACCAATCCGCGCGCTACCGGATCGAGACCGCGGGCGCGGCCGAGGATCAGTCGTCGAGCGGCCTCATCGTGGCGTCGGGGACCGGCGTGACCGGCTGGGCGCGGGCGATCGGCGAGGCGACGGGCCTCACGCTCCGGATCGGCCCCGAGGAATCGGCGGTGGGTTACTGGGTGCGCGAGCCCTTCCCGAGCGTCGCCACGTCCACGGGCCTCCGCGCGGGCAAGCTGACGGGCGCGCCCCTCGCCGTGACGTCGCGCATGAACGAGGGCGGCGTCGTGTTCGCGGACGGGATCGAGCAGGACTTCATCGCCTTCGACTGGGGCCGGCGCGTGGAGCTCGCGCCGGCCTCCCGCACGCTCAACCTCGTGGTCGGGTAAACCCTCGCCCCGGCATGGGGCGGGCGGATCACGGCGATGGCCAAGCGGCCCTGCCGAGAGGTAGCCTTCCTCCGCGCTCCCGCACCGGAAGCCGGGCGATCCGAAGACCGGATCGGCACAGGTCCGGATGACGCCGCCGCGAACGGGCGGCTCAGATCACGCCCCGGAGGGCATCCATGCGCATCGTCGACGTCCGCGAGGTGACCAAGCCGATCGCCTCATCCATCCGCAACGCCTACATCGACTTCTCGAAAATGACCGCGAGCCTCGTCGCCGTCGTCACGGACGTCGAGCGCGAGGGGCGCCGGGTCGTGGGCTACGGCTTCAACTCGAACGGGCGCTACGGCCAGGGCGGACTCATCCGCGAGCGCTTCCGAAGCCGCATCCTGGAGGCCGATCCGGCGAGCGTGCTCACGCAAGCCGGCGACAACCTCGACCCGCACAGGCTCTGGGCGGCCATGATGACGAACGAGAAGCCCGGCGGCCACGGCGAGCGCTCGGTCGCGGTCGGCACCCTCGACATGGCGATCTGGGATGCCACCGCCAAGATCGCCGGCAGGCCGCTGTTCCGGCTGCTCGCCGAGCAGAAGGGCGTCGAGGCCAACCCGCGCGTCTTCGTCTACGCGGCGGGCGGCTACTACTATCCGGGAAAGGACGACACCCAGCTGCGGGCGGAGATGCGGAGCTATCTCGACCGCGGCTACACCGTCGTGAAGATGAAGATCGGCGGAGCGCCGATCGGCGAGGACCAGCGCCGCATCGAGGCGGTGCTGAGCGAGATCGAGGGACGGGCCCGGCTCGCGGTCGACGCCAACGGCCGGTTCGACCTGGAGTCCGGCATCGCCTACGCCAAGATGCTGCGGCAGTACCCGCTGTTCTGGTACGAGGAGGTCGGCGACCCGCTCGACTACGCCCTGCAGGCGGCGCTTTCCGAGTTCTATCCCGGCCCGATGGCGACCGGCGAGAACCTGTTCTCGCACCAGGATGCCCGCAACCTCCTGCGCTACGGCGGGATGCGCCCGGACCGCGACTGGCTGCAGTTCGACTGCGCGCTCTCCTACGGCCTCGTGGAGTACCTGCGCACCCTCGACGTGCTGCACCAGTTCGGCTGGTCGCCCTCCCGCTGCATCCCGCACGGGGGCCACCAGATGTCCCTCAACATCGCGGCGGGTCTCGGCCTCGGCGGCAACGAGAGCTACCCCGACCTGTTCCAGCCCTACGGCGGCTTCCCGGACGGGGTGAGGGTCGAGGACGGACACATCGTCATGCCGGAGCTGCCCGGCATCGGCTTCGAGGGCAAGTCGGACCTGATCACGGTGATGCGCGACCTGGCCGAGTAGGCGAACGGCCTGTGCCCGAGCGATCGCGGCTCGCACCGCTACGCGGTCGGCAGCGTCAGGACGAGCGGCCCGTTGCGCGTGGCGACCACCGTGTGCTCGTACTGGACCGTGTGTGCTCGCGGCCGGCTGTAGAGGGTCCAGGGATCGTCGCCGTCCTCGGCGAATTCGGCGCCGAGGGACAGGAAGGGCTCGACGGTCAGCACCAGCCCCGCGCCGATCACCCGGCGCTCGGAGGCGTCGGGCCATGTCGCGATCTCGGTTGGCTCCTCGTGCAGCGACAGGCCGACGCCGTGGCTGGCGAGGTTGCGCACCAGCGTGTAGCCGTTCCTCCGCGCGAAGGCGCCCACGGCCCGCCCGATGCCGGAGAGCGGCCGGCCGGCGCCGACCTGCTGCAGTCCCGTCCACATGGCCCGGCGCCCGTCCTTGCAGAGCCGCTCGACCGCGCGCGGCACGGGCGGCACGGCGAACGACGCTCCGGTGTCGGCGACGTAGCCGTCCTTCTCCGCCGAGACGTCGATGTTGACGAGGTCACCGGGTCGGATCCGGCGGGCGCCCGGAATGCCGTGCGCGATCTCCTCGTTGACGCTGATGCAGGTCGCCCCGGGAAAGGCGTAGACCATCTCCGGGGCCGGTCGGGCCCCGGCGGCTTCGAGGCACTCCCGCCCGATCCGATCGAGCTCGCGCGTGGTCATGCCGGGCTCGATGGCCCTGCCCATCGCCTGCAGCGTGTCGGCAACGATGCGCCCGATCCGCTTCAGCCCCGCCAGCTCGTCTTCGCTCGACACCGTCATGCCGTCTCCTCCCGCAAGGCCGGAGCAGAGTGGCCTGCGGGCGCGAAGCTGAAGCGTTCGCCTCCCCCGATCAAGCGCCCGATCGTGCGCGGGCGCCGACCCCGTTGGGCGCTGCCCGCCTCGTGCGCATCGGGCTCCTCCGCCCGAAGGTCTCGGCCGCGCGGTCGATCGGGCGTGCTAGGCTTGCGCGGCCATCCAGGGGGACAGCATGACCGATCCCGCTCAGAACAAGGCGAACGTGATCGCCTTCTACGAGCTGATGTTCAACGCGTCTCAGCCGCGCCTTGCGATCGAGCGCTTCGCCGGCGACGATTACATCCAGCACAACCCGCATGTGGCGACCGGCAAGGACGGCTTCATCGCCTATTTCGAGCGGACGGCGCGCGAGTGGCCGGGCAAGCGGGTGGAGGTGAAGCGGGCGGTGGCCGAGGGCGATCTGGTCGTCCTCCACTGCTTCCAGCACTGGCCGGGCAACGACGATTACGCGGCCATGGACATCTTCCGGCTCGACGCCGACGGCAAGATCGTCGAGCACTGGGACGTGCTGCAGGTCCTGCCCGAAACCTCCGCGAATCCGAACGGGATGTTCTAGGGCGCGGCCCGGAGACGCGTCAGCGCGCCGCCCGCTCGGATGCTCACGCCCGCCCGACCCAGCCCCGCCACGTGAAGGCGGCGAAGAACGCTTCGACGTCCCGGAAGCCGCCGCTGCGCAGGATGGCCGCGTCCTCCTCGGGTCCGAGCGCGGCGAGCGCGGCATCCACGGCGGCCCGCGCCCGCATCGCCTGCTCGGGCTCGACGCCGGAAGCGACCGCGTAGGCCTCGTAGCGGGCGAGCCAGCGCGAGCGGCCTCCCTCGTCCTGCGGGAAGCTGCCGTGCGCCGCCACGAACGGGGCGCCCGGCCGCAGCCGCCGGTGGATCGCGCGAACCGTCCTCTCCCGCTCCTCCGCGCCGAGGAAGTGCAGCGTGAGCAGGCAGGTCGCCGCGTCGAAGGGCCCGGGCGGCGCATCCTCGATGTAGCCCTCGACCAGGGTGACCCGGTCCATCAGAGGTCCGAGCGTCCGCTCGGCCTGACGCAGCATCTCGCGCGCGGGATCGACGCCGACGAACGACCAGCCGGGATGCGCCTCGGCCAGCGCGCGCAGCTCCAGCCCGCCGCCGGCGCCGAGCACCAGCACCCGCGCCTCGGGTGTGGCGTGCTCGCCGAGCAGGATGCCGGTCATCCGGTGGAGCGCCTCGAAGCCCGGCACGAAGCGGCGCGGCCCGTCGGCGTAGCGGGCGACGGCCTCCGGGTCGGAGAAGGCCGCCATGAAGTCCAGCGGTGTCTGTCGCGCGCTAAGCGTCATCGCGTGTGTGCTCCTGGCCGCAAAGGCCGCGCCGTGCCAGGCGCGCGTGGAAATCGGCACTGAGACGGCCGAGCGTGACCTCGCCTAGCCGCGAGAGCAGCAGGTTCTCCGCGTCGCGGAAGGCGTTCGCCAGGGAGGCGTTGACGGCCTGCTCCACGAGGCACTCGGGCTGCTCGCTGCGGTGGCCCATCGCGAAGACCGCCGGCGAGCCGAGCGCGAGGTAGACGTCGTGCAGGGTCACGCGGTCGAGGTCGCAGGCGATCACCCAGCCGCCGCCATGCCCCTTCCCGGAGGCGACGAGCCCCAGGTCGCGCAGGCCCGCCATGGTCCGCCGCACCACGACCGGATTGGTCCCCATCACGGCGGCCAGACGCTCGGAGGTGATCGGACCGTCCGCCTCGGCCATGTGGAGGAGCACGTGGAGGACGCCCGACAATCTGCTGTCCCGTCTCATGCAACTAATCATGTTTCATGAGACGCGTGGCTGTCAACGCCTCCCGGTCCGGCGCGGCCGGAACGCGCTCAGCGGCGGGCGAGCACCGCGCGCACGCCCGTCCAGCGCAGGCCCGGGTAGCGGCCGTTGTCGAGCGGGTCGAGCTTGCCGTCGCCTTCGAACATGTCGCGCAGGTACTGCATGCCCTGCCAGACGGGGAACACCTGCCCGCGGCCGGGAGCCAGGATGCGCGCTGCCGCGATCATTCCGTCGAGGGTGCCCAGTCCGCCGACGCGCAAAACTTTGAAGTGCCGGCCCGTGACCTCGCTCGTCGCCTGCGCCAGCTCACGCGCGCTCGTGACCTCCCCGGCGATGCGCAGGATGCGCGGGGCATCCCCATCGAGCGCCGCGGCCGCCGTGAAGGCCGCCACGTCGTCCATCGTGGTGAAGTCGAGCGGCTGGTCCGCCTCCCCCCAGTACAGCACCCGCCCCCAGCGCCACTGGATGAGCGGCATCTGCCCCGTCAGCATGTCCATGAAGCCGCCGTTCAGCACGGACGTCGCCCGCACGGGTGCGCGGTCGAGGCGCTCGTGGAAGCTGCGGCGCAGGTCGAGATTGCGGTTGCGGCCCGGCTTCGTCCGGGTGAAGTCCAGGGCGAAGTCGGACGGGATGAAGCACCGTGCACCGGCCGCGACCGCTGCCTCCAGGAGAGCGGTCTGGCCGTCCAGGATCGTCTCCTCCAGGCCGTTCAGCGCCGACACGACGCAGGTCGCGCCCTCGCAGGCGCGCGCGAGGTCGACAGAATTCGTCAGGTCGACCGGCGCCAGGGTCGCTCCGGCCGCTTCGAGCGGTGCCGTCCGCGCCCGATCGGTTCCCGGCCGGACCACGGCCGTGACCCGCGCTCCGCGATGCCCGAGCTCGCGCGCGATGCGCAGGCCGAGCCCCCCGGTCGCCCCGGCAAGCACCACCTCTGGACGTGCCCCGTCCGCCATGCCTCACCTCGTCGTGTCGAATGTCCTCACCGAGGTAGGGTGGTGCGGTGCCGCCGTGCAGTGACCATGCCCGAAACAGGCCGCTGCCGGTCCGGAACATTCAGACTTCGACGTGAGATATCTTCGCGCCGGAGCGCGCATTGCCGGCTCGCTCAGCACCGCGGCGGTGCAGAGAAATCCGTCCGCGATCGTCGCGGGGCGCAGCGGTGAGACGACGCCCGGCGGGGTCGGGCACGGCGAGGCAGCAGCCTCCGACCACCCTGAAGGCGGGATACCCGATCTCTACGGAGCTCCTGCGGCCTCCCGGGATCAACCCCTTTCCGTGACCCTGCGTGCCTTGCCCGCGGCCCCGGCGGCCGGAAAGTTCTCGACGTCCGAGCAGGCCGCGAGGATCTCGTCGCGCAGAGCGCCGGACCCGACCCCGCGCCCCACGACCACGGCCCCGACCATCATGGCCAAGCGGCGGATGGCCGCCGCGCGCGCGGCCGCGCCGCGGCACCCCGGCGGCGCGGCCGTCACGAAATCCGCGATGATGGTCTCGACGCCCTGCGCGAAGGCCCGCGCGGCATCGCCAGAGCCGCGGCCGACCTCGGTCCCCAGCGCAGCGGCCGGGCAGCCGACGCCCGGATGCGTGAGGTGATCCTCCGAGAGGTACTCGGCCACGTAGGCGTCGAGGGCCGCCAGCGGCCCATCCTGCTCGCGGCGGTGGGCGAACCGATCCGTGTGGCCGGCGAAGGCCGCGCTCAGGGCGGCCGCGACGAGCGCCTCCTTGGACTGGAAGTGCTTGTAGAAGCCCCCGTGCGTCATCCCGGCCGCAGCCATCACGTCGGCGATGCTGCACGCCTCGATCCCGCGCTCCCGGAACAGGCGGGAGGCGGCCTCGATGATGCGGATCCGGCTGGCAGCCGCCGCCTCCTTCGACATGCGCATCTCATCCTCCTCCGGCGCGGGCCGTTGACTTTTAGATGATCGATGACATCCTAGCAAATAGATGTCGGACGACATCCTATTTCGGCGAGGTTGCCCGATGCCCCGTCACGCTGAACAATCCGAGTTCCCTTCGCGCCTGCACGACCGGTACGGTCCGGCCGCCCTCGTCACCGGCGCCTCCGACGGGATCGGCCTCGCCTTCGCACGCCGGCTCGCCGAGGCGGGATTCGACCTCGTCCTCGTCGCGCGTCGCGAGACCGTCCTGGCCGAGATCGCCCGGGATCTGCGCGGCCGGCACGGGATCGACGTGCAGGTTCTCGCCGCCGACCTCTCCGACGGCGAGCAGGCGCGCCGGGTCGCCGAGGTGGCATCTGACCGGGATGTCCGCCTGCTCGTCGCCGCGGCCGGGTTCGGCACCTCCGGCCCGTTCGTCGACGGCGACCTCGCCGCGGAACTCGACATGATCGACGTCAACTGCCGGGCTCTGACACAGGTGACGCACGCCTTCGCGCGTCGGTTCGTCGAGCGCGGACGCGGCGGCATCATCCTGATGAGCTCGCTCGTGGCCTTCCAGGGCGTCCCCCGGGCGGCCAACTACGCCGCGACGAAGGCCTTCGTGCAGACCCTGGCCGAGGGCCTGCACGCCGAGTTGCGGCCCCGCGGCGTCGACGTCCTCGCGTCGGCGCCCGGGCCGGTCATGACCGGCTTCGGCCAGCGGGCCGCGATGCGGATCGCGTCCGGCCAGACGCCGGACGAGGTCGCGGCCGGCAGCCTCCGGGCGCTCGGGCGGCGGGCGACCGTCCGCCCCGGCTTCCTCGCCAAGGCGCTCGAGACCGCCCTCAAGCCGCTACCGCGCGCCGGCCGGGTCCGCATGATGGGCCGCGTCATGGTCGGGATGACGGCGCGATGATCGCTCCAGCGGACGTCTCCGGCCTTCCGCTCACCGTCGTCCGCGACCGGGGCGAGAGGCCCGGCCTCCGGAGCGACGAGCTCCTGGCGCTGGCGCGGGCCTGCGGCGCCGACGATTGCGGGCTCGTCCCGATCGAGGATCCGGCCCTGCGCGGGGAGGTCCCGCACATCGCGAAGGCGTTCCCGGGCACGGGCACGCTGCTCGCCCTGGTCGGGCGCATGCACCGCGAGCCGGTCCGCTCTCCGGCCCGCTCCGTCGCGAACCTGGAGTTCCACGCCTCCGGTCACGAGCTCGACGCGATCGCCCGCCGGATCGTCCGGAGGCTGGAGGATGACGGCATCCGCGCGCTCAACCCGGCCATGGCCTTCCCGATGGAGATGGACGACTTTCCCCAGCGCGCCTGGATCGTCTCGCACAAGCGCGTGGCGGAAGCGGCGGGCCTGGGCCGGATGGGCATCCACCGAAGCCTGATCCATCCTCGCTTCGGCTCGTTCGTGCTCCTGAACACCGTGCTGATCGCGGCCGACGTCGACAGGGTCGGCGCGCCGCTCGACGTCGATCCTTGCATCTCGTGCAAGCTCTGCGTGGCCGCCTGCCCGGTCGGCGCTCTGAAACCCGACGGGTACTTCGATTTCTCGGCCTGCCTGAACCACAATTACCAGCAGTTCATGGGCGGCTTCGTCAATTTCGTCGAGGACGTCGCCGACAGCCGCTCGGTGGCGGACTATCGCGCGAAGCACAGCTACGCCGAGACGGTGAGCCGCTGGCAGAGCCTCTCCTACGGCCCGAACTACAACGCGGCCTACTGCATCGCCGTCTGCCCGGCGGGCGAGGACGTGATCGGCCCCTACCGCGCCGACAAGGCCCGGCATCTCCGCACCGTCGTCGACCCGCTCAGGGACCGCGTGGAACCCGTCTACGTGGTGCGCGACAGCGACGCGGCCGCCCACGTGGCGCGCCGCTTCCCGCACAAGCGCGTCCGCTTCGTGCGCCAAAGCGCCCGCGCGACCTCGATCCAGGGGTTTCTCACCGGCATGCCGCTGTCGTTCCAGCCCGGCAGGGCGGGTGACCTGTCGGCGGTGTACCACTTCCAGTTCACGGGCCGGGAGGCGGCCCGAGCGACGGTGACGATCCGCCGGCAGCGGATCACGGTCGCGGAGGGTCATGTCGGGCGCCCCGACCTGCGCATCGCGGTCGACGGTGCGGCCTGGGTGCGGTTCCTGAACCGCGAACTCGGCCTCGCGCGCCTGTTCATGACGGGACGCCTGCGGCTGAGAGGATCGCCCCGCCTGCTCGCAGCCTTCGGTCGCTGCTTCCCGGCCTGAAATAGCGGCGCGGATGCCGCGCGACGCCTGCCGCAGCTGCTGCGGACGATCCGCAGACGCCGCCACGGTGATCGGCGACGGACCGAGATCGGTGCAGCGACCCGCCGAAGTCCAGTCCCGCACAGTCCGCCTCACGCTCTCGCGAAGCTTTCGCAGCACATCGCGTGTGTGATCCGCATCACGGATCGTCGGCCACACTTCCTTCATCCCCGCTCTGCCCAAGCAACGGAGAGCAGGGATGTTCACCTCCATCGTTCGAAACATCCGCATCTGGCGCCAGACGCGCAGGAACGTCCGGTATCTCGCCGCCCTCGACGACCGGCTGCTGGCGGACATCGGCATCGAGCGGACCGATCTCGCCAAGCGGCGCGTGCGCCCCTGAGAGCGGGCGAGGCCGCGCGCCTCCCTCCGCGACTGTGACGAGGGACGCCGGAAAGAGCGGCCCTCGTCGCCCTGCCCATCGCCAGCCTCGACGAGGCGGCGCTGACCTCCCAGGTCCGCGAGATCGGCCGGCAGGGCGCCGCCCGGGGCCTGACCGCCGGGCCCGCTCAGTAGCGGATGGTGGCGCGCAGGCCGAACACCGCGGCGTTGCGCAGCCGCCTGCCGCCGGGATCGCGCGGGTCGACGATGCCTCCGCCCGGCCGGAACACGTACTGGAAGTCCGGCTGCAGGGTGATGCCGGGGCCGAGCACGGCCTGGTAGGTCGCCTCCAGGACGGCCTCGCTGCTGCGCCGCGGACCGGGCACCCCCGTCAGGAAGATCGTGTCGGTGTCGAAGCCGCGGGCGCTGCCGGAGACCCGCGAGAGCGCGAAGGCGATGCCGACCGTGTCGTCCGAGCGGCCCGGCAGCAGCCCTTTGTAGCCGATGCCGGCATCGACGTAGAAGTCGAGCAGGTTGCGGTCCGCCGGCGAGGAGGAGACCCGCACGAACACGCTGGCGCCGTCGTTCGGGTCGTCGGGCTCGCGGTACACGGTCTGGTCGATCATCGCGTAGAGGCCGCTGTTGCCCCGGAAGCGGCGGCCGATGCCGGTGCTGGCGGGGTCGGCCAGGGAGCGGCCTGCCTCGTCGTAGCGCGGGCTGTTGAAGCGCCCGAAATGATACCAGCCGCCGAGCGTCACGGTGCCGGGCTCGATGTTGTCGTAGGCTTCCAGCCCGTAGGCGTAGGCGGCCTCCGCGACGACGAGGGCCGGGTCGTTCGTGCGGAAGTTCGTGCCGGTGCGGTTGCGCCGCTGCGGGTCGGGGTCGTTGTCGAAACGGGCCGGTCCGGCCGGGTCGCCGTTGAACACGCCGACCTGCAGGGAGAGGTTCCTGTTGGGCACGTACTTGGCCCGCACGCCGGGGGTGGCGAGGGGATAGATCGGTCCGCCGCTCGGCAGGATGACGGCCATGATGTTGGGCCAGCCGAAGGTCGAGTTGATGAACAGCGTCCCGGTCTGGCTGACCGCGAACTCGGTGTCGCTGGCGATCTGGCCGATGCGGAGGCTCAGCTGGTTGTCGAACAGGCGCTGCTCGAACCAGAGCTCGTACAGGCGCGAGGCGGGCAGCGCCTCGATGGCGCTGACGGTGATGAAGTTGTTGACGTAGTAGCGCGAGAAGCCGGTGCCGTGGATCTGGTACAGGTTGGCGTGGATGCTGGCGTCCAGCCAGCCGAGCAGCTTGTCGAGGTCGGCATCGAACTGGACGTCGAGGCGGCCCTCGTAGATGCCGCCGCGGCGGGATCCGCCCCGGGCGTTCAGGAAGCTCTCGCCGATATAGGTGAAGCTGTAGGCGATCCCCCTCTGCTGCAGGTACCTGCGCAGGCCGCCGGGGTCGCCCTCCGAGCCGAGCTGATCCTCGATCGACGTGGTGAGGTTCGCCGAGGGCTTGGCGGAGGTGTCGGGCTGGGCGACCGAGGTCTGCGGATCGCCGCCCGCGCCGCGCTGGTTGCGCAGGAACGGAGTCTCTGCCGCGATCCGGGCAGCCTCCGAGAGGGTCTGCGGGAGATCCTGCGCCGAGCCCGCGGAACAGCTCAGCGCCAGCGCGCAGAGGGCGCTGCAGATCCTCAGGTGCGAGGCGGTGTGCCGGCCTGTCACACGCATCTGGCCTCCCGCTGAGCGAGACCCCGAAGGCTCGCGGTCGCGTTTGCGCCCCTGGGTCTGTAAGGCACGATCGATGCCGCCGGACAGGACCTGAGGGCCACAGGAACATCGCAACCTTGGCTTAGTCGCCGGACAAAACGCCCGGTGTGATTGCATCCGGTGTCTGTGCCGGGGGCGCCGACGTGCCGGTCGAGCAGGCGGGCGCGTCGCCCCAGGCATTTCGGTTGGATCGGTCTCTACGAGCCGCCCTCCGACCTCCTCGCGCAGGTGCAGGCCCGGTTCGGTCTTCATCCGCTCGCCATCGAGGACGGGCAGACCGTCCATCACCGGCCGAAGCTCGAGCGCTACGGCTGATCCCTCGTGCGCGGGGGCTTCCTCGCGATCTGCGCCGTCCTGTACCGGCGCGCCCGAAAGAACGACTGGCTGCAGCCCCCCGCATCGCCACCGGATGCTCCGGATCATCGCGCACCGCTCGGACCGATCTTCGGGTCCGGACCGGTCGTCTGTGACAGGCCGGACGGCGCGCGGAGACGAAGCCCGACCGCCCGGCCAGCCGTCGCGAGGACGCCTCGGGAGGAAGCCGCCGGCGCGGCGCGATGCGTTTAGCACGCGATATGCCAAGGATGATGACAGCGGAGATCCCGCCTGCGGATCTCCCGGCAGGGCCACGGACGCGAGGGCCCGCCGCGCCGCGAACGTGCGCGGGCGGTTCTCATCGCCAGAAGGGCTTGAGGTCGAGCAGTTCCTCGTGCGCCTCCGCGGCGGCGCTGAGCAACTTGCGCGTGCGGGCTTCGAGATCGGCCGCCGTCACGCCGGCCGCGAACAGCGTCGAGGCCGCGCGCAGGTCCGCGCCCGTGAGGTCATCCAGAAGCTCGTGCCCCGTGGCGATGTCGTTGAGCTCGCCGAGATGGTCCTGCAGTTCGGACAGCGCCTTGACGAACGCCTTGTGGCGCTTGGCTGCCTTCCGCCCGGTGTAGAGTCCGGCGAAGAACTCGGCCCCGTAGCGCAGCTTCTTGGCCGCGATGCGCACCTGATGGCGCTCCTCGGGGCTCAGCCTGTCGAGATCGCGCCCGCGCCTCTTCACCTGGCGACGACGCCGGGCGAGCACGTTCGCTGCGAAGTCCGAAGCGGGCTGCCGGAGCCGCTGCACCGTGTCGGGATCCTCCGCCCGGAGCCACGGCCCCACATTGATCCAGGCCACGAGATCCAGGATCAGCGTGCGCCACTCGTCCGAGCGCAGCATCGCCTGCACGGCCTCGTAGGCTTCGGTGCGCTGCGCCTCCAGATGCTTCTCCAGATTGAGGAGGCCGGGCTCGTCGGGATGCCGCTCGCGCTCGGCCGGCAGCGTGGCCGAGAGGAAGACGTCGAGGTTGCGCGCCCGTCCGAGCGGCTCCGTGAGCCGCTTCAGGTCGGCCCGCAGGCGGTCGCCCTGCGGGTCCGCGACCAGATCTCCGAACAGCGAGAAGGCGGAGCGCAGGCGGCGCACGGCGACGCGCATCTGGTGCAGTGCGTCGGCGTTCCGCCCCTCCAGGAGGATGTCCTCGTTCTGGCGCATGTGGCGCAGGCAGGCATGGGCCACCGCCCTGAAGGCGTCGGCCGCCGGCATATCCTCGCGGACCGGGACGGGCTCGGCCTTGCGCACCTGCGCCACGCCGTCCTCGGTCAGGCGGTAGCCGCGCTCGGCCTTGCTCAGGACGCCGAGGCGCAGGGGCACGAGGGTCGCGACCGCGTGCGCGAGCGCGAACACGTCCGCCGCCTCTCCGGACTTCAATTCGAGCTCGATCTCGCAGACGGGCAGAGCCGTCGTGCCGGGTTCGGTCGTCTCGATGCGGCCGCGGTCGAGCGCGACCTCGATGCGCGACTGCCCCTGCTTGACGAGATAGGTGGTCCGCTCGACGACGACGGAGAAATGCCGCCGGGGCTCGGCCCCCTCGAGGAGCGCCGCGAGGGGCGTCCGCGCCAGCGCCTCCCGGTCGAGCGCGTCTCCGGCGACCTCCTGCTCCCACTCGGACCGCTCGATGAGCCCGTCGCCCTCGGCCTTGGCGGTCTGGACGTGCCGCCCGTCCTGCCGACGGACCCGGAGGCTGTAGCCGGCGTTGCGCAGGCGCTGATCGTCCGTGTCGAAATAGGCCGCGGTGAGGATCGTCTCGTCCTGCGTCGCGTGCTGCAGCAGGGAATGCTCCTGCAGGCGCGCGAGGTCGGAGGGTTCCGCCTGAAGCTTCAGTTCGATCTCTCTCGGTTCGCTCATCGAGGTCGTCCTGATCCGTGAGGTGGGGCGGGCAGCATCCTGCGGCATGCCTCTCAACGCGGGTTCAACGGTTTCGGTCACCGGCTCGGCCATGCGCCGGACCGGGCCCGGATAGACCGGAACCGGGGCCGCCCGTCGAGACCGAGGGCAAGCGCTCGCTCTCGTCCGCTGCGCGACACCGTCAGATCAGGGTCATATCCCCGTGTGACCGTCCCACCGGACAGGCGCCGAACAGGGAGAGCATCATGGGCGAACAGGCACCGCACGCGACACGGCGCGAGGCCGTGATCGGGCTCGGCGCGAGCGCGGCGGCGCTGAGCCTTCCCGCCCGCGCGCAAGGCCGGACCGAGCCGCCGGCGACCGCCTCCGGAGTGGTGTTCGAGGATCTCTCCGGAACCGGCCGGCGACAGGCCGGCGATCCCGGCCTGCCCGGAATCATGGTCTCGAACGGGCGCGACGTCGTCCGGACCGACGCCGAGGGGCGCTACGCGTTGCCGGTCGAGGACGGCGATGCCGTGTTCGTGGTGAAGCCCTCCGGCTTCCGGGTTCCCCTCGACGCGGACAACCTGCCGCGCTTCTCCTACGTGTATCGCCCACACGGCACGCCGGCCGAGCCGAGGCTGCGCTTCCGCGGCCTCACGCCGACGGGGCCGCTGCCGGCGTCCCTCGACTTCCCGCTGCGCCGCGCCGCGGAGCCCGCCGCCTTCGACGTGCTGCTGTTCACGGATCCGCAGCCCGAGACCACGACCGAACTCGGCTACGTCCGCGACACGGCCGTGACGCGGGCGCTCGGCACGCAGGCGGCCTTCGGCCTGACCACCGGCGACATCATGTTCGACGATCTCGCCCTCTACCCGCGCTACAACCGGCTGATCGGCCGCATCGGCATCCCCTGGTGGAACATCGGCGGGAATCACGACCTCAACTTCGAGGCGCCCGACAACGGGCTCAGCCGCGAGACCTACAAGCGCGTCTACGGGGCGCCCCACTACGCCTTCATGCACGGCGACGTGCTCTTCCTGATGCTCGACAACGTGAACTATCTCGGGGCCGCGACGGCGCCGCCGGCCGCGCGGGGCGGCCGCTACGAGGGCCGCTTCGGCGAGCGCCAGCTCGCCTTCGTCGAGAACGTCCTGCGCGATTGGCCGCGCGAGCGCCTCGTCGTGGCCGCCATGCACATCCCGCTCGTCACCGACCTCGGCTCGGAGAACCCGGCGAACGTCACCGCCGACCGCGACCGGCTGCTGGCGCTCCTCGAAGGCCGCCCGAGCCTCAGCGTGGCCGGCCACACCCACACGACGGAGCACCACTATCTCGGCCGGGACGGGGAGCATCACCACCACGTCCTCACCGCGGTGTCCGGTTCGTGGTGGAGCGGCCCCTACGACCGCAGCGGCATCGCCTGCGCGGACAGCCGGGACGGGACGCCGAACGGGTATCACGTGCTCTCGATCGCGGGTGCGCGCTACACCACGCGCCACGTCGCCGCCTCCGGCCCGGACCGCGCGATGCGGATCTGCCTCGACAGCCAGTTCCACGCGCGCGACGCGGAGGTCGCGCGCGCCCACACGGTCGCCGAGCTCCTCGGCTCCCCGATCGCGGCGGACGCGGTCGCCTCGACCGACCTCGTGGTCAACGTCTTCGACGGCGGCCCGCGGACCCGGGTCGGCGTACGGTTCGCGGGCCGCGACCCCGTGCCGATGGAGCGCGTGCGCCGCCCGGACCCGTTCGTGGCCCAGGTCTACGCCCGCAACGCGGAGACCCGGAGGCCCTGGGTGAAGGCCGAGCCGTCCTCGCACATCTGGGTCGCGCGGCTGCCTGCGGGTCTCGGGCCGGGCACGCACCGGGCGGACGTGTTCGTGGTGGACGAGTACGGCCGCGACGCAAGCGACGCCCTGATCATCGAGGTGACGAGCGCCTGAGGCCGCGGCGGGCGGGAGCCCGTCACGGCCGCCGCACGAGATCCGCGAGCAGGCTCGAGGCGACGACCGCCTTCGAGACCGTGAGCCCCGAGGCCGCGATCGCCTCGACGGCGCCGCGGATGCGCGCGAGCGCCGGTCCGCGGGCGGCGCTCCAGGCGGCCACCGCCTCGGGGCCGGCACCGGTCGACCCGACCACGTCCGCGGTGAGGCCGCGATGGGCGCGCGAGATGCCCGCCAGGGCCTGCTCCAGGGCGACGTGGTCGAACGTGTCGCCGGCCGGCACCTTGCGGGCCTCGGCCGCGAAGTCGTCGAGCCGGAAGGCGTGCTCGATGGCGAAGTGGGTCGCGGCGATCTCGGGCAGCGAGTGGCCGCCGGTCTCGGCGATGCGCACGATGTCGGGCGCCGAGATCAGGGCCTTCAGGGAGGCGAAGCGCCGGGCCGGCTCCGCGTCCATGCCCTGGTCGACGAGCGCGGCGCGCCGGGCCTCGATCGCCGCGAAGGCCTCCGGGTCGAGGATGCGCGGCAGCGCCTCCAACACGGCGGCGATGCCCTCGCGGTAGCGCGCCACGACCGGAGCGACGGATTTCGACAGGTCGATGTTGCGGATGAACCAGACGATCCGGTTCTGAAGGATATCCTGCACCTCGGCGTAGAGGCCGAGCTGGTCCCGGCCGGGCATCCGCGCGTCCGGCCTCGCCGCGTCGAGGGCGTCGATCGCCTGGTTCAGCTCCATCAGGCCGAAGGCGTCGCGGGTCACCGCGTAGGCCTTGGCGATGGTGGCGGCATCCGCGCCCGTCTCGTCCATCAGGCGGGTCACGAGGCTCGGGCCGCCGCGGTTGACGATGATGTTCGAGAGCGCCGTCGCGATGATCTCCCGGCGCAGGCGGTGGCCCTTCACCGCGTCCGGGAACTGCCGCTTCAGCGCCTGCGGGAAGTAGCGCTGCAACTCGCGGTCGAAATACGGGTCGTCGGGCACGGTGCTCGCGAGAATGGCGTCGTAGAGCGACAGCTTGGCGTAGGCGAGGAGCACCGCGTATTCGGGCCGGGTCGGGCCCTCCCCCCGGCGCAGGCGCTCGCCCAGCGTCGCGTCGTCGGGCAGGAACTCGACGCCGCGGTCGAGGCGTCCCTCCGCCTCCAGGGCCTGCATCACCCGCGCGGCGAAGCCGGCCTCCGCCGGGCCGCGGTACTGCGCCAGGGAGAGCGCGAGGGTCTGGAGCTCGTTGTTGCGCAGCACCAGCGCGGCGACCTCGTCGGTCATCGAGACGAGGAGCGCGTTGCGGGCCTCGGGATCGAGGCGCCCGTCGCGCTCCGGGGCCATCAGCGCGATCTTGATGTTCACCTCGACGTCGGAGGTGTTGACGCCGGCGGAATTGTCGATCGCGTCGGTGTTGAGGCGCACGCCGTGGCGGGCGGCCTCGATGCGCCCGCGCTGGGTCAGCCCGAGATTGGCGCCCTCGCCCACCACCCTGGCCCGCAGCGTCGCGCCGGCGACGCGCACCGCGTCGTTGGCGCGGTCGCCCGCCTCCTCGTCGCTCTCGGAGGAGGCGCGCACGTAGGTGCCGATGCCGCCGAACCAGATCAGGTCGACGGGCGCGCGCAGGATCGCCTGCATCACCTCGGCCGGGCTCGCCTCGCCCGTGTCGATGCCGAGGGCTGCCCGGACCTCCGGCGAGAGCGGGATCGTCTTGAGACTGCGCGGGAACACGCCGCCGCCGGGCGAGATCAGGCCGCGCTCGTAGTCGGCCCAGCTCGATCGTCCGAGCCCGAACAGGCGCCGGCGCTCCGCGTGGCTCACGGCCGGGTCCGGGTCCGGGTCGAGGAAGATGTCGCGGTGGTCGAAGGCGGCGACGAGCTTCATGCTGCCGGACAGAAGCATGCCGTTGCCGAACACGTCACCCGACATGTCGCCGACGCCCACCACCGTCACGGGATCGCGCTGCACGTCGACGTCGATCTCGCGGAAATGCCGCTTCACCGCCTCCCAGGCGCCGCGGGCTGTGATGCCCATGCCCTTGTGGTCGTAGCCCTGGCTTCCGCCCGACGCGAAGGCGTCCCCGAGCCAGTGGCCCTTCTCGAGGGAGAGGCCGTTGGCGATGTCCGAAAAGGTGGCGGTGCCCTTGTCGGCCGCCACCACGAGGTAGGCGTCGTCGGGGTCGTGCCGGACGGTGTCGGGCGGCGGCACGACCGCGTCGCCGACGATGTTGTCGGTGAGCTCCAGCAGCGTCCGGATGAAGATGCGGTAGCTCTCCGTTCCCTCCGCGAGCCACGCGGCGCGCTCGGTGGGCGGGGGCAGGCGCTTGGGGAAGAACCCGCCCTTGGCGCCGACCGGCACGATGACGGCGTTCTTGACCTGCTGCGCCTTCACGAGGCCCAGGATCTCGGTGCGGAAATCCTCCGGCCGGTCGGACCAGCGCAGGCCCCCGCGGGCGACGTAGCCGAAGCGCAGGTGCACGCCCTCGACGCGGGGCGAGGAGACGAAGATCTCGAAGAACGGCCGCGGCAGCGGCATGCCGGAAACCTCGGCGCAGGCGAACTTGAACGCGATGGTCTCGCGCGGTCGCCCCTCCGTATCCCTCTGGTAGAAGTTCGTGCGGATCGCCGCCTCGACGAGGTTCACGAAGCGCCGCAGGATGCGGTCCTCGTCGAGGCTCGTCACCTCCGCGAGCGCGGTCTCGATCTCGGCGCGGATAGCCGCCTGCGCGGCCTCGCGGCTCCCTTCCGCGGCGGGGTCGAAGCGGGCCCGGAACAGGGCCGCGATGCGGGCGGTGAGCGCCCCGTGCCGGCTCAGCGTCGCGGCGAGGTAGTCCTGGCCGTAGCGGATGCGCAGCTGGCGCAGGTAGCGGCCGAGCGCCCGCATCAGGGCGGCGTCCCGCCAGTCGAGCCCGGCCTCCAGCACGAGGCGGTTGTAGCCGTCCGACTCGGTGCGCCCCTCCGACAGGGCGAGGAGCGCGGCTTCGAGGGGCCTCTCGGCCCGGGCGAGGTCGATGGGCGCGCCGGTCGCGCGCTGCAGGAGCATGTCGTGCAACCACACGCGCGGCCCGTCCGCCTCGATCGCGATTCGGTAGGTCCGCTCGTTGATGACGCGGAAGCCGAGATGCTCCAGCGCCGGAACCCGTTCCGAGAGCGGCAGCGGGGCGCCCCGGATGAAGACCTTGAGGCGCACCTCGCTGTCCCGGTCGGCGTCCCGGCGCTCCACGTCGACGGCGCGGGGGGCGGCCTCGCTCAGGCGCTCCAGGATGGCGACGTCGCGCATGGCCGCCGCCGGCGTGAAGCTCTCCCGGTAGCTCAGCGAGAAGGCGTCCGCGTAGCGGGCCGCGAGTGCCCGGGCCTCCCGGCTCGGCAGCGTCTGCGCCAGCGCCTCGCGGAGGCCATCGCCCCAGGTCTGGATCATCCGGGCGATGCCGGCCTCGAGCGCCGCCGGGTCGCGCCCGCGCGTGTCCTTCTCGTAGAGGCCGACGATGTAGTGGGTGCGCGCCAGCGGTCCCTCGGGGAAGGCCGGGTAGGCGGCCGAGAGGCGCCCGCCGTGCTCCTCGGCGAGGTAGGCGCCGATGCGGGCCCGGATCGTCGCGTCGTAGCGGTCCTTGGGCACGTAGACGAGGAGTGAGACGAAGCGGCCGAAGCGGTCCGGCCGCGACAGCACGCGGATGCGCGGCCGGTCGGCGAGGTTCAGGATCGCCAGGGCGAAGCGGTGCAGCCGGTCGACGTCGATCTGGAAGAGGTCGTCGCGCGGGTAGGTCTCCAGCACGTCGATCAGGGTGCGCCCGGCATGGCTCGTCGGGTCGAGGCCGGCGCGGGCGGAGACCTCCGCCACCTTGCCGCGCAGGTAGGGCACCTCGCGCGCCGGGCTCGAATACGCGGTTGGCGCGAACAGGCCGACGATGCGCAACTCTCCCGAGAGCGCGCCGGACGCGCCGAACAGCTTCACCGCGATGAAGTCGAGATGGGTCGGCCGGTGGACGCGCGAGCGCGCGCTGGCCTTCGTGACGATCAGCGCCTGGCTGCCCTCCAGGAAGGTGGCGATCTCGGGCGTGGTGTCGACGAAGCTGCGGCCGAGGCGGAGCACCTCCACCTTCGGGTCGCGCAGGAGCCCGAGGGCGGCCTCGCCGTCGATCGGGTGCGGCTGCCCGGCGAGCCCGTGCACGCGCATGCCGAGCAGGGTGAAGTGTCCGTCGCGCAGCCATTCGAGGAAGGCCAGCGCCTCGCCCGCCTCCGAGCCGGGCAGCGGCGGCGGCGCGTCGCGATAGGCCGCGATCACGGCGTCGAGGAGCGCGAGCATCGCCGCTTTGTCGTCGGTCGCGACGGCGACGTCCGCGTAGACGCGGGTCAGCCCGTCCGCGAGGCGCGCGCGCGCCTCCGCGTCGTCCAGCCGGTCGAGATGGATGTGGATGAAGCTCTCGCGCCGGAAGGCGCCCTGCGCGTCCGCCGTCGTCTCGCCGACGACCCGGGCGAGCCGGCCGGCCTCGTCGCGCTCCACCCCGAAGATCGGGTGCGCCACGAGGAGCGGGGCGAGACCCTGGTTCGCGAGCTCGGCCAGCGTCGAATCGAGCAGGAAGGGGCGGTTGTCGTTGACGACCTCGAGGATCGTGAGGTCGCGGGGGCGGGCTTCCGAGCCGGCGCCGAGCGCGGAGACGTCCCGGAGCTGCAGGGTCGCCGCCGCCCGGGGGCCGCGCGGGGCCGCGAGATCGCGCCGCGCCGCGACTGCCAGCTCGGCGAGCGTCTCGGCGGCGTAGGGGGCGAGATCCTCCGGCTGGACGCGTCCGAACAGGTCGCGCACGAAGCCGCCCGGGTGTCCCTCGCGCTCGACGAGGATCGCCGCCGCCTCGATCAGGTCGGTGCGCGCCGCGTGCCCCTCCGGCGAGGTCAGGGCCGTTTCCGGTTCCATCGTCATCGCCGATCTCCTGTGGCGCGCGCCGCCTCGGCGTCGCAGAATTTCGTGACGGTACGCGGACGGACCGGGACGCGTGGAGCCGGGCCCCGGCCTTCGCCGGCGACGACGGCCCCGCACCGGAGCGTCGGCGGATCCCGTCCGCGTCGGAACCGGGCGGGCCGAATCAGGCGGTCCCGCCCCCACCCGTAGTCCTGCCACGTCTCCACGGCCGCGTCAGGCCGGTCGCACCTGCCGAGCGCGGCACGGAAGATCGCGCGGGCCGCATCGGTCCGGGCCGCCGCGACGGGGACGGTGCCTCACGGCCGTGTACGTTTCCCGGCACCGGCCGACATCGAGCGCGCCTCGCATCGGCACTTCAGCCTCCAGGCCTTCAGCCCGCCTCGTGCGCCGCGGCCGCCGCGTTGCCGCGGATCAGCTCGCGCCCGGCGTAGATGCCGCCGACCGTCTGGAGCGCGAGGCGCTCGGCGTCGCGCCGGCGAACCTCGGCCATGACCTCGGACGCCGCTTCCGGCTCGTCCCCGACCGTCAGGAGCGCCTGTTCGCCGAAGATCAGCGCCGACTCGACGGTCTCGCGGATCTGGTAGGCGACACCCGCCTGGATGAGCTCGACCGCGTGCTCCCGGTCCCGGGCGCGGGCGAGAACCGGCACGAGCGGGAACTCCGCTCTCGCGATCTCCGCGATGCGCTTGGCCGTCTCGGCCTCGTCGACGCAGATCAGGATCGCGCGCGCGGTCGCCGCGCCCGCCGCGTGCAGGATGTCCAGCCGGGTGCCGTCACCGTAGTAGACCTTGAAGCCGAAGCCCTCGGCCAGGCGGATGTTGGCGGCGTTGGTGTCGATGATCGAGACCGAGCACCCGCGCGAGATCAGGGGCTGGCTCGCGATCTGCCCGAAGCGCCCGAACCCGATGATCAGCGCGCTGCCGGCGAGGTTCTCGGGCACGTCGAGGCCCTCGGTCGAGACGGAGGGCTTCGGCCCGAGGCGGTCGAACGCGATCACCATCAGGGGCGTCACGGCCATCGAGAGGATGATGGTGGCGGTCAGGATCGCGTTGGTCCTGCCGTCGATGAGTCCCACGCTCGCCGCGGCGGCGTAGAGCACGAAGGCGAACTCGCCGCCCTGCGCCATCAGGGCGGCCCGCTCCATCGCCTCCGGATGCGACGCCCGCAGGACCCGGGCCACCCCGTAGATGACGAGGCTCTTCACGACCATGTAGGCGGCCACGCCAGCCAGGATCAGGGCCCAGTTCGCGCCGATCACCGTGAGGTCGAGGGACATCCCGACGCCGAGGAAGAACAGGCCGAGTAGGATGCCGCGGAACGGCTCGATGTCGGCCTCGAGCTGGTGGCGGAAACTCGACTCGGAGAGGAGGACGCCCGCCAGGAAGGCTCCCATGGCCATGGACAGGCCGCCGAGCTGCATGGCGAGGGCCGAGCCGAGCACCACCAGCAGGGCCGCCGCCGTCATCACCTCCCGCGCCTTCGAGGCGGCGAGCAGACGGAACAGCGGGTTGAGCAGCCAGCGGCCGGCGGCGATCAGCGCGGCGACGGAACCGAGGGCGATCGCGATGGCGATCACGTGCTCGCTGCCGCTCGTCCCGCCGCCACCGGGCGCCAGGAGCGCGACGAGAGCGAGAAGCGGCACGATCGCGAGGTCTTCCAGGAGCAGGATCGCGACGATGCGCTGGCCCTTCGGGGTCGAGAGCGAGCCCCGCTCCTCCAGAAGTTGCATGACGATCGCGGTCGAGGTCAGCACGAAGCCGGTTCCCGCCACGAAGGCGACGGCGGGGGAGAGGCCCATCGCGACGCCCACGAGCGTCAGGGCCCCGATGCAGGCGCCGACCTGCGCGAGGCCGAGGCCGAAGATCTCGCGCCGCATGCCCCAGAGCCGCGACGGCTCCATCTCCAGGCCGATGATGAAGAGGAACATCACGACGCCGAGCTCGGCCACGTGGAGGATCGCGTGGGCGTCCGTGAAAAGCCCGAGGCCGAACGGGCCGATGGCGAGCCCGGCGACGAGGTAGCCGAGGACCGAGCCGAGGCCGAGCCGCTTGAAGAGCGGGACGGCGACGACGCCCGCGGCCAGCAGGGACACGACTTGGACGAGCTCGCTCGCCGCTCCGGACGCTTCGACAGCCATGGCAGGATCGATCCTAGGCGGGATGGTTGGGCGGCGCCCGTCGGGCGCGGGGAGGTGCGTCGAGAGCGACGGGCGCCGCCCTCGGACATCGGCCGGCGGCCGTCGCCGTCAGGGATAGCGGACGGGCGGCGGGGATTCCGGCAGGGGAATGAACTCGGCGTCGCCCGGCACGCTGTCGAAGCGGGCCTGCCGCCAATCCTCCTTCGCCTGCTCGATGCGCTCCGGCCGCGAGGAGACGAAGTTCCACCACAGGTGGCGCGGGCCGTCCATGGGCTCGCCGCCCAGCACCATGAAGCGGGCGTCCTGCGCGGCGCGCACGCTGATGCTGTCGCCCGGACGGAAGACCAGGAGCTGGCCGGGCCCGAAGCCGTCGCCCGCGATCTCGATCGCTCCCGAGACCGTGTAGATCGCCCGCTCGTCGTAGGTGGGATCGAGCGGGAGGACCGCTCCGGCCTCGAGCGCGACGTCTGCGTAGACCATCGGGCTCGAGGTGCGCACCGGCGAGCGTGCCCCGAACGCCTCGCCCGCGATCAGCCGCACGGACTTGCCTTCGCCCGTCAGCACCGGCAGGGCCGCGGCCTCGTAGTGCTCGAAGGCCGGCGCGGTCTCCTCGTCCCGCGCGCTCAGCGCGACCCAGCTCTGGATGCCGAAGAGCCGGGAGCCGGTCTGCCGGAGGGCGGTCCCGGTCCGCTCCGAGTGCGTGATGCCGCGGCCCGCCGTCATCCAGTTCAGCTCGCCGGGCCGGATCGGCAGCTCCGTACCGAGGCTGTCCCGGTGCATGATCTCCCCGTCGAACAGATAGGTGACGGTCGACAGGCCGATATGGGGATGCGGGCGCACATCCATGCCCTGGCCGAGCAGGAACTCGGACGGGCCCATCTGGTCGAAGAAGATGAAGGGGCCGACCATCCTGCACTCCGTCGAAGGCAGGGCGCGCCGCACGGCGAACGAGCCGAGATCCCGCGAGCGCGGCACGATCAGGGTTCGGATGGCGTCGCAGGAGAAGTGGTCGCCCGGGACCGGGTCATCCGCGCTGTGCCAGCTCATGTCCGTTTCTCCCTGTCCTTCGATCGCGGCTCGCGGCGAGCGAGCCGCCCGGCTCAAGCCCGGCTCCCCGAGCATGAGCATTCTGCCGCCTCGTGCGCATCGTGAAAACGGAAACAAACGAAACGTATCGTTTCCGTTCTGAGGGCTTCGCCGATCTCCGTCTCCGCAACTGTAAGTTATCGGCAGAGAATGACGGCGAAGCGAAGACCCGGGAGCCGTGGCCCCTCTTCGCAGCTGTCAGGCCGTGGTGCGATCCGGCGTCGAGCCCGCACGGCACGGATCGGGGATTGCATGCCGGGCCCGGCCTCATAACGTCCGAACGGGGCTCGTCCCCGACGGGCGGTCTGCGATCACTTCGGCTTGCCGCCCGGCCCCCAGCCATGCGCCTTGACGGCCTGAGCGATCTTCGCCTGCATCTCCGGCATCATGCCCTGCATCCACTGCGTCACGCCGGTCATCTGCGCCTGGGCGAGCTGCGGCTGAGCCGCGGCGAGGCGGCGCCCCGCCGGCGAGGCGTAGAAGGTCCCGACCGCCTGCAGATCCTCCTTGTTGAGGACGCTGGCGAAGCTGCGCGCCTGGATGTCCAGCAGCGCGTCGTAATGGGCGGTCAGCATCGGCAGGACGACCTCCTGCACGATGGTCTGCGCGCGGTCCTGCTCCTTGATGCCCATCTGCTGCATCATCCCGACCATCGGGGCAGCCATTCCATTGAGTGTCGTGGCGCGGTCACCCTGCATCTGGGAGACCACCTCGCGCGCGGCCGCGAGCGTGGCGGCGTCGGGCGCGGCAGTGGCGCCGGCGGACGAGGGACCGGCCTGGGCGAGAGCGGCACAGGGCACCGACGCGCACAGGAACACGGCCGCGAGAAGGGTCGCAACGCGCATGGATCATCCTAGCGGCGCGAGGGAGGGGTGCGGTGAAGCCCGCGTCGGTTGCGCCACCTGCGGTGGTACCACAGCTTCGCGACACCACGGTCTCGCCGACCTCCCTGCGCGCAGCGCAGCGCTGCCGAAGGCGGGGACTGCGATCCGTCGATGGGAGCGCAACGCCGCGGCGGCTGAGCGATGCGCCGAAGACATCGCGTTCCGGACGATCAGGCGATCAGTCGCGGAAGCGCTTGGCCAACGCCGTCGCACGCTCCTGCGGCATGTCGGCGAGCGCGACGCGCGCGGTGTAGCCGCCGTAGACGACATCCCGATCCATCACCGTCCAATCCTCCATCTGGGCGCTCGGAACGGTCAGCCGATCGCCCATCCGGTATCGGTCGCCGTTGACCGGCGCGTTCGCGAGCCGCCCGTGGAACCGGCCGTCGCGATAGGCATCGACCTGCAGCCAGATGTGCTCGGTCGCCCCGTTCTGCGCGAGCGGGAACTTGACCGAGTAGGTTCCGGGTGCCTTCGCGTTCATGAGTGCGAGGAAGCGCGGCAGCGTCTCGCGGGCCCGGTCCTTGGCCGCGATCATCCGCGCGTCGCGCGTACTGTAGGCGACGACGTTCTCCTTCACCGGCCGTGGTGCGCCCTCGGTCTGGCCGGCGGCCGCCGGCGGGATCGCGATCGGCTTGGTGCCGCCGAGAAATGGCTTGACGACCAAGACACCCGCAACAGCGGCGGCAGCGATGAAGAGCACACGCATGTCGGCAACTTGCATTCGAGACGCGGCATACTGGTCGGGTAGATCCTTCACTCCCGCTAAAGTTGCTGGTTGAAGATCGGTAAGGCCGATCCAGAGTTTTGACGGCAGATAAAATTCCGCCCCGGCGAAGGAGGTTGCCGAGGTGGGTTGCGCGAGATCGGTCCTCGATGTGTCGAGGTTCGAGTTCGACGCCGGACCGATGCCGGTGCGGGGCGCTCCGCCTCAGTACCCGTGTGCGGAGGGTTAGGGCCGGCGGTAGCGATACCCGCAGGGGCCGTCGTAGGCGACCGGGGCGTAGTCGTGGGGGTATCCTTAGCCGTAGGCCGGACAGCCATATCCGAGGCCGTAGCCATCGCCGTCCGGCAGCAGGACAGCTGGGACGAAGAGCGCGTGCGGGCGATGGATGCCGGGATGCGCTTCAGCGTCTTCACGGGGCTCGCCGCGCACCGGCCGCTCGGCAACATCAACCGCGCCCGCAAAGCGCCCTACCGGCACTCGCCGACGTTCCGCCAGCGTTTCGACGGCTGCCCGATCCACGAGCCCGGCTCGGAGCGCTGACGACCGAACATCGGACGGCGGTTCCGAGCGCCCCTTCATCCCCCGGGTGCGTGCAGCTAAGGATCAGAGGACCAGCGGCAGCGGAACGGCGTAACGTGCCAAGCTCTCTTCTCGTCGGCGTGATCGGCCATGTGGATCACGGCAAGACCGCGCTGGTCCGGGCGCTGACGGGGACCGAGACCGACCGGCTCAAGGACGAGAAGATCCGCGGCGTCTCCATCGTCCCCGGCTTCGCCGTGCTGCAGGTGGCCGCCGAGCCCGGCGGCGCGATCGACCTCGTCGATCTGCCCGGACACGAGCGCTTCGTGCGGGCCATGATCTCCGGCGCGACGGGCATGCGCGCCGTGCTCCTCGTCATCGACGCCCGCGAGGGCATCAAGCCGCAGACGGTGGAGCATCTCGACATCGCCCGCCTGATCGGCGTCCGCCGCGGCGTCGTCGCGCTCACCAAGTGCGACCTCGCGGATGCCGAGACCGTCGCCGCCCGGGCCGCGGAGGCGGGCGCGGTGGCGGCGCGGGCCGGCATCGCGGAGGCCCGCGTCGTGCCGACCTCCGCCGTGACCGGCCACGGCCTCGGCGCGCTGTCCGACGCCCTCGCCGACCTCCTGCGGCACGCCCCGCCCGCGGCCGACGACGGCTTTCCCTACCTGCCCATCGACCGCGTGTTCCCCCGCCCGGGCTTCGGCGCCGTCGTGACCGGGACGCTTCGGCGGGGCCGGCTCGCGGTCGGCGACCGGGTCGCGATCGCGCCGGGCGGCCGCACCGCGACCGTGCGCAGCCTCCAGATCCACGGGCGCGCCGTCGAGAGCGCGGAGCCCGGCCGCCGCGCGGCCGTGGCCCTGCGCGGCGTCGACCTCGCGGACCTGCACCGCGGCCAGGCGCTCGCCGCGCCGGACATGCTGACGGCCGGGCAGTGGATCGACGTCGCGCTGACGGCGGTGCCGGGGGGCAAGCCGCTCGCGAGCGGGGCGACCTGCCGGCTCCTGTTCGGCACGTGCGAGGTCGCGGCCCGGCTGCGCCTCCTCGACCGCGACGTGCTGGAGCCCGGCGGGGAGGCGCTGGCGCAGGTTCGCGCGGAGGAGGAGATCGCCGTGCCGGCACGCGAGCCGTTCATCCTGCGGAACGACTCGCCCCCCGCGACGCTCGCCGGCGGGCGCGTCCTTGACCCCGCCTCGCGCCGCCGGAGGCGCGGCGATTCCGGGGTGATGGCGGAGCTGGCTCGGATCGCGGACGGGCGGCCGAAGGAGGTGCTGGCGGCGCGCCTCGCCCGGAACGGCGCGGCCGGCGCCGGGCTGTCCGAGCTCGCGCGCCTCGTCGGGGTCGCGCCCGACCGGGTCCGCCGCGGGCTTGCGGAACTCGGCGCACGCCCGGTCGGCGCGCGCTATCTCGCCGCGGCGGCCTTCGCGGATCTTCGGGCCGCCCTTCTCGACGCCCTCGACGCGCACCACCGGGCGCAGCCGATCGATCCCGGGCTCCCCCTCGACCGCCTGGCCCACGCCGTCCGGCAGGACGAAGCGCTCGCCGCCGCCGCTCTGCGCGACCTCGTCGCCAGCGACGACGTCGCCCAGGCCGGCGCGCTCTACCGCCGGGCCACGTTCGATCCGGCCCGCCACGAGACGGAGCAGGTGCGCGCCCTCGAAGCCCTCTACCGCGCCGGCGGCCTCACGCCACCCGACGAGGCCGAGGCGGTCGGACGGGACCTGCGCCGCCAGCAGGCGCTCAAGTACCTCCTCGCCGCGGGCACGCTGGTCCGCACGGTGGACCGGGTCCAGAAGCGCTCGATCCTGTTTCACCGCGACGCGATCGGCCAGGGCAAGGCGGTGCTCGCCCGGCATTTCGGCCGGGCTGCGGACGGGTTCCTGGCTGGGCAAGCCGGCGCCGCGCTCGGGATCTCCCGCAAGTTCTCGATCCCGCTGCTGGAGCATCTCGACGCGATCCGCTTCACGCGCCGGAGCGGCGACCGGCGCATCCTCGTGGAGGCCGGGGAGACGGGCGGCTGACGGCGCGCTGCGCGTGATCCAGGGGTTGGCGCAGGCGATCGGGTTCAGCGCGGCCGGCACGATCTTCGTTGCCCGGCGCGACGTGAAGAATTTGACGACGGCCGCCGGCATCTGGCTCGCGGCCTCGGCGGGCATCGTGGCCGGCGCGACCCGGTTCACGCTGCCGGCCGCCGCGGTGGGCTTCGGCTTCGGGCTCCTGGTCCTCCTCAAGCTCCTGGCGTGGTTCGGTCTGCCGCAGAAGGACCGACGCCGGATTCCCGCAGCATCCGCACCATCGCCTCGCGCATCAGGAACTTCTGGACCTTGCCGGTGACGGTCATCGGGAAAGTCTCGACGAACGCGACGTGGCGCGGGACCTTCTGGTGGGCGATCCGGCCCGCGCAGAAGGCTCGCAGTTCCTCCGCGGTCGCGGCGGCGCCCGGCCGCAACCGGACCCAGGCGCAGACCTCCTCGCCGTAGCGATCGTCCGGCACGCCGAAGACATGGACGTCCTGCACCGCGGGGTGCCGGTAGAGGAAGTCCTCGACCTCGCGCGGGTAGATGTTCTCGCCGCCGCGGATGATCATGTCCTTGATCCGGCCGACGATGCGGCAGAACCCTTCCGCGTCGAGGGTGGCGAGATCGCCGGTGTGCAGCCAGCCCGACGCGTCCAGCACCTCGGCGGTTCGCTCGGGCTCCTCCCAGTAGCCGCGCATCACACTGTAGCCGCGGGTGCAGAGCTCGCCGGTCTGCCCGCGCGGCACGGCGCGCCCGGCCGCGTCCACGATCTTCACCTCCAGGTGCGGGTGCACGCGCCCGACCGTCGAGACCCGGCGCTCGAAGGGATCGTCGACCGCGCTCTGGAAGCTGACGGGGCTTGTCTCCGTCATCCCGTAGCAGATCGTCATCTCGGAGAGGTTCATCCGCTCGATGGCGCGGCGCATCAGCGGGACCGGGCACGGAGCCCCGGCCATGATGCCGGTGCGAAGGCTCGACAGGTCGAACCCGTCGAAATCCGGGTGATCGAGCTCGGCGAGGAACATGGTCGGCACCCCGTAGAGAGCCGTGCAGCGCGCATCCGTGACCGCGCGCAGGGTCGCGAGCGGATCGAAGCCCTCGCCCGGGTAGACCATGGCGGCGCCGGAGGTCACGGCCGCGAGGTTGCCCATCACCGAGCCGAAGCAGTGGTAGAGCGGCACCGGGATGCAGATGCGGTCCTCGGCCGAGAGGCGCATGGCCCGCCCGACGAAGTGGGCGTTGTTGAGGATGTTGTGGTGGGACAGCGTCACGCCCTTCGGCGTGCCGGTGGTGCCGCTCGTGAACTGGATGTTGGCGAGGTCGTCGCACTGCAGGCTCTCGCCGAGATCGGCGACCATCGCGCGCTCGGCGGCGCCCCCGAGATCCGGCACCGTGTCGAGCGCGAGGGTTCCGGGGCTCGCAGCCCCGCCGATCCGCAACACCAGCCGGAGCGCCGGCAGCCGCGCGGCACGGAGCTCGCCCGGACCCGCGCCGGCGAGTTCCGGCGCGAGGGCGCCGAGCATCCCGAGGAAGTCGCTCGTCTTGAACCGGGTCGCGGTGACGAGCGCCGCGCAACCGACCTTGTTCAGGGCGAATTCGAGTTCCGCCTCCCGGTAGGCCGGGTTGATCGTCACGAGGATCAGGCCGGCCTTGGCGGCGGCGAACTGGGTGAGCGCCCAGGCGACGTTGTTGAGCGACCAGATCCCGATGCGCTCGCCCGGCCTCAGCCCGAGGGCGAGGAGGCCCGCGGCGAGGCCCTCGGCGCGGGCGTCGAGTTCGGCCCAGGTCAGGCTCCGCCGATCGGCGATCAGGGCGGCGCGGCCGGGCCAGCGCGCGGCCGCGAGGGTGAGCATCTGCCCGATCGTGCGGCCGATCAGCGGCGTCGTGTCCGCCCCGTGGACGTAGCTGAGCTCGGCGTCCGCCCGCATGGCCGTCATCCCCGCCACCGCGCCAGCGCGTCGATTCCGGTGCGCCGTGCACGATTTCGCCCGTGGACGATAGCTCCTTTGCGGCCGGTCGGGCGTATATTTCCGGACCGCACCCCGGGAGGCCGCCGATGCCCCAGGACGCAACGCGCGAATTCGACTACGACCTCGGCGAGACCGCCGATGCGGTCCGCGACAGCGTGCGCGCCTTCGCCCGCGGCCGGATCGCGCCGCGGGCCGACGCGATCGACCGCAGCAACGCCTTCCCGCGTGACCTCTGGCCCGAGATGGGGGCGCTCGGCCTGCACGGCATCACGGTGGAGGAGCCGTTCGGCGGGCTCGGCCTCGGCTACCTGGAGCACTGCGTCGCCATGGAGGAGGTGTCGCGGGCCTCGGGCTCGGTCGGCCTCTCCTACGGCGCGCACGCGAACCTCTGCATCAACCAGATCCGCCGCAACGGCACGGCCGAGCAGAAGCGACGCTACCTTCCGGCCCTCATCGCGGGCGAGCGGGTCGGGGCGCTCGCCATGTCCGAGGCGGAGGCCGGATCGGACGTGGTGAGCATGCGCCTGCGCGCCGAGAAGCAGGGCGACCGCTACCGGCTCAACGGCTCCAAGATGTGGATCACCAACGGCCCCGTGGCGGAGACCTTCGTGGTCTACGCCAAGACGGACCCGCGGGCCGGTGCGCGCGGCATCACGGCCTTCCTGGTGGAGCGGGACTTTCCCGGCTTCTCGACGGGCCCGAAGCTCGACAAGCTCGGCATGCGCGGCTCCGACACCTGCCCCCTGGTCTTCGAGGATTGCTGGGTGCCCGAGGAGAACGTGCTCGGAACGGAGGGCGGCGGCGTCGGGGTGCTGATGTCGGGGCTCGACTACGAGCGCGTCGTGCTGGCCGCCGGCCCGCTCGGCATCCTGCGCGCCTGCCTCGACGTCGTGACGCCCTACGTGCGCGAGCGGCGGCAGTTCGAACGGCCGATCGGCACGTTCCAGCTCGTGCAGGGCAAGCTCGCCGACATCTACGTGCAGGCGAACGCCGCGCGGGCCTACGTCTACGCGGTGGCCCGAGCCTGCGACCGGGGCGAGACCACCCGCGAGGACGCCGCCGGTGCCATCCTGTTCGCGGCGGAGCGCGCGACCCGCTGCGCCCTCGACGCGATCCAGCTTCTCGGCGGCAACGGCTACACCAACGAGTACGCGGCCGGGCGCCTGCTGCGCGACGCCAAGCTCTACGAGATCGGGGCGGGCACCAGCGAGATCCGCCGCATGCTGATCGGCCGCGAGCTGTTCGCGCGGGCTCCGGCCTGAGGCGGGGCATGGCGATCCTGCCCACGAGCGCCGATCTGTCCTCCGAGGCCGCCGCCGAGAACCGGGCGGCCTGGGCCGAGCTGCGCGCCACCCTGAAGGAGCGCCGCGCGGTCGCCGCTGGGGGCGGGTCCGAGAAGGCGCGCGCCCGGCACCTCGCGCGCGGCAAGCTGCTGCCGCGCGACCGGGTGATGCGGCTCCTCGATCCGGGCTCGCCCTTCCTGGAGATCGGGGCGCTGGCCGCGTACGGGCTCTACGATGGCGAGATCCACGGGGCCGGCCTCATCGCCGGCATCGGCCGGGTCTGCGGCCGCGAGGTGATGGTGTTCTGCAACGACGCCACCATCAAGGGCGGCACCTACTACCCGCTGACCGTCAAGAAGCACCTGCGGGCCCAGGAGATCGCCGGGGAGAACCGGCTGCCCTGCCTGTACCTCGTGGATTCGGGCGGGGCCAACCTGCCGCAGCAGACGGAGGTGTTTCCCGACCGCGAGCATTTCGGGCGCATCTTCTACAACCAAGCTCGGCTCTCCGCCGCGGGCATCCCCCAGATCGCCTGCGTCATGGGCTCGTGCACCGCCGGGGGCGCCTACGTGCCCGCCATGTCGGACGAGAGCGTCATCGTCCGCGGCCAGGGCACGATCTTCCTCGGCGGG
>NZ_BJZU01000080.1 GCF_007992195.1 Methylobacterium oxalidis | reverse complement strand
GGGCCGCCGCTCGTGCGGGCGGCGACCGGCGAGGTGGTGACGGCCGAGGAGCTCGGCGGCGCGGACGTGCACACGCGCCTGTCCGGTGTGGCCGACCACGAGGCCGCCGACGACGCGCACGCGCTCGCCATCCTGCGCCGGATCGTCGGGACGCTGGACCCGCCGGCCCGGCCGTCCGGGGTCGGCGCGCCGGTCGAGCCCCGCCACGACGCGGGCGAGCTCGACGCCATCGTGCCGGCCGACCTGCGCAAGCAGTACGACGCCCGCGAGCTGATCGCCCGCATCGTCGACGGGTCGGAGTTCGACGAGTTCAAGCGGCTCTACGGCACCACCCTGGTGACGGGATTCGCGCGACTCTGGGGCATGCGGGTGGGAATCCTGGCCAACAACGGCATCCTCCACTCGGAGAGCGCGCTCAAGGGCGCGCACTTCATCGAGCTCTGCTGCCAGCGGCGAATCCCGCTCCTGTTCCTCCAGAACATCGTCGGCTTCATGGTCGGGCGCGAGGCCGAGGCCGGCGGGATCGCCCGAAACGGTGCCAAGCTCGTCACGGCGGTGGCCACGGCCGCCGTCCCCAAGCTGACGCTCCTCGTCGGCGGATCCTATGGCGCCGGCAATTACGGCATGTGCGGCCGCGCCTACGCGCCCCGCTTCCTGTTCTCCTGGCCGAATGCGCGCATCTCGGTGATGGGCGCCGAGCAGGCGGCGAGCGTGCTCGCCACCGTCCGGCGCGAGAACGTCGAGGCCGCGGGCGGGAGCTGGAGCCCGGCCGACGAGGAGGCGTTCAGGCAGCCCATCCGCGCCGCCTTCGAGGCGGAGGGCTCGCCCTACTTCGCCACCGCCCGCCTGTGGGACGACGGCATCATCCTGCCCGAGGAGACCCGGCGCGTGCTCGGGCTGGCGCTCTCGGTCTGCCTCAATGCTCCGGTCGAAGAGACGCGCTTCGGCCTGTTCCGGATGTGAGGCGGGCGATGGCGAGCCGCCCCATCACCTCCGTCCTCGTCGCCAACCGGGGCGAGATCGCGGTCCGCATCCTGCGGACGGCCCGGCGCCTCGGGCTGCGCACCGTCGCGGTCCACTCGGAGGCCGACCGGGACGCGCTCCACGTCGCCCTGGCGGACGAGGCCGTGGCCATCGGTCCGGCGCCGGCCGCGGAATCCTACCTGCGGATCGACCGCATCGTCGAGGCGGCCGTTCGGGCAGGCGTCCACGCGGTCCATCCCGGATACGGCTTCCTCTCCGAGCATCCCGGCCTCGCGGAGGCCTGCGCGGCGGCCGGCCTCGTCTTCGTCGGGCCACCCGCCTCGGCGATCCGGGCCATGGGCCTGAAGGACCGCGCCAAGGCGATCGTGGCCGCCTCCGGCGTCCCCGTTGTCCCGGGCTGCGAGGGCGAGACGGCCGCCGAACTCGGCGCCGAGGCCGACGCCCTCGGCTACCCGCTGCTGATCAAGGCGGTGGCCGGCGGCGGCGGGCGCGGCATCCGGCGGGTCGACGCGCCCGAGGATTTCGCGGCGGCCTGCGAGGCCGCAGGCCGCGAGGCCGAGAGCGCCTTCGGGAACGGGCGCCTCCTCATCGAGCGTTGCGTGCCGAGCCCGAGCCACATCGAGATCCAGGTCTTCTGCGACGCTCACGGGAACGCCGTCCATCTGTTCGAGCGCGAGTGCTCGCTGCAGCGGCGCCACCAGAAGGTGGTCGAGGAGGCGCCGGCACCCGGGATGCCGGAGGCGGTGCGCCAAGCCATGGGGCGGGCGGCGATCGAGGCGGCCCGCGCGGTGGGCTATGTCGGGGCCGGCACGGTCGAGTTCATCGCCGAGGGCGACCGCGCGCTCGCGCCCGACGCGTTCTGGTTCATGGAGATGAACACCCGCCTCCAGGTGGAGCACCCGGTCACCGAGGCGATCACCGGCCTCGATCTCGTGGAGTGGCAGTTCCGCGTCGCCTCCGGGGAGCCGCTCCCGCTGGCGCAGGACGCCGTGGCGATGCGCGGGCACGCCGTCGAGGCGCGGCTCTACGCCGAGGATCCGGCCGCGGGTTTCCTGCCCTCGACGGGACGGCTCCACGTGCTCCGACTGCCCGAGGGCGAGGGCCTGCGCGTCGATGCGGGCTTCCGCGAGGGCGACACGGTCGGCCCGTTCTACGACCCGCTCATCGCCAAGCTGATCGCGCATGGGCCGAGCCGGGCGGAGGCCGTCGCCCGCCTGCGGGCCGCCCTTGCGGATGCCCGCGTCGCCGGCCCCCGGACGAATCTCGGCTTCCTGCGCCGGCTGACCGCTTGCGAGGCGTTCCGCGCCGGCCGCTACGACACGCAGACGATCGCGCGCGACGAGGACGCACTGGCGGGCACCGGCGCGGCGATCGACCCGGCCTGCCTGCGCCGCGGCGTCCTCGCCCTGCTCGAACGCGACCGGCCGCCGGCCACGGGCGGCGCGGCCTCGCCGTGGGACCGGGTCGACGGCTTCCAGCTCGGCGCCGCGCGCCGCCAGGTCTGGCCGCTCCGCATCGACGGCCGGCCGGACGCGGTGACCCTGGTCTGGCCCGAGCCTGGGACGGGCGGGGACCCGGAGATCCACCATCGCGGCGCCGCTCTGCGGGCGGGCGAGCCGGGAGCGGCAGAGGTGATCGCGACGGATCTCGGCGTCCTCGTCCTCGGCGCGGACGGTCAGGTGTGCCTCGAAGCGCCCGATCCGGCGGAAGGCGCCGGCGAGCGGTCCGAGGCGGACGGCGCTGTGACCGCCCCCATGCACGGCCGCATCGTCGCGGTGCTCGTCGCCCCCGGCGACCGGGTCGTCCGCGGGCAGCGGCTCGGCATCGTCGAGGCCATGAAGATGGAGCACACGCTCACGGCGCCCTACGAGGGCACGGTCGCGGCGGTGGACGCCCGGCCCGGCCTGCAGGTGGCGGAGGGCGCATCCCTGTTCACCCTGACGAGAGAGGCGAGCGCATGACGGACCGTCCGGCCGGGCCGCCGCACCCCCGCGGCGGGCTCTTCTACGAGGATTTCGTGGTCGGCACGGTGGTGTCCCACCGCCTCACCCGCACGGTGACGCAGATGGACAACATGCTGTTCTCGAACATGACCCTCAACCCGCAGCCCCTCCACATCGACGCCCATTTCTGCGCCACGGAGACCGAGTGGGGCCGGCCACTGATGAATTCGCTCTTCACCCTCGGGCTGATGATCGGGATCTCCGTCAACGACCTCACGGTGGGGACCACCATCGCCAATCTCGGCATGACGGAAGTGCGCTTTCCCGCCCCCCTCTTCGAGGGCGACACATTGCGCGCCACTACGGAGATCGCGGGCAAGCGCGTCTCGCGCTCGCGCCCCGACGCCGGCATCGTCGACTTCATCCATCGCGCCTACCGGCAGGACGACGTGCTCGTGGCCGAGTGCCGCAGGCAGGCCTTCATGCGCCGGCAGCCCGGCCCGGCCGGAGAGGGATGAGGATGCGCTCGCTGCTGTTCGTGCCCGCGGACGCGCCGCGCAAGCTGGAGAAGGCGCTCGGCAGCGGGGCCGACGCGCTCATCCTCGACCTCGAGGACTCGGTCGCCGCGAGCGGGAAGGAGACGGCCCGGCGGCACGCCGCCGCCTTCCTCACGGGCCTCGGGGACCGGGGCGGGACCCCCCTGCTCTACCTGCGCGTCAACGGGCTCGCGACGGGCCTCGCCGACGACGACCTCGCGGCCGTGATGCCGGGCCGGCCGGACGGCATCGTCCTGCCGAAGGCCATGCTCGGCCGGGACGTCGACGCCCTCGCCGCGCGGCTCGCCGTGCACGAGGCCGAGGTCGGGATCGCGGACGGCGCGACCCGGATCCTGCCGATCGTCACCGAGACGGCCCGCGCGGTGCTGGCGCTGTTCGGCGCCACGCGAGGCAGCGCGCGCCTGAGCGGCCTCGCCTGGGGCGCGGAGGATCTCTCGGCCGACCTCGGCGCGGAGACCAACCGGGACGGGTCCGGCGCCTGGACGGGGCCCTACCGCCTCGCCCGCGACCTGACCCTGCTGGCGGCCGCTGCGGTCGCGGTCGACGCGATCGACACGGTCCACGTCGCCTACCGCGATCTGGACAGCCTCGACCGCGCGTGCCGCGAGGCGCGCCGGGACGGCTTCTCGGCCAAGATGGCGATCCATCCCGCTCAGGTCCCGGTGATCAACGCGGCCTTCTCGCCGACGCAGGCCGAGCTCGCCGAGGCGCGGGCGGTGGTGGCCGCCTTCGCGGCCGCCCCGGGCGCGGGCGCGATCGGCCTGGCCGGCGAGATGCTCGACCGGCCCCACCTGCGCCGGGCCGAGCGGCTGCTCGCCCGCCGGGCACGCGCACCCGGCCGGCCTTGACCTCCGCCCCGACCTTCGCTTTGCCCCATTGTGCGCGATACCGGCCGGCGCCGTCCGCCGCCTCGAAGCGAGTCCCGCCCCTCTGATGCACAGGCTCCTGATCAAGCTCGGCCTGCGGTTCGAGCAGCCCGCCGAGGAGGCCGAGTTCGTCCGGCGCTTCACGCTCGACGACCTCGCGCGCACGCAGGCCGCGATGCTGCTCGGCGCCTTCGTCTACTGCGCCTTCTCCGTCTGGGACTGGATCCTCGACCCCTCCGTCTGGACCACGACCCTGGCGATCCGGCTCGCGGTGGCCCTCCTGGTCCTTCTGCCCCTGACGGCGGCCCTGCGGTTCGAGCGGGCCAAGTCCTGGGCGGAGCCGATCTACCTCGCCTACTGCGCCGTGCCGGGATGCGTGCTCAGCCTGATCTACCTCCTGCTCGAACCCGGCTTCGACCATGCGGCGGCGGGCATGATCATCGTCATCCTGTTCGTCTCGACGCTGCTGCCCCTGCGGCTGACCTCGCTCGCGCTCTTCTGCGGCCTGACCTGGCTCGTCTTCGTCGTCAGCGAGTCCTTCGCCGTGCACGAGCGCGCGGGCATGCGCTTCGTGAACAACTTCGAGATCGGGATGGCCTACGCGCTCTCGCTCTACGCGGTGGGCGCGCGCGAGTACCGGGCGCGCCGCCAGTTCCAGACGGAGCGGGCGCTGCGCTCGGAGAAGGAGCGCTCGGAGACGGCTTTGGCCGAATTGCGCGACGCGCAGGCCCATCTCGTCCAGGCCGAGAAGCTCGCCTCGCTGGGCCAGCTCGTGGCCGGCGTCGCCCACGAGATCAACACGCCGATCGGGCTGGCGCTCACCACCTCGACGGCCGTCGAGAGCGACCTGAAGCACTTGGCGCTCACCGTCGAGTCCGGTCAGGTCCGGCGCTCCGACCTCAACCAGGCGGTCGCGCGGCTGCGGGAGGGAATGGGGCTGATGTTCGCCAACCTGACCCGCGCGGCCGACCTCGTCCACAGCTTCAAGCAGGTCGCGGTGGACCAAGCCAACGAGGAGCGGCGCTCCTTCGCGGTCGAGCCCTGGTTGCGCGAGCTGATGAGCACCCTCGGGCCGCTGCTGCGCCGGAAGGGCCACGCACTGGACATCCGCTGCGAGAAAGGAATCGTCCTCGATTCCTACCCGGGCGCGCTCGCGCAGGTGATCAGCAACCTCGCGCTCAACGCCGTCGTCCACGGCTTCCCGGACGGGCGGTCGGGGCACCTCGACCTGTCGGTGACGCGTGAAGAGGGCGGCCTGCACCTCGTCTTCAGCGACGACGGCGTCGGCATCCCGGCCGAGAACCTGCAGAAGGTGTTCGAGCCGTTCTTCACGACGCGGCGCGACCGGGGCAGCACCGGGCTCGGCCTGCACATCGTCTTCAATCTCGTGGTCTCGACGCTGCAGGGGCGGATCGAACTCGCGAGCGCGGCCGGCCAGGGCACCCGCTTCGTGATCAGCCTGCCCCTGTCCCTGGAGCAGGCCGGCGCGGCCGCGGAGGTCGAGCCCGTCTGAGCGGCCTCACGCCACCCGGTCCGCTCCGCCCGCGAACAGATCCGGCTGGTGCAGCCGCCCGGAGGGGCAGGCGGCGCAGCGCTGCGTCATGCGCGCGTGCAGGCGCTTCACCGACCCGCTCGCCGTCGCCTCGAACAGGAAGGGTAAGACCGCGTGCACGAAGGCGGCGAGCGCGGCGCCGAGCAGCGGCACGGCGTAGCTGAGCGACATGCGCATGTGCTGCGTGTAGCTCTCGCCGAGGGAGGACGGATGCTCCGTGAACAGGCGCGTGAGATCCATACTCTTCCCCCTGCGCTGAAGACCGCGTCGGTCGAGGCAGCAAGGGTCGGGCCAGCATGGTTAACAGGGTGTCAACGGCACCGGGGGCGGCGCCGCCCGAACGGGTCGCGAGCCTCGCGCGTTGCATCGGCGCCGACGCGGCTCGGCATCCGGGGAGCGAGGCCGCCGGCCACGCTCACGCGACAGGAGGCAGGAGATGAGTGACGGCTACCCGTCGATGACGGCCCTTCTGGGCCTGCTCGCCCTCGCGGGCTATCAGAATCGGGACAAACTCGCCGAGCTGTTCGGCGGCGCGCAAGGGAACGCGGCGCCCGCCGGCGCCCCCGGCGGGCAAGTCGGTGGCCCGCCCGGTGGTCAGGCCGGGGCGCAGGGCGGGCTCGGCGGCCTGGGTGGCCTCCTGGGCAGCCTCACCGGGGCCTCGGCCGGGGGCGGCGCGGGAGGCTTCCTCCACAGCGGGCTCGGCGAGATGCTGGAGCGCTTCCAGCAGGCCGGGCACGGCCAGACCGCGCAATCCTGGGTGAACTCGGGGCCGAACCAGGAGATCAGCCCGCAGCAGCTCGAGACCGCGATCGGCCCCGACGTGCTGGCAACCCTGACGCAGCGCACCGGCCTGTCGCGCGACGAACTGCTCTCGCGCCTCTCCCGCGAGCTGCCGCAGGCGGTCGACCGCTATACGCCGGACGGCCGGGTGCCGGCGCGCTGAGGCGGGCGCGACCCCATACCGAGGTATGGGGTCGCCAAGCGAGTGTCTGACTGACCCGCTCGCGGTGTGTGATACGTTACATCCACCGCGTCAGACATCTCCCGCGCCCGCTTCGTGAAGCGGGCGCGGGTTGCTCACCCGGCCCCGCCGATGAGGGCCGGGGACGGCGCGGCACGCCATCGTTCGAGCGAGGGAGCAGGGCCATGCTGGCTTCACTTGAGGACGCGCGCGGCGAGGAGGAGGCCGAAGCCGGCATCGACCTGATGCTCGGCGGATCGGAGCGCCAGCGGCCCTGGCCGAGCGTCGCCGACCTCTTGCGGATGGACGAGGACCAGCGCGTCGCCTGGGAGCGCCTCATCGCCGAAGCGCTCTGCTGACCCATCCAGCCTGAGTTCAGCCGGCCGCCTGCCCGAGCTCGTGGCCGGCCATCAGTTCCAGGGCGCGCACCAGGGCCGAGTGATCCCAGCCCCGGCCGCCATGGGCGGCGCAGGTGTTGAACAGCTCCTGCGCGGTCGCGGTGTTCGGCAGCGGCACGCCGAGGGCGCGGCCGTCGTCGAGGGCGAGGTTCAGGTCCTTCTGGTGCAGCTCGATCCGGAAGCCCGGCTCGAAGGTGCGCCTGACCATGCGCTCGCCGTGGACCTCCAGGATCCGCGAGGCGGCGAAGCCCCCCATCAGCGCCTCGCGGACGCGGGCCGGATCGGCCCCGGCCTTCGAGGCGAAGACCAGGGCCTCGCCCACCGCCTCGATGGTCAGCGCCACGATGATCTGGTTGGCGACCTTCGTGGTCTGCCCGTCGCCGTTGCCCCCGACCAGCGTGATGTTCCTGCCCATCGCCTCGAACAGGGGCTTCGCCCGGGCGAAGGCCGCCTCCGGCCCGCCCACCATGATGGTCAGCGAGCCCGCCTTGGCGCCGACTTCGCCGCCGGAGACCGGCGCGTCGAGGTAGTGGCAGCCGAGCGCCTCGATGCGGCGCGCGAAGTCCTTGGTGGCGAGCGGCGCGATCGAGCTCATGTCGATGACGAGCTTGCCGGGGCTCAGGCCCTCGGCGACGCCGCCCTCGCCGAACAGCACCGCCTCGACCTGCGGCGTGTCCGGCACCATCGTGATCACGATGTCGGCCTCTTCGGCCACCGCCCGCGCGCTGTCGCAGGCGCGACCGCCTGCCGCGATCAGCGCGTCCGGGACAGGCCGCGAGCCCGATTTCAGGACGAGGCTGTGCCCGGCCTTGATGAGGTTCTCCGCCATGGGCCGGCCCATGATGCCGAGCCCGATGAATCCGACGTTCATGCCGTCTCCTCCCCTGTGGCCGGCGCTCAGGCGCCCGCCCGGAACCGGGCGGCGAGCGCCTCGGTGCTGCGCGCCAGAAGGCCCATGTCCGAGCCGACCGCCGTGAAGCGGGTGCCGGCCGCGATGTAGCGCCGGGCCAGATCCTCGTTGGCGGTGAGGATGCCGGCGGCCTTGCCGGTGCGCACGATCCGCCGGATCGTCTCCTCGACCACGCGCACCACCTCCGGATGGTTCTGCTGGCCGAGATGGCCGAGGCTCGTCGAGAGGTCGCCGGGCCCGATGAAGACGCCGTCGACACCCTCGACGCCGGCGATCTCCTCGAGGTTGTCGAGGGCGCGGCGCGACTCGATCTGCACGGCAACGAAGATCTCGGCCTCGCAGCGGGCGTGGTAATCGGGGATGCGGCCGAAGCGGGCGGCGCGGGGCGCCTGCGAGAAGCCGCGCACGCCGCGCGGCGCGTAGCGGGTCGCGGCCACGGCCCGGCGGGCCTGGTCGGCGTCGTCGATGTTCGGGATCATCAGCGACTGCGCGCCGGTGTCGAGGATGCGCTTGATCGTGATCGGCTCATCGCTCGGCACCCGCACCATGGCGGAGGCGCTGCCCTCGCCCATGGCCTGGAGCTGGCCGTAGATGTCTCGCAGGTCGTTGGCGGAGTGCTCCATGTCGAGGAGCAGCCAGTCGAAGCCGGAGCCGGCCACGATCTCGGTGGAGATCGGGCTCGCCAGGCTGCACCAGAGGCCGATCTGCTGGCGGTTCTCGGCGAGCGCCGCCTTGAAGCGGTTCTTGAGGATGTCCATCGGGGTTCTCCGGATACGGGAAGAGGCTCAGCGCACCAGGCAGGGGCGCTTGTTGTCGAAGGTCCAGCCGGGGATCAGGCACTGCATCGCCGCCGCGTCGTCGCGGGCGCCGAGCCCGTGCGCGCGGTAGAGGGCGTGCGCCGCCTCGACCTCGGCCCAGTCGATCTCGATGCCGAGGCCGGGGCGCTCGGGCACCCGCACCAGCCCGCCGCGGATCTTCAGGGGCTCGCGGGTCAGGCGCTGGCCGTCCTGCCAGATCCAGTGCGTGTCGATGGCGGTGACGCGGCCCGGGGCGGCGGCCGCGACGTGGGTGAACATCGCGAGCGACACGTCGAAGTGGTTGTTCGAGTGCGAGCCCCAGGTCAGCCCATGGTCGCGGCAGAGCTGCGCCACCCGGACCGAGCCGGCGAGCGTCCAGAAATGCGGGTCGGCGAGCGGGATGTCGACGGCGCCGAGCTGGATCGCGTGGTTCATCTGCCGCCAGTCCGTGGCGATCATGTTGGTGGCGGTGGGCAGGCCGGTGGCGCGGCGGAACTCGGCCATGATCTCGCGGCCCGAGAACCCGTCCTCGGCGCCGCACGGGTCCTCCGCGTAGGCGAGCACGTCGCCGCGCCCCTTGCAGAGGCGGATCGCCTCCGCGAGCGACCACGCCCCGTTGGGGTCGAGGGTGACGCGGGCCTGCGGGAAGCGCTCGTGGATCGCGGTCGCGGCGGCGATCTCCTCGTCGCCGGAGAGCACGCCGCCCTTCAGCTTGAAGTCGTTGAAGCCGTAGACCGCGTGGGCCGCCTCGGCGAGGCGGGCGACGGCGTCGGGCGTCAGCGCCTCCTCGTCGCGCAGGCGGAACCAGCCGTCGCGGGCCTCGGGCTCGCGGTAGGGCAGGTCCGTGCGGCGGCGCTCGCCCACGTAGAACAGGTAGCCCAGCATCTCGACGGCGTCGCGCTGCTGGCCCTCGCCGAGGAGCGCCGCCACCGGCACGTCGAGGAACTGGCCGAGCAGGTCGAGGAAGGCCGATTCGATCGCGGTCACCGCGTGGATGGTGATGCGCAGGTCGAAGGTCTGGAGGCCGCGCCCGCCCGAGTCGCGGTCGGCGAAGCGGGTGCGCACGGCGTTGAGCACGCCGTTCCAGGCGCCGAGCGGCTTGCCGAGGACGAGGTCGCGGGCATCCTCCAGCGTGCGGCGGATGCCCTCGCCGCCCGGCACCTCGCCGAGGCCGGTGGCTCCCGTCGAGTCGGTCAGCACGACGAGGTTGCGGGTGAAGAAGGGGCCGTGCGCGCCGCTGAGGTTGAGCAGCATGCTGTCGCGGCCGGCCACCGGCACGACCCGCATCTCGGTGATGGTGGGGGTCGACGACAGGCCGCGCGCGGCGGGGCGGAGGGCTTGCGTGAGCATGGGCGTTCCTCGGGGCAGATGCGGCGTCTGGCGCGCCGCCTTGCCCTCGTTCTACCCGGCCCGTTCAATGCTGGTCCAAGCCAAAGGCTGGATCGATCGATGCGCGGCAAGCATCAATCCGGGGCGCCGAGGCCCGCCACGACGGCGAGCAGCCGGCCGAGGAGCGGGTCGTCCTGCTCGCGCCGCCAGGTCAGGAACAACTCGGCCGGGCGGGCCTGCGGCAGCACGAGGGGGCGGAAGGCCACCGCCTCGAAGCGCAGGCACTCGGCCGCCGCCGGAACCAGCGCGAGGCCGAGCCCGGCACGCACCAGCGCCAGGATCGAGTGGATCTGCGTCAGTTGCTGGCGGACGCTCGGCTGCACGCCGGCCTCCGCGAACAGCGTGACGACGAGGTCGTGGAAATAGTGCGCCTCGTGGGGCGCGTAGGCGATGAAGGGCGCGCCCGCGAAGTCGGAGAGGGTGAGCGCGTCCCGCGTCGCGAGGCGGTGGTCGGCGGGGAGCGCGGCCACGAGCGGTTCGGCGAGCGCCAGCGTCGCATCGAGCTCCGGGTGCGTCACGGGCGGCCGGATCAGGCCGGCGTCGATCTGGCCCGAGAGCAGCCCCTCCACCTGGTCCTTCGTCACCATCTCGCGCAGGGACAGCATCACGTCGGGCAGCGCCTCCCGGCAGGCGGTGACGAGGCGGGGCAGGATGTCGTAGGCCGAGGCCGCGGTGAACCCGAGCTTGAGCACGCCGGAGCGCCCGGCCGCCACCTGCCGGGTGACGTGGGTCGCGGTCTCGGCGAGGCGCAGGATGTGGCGCGCCTCGGGCAGGAAGCTGCGGCCGGCCGCGGTGAGCCGCACCGATCGGCTCGTGCGGTCGAGGAGCTGCACGTCGAGGATCCGCTCCAGCACCTGGATCTGCCGCGAGAGCGGCGGCTGGGTCATGTTGAGGCGGGAGGCCGCGCGCCCGAAATGCAGCTCCTCCGCGACGGCGACGAAGCAGCGGAGCTGGCTGAAATCGAGCATCGGCGTGTCACCGGAACGGGAGCGGCCGCGGGACGAGCCGCGGCCGCGCTGGAGATGCCCGATCAGAGAGGGAAAGTGCGGCTCAGCGCAACTCCACCCGCCGGATCTCGCCCACGATGACGAGGTAGCAGAGCACCGCCACCAGCGCGTTCAGCCCGACGAAGACGAGGGCGCCGTTGAACGAGCCGGTCTGCTGAACGATGTAGCCGATCACGATCGGGGTGGTGATGCCGGCGGTGTTGCCGAAGGTGTTGAACAGGCCGCCCGAGAGGCCGCCCGTCTCCCGCGGGGAGGTGTCCGACACGACCGCCCAGCCCAGCGCCCCGATGCCCTTGCCGAAGAAGGCGAGCGCCATCAGCCCGACCACGAGGGCGTCGGCCTGCACGTAGTTGCAGCCGATGATGCTCATGGAGAGCAGCATCCCGCCGACGATCGGGATCTTGCGTGCCGCGGTGAGGGAGTAGCCCCGCTTCAGGAGGAGGTCGGAGAGGTAGCCGCCGAGGATGCCGCCGATGAAGCCGCACAGGGCCGGCAGCACGGCCGCGAAGCCCGCCTGCAGGATCGAGAGGCCGCGCTCCTTCACGAGGTAGACCGGGAACCAGGTGAGGAAGAAGTAGGTGAGCGTGGTGATGCAGTACTGGCCGATGTAGATCCCGAGCAGCATGCGGTTCGAGAGGAGCTGCAGGATCGTCCGGCCCGCCTGCGACTGCGGCTTCGCGCCCTGGCCGTCCATGTCGAGCAGGGCGCCGCCCGCCTCGATATAGTCGCGCTCGGCCTGGTTGATGCCCGGATGCTCCTTCGGCCCGTGGACGACCTGCGTCCAGAGCAGCGCGAAGGCGATGCCGAGCGCCCCCATCAGCGTGAAGACGTGGTGCCAGCCGAAATGGTGGACCACCCAGCCCATCAGCGGCGTGAACAGCACCGTGGCGAAGTACTGCGAGGAATTGAAGAAAGCCGAGGCGGTGCCGCGCTCGCTCGTGGGGAACCACGCCGCCGTGATCCGGGCATTGGCCGGGAAGACCGGCGCCTCCGAGAGACCGACGAGGAGCCGCAGGGCGAACAGCACCACCACCGCCGTGAAGCCCGCGAAGAACCCGACCATGCCCTGCAGCAGGGTGAAGGTGGACCACAGGAGGATCGCGCCGGCATAGACCCACTTGGCGCCGAACCGGTCGAGGAGCCAGCCGCCGGGCAATTGCGCCAGGACGTAGGACCACGCGAAGGCCGAGAAGACGTAGCCCATCGCCACGGCGTCGAGACCGAGATCCTTGGCGAGGGAGGGGCCGGCGATCGAGAGCGTCGCGCGGTCGGCGTAGTTGATGGTGGTCGCGATGAACAGCATCGTGACGATGACGAGCCGCACGCGGCTCCGCCTCGCCGCGGTCATGGCCAGACCGGCGCTCATGGGCGTTCTCCTCGGGTGGTCCGCCCGGCTCTTGCCGTGACGGGCGCCGGCCATTCTCTCGGGCTCCCGGAGGAACCCATCGGCGGCCATGTGCGAGGATCAGCCTAGGAGGGCGCGGGGCCCTGGGTCCAACTCAAAGCCTGGATGGATCGATGCCGAACGCGCATCGATCACCGCCGCTGGAAGGCGAAGCGCGCATGCACGTGGGGCCGCCTCGGTGCGGTAGGAAGCGGTGCGGACCGGGCCCGATGCGGCCTCGGCGTGCCTGCACTACCCTCAGGCGGACCCGGCGAGGCCGCCCGGACGGGTACGGAGGATTCGCATGAGGTTCGCACCGCTCGCAGGACTGCTCGGCGTGGCCTGCCTCTCGGGCGCGGGCGACGCCCTGGCGCAGGCCGGCCGAGAGGTCCCGATCGAGCAGGATCTGCGGCGCGAGGAGCTTCTGGAGCGCCGTCTCGACCGCGACCGGCCGCCGCCCGTCGACCCGAACGTCACCCCGGACAACCCGGACGGGGTGGTCGGCTTCGACGGTCCCCCCGGCATCCCGGAGGACAATATCGGCGACGGGCCGCTGCCGCCCGGCTCGCCCGCCGATTCGGACGACGACTGAGGCCGGGTGCCGGCGCGGCGAAACGATGCCCCGCCGAACCTGAGGGGGCGGTAGCTCCGGCGGGGCGGGCCGGGCCGCGAGGGCCGCCCGGCAGCGGACTCATCCCAGACGCCGGCGGCCCCGGCAATCATACGAGCGTATGGGTGTGCGGCCGAGAGAGGCTCCGCCGCACGGGCACGTCGCACGCGCGTGCCGAACGGCACCGGAACGGCGCCCTTCCGCGTGCGCCAGCGCATCAGAATCGATCCGCATCCGTGGTCCTCTCGGTGCAACGCAGGGCATCGGCAAGCAACCGAGCGCATTCGCACCGGGGCGGTGGGAGCACGCGATGGCACTCTGGAGGATATGGCACGGCGATAAGATCATCTCGGTCGTGATGATCCTGACCTTCCTGCTGACGGCCTTCCTGATCTTCAGCCTGGCCGTCCTCGGCGTCGAGGTCTTCGCGCTGCTGCGGCATTAGGAGGCGGCCCCGATGCTGAAGGGTCACCCGAGGAAATCGTCGAGCGCCGCGAGCACGAGGTCGGGCCGCTCCTCCTGCAGGGTGTGGCCGCAATCGAGCGGGTGGCCCCGCACGTCGCCGGCCTTCTCGCGCCAGGTCGCGAGCACGTCGTAGGTCCGCCCGACCGTTCCCTTCGCGCCCCAGAGGGCCAGCAGAGGCGCCTCGATCCGCCTGTCCGCGTCCGCGGCGTCGTGCTCGAGGTCGATGCTCGCGGCGGCCCGATAATCCTCGCAGATGGCGTGGCGCGTCGCCGGATCGCGGTAGGCGCGCAGGTACTCGGCGAACAGGTCCGGGCTCGGGCTGCCGGGCGTCTTCGACTGCCCCTCGACGTGGGTGCGCAGGAAGAATTCCGGGTCGGCGGCGATGAGGCGCTCGGGCAGCGGCTCCGGCTGGATCAGGAAGAACCACCAGAAATAGGCTTTGGCGAAGGCCATGTCGGTGCGCGCGTACATGGTGGCGGTCGGCGCGATGTCGAACAGCGCGAGCCGCGTCACGGCCCGGGGATGATCGAGGGCGAGCCTGTGCGCCACGCGCCCGCCGCGGTCGTGCCCGACGACGGCGAAGCTGTCGTGGCCGAGGGCCCGCATCACCGCGACCGCGTCGCCCGCCATGGCGCGCTTGGAATAGGCCGCGTGCCCGGGGCCGCCCGGCGGCTTCCCGGAATCGCCGTAGCCGCGCAGGTCCATCGCCACGACGCGGAAGCGGCGGGCGAGCGCGGGCGCGACCGCAGCCCAGGTCGCGTGGGTCTGCGGGTGGCCGTGCAGCAGGAGCACGGGCGGCCCGGAGCCGCCGACCGAGGCCCGGATGCGGATGCCGGCGGCGTCGACGTCCTGCAGGGTGAACCCTTCGAGGAAGGGGTCCGGTACGGGCTGAATCGGCGCCGTCATCGGGCGAGCCAGGGCCGGGCGGCGTGGTGGCGCGCCTCGAAGGCGCGGATCTCGGCGGCACGGTCGAGGGTCTGGCCGATCGCGTCGAGGCCCCGGACGAGGGCGTCCTTGCGCGAGGGCGGGATCTCGAAGGCGTGGCGCGTGCCGTCCTCGGCGAGGATGGTCTCGCCTGGCAGGTCGACGGTGAGGCGGTTTCCCTCCGGGTCGGCGGCGCGTGCCAGGAGGGCGCTCACCGCGCCGGGATCGAGGCTGACGAGAAGGAGCCCGTTGTTGGCCGCGTTGTCGGCGAAGATGCCGGCGAAGGTCGTTCCGATGATCGCGCGGATCCCGAGCTGCAGAAGGCCCCAGACCGCGTGCTCGCGCGAGGAGCCGCAGCCGAAATTCGGGCCGACCACGAGGAAGCGCGTCTCCTCCCAGCCCGGCCGGTTCAGCACGAAGTCCGGGCGCGGCGACCCGTCCGGCGCGAAGCGCAGGTCGTGGAACGCGCCGCGGTCGAGGCCGGCCCTGTCGATGCCCTTCAGGAACTGCTTGGGCATGATCACGTCGGTGTCGACGTTGGCGGCGGGCAGCGGCGCCGCCGCTCCGGTGACGGTGGTGAAGGAGTGCATGGCTCAGATCTCCCGGGCGAGGCGGCGCACGTCGGTGAGGTGGCCGGCCACCGCCGCCGCCGCGACCATGGCGGGGCTCATCAGGTGCGTGCGCCCGCCCGCGCCCTGGCGCCCCTCGAAGTTGCGGTTGGTGCTCGACGCGCAGCGCTCGCCCGGCGCCAGCACGTCGTCGTTCATGGCCAGGCACAGCGAGCAGCCCGATTGCCGCCACTCGAACCCGGCCTCCGTGAAGACGCGGTCGAGCCCCTCCGCCTCGGCCGCCCGGCGCACGCTGGAGGAGCCGGGCACCACCATGCCGCGCACGCCCTGCGCCACGCGCCGCCCGCGCAGCACGGAGGCCGCCTCCCGCAGGTCCGAGAGGCGGGCGTTGGTGCAGGAGCCGATGAAGGCCCGCTGGATGCGCACCGATTCGAGCGCCGTGCCGGGCGTGAGGCCCATATAGGCGAGCGCGCGGGCGAGGTCGCGGCGGCGGTCGGCGTCGGGCTCGGCATCGGGATCGGGAACGCGGGCGCCCACCGGCGCCGCTTGGTCGGGGCTGATGCCCCAGGTCACGAGCGGCTCGATCTCGGCGGCGTCGATGCGGATCTCGCGGTCGAACACGGCGTCCGCGTCGCTCCTCAGGCCCGACCAGTGGCGGATGGCGGCCTCCCGGGCATCGCCCTTCGGCGCGCGGGGCTTGTCGGCGAGGTAGTCGAAGACCGCGGCGTCCGGCGCCATCACGACGCCGCGCGCGCCGCCCTCCACCGCCATGTTGCAGATGGTCATGCGGGCCTCAACGGAGAGCGCCGCCACGCCGCTGCCGGCGAACTCCACCGCGTAGCCCGTGGCGCCCGAGGCGCCGATCCTCCGGATCAGCGCCATCACGGCGTCCTTGGCGGTGACGCCGGCGGGCAGCGCCCCGTCCAGGGTCACCCGCATCGTGCGCATCCGCCGGTAGCGCAGCGTCTGCGTGGCGAGGTAGTGCTCGATGTCCGAGGTGCCGATGCCGAAGCCGAGGGCGCCGAGCGCGCCGTAGGTGGTGGTGTGGCTGTCGCCCGCGGCCACGACCATGCCGGGCAGGACGAAGCCGAGTTCCGGCGCGACCACGTGCTCGATGCCCTGGAGCGGGTGCAGCACGTCGAGGAGCTCGATGCCGAAATCGCGGCAGTTCTCGCCGAAGTAGCGCACCTGCCGGGCGCCGCCCTCGTCGGGCATGGCGGCGCCGCGGTCGGGCGCGGTCGGGTTGACGTGGTCGACGACGCCGAGGGCCGCCTCGGGGCGCCACACCCGCCGGCCGGCCTCGCGCAGGCCGCTGAACGCCTGCGGGCTCGTGTACTCGTTGAGCACGGTGCGGTCGACGTAGAGCAGGATCTCGGCGCCGGGCCCGGCGCGGTCGTCGAGGCGGGCGACGGTGTGGCTGTCGATCAGCTTGTCGTAGAGGGTGCGGGGCGGCATCGTACCGGTCCTTGGAGAAGGGAGGCGCGCGGGGGTCCCGCGCGCCGCGTTTCGGTTCGGTCAGGCCGTGACGGGAGCCGGCATGCCGCGGGTGGGCAGGGTTTGCGTCGCGTCGCCGTCGATCGCGTAATCCTCCACCAGGCGGCCATCGAGGACGTCGCGCATCCGGCCGATGTCGAGCTCGCCCTCGATCTTCGCCATCACCACCGCGGCCACCGCGTTGCCGATGATGTTCACGATCGCCCGGCCCTCGCTCATGAAGCGGTCGATGCCGAGGATCAGCGCCATGCCGGCGAGCGGGATGGCCGGAACCACCGAGAGCGTGCCGACGAGGGCGATGAAGCCGGCCCCCGTGATGCCGCTCGCGCCCTTCGAGGTCAGCAGCGACACGCCGAAGATCGCGAGCTGCTGCGTGAGCGTGAGGTCGATGTTGGTGGCCTGCGCGACGAAGAGGGCGGCGAGCGTCATGTAGATGCAGGTGCCGTCCGCGTTGAAGACGTAGCCCGTCGGCACGACAAGGCCGACGACGGATTTCGAGCAGCCGAGGTGCTCCAGCTTCTCCATCAGCGAGGGCAGCGCCGCGTCGGACGAGCTGGCGCCGAGCGTGATGAGCAGTTCCTCCTTGAGGTAGCGCAGGAGCTTGAACAGGCTGAACCCGGCCCAGAGCGAGACGAGGCCGAGCACGCCGAACACGAAGATCGCGCCGGTGAGATAGAAGGTGCCGATCAGGCCGATGAGCTGCCCGAGCGAGCCGAGGCCGAACTTGCCGATCGTGTAGGCCATCGCCCCGAAGGCGCCGAAGGGCGCGAAGCGCATCAGCACGTTGATGACGCCGAAGATCCAGTGCGAGGCGGCGTCGACGAGGTCGCGCAGCGGCCGGCCCGCATCGCCCATCTTGGAGAGGACGTAGCCGAACAGCACGGCGACGAACACGACGGGCAGGATCTCGCCCTTCGTGAGCGCGTCGAAGACCGTGTTGGGGATGATGTTGAGCAGGAAGTCGACCGTGCCGTGCTCCTTGGCGGCGCCGGCGTACTTCGCCACCGCGCCCGCGTCGAGCTTGCTCGGATCGGCGTTCATGCCGGCGCCCGGTCGCACGAGGTTGCCGACCACGACGCCGATGACGAGGGCGAGCGTCGAGAGCACCTCGAAGTAGAGCAGCGCCTTGCCGCCGAGCCGACCCATCTTCTTCATGTCGCTCATGCCGCTGATGCCGGCGACCACGGTGCAGAAGATCACCAGCCCGATGACCATCTTGATCATCTTGATGAAGGCATCGCCCAGCGGCTTCATGTCGATGCCGACGTTGGGCGCCGCGTACCCGACCGCGACGCCGAGCAGGATGCCGGCGACGACCTGGACGTAGAGGCTCTGGTAGAGCGGTTTCGCGCGACTGTCCGCAGCCCGCAGCATGGCGTTTCTCCCGGTTCGTTCTTGGTCGGGCCGCCGTCCTGACCCGAGGCCGGGGCGGTCCTGCCTCACAGGGCCAGAGGGCGCCGGGGAAGGCCAATGCCGATGTTGCATCGGGTGATGCCGGGGCGCCGTTGACCGCCGCCCGGGGGGCCGCCATCCTCGCCGGCCCGGGTCTCGGAACGGCCGTCGTCCCGGCGGGAGGGCTCGACGGATGGACGCGGCCTGGCTCGAGGATTTCCTGGCGCTGGTCGATCTCGGGCATTTCTCGCGCGCGGCCGAGCAGCGCTGCATCACCCAGCCCGCCTTCAGCCGCCGGGTCCGCGCGCTCGAGGAGTGGGTCGGGGCGCCGCTCTTCACGCGGGACGCCGCGCCGGTCGCGCTGACGCCGGCCGGCGAGCGCTTCCGGCCCGTCGCCGAGGAGACGCTCCGGCGCCTCTACCAGGGCCGCGAGGCAGCGCGCGAGGCTGGCCGGATGGCGGCCGCCACGGTGCGGTTCGCCTCCACGCAGACGCTCTCGGTCAGCTTCTTCCCGAACTGGCTCCGCACCGTCGAGAGCTTCGAGAGCGTGCAGGGGACGATCCATCTCACCGCCGCGCACATGGCCGCCTGCGAGCAGATGATGCTGCGCGGCGAAGCGCAGTTCCTGCTCTGCCACGACCATCCGCAGACGACGCACATGCTCGGCCCCGACCAGTTCCGGTCGATCCATCTCGGCACCGACCGCCTGCTGGCGGTGAGCGCGCCCCACCCGGACGGGACGGGACCGCTCTTCGCCCTGCCCGGGACCGGGGCGGCGCCGCTGCCGCTCCTCACCTACACGGCCGAGTCCGGACTCGGGCGCATCCTCGCCGGCGCGCGGGCGTCTGCGGGGAGCGAGGCGCGGCTCCGGCCCGTCTTCGCCTCGCACCTCACCTCCGTGCTCGTGGCGATGGCGCGCGACGCGCGCGGGCTCGCCTGGGCCCCGCTCAGCGTGGTCGCCGACGAGCTGGAGCGCGGCCGGCTGATGCGGGCTGCGGGCGAGGAGGACGACATTCCGATCGCGATCCGGCTCTACCGGCCCCGCGCCCGCCAGAGTCCGGCGGCGGAGCGCCTCTGGAGCCTCGTCGCCGGCCGGGACTGGGAGGCGCCGGCGGATACCGGGTCCGACGAAGGGGAGGCACCCGCGGAGCGCCGAGGCGAGCGCGCCGCCGTCACGCCGTCCGAATGATCATTGCGCACAATTTAGAATCGGTCGACACTGTTGTCCTTCGGCCTCGAGGCCGGGCCGCCGCGGCGGCGATCCTGAGAGGGCACCCATGTCACGGTCTCTTCCTCTGCTCGGCGCCGGCCTCGTGGCCGGCTGCCTCCTCGCGACCGGCGCGCCAGCCCAGGACGCGGACCCCGGCGCGATCGTCGACGCCCTGTTCAAGGCTGGCGGCAACCAGCCGAAGGTCCGCGCGAGCGGCGCGAAGGGCGTCTGCGTCAAGGGCACCTTCACGCCGACGCCCGAGGCGAAGGCCCTCTCGAAGGCGCCGCACTTCGCCAAGGCCGTGCCGGTGACGGCCCGCTTCTCCATGGGCGGCAGCAACCCGAAGGTCTCCGACAAGGCCAAGCCCGTGACGCGCGGCTTCGCCATGCGCCTCAGCGATCCGGCCGGGGACATGGTCTTCGTGGTGATCTCGGCGCCCGTCTTCTCCACGCGGACGCCGCAGCAGCTCCTCGAATTCGCGACCGTGCGGGCCCCCGGGCCGGACGGGAAGCCGGACGCCGAGAAGATCAAGGCGTTCGCGGCCGCCAACCCCGAGACGACGCGCCAGGCCGCCTGGCTCAACGCCCGCCCCGTCCCGGCGAGCTACGCCGGCGTCGATTACTGGGGCGTCCACGCCTACACGCTCACCGACGCCAAGGGCGCGGCGACGGTGGTGAAGCTGCGATGGGCCGCCGCCGCCGGCCAGCTCGGCCTGAGCGAGGAGGAGCTGAAGGCCAAGCCCGACAGCTTCTACGCCGACGAGCTGAAGGAGCGCCTCTCCAAGGGCCCGGCGAGCTTCGACCTCGTGGCCGTGCTGGCGGAGAAGGACGACCCGACGAACGACCCGACGGTCCAGTGGCCCGAGGAGGGCCGCAAGACGGTCAAGCTCGGCACCGTCGCGATCACGGCGCCGGAGCCCGACGCCACCTGCGACGCCGCGACCTTCGATCCCGTGGCGGACCTGCCCGAGGGCGTCGCCGGGCCGGCGGACGACCCGATGTTCGCGATCCGCTCGCCGGCCTACGCGGTGTCCCTGTCGCGCCGGACGAACTGACGGCCGGATCCGGAGGCGCCCGCGCCTCAGGCCGGGCGCCGCAGCAGGCGCGGCCGCCAGACGCCGAGCACGACGTTGGCGGTCGCCACCGCGAGCAGCACCCAGAGGGTGGCCCGCTCGGCTCCGAGCGAGTCCGCGAGCGTCGCGGGGTCGACCTGTCCCGCCAGGGCGCCCGCGCTCTGGCGGGCCTCCTGCTCGATCGGGCCCTGGACGCCCACGAAGCCCCACTCGAACAGGATGATGCCGGTGGCGAGCTTCAGCCACGCCCAACCCGCGCTGTGGAAGGCGCGGTTCGCGATGGCGAGGAGGCCCGCGAGCAGCGTCAGCGCCAGGGAGGGCAGGAAGATCCAGGTGGCGATCGCCGCCATCGCGCCGCGGATCTGGGCGTAGCCGGCGAGCGCGCTCGGCGGCGGCGCGACGCTCAGGAGGACGAGCAGGGCCGCCATGGCGCCCATCAGGCCGATGGCGCCCATCGTGTGGAGGAATTTCAGAAGGCGCCGCACGACGTTCCGACCATGCCCCCGGCCGAGAGACCCGATCTGTACAGCATTCGGCACGGGCGGGGGAGCGGAATTCGCTCCTCTATGCTGAACAGGCCCGGCCCTGCATCACGCCCTTTGCTTCGGCAGCT
>NZ_BJZU01000079.1 GCF_007992195.1 Methylobacterium oxalidis | reverse complement strand
GGAACTCAGCCGGGGCGCGCGCCCGATCCTCGACGACGGGGCCGGTCCTGAGCGAAGGACCGGCCCCGTTACGTTTCATGAACCCTGCCGTGCGACGCTCCGGACACGAATCGTCCGCGTCCGGAGCTTGGCATGAACGAAGACAGCGAGAGCGTCGCGACGCGCCTCTGGCGCGACCGGGTGCAGGTGCGCGAGCAGGAGCGCAACGAGGCGCAGGCCCGTGCCCGCATCGCCGAGGAGAAGGTGGCGCTGCTCGTGGCCGAGACCGAGCGCCTGGAGCGCGAGGTGGCGCGGCTGCGCGCCCTCCTCGCCCCCGACGCCGCCAGCGCCCGCGCCGAGACCGAGGCCCAGATGGAGGCGCTCCGCGGCGCGCTGCTGCCCCTCCTCAGCCGCGCCGCCTGACGCCCCTCCCCTCTCCCCGCGAAGCGAGGCCGCCATGGCTGGCGCGATACATGAGACCGCCGCTCGCCTGCGCTGCCGCCGGATCGACGCGGCCGACCGGCCGGACCTCGCCGCCCTCCTCGCTCGCGGCTTTCCGGGCCGAAGCCTCGCGGAATGGGACGACGCGCTCGCCCGCCTCCTCGACCACACGGCCGCGAGCGGCGGCCCGCACGCTGGCTACGTGCTCGATGCGGGCGGTGAGCTCGTCGGCGTCCTCCTGATGGTGTTCGGGGCCTCGCCCGGCGATCCGCCCCGCTGCAACCTGTCGAGCTGGTTCGTGGACGACCGCTACCGGGGCTACGCGTCGCTCCTCGTGGCCTCCGCCACGCGGGACCGGGCGGTCACCTACGTCAACATCTCGCCCGCCCCCGCGACGCGCTCGACCATCGAGGCGCAGGGCTTCCGGCGCTACACGGCGGGGCTGCAGGTGGCCGTGCCCCTGCTGACGCGCGGCGCCGAGGCAGGGGTCCGCGTGGTCGCGGGCGATCCGCCGCCCGGCATCGCCGTCGAGGCGGGAGACCTCGCTCTGATGCGCGCGCACGCGCGCATGGGCTGCCTGACGGTCTGGGGCGTGGCACGGGGCCGCGCGCACCCCTTCGTGTTCCAGCGCCGCCGCATCGCCGGCCACCGGGTCACGGTCGCCTACCTGCTCTACTGCGCCGAGGAGGGCGACCTGCGCCGGTTCGGGCGGGCGCTCGGCCGGTTCCTGCTGCGCAGGGGGCTCCTCCTCGCCATGGTCGACGCGCCGGCGCCCGTCGCCGGGCTGATCGGCCCCTACCTGCCGGACCGGATGCCGAAATACGCGAAGGGCCCGCAGGCCCCGCGCCTCGGCGACCTCGCCTACACGGAGGCGGCCGTGCTCGGCGAGGCGTTCTGGCTGAAGCGGACCTGAGCAGTCCTTCGAACCGTCGCCGAGGATCGGCGCGGGCCGCCGGTCACCACCGGGCCCGCGAGGCGGGCAGGTAGCGCGCCTCCGGTTCCCGCCACACGCTTATCGCCTGTGTCTCGTAGGCCGGCGGGTCGAACTGCTCGCGCAGCAGCGCCAGGGCGAGGCCGAGGAGCAGCCCGACGAGGAGCCCGCCCGCGATGACGGCGATCTTGGAGATGCCGGCCTTCGCGACGGGCGCGGTCGCGAGCTTGATCGTGCGGGCGTTCGTCGTGTCGAGGTAGTAGCGCTGCTGCAGGTCCTTGGCGCGGTTGAGGAAGGCCTCGTAGACGCCGCGGTTCGAGGCCGCCTCGCGCTCCAGCTCGCGCAGCTGCACCTGGTCCTCGTTCGCCCGGGCGGCCTCCTTCTTCAGCGCGTTGATGCGCTGGTCGAGATTGGCCTCGGCGGAGCGGGCGCGCTCGTAGTCGGTGTTCGCCGTGCGGGCGATGCGGCCGAGCTCGTCCTCGAGCTGCTGGCGCGCCGCGCGCACGCGCTGCGCCATCCCGGCATTGGCCGGGTGGCGGGGGCCGTAGACGAGGGCCGCATCGGCCTCGGCGCGCTTGGCCTCGGCCAGCGTCGCCCGCAGGGCCGCGATGGCGGGCGACTGCACGGCTTCGGCAGTCGAGTCCTGCAGGTCGCCGGAGCGGCGCACCTTCTGGATCTGCTCCAGCCGGGCCCCGGTCTCGGCCGTGCGGGTGCGGGCGCGGGCGAGCTGGTTCGTGAGGTCGGTGAGCTGCTGCTCGCCGATCAGGCGCCCGGAGGCGCCGACGAGATCGTGGCTGCGCCGGTAGCGCTCCACCGCGGCCTCGCTGACCTGCAGGCGCTCGCGCAGCTCGCCGAGGCGGGCCTCGAGCGCGCCGCCCGCGCGCTCGACCTCGTCGGTGCGCACGCGGGCGAGCTCCTTCAGGAAGGCGTCCGCGACGGCGTTGGCGATCCGCGCCGACTTGTCGGCGGATTCCGTCGAGATGCCGATCTCGATCACGAAGGTCTTGTCGGGCCGGCGCACGGAGATCGCCCGGTCCAGCGCCCGCAGCGCGCGCGCCTCCGGCGACTCGGCGTCCTTCTCCTTGAGGGCCGGGCCGAGGAGCTGGCTCTTGAAGGCCGCGAGGAGGCCGGGGCGCGGCGCGCCGAACTCGGGGTCGGTGGCGAGATGCTCCGACTGCACGACGCTCGTCAGCACGCTCGTCGCCCGCACCACCTGCAGCTGGCTCTCGCTGATGAGCGTTGCCTCCTCGCCGTTGCCGGCGGTGGGGTTGATGTCGTTCTGGAAGACCTGGAGGTTGCGCGGGTCGAGCAGGATCTTGGCCGTCGCGTCGTAGCGCGGCGGCATGGTGAGGGCCGCGCCGAGCGCCACGAAGGTCAGGGCCGCCATCGAGCCGGCGATCCAGCGCCAGCGCCGCCGGAAGGTCGAGAGGATGCCGCGGACGTCGATGACGGCCGCGGGCGCCGGCTGAAAGGCGAAGTGCGGGTCGTTCACCGCGAATCTCTCCAACCGGACCATCCCGACCTCGCTCCGCAGGCGCGCCGCCGCGCCGAAGCCTGTCCCGGCTCGGGACGGATCGGGCGTAGCCGCGCTGCCGGCCTAGAGATTTGCAAGGCGGGGACCATCGGACAGAGGTGGGGCCTGGAATTCCGGAGTCGATCGTCGGACAGGGTTAAGCCTCGGCCGGTTTACCGGCGATGAATTGCTGCGGCCTTTCCACAAGAGACCGATCAAAGATTGTTCATCACGTTTCAAGATCAAGCGACGTCTTCGTGACCACGACTCAGGACCGCGCGCCGATCTCGATCCGGGTCAGGGCCTCTTCGGCCCCGAGCGTACCCGCAAAGATCAGGCTGTGGGCCGCGGCGAGGTGTCCGAAGCGCGGCGCGTGGACGGCCTCGGGCTCGGGGCCGGCCCGGTCGGCGGACACGAGCCGCGTCCCGAAGCCGGACGGTGGCGCGAAATGGCACAGGAGCCCCGAGGCGTCGCGGACGCTCACCCCGCCCTCGTGCTCGGCCACGGCGAGGTCCGGGTGGATCAGGAAGCGGATCTCGACCGAGAGGGGCTGCCCCGCCCCGTCCAGCGCGTCGCCGATCCGGAACCCGTCCCCGGCTTTCGCGACGCGGCGCCGGTGCGCCACGCCGAAGCGGCGCCGGTAGCCCTCGTGAGCGCCGGTCATTGACCACTCCGCGCCGCCGGCCTCCGACACGAGGCGCGCGTCGGCCCGGCTCGCCCAGTGGAAGCCGGCGGAGGCCACGCTGTGCGAGGCGCCCATGACGCTCAGCGTGTTGTGGGCGAGGCTCTCGCGCATCGCCACCCGGCGGCGCCCGCCCGCATGGTACAGGTAGGTCCCGGCATCGATCAGCACCGGATTCCCGTCGATCGAGAGCCAGACGGCGAGCGCGTCGGCGTGCCCGTGCGCGGCGAGGCCGAGATAGCCGATCGGGCCGTGGTCGAAGACGAGGTGGGCGGCGCGCCCGCGCACCTGCGCGTGACAGACGGTGTAGCCGCCGGTCCGGAAGACGCGGAGACCGGGCTCGACCGGCCGCGCGGCCGCAGGCGCCCCGAAGATCGCGTCGCGCAGGTGCGGGTCGCGGGCGGGCGGGGCGAGGTCCGGGCGCCCCACGAGGCCGGCGATCGCCGCGGTGACCGAGGCCACGTAGCGCGGCTCGGGCCCGAGCCCGTCGCTGAGGATCCGCCCCTCGTCGTCGTCGCCGATGGCGGGGCAGCGGCCGCCCGCGTCGAGCATCGCGCGCAGGAACCCCGCGCCGAGCGCGAGCCGCGCGGTGACGGAGGCCGCGAGCGGGCGCCCGGCGGCGCGTGCCAGGACCGCGCCGAGCCCCAGCATCTCCATCGTCCAGGCCTGATAGGTCAGGGACTGCTCGGCCCCGACCCCGTCCGGGAAGATCTGCCGCTCCGCCTCCGTCTCCAGGATGCCGCGGCCCGCGGCCTCGTAGGCGGCCGCCTCGCGGTCCGCGCCCGCGAGCAGCAGGCCGGCCACGAGAAGCCCCAGCCCCTCCGCGATGCGGTGGTTGTTGGCCGAGGAGTGCAGCGAGGGAAAGGCCGCGATGGCGCGGGCATGGGCCGCGACGAGGCGCCGGAACGCGGCGCGCTCGCCCGGCGGCAGCCCCTCCGGCCCCGCCGAAGCGGCGACGAGCGCGAGCCCGACGAGCCGCAGGGCCATCTCGATGCCGGAGAACCAGTGGACGCCGCCGTAGGGCGGATTTTCGGCGATGAAGCTCGCGAGGATCGCGCGGGCGCTCTCGCCCGCCGCCGCGTCCTCGGCCGCCCAGGCGGCGGCGAGCGGGTGTAGCATCTGCAGGCGAGCGGGCTCCCACACGTACTTCACGTCGCCGGGGCGGCCCGTGCCGTCCGGCGCCTCGACGGTCGAGCGCACGTCGACGCGGAAGGCGCCCACCTCCGGACCGGGCCAGCGCCCGCCGCACACGGGATCGTGAAACCAGAACGCCGCGCCCGCCCCCGGCTCCGCGAAGCCGGGCTCCGGCCAATCTCGGCCGAAATAGTGGAAGCGGCCGGCCCGGATCTCGTCGAGGCTGCGGGCGACGCCCGGCAGGACGGCCGAGGCCGCGAGCGCGCGGCGCAGCTCGGGCAGATCCGGCAGCGGGGCCGGGTCCCCGGGGGGCAGCGCGTCCCAGGCGGCCGGCCGGCGCATCCAGGCGCGCCTGCGGGCCGCCTCGCCGACCCGGTGCAGGATCTCGCCCGGCCCCATCGCGCGCAGGCGCCCGAGATACCAGGCGAGTCGTTTGGCGCGCGCGCCATCCCGTCGCGAAGCCACTACCACCGGTTGCTGTTGTGCGAAGTCACGCGTACCGAGGCCGTCCACACCGATATCCCTATCCGACATGCCGCGTCCCGATTTGAGCCGTCGAAGTGCTGAGGTTGCGTGAACGGGATCGTAAGAGTGTCAAAACACAACAGTTGGCGGTAGCAAACCCGTGGTTCTCATTTTGCTGTCATCACAACCGCTGAGATGAGCGTCTCAAGATCGTCCTGAGTCGGGAATGGGCCATTCGATGAAAATCCTGTCGGTGTTCGGGACCCGGCCCGAGGCGATCAAGATGGCGCCCGTCGTCGCGATGCTGCAGCAGACGCCCGGCATCGCGTCCCGCGTGTGTTCCACGGGGCAGCACCGCAGCATGCTCGACAGCGTGCTCTCCACCTTCGACATCCGGCCCGACGACGACCTCGACGTCATGCGCGCCGACCAGAGCCTGACCGACGTCTTCGCCCGCGTGATGACCGGCCTCGACCGCATCCTCGCCGACTGGAAGCCCGACTACGTCCTGGTCCAGGGCGACACGGCGACGAGCACGGCGGCCGGCATGGCGGCCTTCTTCCGGCGCGTGAGGATCGGCCACGTCGAGGCGGGCCTGCGCACCGGCAACATCCTGAGCCCCTGGCCGGAGGAGGCGAACCGCCGCGTCACGGCGGTCGTCGCGGACCGGCACTACGCCCCGACGAGCCGCGCCCGCAACGCCCTCCTGCAGGAGGGCTACCCGGCCGACCGCATCCTCGTCACCGGCAACACCGGCATCGACGCCCTGCTGCGCATGGCCGAGTTCGTGCAGCGGCCGGGCGAGACCCGCGCGCGCCTCGAGGAGCGGTTCGGCTGGATCGATCCGTCCGCCCGCCTCGTCCTCGTGACGGGCCACCGCCGCGAGAGCTTCGGCGAGGGCTTCCTCGGGATCTGCAAGGCGCTGTCGGAACTCGCCAGGAAGCCCGGCATCCAGGTCGTCTACCCCGTCCATCTCAATCCGAACGTGCGTGGGCCGGTCTTCGAGCATCTCGGCGACAATCCCGGGATCCGGCTGATCGAGCCCCTCGACTACCCCGATTTCGTCTACCTGATGACCCGCGCGTCGCTGATCCTCACCGATTCCGGCGGCGTGCAGGAGGAGGCGCCGGTGCTGCGCAAGCCCGTCCTCGTGATGCGCGACACCTCCGAGCGCGCCGAGGCGGTGGAAGCCGGCGTGGCCCGCCTCGTCGGCACCGATCCCCGCGCCATCGTCGCGGGCGTGAGCCGCCTTCTCGACGAGCCGGCCGCCTACTCCGCCATGGCCTCGGGCGCCAGCCCGTTCGGCGACGGGCACGCCAGCGCCCGCATCGTCGCCGACCTCGTGAACCAGTCGGAAACCACGCCCGCGTTTCGTCCGAACCTTCGGGTCTCGCGCGAGTTCGCCGCCCCGAGCCCGCGCTTCCAGCGCTTCGCCTGACACCCCGCCCCTCGCAGCAGCCTTCCAGCCCACCGGAGCTGATCCCCCCATGACGCGCACCCGCCAGACCATCTCGGTGATCGGCCTCGGCTATGTCGGCCTCCCCACCGCCGCGACCTTCGCGTCGCGCGGCCTGCACGTGATCGGCGTCGACATCCGCGAGGACGCGGTCGAGCGCATCCGGACCGGCCAGGCCCACTTCATCGAGCCCGACCTCGACATCGTGCTCCGGGCGGTCGTGACCGCGGGCAACCTCCGCGCCACGACCCATCCGGAGCCCGCCGACGCCTTCCTGATCGCGGTGCCGACACCGATCCGCGACGACAAGACCGCCGACCTGACGGCGGTGCGCTCCGCCCTTGCCTCGGTCGCGCCGGTCCTGAAGCGCGGCGACCTGATCATCATCGAGTCGACCTGCCCGGTCGGCACGACGCAGGGCGCGGCCGAGCAGCTCCGGGGCCTGCGCCCCGACCTGACCTTCCCGGACACCGACCCGGAGACCTCCGACATCCTGCTCGCCTACAGCCCGGAGCGGATCCTGCCCGGCCACACCCTGCGCGAGCTGATCGAGAACCCGCGCACCTACGGGGGCCTCGACCATCGCAGCGCCGTCGCCGCGAAGGAGCTCTACGCCGTCTTCGCCACGGGCCCGCAGCGGCTCACCACGGCGCCCACGGCGGAACTGTCGAAGCTCGTCGAGAACGCCTACCGCGACGTCAACGTCGCCTTCGCCAACGAGTTGTCGCTGGTCTGCGACGCGCTCGGCCTCGACGTCTGGTCGGTGATACGGCTCGCCAACCTGCACCCGCGCGTGAACATCCTGGCGCCGGGCGCGGGCGTCGGCGGCCACTGCATCCCGGTCGATCCCTGGTTCATCCACGAGGCGCTGCCGCAGCAGACGCCCCTGATCCGGGCCTCGCGCGAGGTGAACGACGGCAAGCCGCGCTTCCTCGCCGACAAGATCGCCGGCATCGCTTCCCGGTTCCGGGAGCCGAAGATCGCGCTGCTTGGCCTCACCTACAAGCCGAACGTGGACGACCTGCGCGAGAGCCCGGCCCTGCACATCGCCTGCGACCTCGCCGATCGCCGCATCGGCCAGCTCATGATCGTCGAGCCGCACGTTCCGGAGCTGCCGGAGGGTCTGTCGGACCGGACGAACGTCGAGCTGATGAGCCTGAACGACGCGGTGGCCGCCGCCGACGTGGTCGCCGTGCTGGTGGCGCACGACCGCTTCCGCAACCTCAACCGCGGCGCGGTCAGCGCCAAGATCGTGGTCGACGCCGTCGGCCTCCTCGCCCAGCCGCTGGAAGCGGCCTGAGGCGCCAAGCGAGAGCCTGAAGCGATGCGCGTCGAACTTCTCGGACTGCCGGTCGACCTCCTCAGCTACGACGCCACCGTCGGGCGGGCGCTCGCGGCGATGCGCGGCGAGGCGCCGCGCTGCCAGCACGTGGCCCTCAACGTGGCCAAGCTCGTCAACGCGCGGCGCGATCCGGAGCTCGACCGGGACATCCGGGACAGCGACCTGATCGGGATCGACGGCGCCGGCATCGCGCTCGCCCTGCGCCTGCTCGGCCAGCGCGGGGTCGAGCGGGTCGCCGGCATCGACCTGTTCGAGAGCCTGATCGCGGCCTGCGCCGCGCACGGCTTCCGGCCCTACCTCCTCGGTGCGCGCCCCGACGTCGTCGCCGACACCGCCCGCGCCCTGACCCAGCGGCACCCGGGCCTGGAGCTCGCCGGGTACCATCACGGCTACTTCCGGCCGGAGCAGGAGGCCGAGATCTGCCGTCAGATCGAGATGAGCGGGGCGCACTGCCTGTTCATCGCGCTGCCGACGCCCCACAAGGAGCGCTTCATGCGCCGCCACCGGGACGCGCTGAACGTGCCCTTCCTGATGGGCGTCGGGGGATCCTTCGACGTGGTGTCGGGCCGCGTGCAGCGCGCGCCGCGCAGCGTCCAGGCGCTCGGGGCCGAGTGGTTCTACCGCCTCGCCCAGGAGCCGCGGCGGCTCGCCGGCCGCTATCTCAAGACCAACGCCGTCTTCGCCGGGCTCCTCCTCGGCGCGGCCGCCCGCCGCCTCGTGGCCCCGCCGACGGCGGGGCCGCTCGGGCGGGGCCGCGGGCGATGAGCCGCCGATGAGTCGCCGATGAGTCGCTCAGCCTATGCCCTCTACTTCCTGGCGAACCTCGCGCCGCGCGCGCTGATGTTCCTGCTGCTGCTCGTGCTCACCCGGCTGATGCCGATGGCGGAGTACGGCCTGTTCGTCCTCGTCGTGACCACTGGCGAGATCTTCGACATGGCGCTGTGCAACTGGGTGCGGATCTTCGCCCTGCGCAGCGAGGGCGCCAGCGCCACGATGCGCCCTCACCGGCTCGGGCGGCTGCTTGCGCTGACGGTGGTGACGACGACGCTCGCCTTCCTGCTCGCGGCCGCGAGCGGCCTCATGCGCCAGGAGCAGGCGCTGGCCTTCGCCGTGGCGACCGCCGCGATGATCCTCGCCTTCGCGCCGCTGCGGCTCTCGCTGATGCTGCTCCAGGTGCAGCGCAAGCACTCGGCCTACGCCGCCGTCGAGGCCCTGCGCGCGGGCGGCACCTTCGGCGCCACGGCGCTCGCCATGCTGCTCCTGGAGCCGACCTTCCTCAACGCCGCGCTCGCGCTCTCGGCGGCGACGGCGGTCGCGGGGCTCGTCGGTCTCTGTCAGGCGCTCGGCCGCGCCTCCCGCCCCCGCCGCGCCCGGGCTGGCTACGGCGCCGCCCTCGCCTTCGGGCTGCCGATCATGGTGGCGCAGATCCTCGTCTACGCGCTGGGCTATTTCGACCGCTACATCGTCGATTTCCTGCTCGGGCCGCACGCGGTCGCGGTGCTGGCCGCCGCCTACTCGCTCGGGCGCCAGCCGATCGAGCTGTTCATCGGGCCGCTCAACAACTACGCCTTCCCGCACCTCGTGAAGATCTACGAGCAGGAGGGGCCGGAGGCCGCCGGCACCGCCCAGGCGGGCCTGCTCGCGACGCTGATCACGGTCGGCAGCGCGATCGTGATGGGGCTGATCCTGCTGAAGGAGCCGCTCCTGACCATCGCACTGCCGGCGGATTACCGCGAGGAGGCGGCGCTGCTGCTGCCCTGGATCGCCTTCGGCTCGCTGGCGCTGTTCGTGAAGTTCTTCATCTTCGACAACGGCTTCCACCTCGCGAAACGCACCTGGCTGCAGCCCGTGGCGATGCTGCCGCCCGCGATCCTCAGCTTCGTGGCCTGCTTCGTCCTGATCCCGCGCGTCGGCATCGTCGGGGCCGGGATCTCGTTCGCGGTGGGCTCCACGATCGCGGCCCTGTCCACGGCCCTCGTCACCGCGCGCATCCTGCCGGTGCGCCTGCCCTGGGGCATGCTCGCCCGCATCGCCGTCGCCAATGCCAGCGCGAGCCTCGCCCTCTACACGGTGCGCGGCTACGTCGAGCCGGCCGGAGCGATCGCCGAGCTCGTCGTCAGCACGCTCGTCTTCATGGCAGTCTACGCGGCGGCGCTCAGCCTGATCGGAGTCTCGATCCGGCGGACCATCGAGACGCCGTGGGCGGCGGTGGCGCCGCCGGCCCACCGGCCGGTGCTGGAGCCGGCTCTGCAGAAGCCCTGACCGCCCCTCAGGCGTGGCCGGCGACCACGGACTCGAACACGGCGAGATACCGCTCGACGATCTGCGGCACGGCGTAGGCCGCCGCCCGCGCGATCCGGAGTGCCGGGTCGCCCGGATCGGCGAGCGCGGCGCCGAGGCCCGCGGCCAGCGCGGCGGTGTCGCCGACCGGCACCAGGGTGCCGTAGCGGCCGCCCTCGAGGATCTCGCCGGGCCCGCCGCAATCGGTGGCGACGACGGGCAGCCCGGAGGCCAGCGCCTCCACCACCACGTTGCCGAAGGACTCGCTGACGGAGGACAGCGCGAAGACCCGCGCGGCACCGTAGGCGGGCCAGGGCTCGGCGAAGCCCGGCAGGCTGACCCGCGCCGCCACGCCGGCCTCCGCCGCCGCGCGCTCGAGCGCCGCCCGCTCCGGGCCGTCGCCGAGAATCGTGAGGCGCACGTTCGCCGGCAGCAGGGTCAGCGCGCGGATCAGGCTGTCGTAGCGCTTCTCGGCCACGAGGCGCCCCACCGCGACGATGGCGGGCGGCCGGGCGGCGAGGTCGGCGGCGTCGGCCGCGCGGTGCGCGTGCTCCACGGGGATCGGGTTCGGGATGCTGACGATCTTGGCGCCCTCGGCCCGCCACTCGGCGACGAGGCGGCGCGCCAGCCCCTCCGACACGCAGACCGTCCGGTCGGACAACCGCGTGAGCAGGAAGGCGAGGCGGAAGGCGGCGCCGCCGAGCCGGCCGCGCACGATCTCGGCGTGGCCGTGATAGGAGATCACGATCGGCGTCCGGCTGCGGGCGAGGAGCTTCGCGGCCGCGAGCTTGACGCTCGCCGGCGCGTCGATCGCCATCACCACGTCCGCCCCGCTCCGACGCAGCCACCCCGCGAGGCGCCGCGTGTTGCCGAGATGTCCGCCGCCGAGCACGACGACGCTGACGCCCGGTGCCACGAAGCCGCGGTTCTCCGGGCGCTCGGCGTCGACGATGAGCGTGGTGGAGATGCCCGCCACGTGGAAGCCGGTGGCGAGCACGGCCGCGACCCGCTCCGCCCCTCCCGGCTGCAGGCAGGGCACGTAGATGGCGACCGAGCGGATCCGCGACACCTCAGGCGACCTGCGCCTCGGGCATCCCGGCCCCGAGGTCGGGCCTGAAGGTGCGCAGGAAGAGCTCGAGGTTGGCGAGCGCCCACAGCACCTTCTGGTGGTCGCTGCGGCCGTCGAGATGCTCGTGGACGAGGCGGTCGATCTCCGGCGCGCGCAGGATGCGGCGGGTCTCGGACGATCCGGAGAGCAGGAGGTCGTGCAGGCGCTCGCGCAGCGGGCCGCGGAACCACAGGCCGGTCGGCACCGTGAAGCCGACCTTCCTGCGGTTGAGGATCGAGGCCGGCAGCATCCTGGCGGTCGCCGCCCGAAGCACGGCCTTGCCCTTCGGGTGGCCGACGAGGAAGCGGTCGGGGAAGCGGGCGACGAGGCGCGCCAGCTCCACGTCCATGAAGGGCATGCGGCCCTCGATGCCGGCGGCCATCATCATGCGGTCGCCGCGCTCCAGGAGGTTGTCGGGCAGGTAGGAGGTCTGGTCGTAGAACTGCGCGCGCCGCACGCCGGAGCCCGTGGCGATGGAGAACGGGAAGCCGTCGATCTCGGCCGGCACCGCGCGGCCCGTCAGCGCCGCGCGCTCGTCCGGTGAGAGGCCGCCGAACCAGCGCCGCATGCGCACCGCGGGATCGCGCTCGGAGAGGGCGTTGGCGAGGATCTTCACGCGGCGCGCCCGGTAGGGCATCGCGCCGACTGCCGGGTGGACGAGCCGGTCGTGCACCACGCCCGGCACCAGCGACTGATAGAGCGCGAGCCAGCGCTCGGCCCGGTGCTTGGGATAGCCCGCCAGCAGCTCGTCCGAGCCCTCGCCGGTCAGGACCATCTTGACGCTGGCGCTCGCCGCGCGGGCGAGCAGCAGGATCGGGACGTCGGAGGTTTCGGTGACGGGCGCCCCGCGATGCGCCAGCGCGTCGGGCCAGGCGTCGAGGAAGTCACCGGGCGTGATCACGCACTCGGTGTGGTCGGTGTCGAACAGCCCGGCGACGGTGCGGGCGTGGTCGAGCTCCGAGTAGGCGGCCTCGGCGAAACCGACCGAGAAGGTCTTGAGACGCCCGCGGGCGTGGCGCGCCATGGTGGCGACCACGGCCGAGGAATCGAGCCCGCCCGACAGGAAGGCGCCGAAGGGCGCGTCGCTGCGCATGCGGATGCGCACGGACTCGTCGAAGCCGGCCTCGAACAGGCGCACGGCCTCGCCGAAATCGGTGACGTCCGGCGCCGTCTCGGCGAAGGGCGGCGTGAAGTAGCGGCGCAGGGCGAGCCGCCCCTCCTTCCAGACGCCCAGGCAGCCGGGCGGCAGCTTGCGGATGCCGGCGAAGAAGGTCGAGGGGCCGGGCACGTAGCGGTCGACGAGGTAGGCGTCGAGGGCGTCCCAGTCGAGGCGGCGGTCGGTCCCGGGCAGGCGCAGGAGCGCCGGGATCTCCGAGGCGAAGGCGATGCGCCCCGGCGACTCGGCGAGGAAGAGCGGCTTCTTGCCGAAGCCGTCGCGCGCCACGAGCACGCTCTGGCGGGCGCGGTCGAACAGGGCGAAGGCGAACATTCCGCGGAAGCGCCCGACGCAATCCTCGCCCCAGGCGCGGTAAGCCTCGATCAGCACCTCGGTGTCGGATTCGGTGCGGAAGGCATGGCCGCGGGCGCGAAGCTCCTCGCGCAGCTCGACGTAATTGTAGATCTCGCCGTTGAACGTGACGGTGACGGCCTCATCGGCCGAGGACATGGGCTGGTGGCCGCCGCCGAGATCGATGATCGAGAGGCGGCGGTGGCCGAAGGCGATCTCGTGCCGCCCGTCCGCGGTCGGAACCCGCCACAGGCCCGAGCCGTCGGGGCCGCGATGCTGCAGGTCGTCGGCGAGAGCCGCGAGCGTCGCCTCACCCGGCGCCCGCGACGCCTCCACCATCCAGCCGACGATGCCGCACATGCCGTGACCGTCCCGCTCCTGGGCGACGCGCGCGCTACGCGCGATCGCCTAACACAAGTTGAGCGGTCGGTGCAGTTCGCGTGCCCGTTCCGCCGGCCAGATCGGTGTAGATTCGGCACAATTCCGTCTCGAAGGCGCCGATCGTGAAGGCGTCGAGGAAGTGACGGCGCGAGGCCGCCTGCATCGCCCCGAGGCGGTCGGGATCCGCGATCAGCGCCGCGATCGCGTCGGCGAAGACTTTCGGATCGCGGGGCAGGAGCTGCCCGTTGACGCCGTCGCGGACGATCTCGGACGTGTTGCTGACGGGCGTCGCGAGGAGCGCGGCGCCGCCGCAGGCCCCCTCGATCAGGCTCAGGGGCAGCGCCTCCACCAGGGAGGGCAGGACCACGATGTCGGCCTCGCGCATGAGCGCGTGCACGGCGTCGGACCCGAGCCAGCTGGTGAACCGGATCCTGTCGTCGACGCCGCCGTTCCGGGCGAGCGCGGCGAAGGGCTCGATCTCGCCGTCGCCCGCGATCGTGCAGCGCCAGCCGGCGACGCCGCGCTGCGCGAGCAGGGCCAGGGCCTCCACGAGGACCCCCGCCCCCTTGCGCGGCCCGACCCGGCCGGCGAGCAGGATCTCGACCGGCGCTCCCGGGGCCCGCCTCTTCGGCAGGGCGAGGCCGGAGGCGAAGTCCGGCGTGCCGTTGAGGAGCACCCGGATCCTGTCCGCGGCCACGCCGTGGCTGGCGACGCGCTCGGCGGTGGGACGGCCGAGGACGATCAGCCGATCGACGCCCCGGCAGATCGCCAGGAACAGGCGGCCTTCGAGGTTCCGGGCGCGGATGCTCTCCTCGGGAACGCTATCGTGGAGATGCGCGGCCACGCGCGCGCCGAGAAGCTTGGCGAGACGCAGGATCGCGTACTTGCGCCAGGCGCTGCCGCGGTTGGCGAAGTTGATGTGGACGATGTCGGGACGGAACCGGACGAGCATCCACGCGATGCCGGCGAGATGGAGCGGGAAGGCGAGCGGCCACAGCGCCCCCTCGATGGGTCCGCGCGAGGCGGCGAAGCGCAGGTCGATGCCCGCCCAGCACGGCGCCTCGCCCGTGCGCAGGTAGCTGTAGAGCCGGTCGATGCCGCCCCGCCCCTCGGGGCCGGTCGGCGTCACGCAGAGGACGCGGATGCGGCGGCTCATGTCCGGGGCTCCGGGTGCGGGGGTGGCGCGCGCGTCGGGACGGGAATCGGCAATGGGCTCATCTCCGCAGCGAGTGCATGCGACGCTCGGGCAAGGAAATCTTTCTGTTCATCGGATTGGATCGGCGCCGGTCCCGTGTCACGACAATGGAGCGACACGAGCACATAATAATCGCTTTCTGCGGAGCGGGATTCCGGACTGTGGATAAAGGACAAGTATTAACCTCCGCATGTTTCCGTCGTGTTACTCGGCAGGCACACGATGAGGATTGAGCGTGGGGGCGAACCGGTGACCGCCATCAGCACGGCCGGTCTGTTGCCGCACCGGACGCGGGCCACGCCGCTTCTGTCCGCGCTGTACCTCGCCTTCGCGGGCCTCGTCCTGGCGCGCGTGACGCTGAACCCGCTGCTCCTCGACCTCGCGATGAACTACACCGAGGAAGGCGGCTCGATCCTCGAGAAGATCCACCCGACCTTCTGGGGCTTCCTCGCCATCGGGGCCGTGGTCCTCGTCACGCAGCGCATCGATCTCACCGCCTGGGAGGTCCGGGTGGTGCGGGCGCTGCTCGCCTTCTGCGCCACCTGCGTCGGGCTGCTGGTCTTCGCGGCCGCGACGGGCCGCAGCGCGTCCGTCGGCTACGTTCTGGACACCTACGTCACGCTCGCGACCCTGGTGCTGATGTTCGCCTTCCCGGCGCCGTGGCGGCGGGCGGTCGGCCAGGCGCTCGTCTGCTGCCTCCTCGCCTCCGCCGCGGTCGCCGTGGTCGAGTACGGGCTCGGCTTCCGCCTCATGCCCTTTGTCGAGAGCGAGCCGGTGTTCCGGCCGACCGGCCTGACGTCCCACCCGCTCGAACTCGGGATGTGGTGCGCGGCCGGCATCGGCTTCGCCGCCGCGGCGCCCTGGACCTACCGGCAGCGCTTCGCCGCCGCCGCGCTCCTGCTCGTCGGCTGCGTGGCGTCGGGCGCGCGCACTGCGACGCTGCTCGCGGGCCTCAGCGCCGTGATCCTGCTCGTGGCCGGGATCGGGGCGGGGCTTCCGGCCAAGCGGCGGCAGGAGCGGCGAGTGCTCGTGCTGCTCGGCGTGCTGCTGCTCGGCCCCGTGCTGCTCGGCGGCCTGTTGGCGGCCGGCGCGCTCGGGCGTTTCTCGGAGGGCATGGCGGACGGCAACGCGATGGCGCGCGTCGATGTCTACGGCGTGCTCTCCTACCTCTCGTGGAACGAGTTCCTGCTCGGGGGCGACCTGCCGGCCGTGCGCAAGCTCGCCTGGGAGAAGTTCAAGCTGCCCTACATCGAGAGCTCCGTCGTCGTGCTCATCGTGCAGTTCGGACTGATCGGAGCCCTGGCCTTCGCGCTGATGCTCGGGCGGCTGGTCTGGGCGATCGTGCGTGGAGGGCACGGCAGCGCGGTGCTCGGCACCGCGATCTTCTTCGCGGCGGCTCTGAGCAACAACGGCCTGTCGAGCAAGACCGCGGCTGTCTTCCTGATCCTCTCGCTGGCCATCGCGTTCCACCCGGAGGGCCCGGCGAACCGCCCGGTCCGGGCCGATGCGCAAGGCCGGCCGTGAGCGCGACGCGCCGCGCCGCGCTTCTCGCGGCGACCCGTTTGGCGGCCGGCCTGTGGGCGGCGGCCTCCGCACCGTCGTGGGCAGCCCCGCAGCCCGCGTCGGGCTTCCGGCGCGGCGTCGGCGTCCACACCATGATGAACTGGGGCCGGCTCGATCCGGCCGACCGGGGGCGCTACGCCGCCGAGCCTTTCTCGGGACCCGCCTACGCGCTGTCCGATGCGGTGATCCGGAACATCGCCGCGGCCGGGTTCGACTTCGTCCGCCTCACCCTCGATCCTGGGCCCTTCCTCCAGCTCGAGGGCGCGCCCCGCGACGCCCTCGACGCGCAGCTCGGCGCGACCGTGCAACGCTTCCTCGCCGCGGGCCTCGCCGTGCTGGTAGACCTGCACCCGAACACGCAGGTGCCGCGCTACGACCCGGTGCAATGGCTGCGCTCGACCGAGGACCCGATCTACCTCCAGTACGTCGCGACGGTGCGGCGCACGGCCCGCCTCCTCGCTGGACTCGGAAGCCCGGCCGTCGCCTTCGAGCTGATGAACGAGCCGCCGTACGGCTACGACCGCGCCTCCGTGCGGCGCTGGCAGGTCATGTGCGAGGCCCTGCACGCCGCCGTCCGCGCGGTCGCGCCCGATCTCCTCGTCGTGCTCACCGGCGCGCATGGCGGAGACCGCGAGGGACTCGCCGCGCTCGACCCGGCGCCGTTCCGCGGCAGCCGCGTCCTCTACTCATTTCACTACTACGAGCCCTACCCGTTCACGCACCAGGGCGTCGTCGCGGACAACGGGGATTCCGCCTTCTGGCGCTACTTCTCGGACATGCCCTACCCGGCCGCGAGCGTGCCGGCCGAGCTCGTCCTCGAGACGGTGCGCGCCAACGTCGAGGACGATGCGCGGCGCGGATCGGGGCGCGGGCGGCCCGCGATCGGCCCCGCCCAGGCGCAGGCCCGCGCCTATCTGGCCACGGGCTTCGACCGGGCGCGCATCGCCCGGGCCTTCGACGAGGTCACCGCGTGGGCACAGCGCAACGGGATCCCGCCCGACCGGATCTTCCTCGGGGAGTTCGGCGCGACGCGCACCTACGGCTCCTACCGCGCCTCGGACCCGATCTCCTACGAGAACTGGCTGCGCGACGTCCGCGAACTCGCCGAGGAGCGGCGCTTCGGCTGGGCCTTCTGGGCGCTCGGCGGCCACGGCGGCATGTCGCTCGTGAGCGAGGACGGCGGCTCCAGCCTCGATCGCCCGACGCTGCGCGCCCTCGGGATGCGGACCCCGTAGCTGCCGTGCGGAAGCCTCACCTCGCAGAACCGGCAATCTTGGAACCCTGACCCCAGATGCGCGCACCGCCCCACACGAGCGAGACGACCAGGCCGCCCGACGCCGCTCGGCACGGCGCCCGATCGGGCGCGGCCGCACCGGGCCGGATCGCGGGCCTCGACGGCCTGCGTGCCGTCAGCATCCTCCTCGTCATGGCCTCCCATTCCGGGCTGCAATCCGTGATCCCGGGCGTGTTCGGCGTGACGGTCTTCTTCTTCATCAGCGGCTTCCTGATCACCGGCCTGCTGATCGACGAGTGGACGCGCACCGGCACCATCGCGATCGGGCCGTTCTACATGCGGCGCTTCCTGAGGCTCTATCCGCCCCTCGTCGTGTTCATCGCGATCACCGGCATCGTCTGGTCCGCGCAGGGCAACGTCCTGCACCCGCTCGGCGTGCTCGGCGCCCTGGCCTACCTCGCCAACTACCTCGCCATCTTTCACAAGGAGCTGATGGCGGGCATCGGCGGGCAACTCTGGTCGCTCGCCGTCGAGGAGCACTTCTATCTGTTCTACCCGCTCCTTCTGGTCGCGCTGCTGCGGCGCGGCGCGCGCGTCATCCCGGTCCTGCTCGGCATCTGCCTGCTGTCCCTGGCCATCCGCGCGGCGGTCGCGTCGACGCATCCCGAGATCGCGGTGGACTACACGGGCATGGCCACCGAGTGCCGCATCGACCCGATCCTGTTCGGCGCCGTGACCGCCCTCGCCTGGCGCGCGCCGTTCGGCGCGCGCTTCGTCGCCGCCGTCACCCGGCCCGCCCTCGTCGCGGCGGCGCTCGGCGTCATCCTCGCGACCCTGCTGATCCGGGACGAGATGTTCCGCGCGACGCTCCGCTACACGCTCCAGGAGATCGCGCTGGTTCCCCTCGTCCTGGCGAGCAGCGTCGCGCCCGGCTGGTCGCGCCTCAAGGCCGCGCTGGAGATGCCTGTCGCCACCTATCTCGGTCGCCTGAGCTACTCGCTCTACCTGTGGCATCTCGCGGGGCTCGCCGCGGGCGAGGCGCTCGTGCCCGGTGCGGGCTGGCGCTTCGCCGCGGCGATGGCGGCCGGCTGGGCGCTCACCTTCCTCTTCGCGGAGATGTCCTACCGGCTGGTCGAGCGACCGTGCTTCGCCCTGCGCCGCCGCTTCGGCTCCCACGTCGCGGAGCCGGCAACGCCGCGCTCCGACGAGCCCGGCCGCGCGCTGACCCGGGGGGCCCTGTGACCGCGCGGCACGGCGATCCCGCCGGGTCTGTGGATGCGGCGGCCGCCGACGCGCGGCCGCGCGCCGATCTGACCGTGCGCCTCGACCCGAACCGCCTCTGGCGCTGGCACCTCTGGCTCGTCGACGAGATCGCCGCGACCGGCCGCTACCGGATCGCGCTCGATCTCTCGGCCGCGGGCGCGCCGATGCCCCGCGGCCTCGGCCTGCTGCTCGATCTCGAACGCCTCGTGTTCCGGCTCAGGGGCGAGCAGGCGGCGGAGCCGATCCCCGCCGAGACGATGCGGCGCGCCTGGCCGCTCGCGCGAACCTCGGACCCGGCCGACCTCGTGCTCGACCTGTCCGGCTGCGCCGGCGCGGGCGACGCCCCGGTGCTGCGCCCGCTCTTCGACGGCAGCCCGGACGAAGACGTGCTGCTGGAGCGGGTGATGGAGCCGGCGGGCCTCACCCTGACGATCGACGGGGCGGCCCGCCCCGAGCGGGCTCGGCCGGAGGTTGCCGGGCGCCCCGTCCTGACGGAGCGGCTGAACAACGTCTTCAGCGCCCTGCTCGGCCTGTGCCTGCGCGCCCTGGACGGAGGAGCGGCCTCCGGTGCCGGGGCCGGCTCGCCCGCGCCGCGCCGCCCCGGCTCGACCGATCTCGCCGCGTTCGCGGCGCGGGCCGCCCGCGCGAAGGTCGCGCGCAGCCTGACGAAGCTCAGCCGCGAGGCTCCGCGCTGGCGCGTCGGCGCCCGGCGCACCCGCGACGAGGACCTCGTCGCGCGCACGCTGAGGCTGCCTCCGGCCGGCTACACGATCCTGCCGGACGACGGGCGCCGGTTCTACGCCGATCCCTTCCTCCTGCAGGCGGAGGGCACGACCTACGTCTTCGTCGAGGAATTTCCGTTCGACACCCAGAAGGGCATCATCTCGGTCGGGACGCTGGACGAGAGCGGACGCATCTCGGCGATGCGGCCGGTGCTGGAGGAGGCGCACCACCTCTCCTACCCGCACGTCCTGGAGCATGCGGGGGCGACCTACATGGTCCCGGAAAGCTGCAACAGCGGCACGATCTGCCTGTATCGGGCGGTGCGCCTGCCCGACATCTGGGAGAAGGTGGCGGTGCTCGTGGACGGGCTCGACGCCTCGGACTCCACCCTGCACCGGCAGGACGGCGTCTGGTGGATGTTCGCCGCCGTGCGGGAGCGGCAGGGCTCGCGCAACGACACCCTGTGCCTCTTCACGGCGCCTGACATCCTCGGTCCCTGGACGCCGGCGCAGGCGGGGCCGGCCCTGATCGACGCCACCTCGGCGCGGCCGGCCGGCAACCTGTTCGAGATGGACGGCAAGCTGTGGCGGCCGGCGCAGGACTGCTCGCGCAGCTACGGCGGCGCGCTCTCCCTCTGCACGGTCGAGCGGCTCGCCCCCGAGGGCTACGCCCAGACCCGGATCACCACGATCGAGCCGCGGGCGCCGCTACCCGGCTACGGGCTGCACACGCTGAACTTCGCCTACGGCTACGAGGTGGTCGACGTCGTGATGTGACGCCGGGCGGTCTGGCTCAGCGCGCCGCCTCGAAGAATTTCGGGTCGAGCGCGGAGAGCGCCAGAAGCGGGGCGGGCATCGCAATGCCGGCGACCCGCATCTGCCGCGCCGCGTCGCGGCAGGCCGAGATGTTGTTGTCGCGCGCGGCCGCGTCGACACGCTCGATCATATCGGGCGTCGGCTTCGGCGGCGGGGGTGGCGCCGGGGTGGCAGGAGCGGCGGGCGGCGGCGCGGCGGGGGGCTTCGCCTCGGCCTGCGCGCCGGGTTGGGCGGCACCTTGCGCGGGCTGGGCGGCACCTTGCCCGGCCTGGGCCGCACCCTGGGGACCGGCCGCGCCGGGGCCCGTCTGGGTGACGGGACCGCTGAGACCGGATTTCTGCTGGGTCTCGCCGGCCGCCGCCGAGGCTCCGCCGCCGGGCTGGCCCGAGGACGGCGCCTGGACGGCGGGGGTCGGCTGGCCGCCGGCGGCCGGCGCCGGTGCCGGCGCGGGGGCCGGCGGGTGCACGAAGGTCACGAGTTCCTGGCAGAGATTGGCCGGCTTGCCGGTGCCGGCCTGCCCGAAGGCGAGGCCCGGAGCGAGGATCGCGGCGACCGCGAGCGCGGCGACGTGGGGGGCCTTCATCGTCATGCGTCCCTTCTTGGCTCTCGTGATCCCGGCTCTCGTGACGGTGCGCGGGCGGGTCAGGACCGCTTCGGCGCCGTGGTCTCGCCCGCCACCTCGTCGTGCGGACCCTTCACGTCGCCGGTCCAGCGCGGACCGACGAGGTTCGTGCCCGGGTGCGAGACCCGGGCGGACGAGGTCGAGAAGGCCTGCCAGGCGTAGCGCTGGCTGGTCGACAGGACGTACGAGGCGGCGATGCCGATCGCCACGGCGCAGATGACGGCGACAGCGAACGCTTTCATGGTGGTCTCCCGGTCCCGGCCGCGCGCCGGATAGCGAATGCCTGTCTCGGTTACTCGGCCGGCGCCTGATGGGCCCGCAATTGGGGGCCGCTCGCGGTGCGGGCCTGCTCCTTCTCGACCCAGAGGTCGTGGTGCACGCGCGCCCAGGCGAGATCGACCTTGCCGCTGCCCATGGCGTCGTAGGCGCCCTCCATGCCGAGCGAGCCGATGTAGATGTGGGCGAGGATCGCGGCGATGAAGGCGACGCCGATCAGCGAGTGGATCCCCTGCATCACCTGCATCCCGTTGATGTCGGTGGCCGCGAAGGGGAACAGCATGACCAGTCCGGTCACCGACATGGCCGCGCCGAAGCCCGCCACCATCCAGAACACCACCTTCTGGCCGGCGTTGAAGCGCTCGGCGTGGGGATGCTTGTCGCCGATTATGCCGCCGCCGGCCTTGATCCAGGCGACATCGATGCGGTTCGGGATGTTGTCCTTCAGCCAGACCACGAACATGAAGATGATGCCGAGCATGAAGGGCCACGCCAGGTAGACGTGGGCGTACTTCGCCCATTGCGAGAGCGTGGCGAAGGCGTCCGGCCCGATCACGGGCATCAACAGGCGCTTGCCGAAGATGTAGTTGAGGCCCGACAGCGCCAGGATGATGAAGCAGGTCGCCGTCATCCAGTGGGTGAAGCGCTCGAAGCCGTTGAAGCGCAGGATCTTCCGACCGGATTCCTCGCTGTGCTCCAGGCGGATGCGGCCGCGCGTGAAGTAGAACAGCGCCAGCAACACGACCATGCCGAGGATGGCGGCGGCGCCGATCCAGGGCATCCAGGTCTCGTGGAAGCCGCGCCATTCCCGGCCCTGCGGCTGGATCAGGTTGGCGGCCTTCTGGTCGGGGATCGAGATGCGGCCGCCGATCGTGGGCGCCTGCTTGAAGAGCAGGTCCTCGTTGACCGATTCCGCGGTCGGGTTCGGGGCCGTGGTGGGCGCAGTGGTCGGCGGAGCCGTCTGCGCGAGGGCGGGCCCCGCGCCCGCTCCCGCGACGCCCGCCAGCATCGCCGCCGCGACGAATGTCCTGATCAGCGTCCTACCGCGCCGCATGAGCCGTTCCTTCCCTCGTCCTCGCGCTGTCGTCCTGAGCGGGCGTGCCCGGTCAGATCGCCACGGTCTCGCGGTAGGCCGTCTTCCAGCCCCACGCGCCCGAGCCGTAGCCGCGCTTGATCACGCGCTCCTTGTAGATCTGGGCGATCATCTCGCCGTCGCCGGCGAGCAGCGCCTTCGTCGAGCACATCTCCGCGCAGAGCGGCAGCTTGCCCTCGGCGAGGCGGTTCGAGCCGTACTTCTCGTACTCGATGGTCGAGAGGTCGGGCTCGGGGCCGCCGGCGCAGTAGGTGCACTTGTCCATCTTGCCGCGCGAGCCGAAGTTGCCGACGCGCGGGTACTGGGGCGCACCGAAGGGGCAGGCATAGAAGCAGTAGCCGCAGCCGATGCAGAGGTCCTTCGAGTGCAGCACCACGGCGTCCGCCGTGGTGTAGAAGCAGTTGACCGGGCAGACGGAGGCGCAGGGCGCATCCGTGCAGTGCATGCAGGCCATCGACACCGAGCGCTCGCCCGGCTTGCCGTCGTTGAGCGTCACCACGCGCCGGCGGTTGATGCCCCACGGCACCTCGTGCTCGTTCTTGCAGGCGGTGACGCAGGCGTTGCACTCGATGCAGCGGTCCGCGTCGCAGAGAAACTTCATGCGTGCCATGGCGATGTCGTCCTCTTACGCCGCCCGGATCTGACAGAGGGTGGCTTTCGGCTCCTGCATGCCGGTGACAGGATCGAAACCGTAGGTGGTAATTGTGTTCACGCTCTCGCCGAGGACCACGGGGTCGGTGCCCGCCGGGTAGTACTGACGCATGTCCTTGCCCTGGTACCAGCCGGAGAAGTGGAAGGGCATGAAGGCCACGCCCTTGCCGACCCGGTCGGTGACCAGCGCCTTGACCTTCGCCTGCGTGCCGTCCTCGGGGCCGGACACCCAGACCCACTGGCCGTCCTTGATGCCCCGGTCGGCCGCGTCCTTCGTGTTGATCTCGACGAACATCTCCTGCTGGAGCTCGGCGAGCCACGGGTTCGAGCGCGTCTCCTCGCCGCCGCCCTCGTACTCGACGAGGCGGCCCGAGGTGAGGATGATCGGGAAGTTCTTCGCGACCTCCCGGTCGACGGCCGCCTTCTGCACCGAGAAGCCGATGTTCGGCATCCGGAACTGGCGGTCGTCCGGCCGCGTCGGGTACTTGGCCACGAGGTCGGGCCGCGGCGTGTAGATCGGCTCGCGGTGCACGGGCACGGGGTCGGGCAGGTTCCAGGCATTCGCCCGCGCCTTGCCGTTGCCGTAGGGCACCACGCCGTGGTCGAGGCAGACGCGCTGAATGCCGCCCGAGAGGTCTGTGGCCCAGCTCACCGCGTCGATGTTGTTGCCGCCGATCTTGGTGATCACGGCCATCTCCTCGGCGGTCAGGTCCTTGTCCCAGCCGAGCTTCTTGAAGACGCCCATCGTGAACTCGGGATACCCGTCGGTGAGGTCCGAGCCCTTGCTGAACGAGTCCTCGGCGAGCAAGGTCTGGCCGTTGCGCTCCACGCCGAAGCGGGCGCGGAAGCAGCCGCCGCCGTCCTTCACGTGGAGGTTCGTGTTGTAGAGGATGTGCGAGCCCGGATGGCGGATCTCCGGCTTGCCCCAGCAGGGCCAGGGCAGGCCGTAATAGTCGCCGCCGACCTCCGGATCGTCCTTGGGCGCGCGCAGCGTCACGAGGTCGAACTTGTGCTGGTTCTTCATGTGCGCCTTGAGGCGCTCCGGGCTCTGGCCGCAATAGCCCGTCGACCAGCCGCCGCGGTTGATCTCGCGCAAGATGTCTTCGGCCACCGGCAGGCCGTTCTCGACCGCGATGCCCTTGAACATCCTGTCGCCGAAGCCGAGCTTCGTCGCGAGCCGGTACATGACCTCGTAGTCGGTCTTCGACTCGAAGGCCGGCTTCACGATGGTCTCGCCCCACTGGATCGAGCGGTTGGACGCGGTGCGCGAGCCGTCGCACTCCAGCGTCGTGCAGATCGGCAGCAGGTAGGTGTTGTCCTGCCGCGCGTCGAGCGCCGCGAAGGTGGTCGGGTGCGGGTCCGCGACCACGAGGAGCTCAAGCTTGTTCATGCCCTTGATGGCGTCGGGCAGGCGGGTGACCGTGTTCCCGCCGTGGCCGAACACCATCATCGCCTTGATGGGGCTCCTCTGGTCGATCTGGTCGTCGGGAAGGTTCACCGCGTCGAACCAGCGCGTCGAGGTGATGCCCGGCGCCTCCATGTTCTCCTTGCGGGTGCGGGCCTTGCGGCCGCCCTTGGCCGGGATCTCGTCGAAGCGGGACTGCAGCCACTCGTACTCGACATCCCAGACGCGGGCCCAGTGCTTCCAGGCGCCCTCGACGAGGCCGTAGTAGAGCGGCAGCGTCGTGACATCGAGGCCGAGGTCGGTGGCCCCCTGCACGTTGGTGTGGCCGCGGAAGATGTTGGCGCCGGTGCCCGGCTTGCCGACGTTGCCGGTGGCGAGGCACAGGATGCAGAAGGCGCGCACGTTGGCCGTGCCCACCGTGTGCTGGGTGGCGCCCATGCACCAGATCAGCGTCGAGGGCTTCTCCTTGGCGAAGATCTCGGCGACGCGCTTGAGCTGCTCGCCCGGCACGCCGGTGACGCGCTCGACCTCGTCGGGCGTCCACTTGGCGACTTCCTTGCGCACGTCGTCCATGGCGTAGACGCGCTGGCGGATGAATTCCTTGTCCTCCCAGCCGTTCTGGAAGATGTGCCAGAGCATGCCCCAGATCACTGGGATGTCGGTGCCCGAGCGGATGCGCACGTACTCGGTGGCGTGCGCCGCCGTGCGGGTGAAGCGCGGATCGATGACGATCATGTTGGCGCGGTTGATCTCCTTGCCCGACAGCACGTGCTGCATGGAGATCGGGTGCGCCTCGGCCGGGTTGCCGCCCATGATGATCATGGTCTTGGCGTTCCGGATGTCGTTGTAGGAGTTGGTCTGGGCGCCGTAGCCCCAGGTGTTGGCCACGCCCGCCACCGTGGTCGAGTGGCAGATGCGCGCCTGATGGTCGACCGAGTTCGTGCCCCAGAAGGCGCCGAGCTTGCGGAACAGGTAGGACGCCTCGTTCGTGAACTTGGCCGAGCCGAGCCAGTACACGCTGTCCGAGCCCGCCTTCTCGCGGATGGCGGTGACCTTGTCGCCGATCTCGTCGATCGCCTGGTCCCAGGAGATCCTCGTCCACTGCCCGCCGACGAGCTTCATCGGGTACTTGAGGCGGCGCTCGCCGTGCACGAGCTCGCGGATCGCCGCGCCCTTGGCGCAGTGCGTGCCGCGGTTGATCGGGCTCGCGTAGGACGGCTCCTGGCCGACCCAGACGCCGTTGACCACCTCGGCCGTCACCGTGCAGCCCACCGAGCAGTGGGTGCAGATGTTCTTCTTGATGGTCACGGCGTCGCCGCTCACGGCCGAGCCCGCGGCCTGCGCCCTGCGCACCGCGCCGAGCTGGATCGTGCCGGCGGCGGCGAGGCCGCCCGCCGCGAGGCCGGACTTCCGCAGGAAGCTGCGGCGGTCGAGGACGCCGGAGGCGAGACCGGCGGCGATGGCCTGATGTTTCGTGCGGCTCGCCTCGCCGCTCTTGCGCTTGATCAGCATCGCGATCTCACTTCTTCAGGGTCTCGTAGCCGTTCGTCCGGTAGAAGGCCTTGACGTGGTCGGTCTCCCGGTACCGCGCCTTGGTCTCCTCGCTGCCCGGATCGTAGGCCTGCGCCTCGTTCGTCGAGACGGGGGAGATGAGGCCCGCCGCCGCGACGGCCGTCCCGCCGCCGAGCGTGCGGAAGAACTGGCGGCGACCGATCTCGCCCTTCTTCTCCTGAGCCATCCTCGTCACTCCCGACTGGTCTCTCGTTCTCATCGCCGGCGCGGCCCGGTCCGTTCCGGCCGCGCCGCCCGCGTAGTCTCAGGTGTCGAGCGCGAAGGCTTCGGCCTCGATCTCCAGGAAGATCTGGCCGAGGGCGCCCACCGCCCGGTAAAAGTCCGTGTCCGCTTCCCGCTCGAGATCCGCGAAGAACCGCCCCGCCCAGGGCTGCAGATGCTGCGCGAAGAACCGCGCCTCGACGCCCGGCTCCGCCTCGACCCGGCCGGAGGCCAGCGCCGCCATGACTTCGAGCAGGATCGCCACGTGGTCCTCCGGCTCGCTCACCGCGTCGCTGCGCTCGATCCCGAGGGCGTCGAAATCGGCGCGCACCCGGGCGAGCGGGCGCTCGTTTAGGAAGCCGGTGAGGTAGTAGGACGCGTAAGGCAGGAGGCGACCGCGCCCGACACCGATGAAGGTCTCGAAATGGTCGCGCTCCAGCACCGCCGGCTCCGCCTCGCGCGCCGCGGCGCCGAGCCGGCCGAGAGCCTGGCCGAGCGGCGTCGCGTCACCGTCGAGACCGGAGATCTGCCCGAGCACGCGGCCGCAAGGCACGCGACCGAGCAGCGTGGCGAGAAGGTCGTACTGGCGCGAGCGCAGCAGGTCGACCTCGTCCACCGTCGCAGCCACGCCGCCCCCCATTTCGGCAACATTCCGACCGAACGCACCCGACAGCATCGTGCTCCTCAACCCGCAGGCGCCCCCCGCGGACCGAATTCATTGTGCACACTATAAACGCGTTCCAGGCGCCCGCAATCTCACTTTTGAGCAGTTCAAATCGGAATCGCACCCCCATGGCGTCGCACCCGCGTGAGAGATTCCGGATTCTGTCTCACGGAAGCGTCGCCGGAGGGCGCCGCGGGGGCTTGCGCGTGCTCGTGGAGCAACTCGGGCTGGGCGACCTCCGCAACCGCGATCGGCGTCGACAGAGCGGCCGGCGCCTCGGGAAGCGGCTGCGAATCGGTGGCGGAAGGCTCCGGCTCGGGCAGCGCGCCGGCGTCCTCGCTTGCCGCCAGTTCCGCGGACGGCTCGGGTGACGGATCGGCCTCGGCGTCCGGGACGTCCCCGAAGATGCGGCCGACCATGGCCTTGACGTCGTCGCCCGGTAAGAGCGGGCCCGTGCCGGGGACGCCGCCGGCGACGTTCCAGTCGTAGGCGTATTCCCGCGCCTCGCTGACGTAGTCGCGGATCGCCGGGTCGAGGGACCACATGCGCCGCAGGGCGGCGTTGCGGAGAAGGACCGGCACCCCCTTGCGCAGGAAGGGTGCGAGGTCCGTGCCCGCCGTCAGCGTGTCGAGGGAGGGGAGCGCGGCAATCTCCTCCTCGGTGAGCGCGGCCTCAGCCTCCGCCTCGGCCGGACCGGGTACCGCCTGCGGCGCGGGCTCGGGCGCGTGCTCCGGCCTCGCCTCGGGCGCCAGCGCCTCGCGCTTGCGGCGCGACCAGCGGGCGAGGAAATCCGAGCCGCTCATTCCGAGCCTCCTCCGCGCGGGCCAACGATGCCGCGGCGGGCCAGGGCCTCCGGGTCGGCGCGGTCGCGCTTGCGCTTCTCGAAGCTGCGCTCGATGTGGAAAGCCTCGACGAAGGCGGCGACCACAGCCTGCACCGGCTCCGGCATCGGCACCGCCTCGACGATCTCGCCGATGCCCTCTGCCAGGGCCTCGCCCTCGTACGGGTCGGCCGTGACGGTGGCGATCTCGTAGGCGTCGCCGCCGACGTGCCGCAGGGCCACCCAGAGCGCGGGGCGCCCGGAGACGAGGTTGTCCCGGTAATGGCCCGTCTCGCTGATGTGCAGGCCGACCTCGTGGGCGCCCGCGTAGAACGTCTCCTCCGCGGGACCGCCGCCGAGCCGCGTCCAGGGCGCGGTTGCCGGCACGTCCGGCAGCGCGCCGACGGGCAGCCACTGGTGGTCGGCCCAGGGGCTCTTCAGCTTCCTGCGCGCCACGATCACGCCGACCGAGAACCGATCCTGGATCACGAAGCCTCCCGCGGGGTTCAGGCCGCCCTGCCGGCGAGCGGCAGGCCGGCCACGAGGTTCTGGGGCTTCAGGACCACGCGCTTGTCCGGCCCCATCGCCAGCAGGAGATAGATAGGGTGTCCGGCGACCGTCCGCTCCACCCGCGCCGTGTCGGGGATCGTCATGCGGAACAGGGCGATGACCCGGGTCTGGGCCTCGGGGTCCACCGCCTCGCCCCGCCACAGCGCGTTGCCGATGCGCGTCGCTTCGGCGTCCAGACCGACGAACCAGCGCCAGTCCCGGTCCTCGATGCGGGCGAGCGGCTCGACGCGGGTCTCCAGCGCGAGGAGGTGGCGCAGCCACGCCTCGATCGCACGGGCGAGCCCCTCGCGGCTCCGCGGATTGGCCGAAACGTTGAGCGCCATCGTGAAGGCGTCCGACCGGCTCCAGTAGGTCCAGGCGTTCTCGTCCGTCATCACGTCGAGCTCGGAGGCCGGCTCCGCCTCGAACATCGCCATGAGCGGCGAGGCCGAGGCGCCCGCCTCCCGCGCCTCGATGATCTCGGCGTCCGCCAGGAGCGTCGACTCGCCGGAGAGCGAGACGCGCTGGGGCCGGAAGAACAGCTCGGCGGCGCGCAGCGTGTAGGGGTCGTCGCAGCCGTCGAGCGCGTTGCGTAGGATCAGGTGGACGAGCTGGTTGAGGAACAGCCCGGGCGTGCCGGCCGTGCCCCCGCGCACGAGGTCGAGATAGGCCGCCTCGATGGAGCGGGCCTTCAGGAGCCGGTCGCGGAAGCCGAGGATGACCTCCCAGTTCTCCACGGCGTCCGGGTCGGCGAGCGCCCGAAGCTCGGCCGGCCTCACGGGCCGGCGCGGGTCTGCCAGGAGGGCGGCGTGGAGCGCCCGCTCGGCAGAGCAGGCCTCGGGCGGCGGCACCAGCTCCGGCCGGGCGAGATAGGCGAGCAGCAGCGCGTCCGTCACCGCGAGACCGCCGGCCTCCGTGCGGCCGGCGAGATGGTGGCCGCTCGATACCCAGAACTCGGTCATCGCGGGCCCGTCCCCATCAGCCCGACGAGGTCGACGCTCTCGTCGGGCTCGTCGTCCGTCTCGACGAAGGTGAAGGCGCGGGCCTGTGCGTGCAGCCGGTCGGCACCGGGCATCGCCTCGCGCCGCTGCAGCGTCCGGAAGCGCTCCTTCAGCGCGCCGGCCTCCAGGCTGCGGGCGAGCGCGATCACCGTGCCGACCGGCGGCCCGCACAGGGAGGCCGCCACCGCGATCTCCTCCTCGGCGGCGGCGCGGGCCGCCTCGGGGTCCGGCGCGCCGAGCTCGTCGAGGATGTGGCGCGCCAGTGCCGCGACCGCCTCCGCGCGCTCGGACTCGGTGGCCTCGCTGACGACGACCAGCGTCGAGAAGCCGAACGAGGCGACGCCGAGGAAGCCGGAGCGGAAGGCCGCCCGCTCCTTCGGGGAGAGCGCGTCCGGCTCCGCGTCGAGGAACAGGAACGAGCCCGTCACCGCCCACTCGCCGGGCTCGGCGGCCTGCGCGAACACGAACGTGTCGGACGGGTCGAGCCGCAGGGTGCGCGGCAGCTTGAGCGGGCTCACAGGCGGGGCCTCCCGGTGGCGGGGTCGAGCCACGTCGGCGCGGCGAGACCGGCGGCGAGGCTATCACGCCGGGCGCCGCCCGGTGCGGCCGCGTCCTCCGTCAGCAGGTCGCCCGTCACGTCGACGCGCTGCGGAGCACCCGACAGGGCGGGGATGAGACGGTCGGAGAAGAGCTGCGCGAAGGTCTCGAAGCCCTGCCCGTTCCACGTCTCGAAGGCCCGCATCAGGTAGCGCGCGAAGCTCTCCACGAGGACGCCGCGATCAGCGATCTCGAAGCCCTCCTCCTCCAGCGAGGTGGTCTCCGGGGTGAGGCCCGGATCGCCGGCCCAGCGTTTCGAGGCGATCAGCGTGACGGAGAAGACGAGCCAGGCCGGCGTCTCGTCCTCGGCGCAGTGCTCCGGCCAGGCGAGGCGGGCGCCGCCGATCCGCGCCTCGTTGAAGAGGACCGCGTCGGGCCACGCGAAGCGGACCGCCCGCTCCGGCGGCGCGTGGGCGCCGAGCGCCTCGCCGAACGCCACCATCCCGGCGAGGAAGGCGCGCCGGGCGCTCGCCAGCGGCTCGTCCGGCGCCAGCACCACAGCGAAGGCGGGACAGTCGCCGTCGAGCCCGTGCACGATCGTGCCCGCCGCCTCCGGCGAGGCCAGCCGGCACGCCTCGACGTGCGCGCCCGAGCCCCCGCCGGCGGCGATCACGGAGAACAGGGGCGGCAGGTCGAGCGCCCTCCCCTGTGACATCGCGGCATGGTTCGTCATCGTGGCGTCGCGCAAGCCTTGCGCCCATCTCCTGAATCGCAGTTTGGACCTATTCGAGTATAAGAAGCGGCTGCAAGCGCGTGGAGGCCACGGACCTCCGCTTTTGGGGATGACACAGTGTCCGACCGTTCGGTGATCGCCTGTTCCTGCGAGAAGACGATGTCGCTCGACGGCGCCGCCCTCGCCAGGGGCTGCGGCGGCACGCTTTCCACCGCGGACCAGCTCTGCGGGCGCGACCTCGACCGCTACCGGCGCGCGCTCGCCGGGGACGCGCCCGTCACGGTCGCCTGCACGTTGCAGGCCCCGCTGTTCGAGGAGATCGCCGAGGAGGCGGGCGCCGAGGGCCGCGTCGCCTTCGCCAACATCCGCGAGACGGCGGGCTGGTCGGCGGACGGGCCGGCGGCGGGCCCCAAGATGGCGGCGCTCATCGCCGCGGCGGCCGAGGCGCAGCCGGATTCGCCGATCGTCACGATGGAGAGTTCTGGCGTCGCGCTCGTCTACGGGCGCGACGAGACCGCGATCGAGGCGGCGCGTCGCCTCGCCGACCACCTCGACATCACCGTGCTGCTGACGCGCCCCGAGGCCGTGGCTCCGCCCCTGCGGGCCGACTTCCCCGTGCTCCGGGGCACCATCACGGCGGCGACCGGGCATCTCGGCGCCTTCGCGCTGCGCATCGACGATTACGCCCTGCCGGCCCCCTCCTCCCGGAGCGCCCTGGTCTTCGGGCCGGCGCGCGACGGCGCGAGCTCGACCTGCGACCTCGTGATCGACCTCACGGGCGGCGTGCCGCTCTTCCCCGCGCACGAGACCCGCAGCGGCTACCTGCGGGCGGACCCGCGCGACCCGCGGGCGGTCGAGGCAATGCTGTTCGAGGCGTCCCACCTCGTCGGAACCTTCGACAAGCCCCGCTTCATCGAGTTCAAGGCGGATCTCTGCGCGCATTCACGCTCGCGCATCACCGGCTGCACCCGCTGCCTCGAGGTCTGCCCCACGGGCGCCATCAGCCCGAACGGTGACCACGTCGCCATCGACCCTCACGTCTGCGCGGGCTGCGGCTCCTGCGCCGCCCTCTGCCCCACCGGTGCGGCCTCCTACGCGCTGCCGCCGGTCGAATCCCTGATGCGGCGCCTGCGCACGCTGATGGGCGCCTACGCGGCGGCCGGGGGATCCGATCCGGTGGTGCTGTTCCACGACGGCGAGCACGGCGAGCCCCTGATCCACGCGCTCTCGCGTCACGGCGAGGGCCTGCCCGCCAACGTCCTGCCGGTGCGGGTGAACGAGGTGACGCAGCTCGGCGCCGAGGTCTTCGCGGCGCTCTTCGCCTACGGCGCCGTGGGGGCCCGCCTCCTCCTGCGCGCGCGGCCGAAGCACGACCTGGGGAGCCTCCACCGCACCCTCGACCTGACGAACACCGTCCTGCGGGGCCTCGGCTACGACCCCGAGGGCGCCGGCCTCGTCGCGACGATCGAGACGGACGACCCGGACCTGCTCGGTGAGGCCCTCCGCGCCGGCGCCCGCGGCACGCCCGCGCCGAACCCGGCCCGGTTCATGCCGGCCGGCGACAGGCGCGGCGTGCTGCGCACGAGCTTCCGCGAGCTGCAGGTCGCCGCGCCGGCTCCGGTCGCCGCAGTGCCGCTCGCGGCGGGCGCGCCCTTCGGCGGCCTCGATTTCCGCACCGAGGCCTGCACGCTCTGCCTCGCCTGCGTCGGGGCCTGCCCGACGCACGCGCTCTCCGACAGCGCCGACCGCCCGCTCCTCGCCTTCGAGGAGAGCCTCTGCGTCCAGTGCGGCCTCTGCGCCGCGACCTGCCCGGAGGACGTGATCACGCTCGCGCCGCGCATCGACTTCGCCGCCTGGGCTGAGCCGCGCCGGATCGTGAAGGAGGAGGAGCCCTTCGACTGCATCGCCTGCGGCAAGGGCTTCGGCACGCGCAGCACCATCGAGCGCATCATCGAGAAGCTGCGGGGCAACCACTGGATGTTCGCGGGCGCGGCCGGCGAGGCGCGCGTGCGCTCCCTGATGATGTGTGAGGATTGCCGCGTCGAGGCCGCCCTCAACGAGGGCTTCGACCCGCACGCCGGCCCCGAGCGGGCCCGGCCGCGCACCGGCGAGGATTACCTGCGCGAGCGCGCGGAGCGGAACGGGCAGACGGTCTAGGAAGGCCGGTGGTCTACGGCGCGGGGGCTCGGGCCGCTCCCGCGCCTCAATGCGCCTGCGTCGCCTTCTCCAGGAAGCGCACCAGCGCCTCGCGGTCGGCGGCGCTGCCGACCGTCTGCTCGGGCATCTTGGTGCCGGGCGTGTAGCGGGCGGGCCCCACCTCGAACAGCTTGGCGATGGTCTCCGCGTTCCAGACGATGTCGAGCTTCTTCAGAGCATCCGAGAAGTTGTAGCCCTCGGCTGTCGCGATGCGCCGTCCGAACACGCCGCTGAGCGTCGGGCCGGCCCGGTTGCCGCCGTCCGGCGTGAGGCTGTGGCAGGCCGCGCAGGCCCGGAACACCTCCGCGCCGCGGTCGCCCGCGTAGGCCGCGAGGTCGTCGTGCGGGCGGGCCATCGCCAGCATGCCAATCGGCTGACCGGTCCGCATGTCCCAGCGGCGGATCAGCCGGTCGCCGCCGCCGGTGACGAGTTCGGCGTCGGACCGGAAGGCGAGCGACCAGACCGGCAGGCCCGGGCCGACGAGGTTGAACAGGGGCTTCCCCGCCTTCCGGTCGATCACCGAGACAGAGCCGGCCACCGTCGCCGCGGCGACCCGGCCGCCGTCCGGCGAGAGCGCGAGGGCGATGACGGGGCTCGGGCCGATCTCGATGACCGCGCGCTCCGCGCCGTCGGGCGAGAACAGGCGGACGCTGCTGTCCGCGCCGCCCGCCACGATCTCGCCGTCCGGGGCGACCGCCACGGTGTTGAGCGGCGTCGGCAGCGTGACGATCCGGACCGCGTCCGACCCGTCGAGGGGCCAGATCCGCAGGGTGGCGTCGTAGCCCGCCGTGACGAGGCGCCCGTCGCGCGTGAAGGCGACGCCGTTCACGTTGCCCTTGTGACCCTCGAACACCTGCGCCTCGCCGCCGGCGAGCGGGCGCAGGCGCGCCGTGCCGTCCCAGGAGGCCGAGGCGAGCCGCGTCCCGTCCGGCGAGAGCGCGAGCGCCACGATCGGGCCCTGGTGCTCGGCGAAAGTCGCGGCGGGCCGCGTCCCGCCCGGCCGCCACAGGGCGATCCGCCCTTCCTCGCCGCCCGTGACCGCCCCTCCATCCGGCAGCGCCAGGACGGCGTTCACCGCGCCCTCGTGGACGCGCAGGACCTGCCGGGCGGTGCCCTCTTCGATCGACCACAGGATCGCCGACTGGTCGAAGCTGCCCGAGACCGCGCCGCGCCCGTCGGCCGTCACCGAGAGCGCGCGGACCGGGCCGCCGTGGCCGCGCAATTGCGCCTCGGCCCCGCCCGCGAGGGTGCAGAGGAGGAGCGTCAGGGCGAGAAGGGGGGCGGTCGGTCTCACGGCGGCATCGCGGCGGGCTGCGGAGTGCGCGACCATAGACGCGGGCGGCGCGCCTGTCGTCCGTGCCCGATCGGCGCAGGGCCTTGATCGCGGACCCGCGATCGGCGACGTGAGGGACCGACCCGACGCGGACATGACCACGCGACCATGAACACGCGCACGGCCTCGACGGCCCTGATGCCGCTCGCGGAGGCGCTCGGCCTCCTGCTGGCCGGCGTCGCGCCGGTCCCCTCGCGCGCCGTCGAGCCGCGCGAGTCGATCGGGCGGGTCGCCGCGGCCGACATCCTCGCAGAGGGGCCGAAACCGGCGCGGCGCATCGCGCTCCGCGACGGCTGGGCCGTGCGCGGGGCGGACATCGTCGGCGCCTCGCCCTATGCGCCCGCCCCGCTCGCGGCACCGCCTGCCTGGGTCGAGGCCGGCGACCCTCTGCCCGCGGACGCCGACACCGTGCTGCCGGCGGAAGGCGTCGAGGCGGCCGGCCCGCTCGCGGAGATCGTGGCGGACGCGCCGACCGGCGAGGGCGTGCGGGAGGGGGGGGACGATCTCGCCGCCGGCAGCCGCATCGTCGCGGCGGGCACCCGCATCCGGTCCCTCGACGTGCTGGCACTGGCGGGTCTGGAGCGCGTGACCGTGCGCGTGCCTGAGGTGGCGATCCTGCTCTCAGGCCCTGAGCGGCGCGCCTCGGCAGAGGCCCGCGCGGCGACGCTCGCCGGCCTCGTCGCGCGGGCCGGCGGCGCGGTGTCGGATGTGGCGGATGTCGCGGGCGGCGAGGACGCCCTGGCCGCAGCTCTCGGCGGGAGCGCGGCGGACCTCACCCTCGTCGTCGGCGCGACCGGCCTCGGGCGGGAGGATCGCGCCGCCGCCGCGCTCGCGCGGGCCGGCAGCCTCGCGGCGCACGGCATCGCCCTGCGCCCGGGCGAGAGCGCCGGCTTCGGCCGGGTCGAGGGCCGGTCCGTCCTGCTTCTGCCCGGCGCGCCCGACGCGATGCTCGCCGCCTTCCTGGCCCTCGCCCGTCCGCTGCTCTCGGCGCTCACCGGCGAGGCGCCCGAGCCCCCGCGCCCCGCGCGTCTGCGCCGCAAGGTCTCGTCGGTGATCGGCCTCAGCGAGATCGTCTTCGTCGCCGAGGCGGCGGACGGCGTGGAGCCGCTCGGCTCCGCCGAGCTTGCCCTGCACCGCCTTCTCCTGGCACGAGGCGCGATCCTCGTGCCCCCGGATCGGGAGGGCTACGCGGAGGGGACCCCTGTCGAGATCATGCCGCTGTGAGTGACGCGTCGCAGAGCGAGACCCGAGCCGCGTTCCTGGAACGCCTGGCGCAGGTCGCGCGCCAGGAGCAATTCCTGAGCGTGCTCTCCCGCGAGGAGGCGGCCGAACGCTTCCGCGCGGCGGTGCCGCACGTCGCCCTGCCGGCCGAGCCGGTGCCGCTCGCCGAGGCTCTCGGGCGGGTGCTCGCTCGGGACGTCGCCTCGCCGATCGACGTGCCCCCGTTCGACCGGTCGCTCGTCGACGGCTTCGCCGTGCGCGCGGCGGACACCGAGGGCGCGCGAGAGGGCAGCCCGGCGCGCCTCGTCCTCAACGGGGAGATCCTGGCCTGCGGCACGGCGCCGGCCATCGCAGTCACGCCCGGCACCGCCACGCCGATCGCCACCGGCGGCGTCATCCCGCGCGGGGCCGACGCGGTCGTCATGGTCGAGGCGACGGAAGCCGTCGGCGGCGCGGCGGAGCCGGCGATCGAGATCGCTCGCGCGGCGACGCCCGGCCAGTTCGTGGGCTACGCGGGCGCCGACATGGCGCTCGGCGAGACCGTGCTCCGCCGGGGCGTGCGGGTCACTGCCCGCGAGATCGGGATGCTGGCCGCCTGCGGCCTGAGCGAGGTGCCGGCGGTGCGCCGGCCCCGCGTCGCCGTGCTCTCCACGGGCGACGAGCTCGTCGCGCCGGGCGAGCCGCTGAAGCCCGCCGGGATCTACGATTCGAACGGCGCCATCGTCGCGGCCTCGGTGGCCGAGAACGGCGGCGTCGCGCGGCCCGGCGGCATCGTGCCGGACGACGAGGAGCGCCTCGCGGAGGCGATACGCCGGAGCCTCGAAGAGGCCGACCTCGTGGTGCTCTCGGGCGGCACCTCGAAGGGGGCGGGCGACGTCTCGCACCGCATCCTGTCGCGGCTCGGCGCGCCCGGCATCCTCGTCCACGGCGTCGCCCTCAAGCCCGGCAAGCCGCTCTGCCTCGCGGCCGTCGGGGACAAGGCGATCGTCGTGCTGCCAGGCTTCCCCACCTCCGCGATGTTCACGTTCCACGAGTTCGTCGTCCCGCTGGTGCGGGCGCTCGCCGGCCTGCCGCCACGGGAGGAGACGAGCGTCGAGGCGCGCGTGCCGCAGCGCCTCGCCTCCGAGATCGGCCGGATGGAGTTCGTGATGGCCTCGCTCGCGCGCGACGGCGCGGGCGACGGCCTCGTGGCGCTGCCGCTCCCGAAGGGGTCCGGCTCGGTCACCGCCTTCTCGCAGGCCGACGGGTTCTTCCCGGTCCCGGCGAACCGGGCCGGGCTGGAGGCCGGCGAGACCGTGACGGTGACCCGCCTCGGAGCGGGCGTGAAGCCGCCGGACCTCACCATCGTCGGCAGCCACTGCCTCGGGCTCGACCGGATCGTCGGTCTCCTGGCCGAGCGGGGATTGCGCGCGCGCACCGTCTGGGTCGGCTCCGCGGGCGGGCTCGCCGCCCTCAAGCGCGGCGAGTGCGACCTCGCCGCCATGCACCTCCTCGACCCGGCGAGCGGGCGCTACAACGCGCCGTTCCTGGCGCCGGGCATGACCCTCGCGCCCGGCTGGCGGCGGATGCAGGGCGTGGTCTTCCGTGCCGGCGACGCCCGCTTCGAGCGCCGCTCACCCGAGGAGGCCGTCGCCGCCCTCGCCGAGGAGCCCGATGCCGTGATGGTCAACCGCAACACCGGATCCGGCACCCGCCTCCTCGTCGACGGGCTGATCAAGGGCGCACGCCCTGCCGGCTACTGGAACCAGCCGCGCTCGCACAACGCCGTGGCGGCCGCCGTGGCGCAGGGGCGGGCCGACTGGGGCGTGGCGATCGAGAGCGTGGCGCGCGCCTACGGGCTCGGCTTCCTGCCGCTCACCGAGGAGCATTACGACCTCGCCTACCGGACCGACCGGGCGCAGGAGCCCGCCCTCGCGGCCTTCCTCGCGCTCATGGCGGAGCCCGCCACTCTGCAGGCCCTGACGGAGCTCGGCTTCGCGCCGGGCGAGGCGGCGTGATGGTCGGGACGGGCATGCGCGTGATCGGGCTCGCGGGCTGGAGCGGCGCCGGCAAGACGACGCTGCTCGCCAAGCTGATCCCGGCGCTCACCGGCCGGGGCCTGCGCGTCGCGACCCTGAAGCACGCCCACCACGCCTTCGAGATCGACCGGCCGGGCAAGGATTCCTTCGTCCACCGGGAGGTCGGGGCGAGCGAGGTGATCATCTCCTCGGCCCGGCGCTGGGCGCAGATCCACGAGCTCGGCGACGCGCCGGAGGCGAGCCTGGCCGACCTGCTCCGGCGCCTCTCCCCGTGCGATATCGTCCTCGTGGAGGGCTTCAAGCGCGAGAGCCACCCGAAGCTCGAAGTCCACCGGGCCGCGAACGGGCGGGCGCCGCTGCACCCGCAGGATCCCCGTATCGTCGCGGTCGCGAGCGACGCGCCCTTCCCGGAGGCTGGCCGGCCGGTGGCCGACCTCGACGACGTCGCCGCCATCGCGGACCTCGTCGTCGGGCTGTCCGAGCCGATCGGCGAGGTTCTGGAGAGGCTGGAATCCCATGGCGCAGCTGACTGACGACTGCTTCGCCTTCGGCGGCCCGCTCATGACGATCGAGGACGCGCTCGGCCTCATCGCGGAGCGCCTGCCGCCGGTCGAGGAATGCGAGACGATCGCGCTCGCCGAGGCGGACGGCCGGATCGCTGCCGAGGACGTGGTCGCGCTGATCGACCTGCCGCCGTTCCGCAACTCGGCTGTGGACGGCTACGCGGTCCGCTTCGACGACCTCGCGCCGGACGGCGACACCTGTCTCCCCTCGCGCGGGCGCCTCGCCGCGGGCGCCTCGGCGGAGGGGGTCTCGGCGCGGGGCGCGGCCGTGCGCATCTTCACGGGCGCGCCGATGCCGGACGACGCCGACACCGTCTTCATGCAGGAGGACGTCCGGATCGAGGGCGAGGCGGTCCTGCTGCCGGCCGGGCTCAAGCGCGGCGCCAACGCCCGTCCGGCCGGCGAAGATCTGGGCCGCGGCGCCGTCGCGATCCCCGCCGGACAGCGCCTCGCGCCCCAGAACCTGGCGCTCGCGGCGGCGACGGGGCATGGCCGGATCCGGGTGCGCCGCCGTCTTCGCGTCGCGCTGTTCTCGACCGGCGACGAGCTCGGTGAGCCGGGCGGGCCGCTGCGCCCCGGCGCCATCCACGATTCGAACCGCGTGATGCTCGGCGCGCTCCTCCGGCGCCTCGGCGTGGACGTGAGCGACCTCGGCATCCTGCGCGACGAGGCCCGCTGCCTCGCCGAGCGCCTCGCGGAGGCGGCGGCCGGCCACGACCTCATCCTGACGTCGGGCGGCGTCTCGACCGGCGAGGAGGACCACGTGAAGGCGGCCGTCGAGGCGGCGGGGCGCCTCGTCTTCTGGCGCCTCGCGATCAAGCCGGGACGCCCGGTGGCGATGGGCGTGATCGGCGGGACGCCGTTCTGCGGGCTGCCCGGCAACCCGGTTGCGGTCTACGTGACGCTGCTCTTCGTGGTGCGCCCGCTCCTCGCGCGCCTCGGCGGCGGAACATACGCGCGGCCCCTCGGCGTGCCGGTGCGCGCGGCCTTCGCCTACCGCAAGAAGACGGGCCGGCGCGAATTCGTGCGCGTCAGCCTGCGGCGGGCCGCGGACGGAAGCGTCGAAGCCGTGAAGTATCCCCGGGACGGCGCCGGGGTGATCACTTCCCTCACCGGGAGCGACGGCCTCGCGGAGCTCGCCGACGAGTCACGCGGGGTCTCGGACGGCGACACGATCCTGTTCCACCCGCACGCGACGCTCCTGTAAGGACACTCAGATCGGCGCCGTCTCGGCCGGGGCGTAGCCGATCTCGTGCCGCGCCTGCGCCCGGACCGCGCCGACGAATCCCTCCAGGGCCGGGTGCTGCGCGCCCGAGCGCGTCGCCAGGAAATACGTCTCCTCCCCGAGCGGCAGGAATTCGAGGTCGAACCGGGCGGCGACGGCGCGGGTGCCCATGCCGACATCGGCCGCCCCCGACGCGATGATGGCGGCGACCGCCTGGTGCGTGAACTCCTCCGTGTCGAAGCCCGGGACGGCCTCGGGCCGCACGCCGGCCTCGGCGCACAGGCGCTCGAACCAGAGCCGCGTTCCGGCGCCCCGCTGGCGGTTCACGAAGCGCGCCCGCCGCGCCGCGATGTCGGCGACCCCTCCGAGTCCGAGCGGGTTGCCGCGGGCGAACATCAGGCCCTGCTCGCGCAGGAACAGGGGCACGACGCGGATCTCCGCCTCGGCGAACACCGCCGCGAAGGGAGAGCCCGGCCGGGGCGCGCGCTCGCCGAAGTGGAAGCCGGCTCCGTCGACCGCGCCGGAGGCGAGCTTCGCCAGCGCCTCGGCGCTCCCCGCGACGCTGACATCGATGCCCGGGCAAGTTCTGGCGACGGCCGAGAGGAGGGTGTCGTGGCTCAGAGCGAGGCGCAGGCGAGCCGGCGCCGGGGCGAGGAGCACGGCGAGCCGGCCGTCGAGGCGCCCTCGCGCGGCAGAGATCACCCCATCGGTCGCCGCGAAGGTCTCGGCGAGCGCGGCGCGCAACGCCTCGCCGAACGGCGTCAGGACCGAGCCGTGCCCCTTCGTCTTGAGGGCGACCGGCTGCCCGCAAGCGGCCTCGACGGCCGCGATCCGTCCCCAGGCGGAACGGTAGGAGACGCCGAGCCGCCGAGCGGTGCCCTGGACCGAGCGCTCGCGGGCGAGCGCGTCGAGGAGCGCGAACGCCGCGTCGAGGGGCACGGAGCCGTGCCCGAGGTCGAGGGTGCCCGCAAGGCGCAGCTCGGCCGACATATGCAAGCGCTTTCCTATTGAATTTGCGCTGCTCCCGTTACCATGAGGAGGCGGAGCGCGCAGCACCGCCGATGCACGAGACCCTGTCCGACACGTTCTCGCGTCTCGCGAGCCTTGACCGCGAGGTCTTCGCCATCGCGTGGCTCTCCCTGCGGGTCAGCCTCTCGGCGGTGCTGATCGGCTGCCTCGTCGGCATCCCGCTCGGGTCGCTCGTCGCCGTCTCCCGCTTTCCCGGACGCTCGGGCGCGGTCGGCCTGCTCAACGCCGCGATGGGCCTGCCGCCCGTGATCGTCGGCCTCGTGGTCTACCTGCTGCTCTCGCGCTCCGGCCCGCTCGGCCCACTCGGCATCCTGTTCACGCCGGCCGCGATGGTGGCGGCCCAGAGCGTGCTCGTGACGCCCCTGATCGCGGCGCTGACCCGCCAGATCGTCGCGGATGCCGAGGCGCATCTCGGCGAGCAGCTGCGCTCGCTGCGCCTGTCCGCGTGGCGGCGGGCGGGGATCCTGATCTTCGACGTGCGCTTCTCCCTCCTCACGGCGGTGCTCGCCGCCTTCGGCCGGGCGATCTCGGAGATCGGCGCCGTACTCGTGGTCGGCGGCAACATCGACGGCTTCACCCGCACCATGACGACGGCGATCTCGCTGGAGACCCAGAAGGGCGACCTCGCCCTGGCGCTCGCCCTCGGCCTCGTCCTGATCGGGCTGGTGATCCTGGTGAGCATGGCGGCCTCGCTCCTGCGCGCCTACGCGGCAAGGGCCTACGGATGAGCCCCGCCCTGCCGATCCGCCTGGAGCGGCTCGCCTATCGCGTCCCCGGCAAGACCATCCTCGACTGCCTGGAGGCGACGATCGCGGAGCCCGGCATCACCGCCCTGATCGGCCCGAACGGGGCGGGCAAGAGCGTCACGCTGCGCCTGATCGACGGCCTGCTCACCCCGAGCGAGGGCACGATCCGGATCGGCGCGGACGGCTCGGCCCGCCGCGCCTTCGTGTTCCAGCGGCCGGCCCTGGTGCGCGCCAGCGTCTCCCGCAACGTCGCCCTCGCCCTCGAGCCGCTGGCCCTGAGCCGGCGGGAGCGGACCAGCCGCATCGAGCGCGCCCTGGCCCGCGTCGGCCTGCGCGGGCGGGCGGGCGATCCGGCAACCAAGCTCTCGGGCGGCGAGCAGCAGCGCCTCGCCCTCGCCCGGGCCTGGGCCACGGAGCCGCAGCTCCTGCTCCTCGACGAGCCGACCGCGAGCCTCGATCCTGCGGCGACCGAGGCGCTCGAGGCGCTCGTCGCCGAGATGGCCGGTGGCGGCACCAAGATCCTCATCGTCTCGCACAATCTCGGCCAGGTCGCGCGCCTCGCCGACGACGTGGTCGTCCTCGACGCCGGCCGCGCCGTCGAGCACGGGCCGACCCGTCAGGTTCTCTTCCACCCCCGCACCGCGGAAGCCCGCGCCTATCTCAAGGGAGAACTCCCATGGACATCCTTCGCCGCAGCCTCCTGAGCCTCGGGCTCACGGCCCTGCTCGCCGGGTCCGCGCTGTCCGGACCGGCCTCGGCCGAGCCGCAGAGCACGATCACCGTGGCCTCGACCACCTCGACCGAGCAGTCCGGGCTGTTCAAGCACCTGCTGCCGACGTTCACGGAGAAGACCGGCATCGGCGTGAAGGTGGTGGCCCTCGGCACCGGGCAGGCGCTCGACGTCGGCCGCCGCGGCGACGCCGACGTGGTCTTCGTCCACGACAAGGCCGCGGAGGAGAAGTTCGTTGCCGAGGGCTTCGGCACCAAGCGCCACGCCGTGATGTACAACGACTTCGTGGTGATCGGCCCCAAGGCCGACCCGGCCGGCGCCAAGGGCTCCGACGTGACGGCGGCATTCGCCAGGATCGCGGCCGCCAAGGCGCCGTTCGTGTCCCGCGGCGACCGCTCGGGCACCCACGCGGCGGAGCTGCGCTACTGGAAGGACGCCGGGATCGACCCCGTCGCGGCCAAGGGCGGGTGGTACAAGGATGTCGGCCAGGGCATGGGCCCGGCGCTCAACACAGCCTCGGCGGCCAACGCCTACATCCTCGCCGACCGCGGCACCTGGCTGTCCTTCAAGAACCGCGGCGACCTCGCGATCCTCGTGCAGGGCGACAAGCGCCTGTTCAACCAGTACGGCGTGATGCTGGTGAATCCCGAGAAGCACCCGCAGGTGAAGGCCAAGGAGGGGCAGGCCTTCATCGACTGGCTGGTCTCGCCGGAGGGCCAGCGCACCATCGCCGACTACAAGATCGAGGGCGAGCAGCTCTTCTTCCCGAACGCCGAGCCCGGCAAATCGTGATCGGCCGCACCCTGGCCTGATCCCTGCGACGCGCCTCCGGGTCTGTTAGGCTTCTCGCCCGGCCCTGACTCGACCCGGAGGACCCGATGGACACGGAAGCGGGAGCGCCGGGCGCGCAGACGCCCGGGATGCCGGACAACCTCGCGGTCTCGACCGTGCGCACCGTCGAAATGGAGGGCTCGCGCACCCGCTCCGAGCACGACCTCCTCGGCTACGCCGACGTGCCGGCGGACGCGCTCTGGGGCATCCACACCAAGCGGGCGGTGGCGAACTTCCCGATCACCGGCGTGCCGGTGGGGCACTTTCCCGAGCTCGTCCGGGCGCTCGCCCTGGTGAAGCAGGCGGCGGCCCGGGCGAACCGGCGCCTCGGCTACCTGGCGCCCGAGAAGGCCGACGCGATCGAGCGGGCCTGCGCCCTCGTCGCGAGCGAGAAGGAATACGCCGAATCCTTCGTGGTCGACGCGATCCAGGGCGGGGCCGGCACCTCGACCAACATGAACGCGAACGAGGTGATCGCGAACGTCGCCCTCCGGCTCATGGGCCGGCCGCTCGGCGACTACGCGGCGCTCCATCCGAACGACGACGTCAACATGGCGCAGTCGACGAACGATGCGTACCCGACGGCGCTGCGGCTCGCCGTCATCTTCGCCACCGAGCCGCTGGTGCGCGCCCTCGACGACCTCGCCTACGCCTGCAAGGGCAAGGCGGTGGAGTTCGCCGACGTCCTCAAGATGGGCCGTACGCAGCTCCAGGACGCGGTGCCGATGACGCTCGGCCAGGAGTTCGACAGCTTCCACACCACGATCAAGGAGGACGTGGCCCGGATCACCGAGATCGTCGGGCTGTTCCGCGAGGTCAATCTCGGGGCCACCGCCATCGGCACCGGCATCAACGCCGACCCGCGCTACGCGGCTCTCGCCGTCGAGGAACTGTCGCGCGCCGCCGGGCAGCCGATGATCCTCGCCTCGAACCTGATCGAGGCGACCTCGGACCTCGGCGCCTTCGTTCTGTTCTCGGGCGTCTTGAAGCGCGTCGCCGTGAAGCTCTCGAAGCTCTGCAACGACCTGCGACTGCTCTCGTCGGGCCCGCGCACGGGCTTCGGCGAGATCCGCCTGCCGCCGGTCCAGGCGGGCTCGTCGATCATGCCCGGCAAGGTCAACCCGGTGATCCCGGAGGTCGTGAACCAGGTGGCCTTCCTGGTGATCGGGCAGGATCTCACCGTGACGCTCTGCGCCGAGGGCGGCCAGCTCCAGCTCAACGCCTTCGAGCCGACCATCGGCTACTGCGTTCTCTCGTCGATCCGGATGCTCACGGCCGGCGTCGAGACCCTGACCCGCCGCTGCGTCGAGGGCATCGAGGCCGACCGCGAGCGCTGCCGAAGCCTCGTCCACGGCAGCATCGGCCTCGTCACCGCCCTGGTGCCGGCGCTCGGCTACGAGACCTGCTCGCGCGTCGCCCGGCGCGCGTTGGCCGAGAACCGCCCGGTGGCCGACCTCGTGCTGGAGGAGGGTCTGCTCACGGACGAGCAGCTCCACGAGCTCCTGGAGCTCGAGGCGATGACGCGGCCCTCGCGCGGACGCAAGGTGACGAAGCCCGTGTGAGGTGCCCACCTCTCCCGTTCGGGG
>NZ_BJZU01000078.1 GCF_007992195.1 Methylobacterium oxalidis | reverse complement strand
GGATATTCCTACCGCCAACCTGCCTCTCCCACCCGGGAGAGGGAGCACGGCGCGCCCGGTCAGTTCCGAGCGGTGCGGAAGGTGTCGCAGGACTTGGTCTGGCCGCTCTTGTAGCCGGTCATGAACCAGCGCATGCGCTGCTCGGACGAGCCATGCGTGAAGGAATCGGGCACCACGTAGCCCTGGCTGCGTTCCTGCAGCTTGTCGTCGCCGATGGCGCTCGCCGCCTGCAGCGCCTCCTCGATATCGCCCGGCTCCAGAGCGTTGAAGCGGTCGTCCGAGTTCTTCGCCCAGACGCCCGCGAGGCAGTCGGCCATCAGCTCGACGCGAACCGAGAGCTGGTTCGCCTCGCCCTTGCTCGACGCCTGCTGCTGCCGGGCCTGGACCTTGCCGAGGATGCCGAGCACGTCCTGGACGTGGTGGCCGACCTCGTGCGCGATGACGTAGGCGTAGGCGAAGTCGCCCTTCACACGGAATTTCTGCGCCATCTCCTGGAAGAAAGAGGTGTCGAGGTAGATCTTCTTGTCGAGCGGGCAGTAGAACGGGCCCATCGCCGCCTGGGCCGAGCCGCAGCCGCTGCGGGTGCCGCCCTGGTAGAGCACGAGGCGGGTCGGCGGGTACTGCTTGCCCGTCTGGTTCGGCAGGATGGTGCTCCAGACGTCCTCGGTGTTGCCGAGGATCTTCGAGGCGAACTGCCCGGCCTGGTCGCTCGGCGGCGTGCGCCGGCGCTGCTGGGTCTGCGGGTCCACCTGCTCCTGGCGCTCGCGCCCGCCGGTCATCTGCTCGGCGCCGCCGATCAGGATGGCGGGGTTGATGCCGGTGACCCAGCCGATGATCATCAGGATGACGATGGTGCCGATGCCGAGGCCGCCCGCCCCGCCGCCGGGGAAGCCGAAGCCGCCGCCGCCGCCGCCGCGCCTGTCCTCGACATTGTCGGAACTGCGAAAATCTTCCCAGCGCATGGCCGCACCACCCGTTACAGGTCACCCGCCGGCGACCGACCAATCAATGGCCGCACCGGAGCTACGGTTCCGCTTGGCCGAAGGGCACGCCCGTTTCAAGCCTTGCCGTCGAGCGCCGCGCGCAGCAGCCGGAAATCGCGCCAGGCCAGCCGCTTCTGCACCGGCTGGCGCAGCAGGTAGGCCGGGTGCAGCGTCGCCAGCGCCCGCACCTCGCGGTCGCCCAGGCGGTAGGGGTAGAAGCGCCCGCGCGCCTTCAGGATGCCGTCCTTCGTGCCCGTGAGCGTCTGGGTGGCCGGGCTGCCGAGGCAGACGATGAGGTCCGGGTCAGCGAGCTCGATCTGCCGCTCGATGAAGGGCTTGCAGACCGACACCTCCTGGGGCGTCGGGTTGCGGTTGCCGGGCGGCCGCCAGGGCACGATGTTGGCGATGTAGGCGCTCGACCGGTCGAGGCCGATCGCCGCCATCATCCGGTCGAGGAGCTGGCCGGAGCGGCCCATGAAGGGCTTGCCGACCCGGTCCTCGTCGGCGCCCGGCGCCTCGCCCACGAACATCACCCGCGCCGCCGGGTTGCCGTCCGCGAAGACGAGGTTCTTGGCCGTGAACTTGAGGGGGCAGCCGTCGAACCCGGCGAGCAGCGCCTCGAGCTCCTCCAGCGTCCTCGTCTCGCCGGCCCGCGCTCGGGCATCGCCCGCGGCCTCGTCCGGCTTGGCGGCGGCGGACTGGCCGAAGGTGCGCGGCGGCGCGGCCCTGGCCGGGGCGCGGGCCGGCTCGGGCTGCACGCGCGTCGGGGCCGCCGCGCTGCGCTCGGGCGGCGGCTCCTCCGCCTCGCCGAAGCGGTCGTGCGGGCGCTCGTCGAGGGCGGCGTCGGCGCCGGACTCGATGTGGAAGTCGAGCAGCGAGATCAGATCGCGCTCGTCGTCTGCGGGCGAAGTCATGATGCGGAATGTGGTGTTCCGAATGCCTGTGGACAACGTGCGCGCGAAGATCTGAGCATTGGCCGCGACCTTTCCGCAAGCCTGTCCATTCGCACTTGCGTTCCTACCTTGGAACGGGTTGAGAGAGACCGAAGATGAGATGAGCCGGCTCTGCGCGGATGACGCAGCGGGCACGGCGGCAGGAGGACACGGCATGGCGCTTCCCGAACGCGAGGGGATGGATTTCGACGTGGTGATCGTGGGCGCCGGGCCCGCGGGCCTCGCCGCCGCCATCCGCCTGCGCCAGATCGCCGCCGAGTCGGGCAACGAGATCAGCGTCGTCGTGGTCGAGAAGGGGTCCGAGGTCGGCGCGCACATCCTGTCGGGCGCGGTGGTCGATCCGCTCGGGCTCGACACGCTCCTCCCCGAGTGGCGCGACGATCCGGAGCGTCCGCTGAAGACGGCGGTCGAGCGCGACGAGTTCATGTTCCTGACGAAGAACAGCGGCGTCGGCCTGCCGAACGTGTTCTTCCCGCGCCTGATGTCGAACCACGGCAACTTCGTCGGCTCGCTCTCGAACGTCACGAAGTATCTCGGCCGCAAGGCGGAAGAGCTCGGTGTCGAGATCTACCCCGGCTTTCCGGCCTCGGAGGTGCTCTACGACGAGCGCGGCGCCGTCGTCGGCGTCGCCACGGGCGATCTCGGCATCGGCCGCTCCGGCAAGCCGCGCGAGGACTTCACCCGCGGCATGGAGCTGCGCGCCAAGTACACGGTCTTCGGCGAGGGCGCGCGGGGTTCCCTGACCAAGACGCTGGTCGATCGGTTCAAGCTCAACGCGGACAGGGACCACCAGAAGTACGGGATCGGCGTCAAGGAGCTGTGGCAGCTCAAGCCCGAGAAGTTCCAGCCCGGCCTCGTGCAGCACACGATGGGCTGGCCGCTGCCCAACAAGGCGGGCGGCGGCTCCTGGCTCTACCACTTCGACGACCACCTCCTCTCGGTCGGGTTCGTCACGCATCTGAACTACGAGAACCCGACCCTCTCGCCCTTCGATGAGTTCCAGCGCTTCAAGACGCACCCGATGATCCGGGACGTGTTCGAGGGGGCCAAGCGCATCGGCTACGGCGCGCGCGCCATCATGGAGGGCGGCTGGCAGTCCGTGCCGAAGCTCGTCTTCCCCGGCGGCTGCCTCGTCGGCGACTCCGCGGGCTTCGTGAACGTGCCGCGCATCAAGGGCTCGCACAACGCGGTGCTCTCCGGCATGCAGGCGGCCGACGCCATCGCCGCGGCCCTCGCCGCCGGCCGGCAGGGCGACGAGCTGACGGAGTACGAGGCCGGCTGGCGCGCGAGCCCGATCGGGCGCGACCTCAAGGCGGTCCGCAACGTCAAGCCGCTGTGGTCGCGCTACGGCACGCTCGTCGGCGTCGGGCTCGGCGGCATCGACATGTGGGCGACCTCGGTCTTCAACGCCTCGCCCTTCGGCACGCTCAAGCACGGCAAGCCGGACCATGCCTGCCTCAAGCCGCTCGCGGAGGTGACGCCGATCCTCTACCCGAAGCCGGACGGGAAGCTCACCTTCGACCGGCTCTCCTCGGTCTACCTGTCGAACACCAACCACGAGGAGGACCAGCCGCCCCACCTCAAGGTGAAGGACATGGGGCTGCAGAAGAGCTCCGAGCACGACGTGTTCGGCGGTCCCTCGGCCCGCTACTGCCCGGCCGGCGTCTACGAATGGGTGGAGGACGCCTCCGCCGGCGACGGCGTGCGCTACCAGATCAACGCGCAGAACTGCGTTCACTGCAAGACCTGCGACATCAAGGATCCGAACCAGAACATCAACTGGGTGACCCCCGAGGGGCCCGGCGGGCCGAACTACCCGAACATGTGAAGTCGGGCCGCGCGCGACCGCGGAGCCGCTCGCGGCGCGGTCCGCGGCCGGCCGCGGAGGCGTCATCCTTTCGCCTTGCGGCCATGGCGGGAAGAGTCCACTGTCCCCGCCACATCGGCGCCGGCCCGGCGATGGGGCCGCGCACGCAGGAGCTGTGACTGGTGCCCACACTCGGAAAGACCGCCCGCCGCACCGCGTCGGCGCTCGCCCTCACGCTCGGCGGCGCGCTGCCGCTCTCGGTCGTCGCGCTGGCCGCGCAGCCGCGCGAGTCGACCCCGATCCTGGAGTACGAGCCGGCGGAATCGCTCGAGGGCAACTTCCTCTCCGCCTACATCGCCGGCGTCTCCCGCGACACCGCCGCGGCGGCGAGCTTCTACCGGGAGGCCGTGAAGGCCGACCCGCGCAACGCCGAGCTCCTGGAGCGCGCCTTCGTGTCGATGCTGGCCGACGGCGCCCTGCCCGACGCCTTCCGCGCCGCCGAGCGCCTGACCACGCGCGACGGCGCGAACGGCCTCGCCCAGCTCGCCCTCGGCGTCCGCCAGATCAAGGCGGGCCAGTGGGCCGGCGCGCGCCAGAACCTCGCCCGCAGCGGGCGCGGCGCGGCGGCCGACCTCACCGCCACGCTCCTGACGGCCTGGGCCTACGCGGGCGCGGGCGACGGCAAGCGCGCGCTGGAGACCGTCTCGAAGCTCAAGGGCGAGCGCTACTACAACACCTTCCGCGACTATCACGCCGGCCTCATCGCGAGCCTCGTCGGCGACCAGGCGGAGGCCGATCGCCGCCTCAGGGCCGCCTACGAGACCGACCGCAACACCCTGCGGATCGTCGATGCCTACGCGCGGTTCGAGGCGCAGGCTGGCCGCACCGACCTCGCGATCCAGGCCTACACCGAGTTCGACAACCTGCTGCCGCGCCACCCGATCATCCGGGACGCCCTCGACAAGCTGAAGGCGGGCAAGCCCCTGCCGCGCCTCATCAACACCGCGCAGGAGGGTGCCGCCGAGGTGCTCTACGGCCTCGGCTCGGCGGGCTCGACCCAGGGCGACGAGCTTCCGGCCGTGGTCTACCTGCGGCTCGCCCTCTACCTCGCCCCCGAACACGCGCTCGCCCGCCTCACGCTCGCCGACACGCTCGACCGGATGAAGCAGCCCGAGCGCGCGAACGACGCCTACGCGCAGATCCCGGCGAGCTCGCCCCTCAAGCTCAACGCCGACATCCAGATCGGCCTGAACCTTGAGCAGATGGGCAAGGGCGACGAGGCGCTCGCCCATCTCGACGCGGCGATGAAGGCGCATCCGAACGACATCGACGTGATCACCGCGCTCGGCAACGTTCAGCGCTCCCGCAAGAAGTACGAGGACGCCGCGGCCACCTACACCCGCGCCATCGAGCTGATCGGCGACCGGCCGATCCAGAACTACTGGACCACCTTCTACTTCCGCGGCACCGCCTACGAGCGGGCCAAGCAGTGGCCGAAGGCGGAGGCCGACCTCAAGAAGGCGCTCGAGCTCGTGCCGCCGAGCCAGCTCAGCGCCAAGGCGCAGGTTCTGAACTACCTCGCCTATTCCTGGGTCGACCAGAACATGAACATCGACGAGGCCTTCAAGATGCTGAAGCAGGCCGTCGATGCGAGCCCGCGCGACGGTATGATCATCGACAGCCTGGGCTGGGCCTATTACCGCCTCGGCCGCTGGGACGACGCCGTGCGCGAGCTGGAGAAGGCCGTCGAGCTGAAGCCCGGCGACCCGACGATCAACGACCATCTGGGCGACGCCTACTGGCGCGCCGGCCGCCGGCTCGAGGGCAAGTTCCAGTGGCAGCACGCCAAGGACCTGAACCCCGAGCCGGAGGAGCTCGAGAAGATCAACGAGAAGCTGAAGAACGGCCTCCCGGACGTGGAGAAGCCGACCGCCACCGCCGAGAATCCGCCCGCCCCTGTCGCGGCTCCGCACAACCCGGAGAACCCGGAACTGCCGAAGGGTGCGCCGGCTCCGAACGAGCCGCCGGGCGCCGCCGACAAGGCGAAAAAGAAGGGCGGCAGCTGAGAGCGACGCCGTCCCTGGCCGCTTCGCCGATCTTCGCGCCCGACGCGCCTCGTCCCACGCCCTCGTCCTGAGGTGCCCGCGCCGGCGGGCCGCGAAGGTTACCCGCGGAGGGTCCGCCGCGGATCTCCGCATTCGCCCGCGCGGCCGCGCTGCGGATCGCCGAAGGACGCCCGAGGATGAGGCGCCCGCCCCTTCCCACTCACCCTCGCGGATCCATGACCAGCCTCGCCACCCGCGCCCCGGCGAAGATCAACCTCACCCTGCACGTGCTCGGCCGCCGCGAATCCGACGGCTACCACGCGCTGGAGAGCCTCGTGGCCTTCGCCGGCGTGAGCGACCACCTCGCCCTGGATCCGGGCGACGCGCTCGACCTCGCGATCTCGGGGCCGACCGCGGGACCGGCCGGCCCGAACGCGGACAACCTCGTGCTGCGGGCGGCCCGAAACCTCGCGGATCGCGTGCCCGGCCTGCGCGCCGGCCGGTTCCGCCTGGAGAAGCGGCTGCCGGTGGCGGCGGGGATCGGCGGCGGCTCCTCGGACGCGGCGGCGGCGCTCCGTCTCCTCGCCGAGGCGAACGGCCTCTCTCTCGACCATCCCGCCGTCGTCGAGTCCGCGCGGGCGACCGGCGCCGACGTGCCCGTGTGCCTGGAGCCCCGGGCGCGGATGATGCGCGGTGCGGGCGAGACGATCGGCCGGCCGCTCGGTCTCGCCGCCGTGCCCTCCGTGCTCATCAACCCCGGCGTGCCGGTCTCGACCGCGCCGGTCTTCGAGGCGTTGGGCCTTGAGCGCGGCGAGATGCGCGCCGGCGCGGAGCATCCGGACGTGGCGCAGGACCTCGGCCTCGACGGCCTGCTCGACCTGATCGGTCCGGCACGCAACGACCTGGAAGCGCCCGCCCTCACCGTCGCGCCGGTGATCGGCGAGGCCCTCGCCGCCCTGCGGGCGCAGGACGGATGCCGGCTCGCGCGGATGTCGGGCTCCGGCGCCACCGTGTTCGGAATCTTCGCCGATCGCGGCCGGGCGGCGGCGGCAGCCCGGACGATCGCTGTCGCGATGCCCGGATGGTGGGTCGCGCCGACGATGCTGCGGTAGGCTCTCCCCGGCGTCAGTGCGCCCGGGCGATGCAGAAATCGACGACCTGCAGCAGGGCCGTCTTCATGCGGCTGTTGGGGAAGAGGGCGAGCGCGTCGCGGGCCATCGCGCCGTAGTGGCGGGCCCGCTCCACCGTGTCCTCCAGGGCCCGGTGACGCCGCAGGATCGCGCGCGCGGTCTCCAGATCGCCCGCGCCGACCTCGCCCTGCTCCAGGGTGCGGCGCCAGAAGGCCCGCTCCTCGTCCGTGCCGCGGCGGAAGGACAGCACGATCGGCAGGGTGATCTTGCCCTCGCGAAAATCGTCGCCGACGTTCTTGCCGAGGCTGGCGCTGGTCCCGCCGTAATCGAGCACGTCGTCGATGAGCTGGAAGGCGATGCCGAGATTCATGCCGTAGGAGCGGCACGCGGCCTGCTCTGCCCGCGGCCGGTCGGCCAGAACGGGGCCGACCTCGCAGGCCGCGGCGAACAGCTCCGCGGTCTTGGCGCGGATCACGGCGAGATACTCGTCCTCGCTGGTCTCCGTGTTCTTGGCGGCGGTGAGCTGCATCACCTCGCCCTCGGCGATCACGGTGGCGGCCGCCGAGAGGATGTCGAGGGCCCGCAGCGAGCCGACCTCGACCATCATGCGGAACGCCTGCCCCAGCAGGAAGTCGCCGACGAGCACGCTCGCCTGATTGCCCCAGTTGATGCGGGCCGCGACGCGTCCGCGACGCATCTCGCTCTCGTCCACCACGTCGTCGTGCAGGAGCGTCGCCGTGTGCATGAACTCGACGCTGGCCGCGAGCTTCACGGCGCCGTCCCCGCCCGCGTAGCCGCAGAGGTCGGCGGTCGCCAGCGTGAGGATCGGCCGCAGGCGCTTGCCGCCGGACGCGATCAGGTGGTTGGCCACCTCCGGGATCATCGCCACGTCTGAACCCGTGCGCGACAGGATCATCCCGTTGACGCGCTCCATGCCGCCGGCGACGAGCGCGACGAGGTCGGTCAGGCTCGCTTCCGGATCGGAGCGGCCCTCATCGAAGGATACGACGACACCCAAGGTCCCATGCCTCCCGGCCAGGCGAGCTTCACGACGAGACGTCCGGCACCCCTTCGCACGCGGCCGGTAGCGCTGCAACACGCGGTCCCCGACGGAGAGGCGGATCGCATCCGATATGGCGCGGCTCGTCCGGAACCTGTACGCGGCGAATGCGCCGTCCTCGCCCGAAGCCTGCCATGATCGAGCTGATCCGCACCAACGACATCGTCCTCATCGGCTTCGCCCGCTCGCTCCTGGAGGGCGCGGCGATCCCGGTCCTCGTCGCGGACGAGCACATGAGCCTGATGGAGGGCACGATCGGGGCGTTCCCGCGCCGCCTCCTCGTGCCGCACGATCACGCCCGCCAGGCACGGCGCCTCCTCACCGATGTCGGGCTCGCCCACGAGCTGCGCGATGAGCGCGACGGCTGAGCCCGACCTCGTCCTCGGCGGCCGCCTGCGCCTCCACCAGCCCCCGCGCGGGTCGCACCGCGCGGGAACCGACGCGGTGCTGCTCGCGACCCTGTTCCGGCCGCGGCCCGGGTCCGTCATCCTGGACCTCGGCGCCTCCAGCGGCCTCGTCGGGCTCGCCTGCGCGCTGCGCGCGCCGGAGAGCCGGGTCGTCCTGGTGGAGCGGGAGCCTGCGCTCGCCGACCTCGCGCGCCGCAACATCGCGGAGAACGGGCTCGAAGACCGGGTCGAGGTCCGCGAGGCCGACATCCTGGCGCCTGCCGCCGTGCGGCGCGAGGCAGGGCTCGTCCCCGATTCCGCGGACGTCGTGCTGACGAACCCGCCCTTCCTGGAGGCCGGGCGGCACCGGCCCTCGCCCCGCGACGGAAAGGCGTCGGCGCACAGCTTCGAGGCGGGCGCGCTCGAGGCGTGGCTGCGGACCTGCGCGGACGTGGCGCGACCGGGCGGGCGCCTCGGCCTGATCCACCGCGCCGACGCCCTGCCGGCCTGTCTCGACGCCCTCGGGAACCGCTTCGGCTCGCTCCGCGTGCGCCCGGTCCACGCCCGCGCGGAGCGGCCCGCGATCCGCGTCCTCGTCGCCGGCACGATGGGGAGCCGCGGCCCCTTCCGCCTGTTGCCGCCCCTCGTCCTCGAGGAGGCCGACGGGCGCTTCACGCCGGAGAACGCGGCGCTCCACCGCGGCGAGGGCGCCGCGATGGAGATGGGCGAGGATCAGTAGAACGGGCGCCAGCCGTAGTGGCGACGGTGGTAATGGTGCCGGCGCCAATGGTGATGGCGCCGCCAGTGATGGTGGCGCCGCCAGTGGTGACGCCGCCAGCCGTGATGGCGGTGCCAGTGGCGGCGATGGCGCCAGCGCGCCTCCGTCACGAGCGCGCTCCCCCCCGTCTCGGCGACGCCCGAGGCGACCGGCAGCGGCGCCGCCTGCGTCGGTGCGCTGAAGCCCGCGGCGCCGCCGAGCACCGCGAGAGACAGCAGAAATCCCATTATCCAGGCACGCATGGCGTGTTGACTCCTCCCAGGATCCACCCGCCCGTTCGAATGAGCGCCGCGCGCCCGGGCGGTGGCCGTCGCGACGGGCGTGAAACGGCCGGGCGCGGGAAATCGTTCGCTGCCGTACTTCGCCACGATGGTGTGAAGCCTTGCGGTGGACTACGCAGAGCCCACCTGCGGGTCAGCACTGAGCCGCTTCAGCGAGAGGATCCATGGCCGTCTCCCTCCCCGCGCCCGTCCGAGCCCTCCTGCCGCGACGGTTCCGGGAGCGGCCGCCGCGCGTGGCGGTGGTGCGCCTGAGCGGGGCGATCGGAGCGGTGTCGCCGCTGCGGCCCGGCCTCTCGATCGGCACGGTGGCCGGCAGCCTGGAGCGCGCCTTCGGCATGAAGGGCCTCGCCGCGGTGGCACTCCTGATCAACTCGCCCGGCGGCTCGCCCGCGCAGTCGCACCTCATCCACCGCCGCATCCGGGCGCTCGCCGCCGAGAAGAAGGTGCCGGTGATCGCTTTCGTGGAGGATGTGGCGGCCTCGGGTGGCTACATGATCGCCTGCGCGGCCGACGAGATCGTCGCCGACCCGACCTCCGTCGTCGGCTCGATCGGCGTCGTCTCGGCGGGCTTCGGCTTCGATCGGCTGATCGAGCGGATCGGCGTCGAGCGGCGCGTCCACACGCAGGGCGAGGCCAAGGCGATGCTCGACCCGTTCCGGCCCGAGAACCCGGACGACGTGGCGCGCCTGAAGCGCATCCAGGCCGACGTGCAGGAGGTGTTCACGCGCCTCGTCACGGAGCGCCGCCCGGGGCTCGCACGCGACGGCGAGAACCTGTTCACGGGCGCGATCTGGACGGGCCGGCAGGCCCTCGACCTCGGCCTCGTCGACGCCCTCGGCGACGTGCGCTCCACGATGCGGGCGCGCTTCGGCGAGACGGTGGACCTGAAGATGGTCGCGGAGGCGAAGGGCTCGCTCGTCGCCCGCCTGCTCCGGCGGACGACGCCCGGCGGCATCGGTGCGGGACTGGCCGAGGAGGCGCTCGCCGCAGTCGAGGAGCGCGCGGCCTGGGCCCGCTTCGGCCTGTGAGCGCGCCTCAGCGCGCCGGCGCCGCGCAGCCGCCCTGGGGCGCGCCGTAGCCGCTGTAGACCACGCGCACCTTGCGGGTGCAGGTCTCGGGCAGGCTCTGCGTCGCGATGGGGGCGACCTCCACCGGCATCACCGCGACCGGCTTCTCGACCGCGAAGGCCTCCTCCGACGTGGCGAGCGCGTTGCTCGCGCCCATGACGAGCGGCGTGGCCAAGAGAGAGGCCGCCACGAGAGCGGCGAAAACTGTGAAACCCTTGCGCATGACTGGTCGTCCGAAGCTTATGGCCGCTCGAGGGCGGCGCGTCGTCCCCTGGTTGCACGATTAACTTGGCCGGGGGCTTGGCAGTTCCGGATCTTGACCGGATTGCGGCCGAATTGTGTGCGTCGACGCACGACCCCGCGCGCTTGACACCCCGGGACGCACACTTAAACGCTCCGAACCCGCTCCCTCCCGCCTCCCGGACCGATCACACGATGTCGAGCGAAGTCGATCTCGCGCCGAAAGCCTCGTTCCAGGGGCTGATCCTCACGCTCCAGCGATTCTGGGCGGAGCAGGGCTGCGTCATCCTCCAGCCCTACGACATGGAGGTCGGAGCGGGCACCTTCCATCCGGCCACGACCCTGCGGGCGCTCGGTCCGCGCCCCTGGAAGGCGGCCTACGTCCAGCCCTCGCGCCGCCCGAAGGACGGGCGCTACGGCGAGAACCCCAACCGGCTGCAGCACTATTACCAGTTCCAGGTGATCCTGAAGCCGAACCCGGAAAACCTGCAGGACCTCTACCTCGACTCGCTGCGGGCCATCGGCGTCGACCTCGCGCTCCACGACATCCGCTTCGTCGAGGACGACTGGGAGAGCCCGACGCTCGGCGCCTGGGGCCTCGGTTGGGAGTGCTGGTGCGACGGGATGGAGGTGAGCCAGTTCACCTACTTCCAGCAGGTGGCGGGCTTCGAGTGCGCGCCGGTCGCGGGCGAGCTCACCTACGGGCTAGAGCGCCTCGCCATGTACGTGCAGGGCGTCGAGAACGTCTACGACCTCAACTTCAACGGCGGCTCCGGCGCCGACAAGGTGACGTACGGCGACGTCTTCCTTCAGGCCGAGCAGGAATACTCGCGCCACAACTTCGAGGCTGCCGACACGGCCATGCTGTTCCGCCACTTCGCCGACGCGGAGAAGGCGTGCCGCGCCTACCTGGAGGCCGGCGCCCCGGCGGACGAGGCCGGCCGCCACCGCATGGTGCAGCCGGCCTACGACCAGTGCATCAAGGCGAGCCACGTCTTCAACCTGCTCGACGCACGCGGCGTGATCTCGGTGACCGAGCGGCAGAGCTACATCCTGCGCGTGCGCGAGCTGGCGAAGGCCTGCGGCGCGGCCTGGCTGCGGACGGAGGGAGGCGGCGCGGCTGCGGCCTGACCGCTTCCCTCGCCTCGACACCGCGGGAGCGGCTCTCTAAACGAGCCCTGCTTCGCCGATCCCTTGCGCGCGGCCGATGCCGCCGGTGGAACCATGCCCGACCTCCTCCTCGAACTCCGCTCCGAAGAGATCCCCGCCCGCATGCAGCGGCGGGCGGCCGAGGACCTGCGCAAGCTCGTCACAGACGCCCTCGTCGAGCGCGGTTTCCTCTACGAGGGCGCCAAGGCTTTCGCGACGCCGCGCCGCCTCGCCCTGCACGTCGCCGGTCTGCCGCCCCGCGGCGAGGCGGTGCGCGAGGAGCGGCGCGGGCCGCGCGTCGGCGCGCCGGACGCCGCGGTGCAGGGCTTCCTGAAGAGCGCCGGCCTGGCGAGCCTCGACGAGGCGACGACCGTCACGGACCCCAAGAAGGGCGCGTTCTATCTCGCGGTGATCGAGCGGCCGGGCCGCGAGACCCTCGACGTGCTCGCCGAGATCCTGCCCCAGATCATCCGCACCTTCCCCTGGCCGAAATCCATGCGCTGGGGCGCCGCGTCGGCGCAGGCCGGGGCGCTGCGCTGGGTGCGGCCGCTGCAGTCGATCGTCGCGACCTTCGGGCCCGAGACCGAGACACCGGAGGTGGTGCCCGTCGCGGTCGACGGGATCGCCGCCGGCACGCTCACGGTCGGCCACCGCTTCCTGGCTCCCGGCGCCTTCGAGGTGCGCCGCTTCGACGACTACGCGCCGGCGCTGGAGCGCGCCAAGGTCGTTCTCGACGCCGACCGGCGCAAGGATATCATCTTGCACGACGCCCGCGACCTCGCCTTCGCGCGCGGCCTCGACCTCGTCGAGGACGAGGGGCTGCTTGAGGAGGTGGCGGGCCTCGTCGAGTGGCCCGTCGTGCTGATGGGCTCCTTCGACGAGAGCTTCCTCGACATCCCGGCCGAGGCGATCCGCGCCACCATCCGCGCCAACCAGAAGTGCTTCGTGCTGCGGAAAAGCGGCTCGGAGGCGCTGGCCCCGGCCTTCATTCTGGTCTCGAACCTCGTGGCGAGCGACGGCGGCGAGGCGATCACCGCCGGCAACGAGCGCGTCGTGCGCGCCCGCCTCTCGGACGCGAAGTTCTTCTGGGAGACCGACAAGGCGGTGCGGCTGGAGGACCGCCTGCCGAAGCTCGACACGATCGTCTTCCACGAGAAGCTCGGCACGCAGGGCCAGCGCGTGCAGCGGATCGCGACGCTGGCGCGCGACCTCGCCCCCCGCGTCGGCGCCGACCCCGACCTCGCCGAGCGCGCGGCGCGCCTCGCCAAGGCCGATCTCGTCACCGAGATGGTCGGCGAGTTCCCCGAGCTGCAGGGCCTGATGGGGCGCACCTACGCGGCGCTCCAGGGCGAGCCCGACAGCGTCTGCGCGGCGATCGAGGAACACTACAAGCCCCTCGGGCCGACCGACCGCGTGCCGAGCGACCCGGTCTCGGTGGCGGTGGCGCTCGCCGACAAGCTCGACACGCTGGTGGGCTTCTGGGCGATCGACGAGAAGCCGACGGGCAGCAAGGATCCGTACGCGCTGCGGCGCGCGGCGCTCGGCGTCATCCGGCTCGTCGTCACCGGCGGCTTTCGCCTGCCGCTCGCCGCCGCGTTCGGCCGGGCAGGCTCCGGCCATGCCGGCGCCGGCGGCCTCGGCGAGGCCGCAGCGGTGGACCTCCTCGCCTTCTTCGCCGACCGCCTCAAGGTCTACCTCCGCGACCAGGGCGCCCGGCACGACCTGATCGACGCGGTCTTCGCCCTGCCCGGTCAGGACGACCTCCTGATGGTCGTGCGCCGCGTCGAGGCACTGGGGCGCTTCCTCGACACGGACGACGGGAAGAACCTGCTGGCGGGCGCGAAGCGCGCCGCCAACATCCTGCGCATCGAGGAGAAGAAGGATGGCCGCGCCTACGACGGGCCGCCGGACGCCGCCCTGATCGCTCAGGGGCTGCCGGAGGAGCAGGCGCTCGCCGAAGCGCTCTCGGCGGCGCGCGCGGCGGCCTCGGCGGCCGTCGCCGCGGAGGATTTCGAGGGCGCGATGCGGGCGCTCTCGAGCCTGCGGGTGCCGGTCGACGCCTTCTTCGACAAGGTCACCGTCAATGCCGACGACCCGGCGCTACGCGCGAACCGCCTCGCGCTCCTCAACGCGCTGCGCGCCGCAACGCGCGAGGTCGCCGACTTCTCCAGGATCGAGGGGTAGCGCGCCTCTCCGCGATGCGAGCCACCGGCAACCTGTGCTATCAGCGCCTGCGGCCCGGGCCGCGGCGAGGGGGAGCGGCGCGATGCATCATGAGCGGATCAACCGCCTGGCCCGGATCTGCGGGGCCCGGCGCTACCTCGAGGTCGGCGTCTTCCACGGGCACACGTTCTTCAACGTGGACGTGGACTTCAAGGTCGCCGTCGACCCGACCTTCCAGTTCGATCCGGCCGCGCACCAGAACGACCGCACCCGGTTCCACCCGGTCGGCAGCGACGACTTCTTCCGCTCCGCCCGCTACGAGCCCTTCGACCTGATCTACCTCGACGGACTGCACACCTTCGAGCAGACCCTGCGGGACTTTCTGAACTCGCTCGCCTTCGCGCACGACCGCACGGTCTGGCTGTTCGACGACACCGTGCCGAACGACAACTTCTCGGCCCTGCCCGATCAGGAGCGCTGCTACCGCCTGCGCCGCGAGCTCGGGAACGGCGACTGGGCCTGGATGGGCGACGTCTTCAAGGTCGTCTACTTCATCCGCAGCATGATGAAGTTCTACCATTTCCGCACCTTCGGCGGCCACGGCCAGACGGTGGTCTGGCGGGACCCGAAGCAATACGACGAGCGCGCCGCGACGCCGCTCGCCGGGATCGGCGAGATGCCCTACGAGGATTTCGTCGAGACCTACGTGGCGACGATGAACTTCGCCGAAGACGAGCAGATCTACGCGACGCTTGAGCGCTACGCCGCGGGTGCGTGAGCGGCGCTCAGAACCAGCCCTTCACCTTGAAGTAGACCACCGGCACCAGCGCGCTCGCCGCGATGAGCGCGAGGCCATAAGGGTAGCCGTAGATCCAGTCCAGTTCCGGCATGTGCTTGAAGTTCATGCCGTACATGGAGGCGATGAGCGTCGGCGGGATGCCCACCACCGAGACCACGGTCAGGATCCGGAAGGTGTTGTTCTGCTCCATGTTGATGAGCCCGAGGGTCGCGTCGAGCAGGAACTGCACGTTCTCGGTCAGCCGCGTCTCGAATTCGTCGAGAGAGGCGATGTCGCGCTGAAGCGTCTCGAAGCGCGCGTCCGCGTCGCCCGCGGCGAAGCTGCCGCACTCGGCCGCGACGAAGGGGACGATGCGCTGCAGGCCGAGCAGGCTCGCACGCAGCTTGCCGAGGGCCTTGCCCCGCCGCCCGATGCTGCGCAGGATCCGGCGCAGCGCGATGTCCCGGCGGCGGGGGGCCTTGCGGTCGTCCGGCCGCGCACCCGGCCGGGCGCTCGTGTCGAAGTCGAAGACCCGCGTCGAAAGGGCGTCGAGATCGGCGCCCATCTCCTCGAGTGCGTCGGCGAGGCTGTCGACGAGCTCCTCCATCAACAGGATGAAGATCTCGGTGCTGCTCGCCGCAGGCCCGTCGCCGTCGGCGAGGCGCGCCTTCACCTCCGCGAAGGCGCGCAGTTCGTGGAAGCGCACCGTCACGATCCGGTCCTTCGTCAGCACGAAGCCGAGGGGCTTCAGTACCGAATCGGCCCGGTCGAAGGTGATCATCGGCGTCGAGAGCGACAGCCCGTTCCGGATCCGGCGCAGGCGGCTCGAACTCTCCACCTCGCTCAGCGCCTGGCGGGAGGGCACGCGCAGGCCGGTCGTCTCCTCGACGAGCGCGGCCTCGTCCGCGCTCGGATCCGTGAGGTCGATCCAGATCGCGTCGGGCGGCAGCCCGCTCCGCGCCGCCGCCGCGTGCTCGAGCGCGCTCTCGGGTCCGTGAAGGCTCAGCATGGGTTCGGAGAATCCGTGGAGAGAGCGGAGGATCTCGAAATTCCACCGTCACGCGCCGCCGGTAAGCCCGGCACCGCCTTGACTCGAAATTCGCACGCGCCTATCTCGCCGCCAGCTTTGGCACTCGATCCACGAGAGTGCTAACAGCCGGGGTTCGGGTCGGTTCCGCCGCTTGAACGTCACCCGCGAATTCGAAGCAAGAGGGCAGCTCATGAAGTTCCGTCCGCTGCACGACCGTGTCGTCGTCCGCCGCATCGAGGGCGAAGAGAAGACC
>NZ_BJZU01000077.1 GCF_007992195.1 Methylobacterium oxalidis | reverse complement strand
GTCCCTCTCCCGAACGGGAGAGGGGACCAGCCCCCCATCGTCTCAGGGCAGTGCAGGGTAGCCCGCGCCGGGTCTGTCCGGGGGCGGTCAGCGGCAGGCGGTGACCGTGCGCACGATCCAGCCCTCGCCCTCCTGCCAGAGCTTGCGCCGGCTGCGGGTGCAGTTCGCCGCCGGGGCCTCGCCCGCCGTCCAGGTCACGCCCGGCCCGCCGCTCGCCGCGACGTGCGCGGCCACCTTCGGCGCGACCGCCTCCTTCGCGGAGACCTTCGCCTTCGCGGCGGCCTGCGGCTTCGCGGCCGTCTGCGGCTTCGCGGAAGCCTGCGGCTTCGTCGCCTGCGCCGTCGCGGCGGCCTGGGGCTTGGCCGCCGGCCGCTCGGTGGCCCGGCGCGCCTCGGCGGGCGCGGACACCCATGCGGATGCGGTCAGGACGAGCACGAGCGAGGCCGTGCGGGCGGGCCGAGACGGGAGAAACGGCACGGGACGAATCCGGGGTGGGGGCGGCGATTCGCGGCTGGATATGCGCCCGCGCCCGGCGCCCCGCAATCGTCGCGACCGCACTGTCCCCATGCTCTCATCCGGAATGGTGAAGAGGAGCCTCATCCGGAGGTTGTAGTGCCGGGCAGGACAGTGCCCGAACGGTAACGCTTCGGCGAGACGCGGGCCCGCGATGCGCCGCGGGGCGTGACGGGCGAGCCCCGGATTTGCTAGAGGAGGGCCAAGACCGAGCTTGGCCGCCGCGACCGGACGCGCGGGCTCGGCGCTAAGGCCCCCCGCCCGCCACGGTCGGTCGACGCCAGGGGCCCCGAAGGGACGTCTCGCATTCCATGTCCAGACTGACGCGCCGCACGCTGCTCACAGGCTCGATGACCGGCCTCGTGCTCCTCCGCTCCACGCTCCTCGGCCACGCCCAGGGCGGGCCGCCGCCGGAGGACGGCATCGACGGCTTCGCCGGCTACGACGACGACCGGCTCTACCGCGACGAGGCCGGCCAGCTCTACCGCCGCCGCGGCGGCCAGTACGTGCCCTACACGGGCCGCGAATCCTACGGCCGGCCCGTGCCCGGCACCGAGCGCGCGCCCCCGCCCCGCCAGAGCGCCGACGAGGCGCCCCCGCCCAAGGGCGCGCCGGTGCCGAAGCTCGGCGAGAACCGGCCCGTGGACGACGGCCCGATCGACCACGCCCGCGCCTACGCGGCGATCACCGACGACGCCTTCCCGGTGCAGGCCTTCAACTGGAAGAAGGCCAACCCCGTCTTCCTGCGCCAGGAGGTCGCCTTCGGCGGCCGCTACGAGCCCGGCACCATCGTGGTCGATCCGCGCGCCCACCACCTGTTCCTCGTCCAGGCGGGGGGCCGCGCCCGCCGCTACGGCGTCGGCGTCGGCAAGCAGGGCTTCTCGTGGTCGGGCGGCGCGACCATCAACTCGAAGCAGGCCTGGCCGGACTGGTACCCGCCCAAGGAGATGATCGCCCGCACCCCGAAGCTCGCCCGCGAGGTGAGCCAGCTCCAGAGCGGGCTCGGCGTGCCCGGCGGCACCCGCAACCCGCTGGGCGCCCGCGCGCTCTACCTGTGGCAGGGCAACAAGGACACGCTGTTCCGCATCCACGGCACGCTGGAGCCGACCTCGATCGGCCGCAGCGTCTCCTCGGGCTGCATCCGCATGATCAACCAGGACGTGATCGACCTCTACGGCCGCGTCGCCCTCGGCACCAAGGTGGTGGTGCTGAGCTGATCCTCCGCGGGCGCCGGCCCGGGCCGGCGCCGGACCCGGCCGCGGTGGCCCCCGCTCCGGTAGAAGCGCTCGCGCCGCCGCTCCAGGTGCCCGCTCGCCTCGCGGATGCGCAGCAGGTCCTTGCGCGCCACGAGCCCGACGAGGCGCCGGCTGCCGGGCTCGACCACGGGCACGCGCCCGTGGTCGCCCGCCACCATCAGGTCGGCGAGGTGGCCCACCGTGTCGTCCGGGTGGACGAGGGGCAGGCCCGCGTCGGAGACGAGGTCGGCGAGGCTGCCCGTCACCGCGCCGCGCGCCCGCTGCCAGCCCATCAGGTCCCGCAGGGTCACGAGCCCCACCGGCACGCCGGCCGCGTCGAGGACCGGATAGGCCCGGTGCCGGGGCGCCTCCGACGCGAAGAAGGCGAGCGCCTCCTCCACCGGCATCTCCGCCGGCAGGGTCTCGACCGCGCGCACCATGATGGCCGAGACGCGGGTCAGCTCGAACGGGTCGACGGCGTACTCGCGGGTGATGTGGACGCCCCGCCGGGCGATCTTCTCGGTGAGGATCGAGCGCTTCAGGAGGAGCACCGTGACGGCGTAGGCGGCGGTCGTGGCCGCCAGCAGCGGCGCCAGCGCCGTCATGTCGCCGGTCAGCTCCACGGCGAAGAGCGCGCCGGTGAGCGGCGCCCGCATGGTGCCGCCCATCATCGCCGCCATGCCGATCAGGGCCCAGAAGCCCGGCGTGCCCGGCAGGACGGCGCCCTCGATGGAGCCCAGCGTGCCGCCGAGGATGAGGAGCGGCGCCAGCACGCCGCCCGAGGTGCCGGAGGCTAGCGCCGCGAGCCAGATCGCCGCCTTGACGAGCAGGATCGCGGCGGCCGCGCCGAGGAGCAGGTGCCCGTTCAGGAGGTCGCCGATCACGTCGTAGCCGACGCCGAGCGCCCGCGGCTCGATCAGGCCGCCGAGCCCGACCGCGAGGCCGCCGAGGGCGGGCCACCACATCCAGTGGACGGGCAGGCGCTCGAACGCGTCCTCGGCCCGGTAGAGCAGCGTCGTGAGGAGGCCCGATTGCAGCCCCGCCACGGCGCCGACGAGGATCGCGAGCCCGAGGATCCGCGGCGACGGGGGCAGGGCCGCCGCCAGCGGGAAGAGCGGGCCGGCCTCGAACAGGAAGGGCCGCCACGCCGCGGCGAGCACGCAGGCCACCGCCACGGGGATGAAGCTGCGCGGCTTCCACTCGAACAGCAGCAGCTCCACCGCCAGGAGGACGGCCGCCACGGGCGTGCCGAAGATCGCGGTCATGCCGGCTGTCGCGCCCGCCACGAGGAGCGTCTTCCGCTCCGCCGCGGTGAGGTGGAAGAACTGCGCGAAGAGCGAGCCGATGGCGCCGCCCGTCATGATGATCGGCCCCTCCGCGCCGAACGGGCCGCCGGTGCCGATCGAGAGGGCGGAGGAGACGGGCTTCAGCACCGCGACCTTCGGGGACATGCGGCTGCGCCCGATCAGGATCGCCTCGATCGCCTCCGGGATACCGTGGCCGCGGATCTTCTCCGAGCCGAACCGCGCCATCAGGCCGATGGCGAGGCCGCCGAGGACGGGCGCCGCCACCATCCAGGGCGAGCGCGCGACCTCGGCGAAGCTGACCGGCTGCGTGCCGAGGCGGCCGAACCAGACGAGGTTCGAGACGAGGGCGATCAGCTTCACGAGCCCCCAGGCCGCGAGCGCGCCGCCCGATCCCACCGCCACGGCCATCGCCGCGAGGATCAGGATCCTGCGGTCGGCCGTGAAATCGCCGAGCGTCCTCCGCGGCGGGGCCGCCCCGCCATCCGCTCCGGTTCCCGTCGTCATGTCGTCTCCCGGTCGTGTCCCGTGCGACGCCTCGGCGCCGCGCGCAGCCGGGATTTATATCGTAATACGATGTAATCAATCGTTCGACCGCCAATTGCTATCGGGGATTGCGCGGTCGGCAGCCTGCACGGGACGATGGCGGCGGCGGGCCGCGGGAGGGATCGGCACGATGGGGCAGAGCGCGGACGAGACGCTGGCGCCGGCCGACTACGCGGCGCTCGCGGCCTTCCGCCACGCGCTGCGGCGGTTCCTCGCCTTCAGCAGGGCGGCGGCGCAGGAGGCCGGCCTGCCGCCGCAGCAGCACCAGGCGCTCCTCGCCATCAAGGGCGCGCGGCCGCCGGTCAGCGTCGGCCAACTCGCCGAGAGCCTGATCGTCGCGCCCCACACGGCGGCGGAACTCGCCGAGCGGCTCGAGGCGGCGGGCCTCGTCACCCGCGCGCCCTCCGCCGCCGACCGCCGCCGCCTCGACCTGACGCTCACGGGGAAGGCCGAGGCGGTGCTGGGCCGGCTGAGCGCGGCTCACCGGGCCGAGCTGCGGGCGGTCGGGCCGCTCCTGCGCGACCTCCTGCGGACGATCGAGGGCGGTGAGCCGGACCCGCCCTGAGCGGGGCGCTCACGCGCCCGTGTGCTCGGCGACGTAGCGGCCGAGCGCGCTCGCGGCGTTGAGCATGTGGGCGCGCATGCGCCGCGCCGCCGCCTCGCCGTCGCCCTCGGCGATCGCCGCCAGGATCTCGCCGTGCTCGGCCCGCGAGCGCACGATGCGCTCGCCCTGGCGCAGCTGCGTCCGGCGGAAGGCGGACAGCCGCGTGCGGATGGCGAGCGCCTGCTCGGCCATGAAGGCGTTGTGCGTCGCCCGGTAGAGCGCCTCGTGGAAGGCCCGGTTGTGGGCGTCGTAGGCGTCGAAATCCCCCGCCTCCACCATCGCGCCCGAGCGCTCGTGCAGGTCGAGGAGGTGGCTCCGCTCCAGCGGCGTCATCCGGTAGGTGGCCAGACGCACGCACATCGCCTCGACCTCGGCGGTGGTCTCGAACATGTCCATGATCCGCTCGGGCGTCATCCGCGTGACGACGACCCCCCGGCGCGGGCGCACCTCCACGAGGCCGCTCACCGCGAGCTGGCGCAGCGCCTCGCGGACGGGCGTGCGCGAGGCGCCGAAGCGGTCGGCGAGCTCCTGCTCGTCGAGGCCGGTGCCCGCCGCCAGCGCGCCGGCCGCGATCTCGTCCGTCAGCGCGTTGCGGATCTGGTCCGAGAGGAGGCCGCGCTCCCCGACGATCTCGTCCATGCCGCACCTCCCGAACGCCGCCGCTCTGTATGCGGAAAAACCAACCGACAGGCGTCTCGTATCACGAAGTGACGGATTTGGGCAGTTGTGCATACGCGGAAATTGACATCCGTCTCGTTCGCGCTCAGATAGGGAGCCGGATCGGCCGTCCCGGCAAAGGGTTGTCCTCATGAGGGGGTGCCCTCATGGAGCGGCGCCCGCGGCACGGTCTCGCGGGCCCGGGCCCGCGGCGAGGGAGCGGATCGGATGGCGGACTGGCACCGGGAGCGCGCGGAGCGGGACGGGCGGATCGCGGCGGGGCGGGCGCAGGCCGCCGGCAAGGTCGTCCCGGCCGCGAGCGCGGTGGCCCTGCTCGAGGCGATCCTGCGCCCCGGCGACCGGGTCTGCCTGGAGGGCGACAACCAGAAGCAGGCCGACTGCCTCGCCCGCGCGCTCAGCCTGTGCGACCCGGCCAAGGTCCACGACCTGCACATGGTCCAGTCCGGCATCGTGCTGCCGGAGCACCTCGACATCTTCGAGCAGGGGATCGCGAAGCGGCTCGACTACTCGTATTCCGGGCCCCAGGGCGGGCGCATCGCCCGCATGCTGTTCGGCGGGCAGATCGAGCTCGGCGCGGTCCACACCTACCTGGAGCTGTTCGCCCGCTACTTCATCGACCTGACGCCGCAGGTGGCGCTGATCGCGGGCGTCTCGGCCGACCGGGACGGCAACCTCTACACGGGGCCGAACACCGAGGACACGCCGACGGTGGTCGAGGCCACCGCCTTCAAGAACGGCATCGTGGTGGCGCAGGTCAACGAGATCGTGGACCGGGTGCCCCGCGTCGACATCCCGGGCGACCGGGTCGACTTCGTGGTGGCGGCCGACACGCCCTTCTACGTCGAGCCGCTGTTCACCCGCGACCCGGCGGCGATGACCGAGACGCAGATCCTGATGGCCATGATGGCGATCAAGGGGATCTACGCCGAGTACGGCATCCGCCGCCTCAACCACGGCATCGGCTTCGGCACGGCGGCGATCGAGCTGCTGCTGCCGACCTACGCCGAGCGGCTGGGCCTGCGGGGCAAGATCGCCACCCACTGGGCGCTCAACCCGCACCCGACCCTGATCCCGGCGATCGAGTCGGGCTGGGTGAGCCAGGTCCACTGCTTCGGCTCGGAAGTCGGCATGGACCGCTACATCCGCGAGCGGCCGGACGTGTTCTTCACGGGCAGCGACGGGAGCCTGCGCTCGAACCGGGCCTTCTGCCAGACGGCCGGGCTCTACGCCTGCGACCTCTTCATCGGCTCGACCCTGCAGATCGACCTCTCGGGTCACTCCTCCACGGTGACGCAGTCCCGGGTGGCGGGCTTCGGCGGGGCGCCGAACATGGGCTCGGACCCGCACGGGCGGCGCCACCCCTCCGACACCTGGATGAAGGCGGGCCGCGAGGCGGGCGGCTCCGGCGACCCGGCGCTGACGCGCGGGCGCAAGCTCGTGGTGCAGATCGTCGAGACCTTCGGCGACAAGCTCAGCCCCGCCTTCGTGGAGCGGCTCGACGCGCTGGAGCTCGCCCGCAAGATCGGGCTCGAGCTCGCCCCCGTGATGGTCTACGCCGACGACGTCACCCACATCGTCACGGAGGAGGGCATCGCCAACCTCCTCCTCTGCCGCACGGCCGACGAGCGCGAGCAGGCGATCCGCGGCGTGGCGGGCTACACCGAGATCGGGCGCGGGCGCGACCGGGCCATGGTGGAGCGGCTGCGGGCGCGGGGCATCGTGCGCCGCCCGGAGGATCTCGGCATCGAGCCCCTCGACGCGGACCGCTCGCTGCTGGCCGCCCGCTCGATCAAGGACCTCGTGCACTGGTCGGGCGGGCTCTACGACCCGCCGGCCCGGTTCCGGAACTGGTGATGCCCGCCCCGCATGCCGGGCCGCCCGCCCCACCTCTCCCGTCCGGGCGGGCCTCACCTCTCCCG
>NZ_BJZU01000076.1 GCF_007992195.1 Methylobacterium oxalidis | reverse complement strand
GGTGAGGGGTGCGACTTTTCCGGACAACGCGCACCCCTCACCAAAACCCTCTCCCGAACGGGAGAGGGGGCCCGCGCCTCCCGCCCCTCCCGGTCGGAAGACGGGACCCGCGCCCGGTATCCAGGAGTCCTGACGCCATGGAAAAACTGAGCTTCCGGCACAAGACCCGGGCGCCGCTCGCGGGCGCCAAGCCGCTCGCCATCACCGGCGTCGTCGCCTCGGGCAACCTCGAGGTGCTGCTGGAGCGGACCCTGCCGCCCGACGCCTGCACCGTCGAGATCGAGACGCCGATCCACGGCTACGGCGACGTCTGGGAGGCGGTGGTGGCCGATTTCGTGGCCCGCGCCCAGCCCGGGGGCCTGAGGATCACGATCAACGACGGGGGCGCGCGCCCCGACACCGTGTCGCTGCGCCTCCTCCAGGGCGCCCGGCTGATGGAGGCCTGACGTGAGCGAGCGCATCACCGACCCCCGCGCCGCGAGCTGGTACGAGGCGAGCGCGCGGGCCCGCATCGACGGCCTGCTCGACCCGGGCAGCTTCGCCGAGATCCTCGGCCCCGAGCAGCGCCGGATGAGCCCGCACCTGCCGCTCTTCGACCTGCCCCGCGCCTTCGACGACGGCATGATCGTGGGCGCCGGCCGCCTCGACGGGAGGCCGGTCCTCGTCGCCGCGCAGGAGGGCCGCTTCATGGGCGGCGCCTTCGGCGAGGTGCACGGGGCCAAGCTCGTCGGGCTGCTCCGGGCCGCCCCGGCGCTGAAGCCCGCCGCCGTGCTCATCCTGTTCGACACCGGCGGCGTGCGCCTGCAGGAGGCCAATGCCGGCGAGACCGCCATCGCCGAGGTGATGCGGGCGATCGCGGAGGTGCGGGCGGCGGGCGTGCCCGTGGTCGGGCTGATCGGCGGCCGGGCCGGGGCCTACGGCGGCGGCGGCCTCATCGCCGGCACCTGCTCGCGGCTCGCGGTCTCGGAGGGCGGGCGTATCAGCGTCTCGGGCCCCGAGGTGATCGAGACCAACAAGGGCGCCGAGGAGTTCGACTCCCGCGACCGGGCGTTGGTCTGGCGCACCATGGGCGGCAAGCACCGCCGGCTGACGGGCGGCGCCGACGCCTTCGCCGACGACACGGTCGCGGCCTTCCGCGCGGCCGCGATCGACCTGATCGGCCGCGCCCCGGCCTTCGACCTCGTGACGCTCGAGGCCGAGCAGGCCCGGCTGGAACAGCGCCTCGACCGCTTCGGCGATTGCCGGGACGCGGCGGAGATCTGGGGCCGGCTCGGGGTCAACGACCCGGCCGCCGTGCCGGGCCTGACCGCGGCCGATTTCGACGCCCTGCTCGCGGGCCTCGCGGAGACGACCCATGACGCTCGCTGAGATCCTCGCCTCGCTGTTTCCCGAGGGCCACGACGTCGCGGTGACGGACGGGCTCGTGGCCGGGGACGGCCCCTTCTGGGGCGGCCGGCTCGCGGTGATCGGCGTCGACGGCAACACGGCGCTCGGCGTCGAGGGCGCCTGCCGCCTCGCGGGCTGCGTTCTCGACGTGGTGCGCCGGGGCGGCGGCACGCCGATCCTCGTCGTGGTCGATTCCGACAGCCAGCGCATGAGCCGGCGCGACGAGCTCCTCGGCCTCAACGAGTACCTCGCCCACCTCGCCAAGTGCCTGCTGCTGGCCGACCGGGGCGGCCACCCGACCGTCGGGCTCGTCTACGGCCACACCGCGGCCGGCGCCTTCATCGCGACGGCGCTGGCGACCCGCGCGCTGGCGGGCCTGCCCGGCGCCAACCCGAGCGTGATGGACCTGCCCTCGGTGGCCCGCGTCACCAAGCTCCCCCTCGACCGGCTGGAGGCGATGGCCAAGGACACGCCGGTCTTCGCGCCCGGCCTCGACAACATGGTCCGCACCGGCGCCGTCCACGCCGTGCTCGACCCCGCCCAGCCCCTCGGGCCCCAGGTCGCCGCGCTGATCGACGGGCTGCCGGCCGCCGACACCCGCGACGCGCTCGGCGCCGAGCGCGGCGGCCGCCCGGTGGCGCAGGCGATCGCCGCGGAGGTGGCGCGGGGCGCCCGCCTTGGCTGACGCCCTCCGGCTTCAAGAGGTCCGGCGGCAAGAGCTCAGGCGGCGAGAGCTCCACGTCGAAGAGCTCCGACGCCACGACCTCTTGGACGTGGAGCCCGCCGCCTGGGAGGCGGCGCTCGCCGCCCGGCCCGACCTCGCTTGCGTGCCCCAGCTCGGCGCGTGGGCGGGGCGCGGCTTCCCGGTCATCGTGCGCCGCCGCCACCCCGGCGAGGATGCGGGGACCGTGCCGGCCGGCCTGCCCCTGCCGCCCCGGGACGGCAAGCGCCGCATCGGCCTCGCCCTGCCCCCGGGGGCGGTGCGCCCCCGCGCGCCGGTGACGCTCGCGGAGGGCGCCGCCGCGGCGCCGGAGGCGTGGCGGCCGGCGCTCGACGCGCTTCTCGCGCTCGGGGTCCGCCACGGCCTCGCCCCGCGCCTGTTCGGCGGCCTGCTCTGGCAGGCGCTGACCGGGCTGCCCTACCTCTCGGCCGGCTCCGACCTCGACCTGCTCTGGCCCGTCGCCGGCCCGGTGCCGCCGGACCTCCTCGGCGGCCTCGCCGCGATCGAGGCCGGGGCGCCGATGCGCCTCGACGGCGAGATCCTGCTGCCCGACGGCAGCGGCGTGAACTGGCGCGAGCTGACGGCGGCGGAACCCGGCGGCACCGTGCTGGCCAAGCGCCTCGACGGCGTGGACCTGCGCCCCGCCCGCACCCTGCTGGCGGGCGCGCCGTGAGCGCGCCGGCGCTGCGCCCCGCGGCCCGCCCGGCGACCGACCCGGCGGAGGACATCGCCCGCCGCGCCGTCGCCGCCCTGCGCCTCGAACTCGAAACCTACCCGAAGCCCGGCCTCGTCAGCCACGTCGACAGCGGCAGCCACGCCGACATGGACGCGGGCAGCTTCCGGGCGAGCGCCGCCGCCCTCGAGCCCTTCTTCGCCGACCTCGCCCGGGCCGGCGCCGCGGGCGAGCCGATGGCGGCGCTCCGCCGCGTCGGCATCGCCGCCGAGGCGGCCATGCGGGCGGCGACCGGCGGCGTGAACACCCATCGGGGCGCCATCTTCGGCCTCGGCCTCCTCTGCGCCGCGGCCGGGGCGGAGGGGCCCGGCGCGGCGCCCGGCCGGCTCGGCGCGCTCGTGCGGGCGCGCTACGCGCACGGCATCCTCGACGGGCCGGAACTCCTCCGCGCCCCCGGCGCGCGGGCGCGGCGGCGGCACGGGGTCGGGGGCGCGCCGGCCGAGGCGGCGGCGGGCTTCCCGACGCTCTACGGAATCGGCCTGCCGGCCCTGCGCCGGGGCCGGCGCCTGCGGCCGGGCGAGCCGGAGGCGGCCCGCGTCGAGGCCTGCCTCGCGCTGATCGCGCATCTCGAGGACACGAACCTCCTGCACCGGGGCGGGGCGGAGGGCTACGCCTTCGCCCGCGCGGCGGCGGCCCGCCTCGTCGCGGAGGGCGGGGTCGGGCTGCCCGACTGGCGGGAGCGCGCGACCGGCCTGCACGGCGCCTTCGTCGCCCGCAACCTCAGCCCGGGCGGCGCGGCCGACCTCCTCGCCATGACGCTGTTCGTCGACGCCGTCGAGGGAGCGGCGGCGTGAGCCTCGCCGTCCTGCTCTCCGGCCAGGGCGGCCAGCACCCCGGCATGTTCGACCTGACCGCCGACCTGCCGGAGGCGCAGCCCGTCTTCGCCGCGGCCGCCTCCCTCCTCGGCGCGGACCCGCGCGCGCTGGCGCGGGCCGGGGGTCCCCGGCTCCACGAGAACCGCGCCGGGCAGATCCTCGTCTGCACCGCGGCGCTCAGCGCCTGGCCGCTGGTGCGGGCGGCCGCGCCGGCCCGGGTGATCGTGGCGGGCTACAGCATCGGCGACCTCGCCGCCTGGGGTTGCGCGGGCCGGCTCGCGCCGGAGACGGTGCTGCGGCTCGCGGGCGCGCGGGCCGAGGCGATGGACGCCGCGGCCGCCCCCGGCCAGGGCCTCGCCGGCATCCGCGGCCTGCCGCAGGCCTGGGTCGCCGCGATGGCCGGGCCCCGCGCCTGCCATCTCGCCATCCTGAACGGGCCGGACAGCGTGGTGGTCGGCGGGCCGGCGGCGGCCCTCGACGCCCTCTGCGCCGAGGCGCTGGCGGCGGGCGCGCAGCGCGCCGTCGTCCTGCCCGTGCACACGCCCTCGCACACGCCGATCCTCGCCGCGGCGACGGCGGCGTTCCGGGCGGCGCTGCGCGAGGCCCCCGCGGCGGCGCCCCCGCCCGGCGCCCCCCGCCTCCTCAGCGGGCTCGACGGCATGCCGGTGTTCCGGGCGGAGGCCGGCCTGGAGAAGCTCGCGCTGCAGATCTCCCGCACGATCGACTGGTCCGCCTGCCTGGACGCGGCCCGGGAATACGGCGCGACGCGCGTCCTCGAACTCGGCCCCGGCCACGCGCTCACGACCATGGCCCGCGCCGCGCTGCCGGACGCGCAGGTCCACGCGCTGGAGGATTTTCGCTCGGCCGCGGGTGTGGGGGTGTGGCTGCGGGCTTGAGGCCGCCGCCCTGGCGCTCTGGGCCTACGGGCGGATACCGGGCCTCGGGTTGGGATACCATTCTTCGGCGCAACTTCGGCGCGTCGCGTCCCGACTACGCGGGACGTACGAGGAAAGGAGGGCCGTGACCATGGCGGAGAGGGACGACGATGTTCATGTGAGCTGCGGCAACGTCTTCGCCGACCTCGGCTTGCCCGATGCCGAGGAACTGCTGCTCAAGGCCCAGCTGACGGCCGAGCTGCGCCGCCTGATCGAGAGTCGGACACTGACCCAGACCGCCGCCGCGAAGGTGCTGGGCATCGGTCAGGCCGATCTCTCCAAGCTGCTCCGCGGCAGCCTGCGCGGGTACTCGGTGGAGCGCCTGATGGGCTTTCTGACGGCATTCGACCGGGACGTGGAGATCACCATGCGCCCGCACCCCAAGGCGGGCGAGCGCGGCAGGATCTCCGTCACGCTGGCCACGGCCTGAGCCGCTGAGGTTCCCCGACCTTCGAACGTGAGCGCCCCCGTTCGGGGCGCCCTCGCGCGGGGGCATGGCGACCGGCTCGCCCTCCGGGCCGGCCCGGCGGCTGAACGGGAGACCCGGGCCGTCAGGCGGCCGCCCCCCTCAGGAGTGCAGCGCGCCGTCGTCCTCCTCGCCCTCGTCCTCGTCGATGTCGAGGAGGAACACGATGTCGGCCTCGTCCTCGTCGTCCTCCGTCGTGGCGTGGCGCGGGTCGGACTCGAAATCCGCGTCCGAATCGTCCTCGGCGAGCGCGTCCTCGAAGATCTCGACCTCGTCCTCGGTGGCCGGGCGCACCTTCAGCTCGGAGGTGCCGTTCCAGAGCGGGCGGCCCTCGCTCGTCATCGCCTGGATGTCTTCCTTGAAGCCGTCGCAGGTGAAGAGATCACGCGCCACCTCCTCGGTGCCATTGATGACCGCCACCGCTTTTCCGTCGATCTCAAGGGTGAACATGGGGCGACTCCCTGTCTGCCGAGGCGCCCGTGTACGAGGGATGCCGCGCCGCGCCAAGCCGTCCCGGCGTCGCGTCTTCGGTCGGGTGCCTCAGGCGCCCCCGCCCGCCCGCGCCACCGCGCGCTTGACGACGCCCTGCACCTCCGGGTTCGACAGGAACAGGTCGTGGTTGATCAGGCCGCCGCCGTAGTCGGAGGCGTCCGCCACCCGCACGCCGAGCGCCTCCAGCCGCTCCCGGTCGGCGGCACCCGCCCGCACCACGCCGCCCGCGATGGTGCTCGACAGGCTGAGCGCCCGGTCGTTCGTGGAGGAGATCACGGTGATCTTGTTCACGTCGGGCCCCAGCCGCTCGACGCCCTTGGTGAACAGGTCGATGTCGATGTCCGGGGCGGCGAGCACCACGGCGCCGATGCGGGCCATCGCCGCCTCGCCGGCCTCGGCGCGCAGCATCCGCAGGGTCTCCAGCGTCAGGAGCGTGCCCATCGAGTGGGCGACGAGATTGATGCGGCCGCCGCTCGGCGAGGCCACCAGCGCCTTGAGCAGGTCCTCGAAGGCGTCGCGGGACCAGAGCGCGCTCTCGCGGTCGTAGCCGTAATCGAAGGTCGCGGCCGCGGACGGCCAGGTGAACAGGCCGGAGACGCCGCGGAAGCGGATGCCGTCCGACAGGCGGGCCGCGCTGACGGCGGCCGATTCGAACGATTCGCGGTAGCCGTGGACGTAGATGAGCACGTCGCGCCCGAGCGCCGCCTGCGCGAAGGCGTCCGCGGCGGCCCCGCCCGTCTCGACCTTCGGCACGGCGCCGATCGTCCAGTCGCCGGTGACGACGGAGGAGACCTTGCCGATCAGCGAGCGGTCCGGCGGCGACAGGCGCACCTCGGCGAAGCTGAGGCCCCGCCCGCGCTCCGAGCTGAAATACGGCGCCTTCGGCGGGCTGCCCACCGGCTTGCGGGTGGTGGCCACGAGGAGCACCGGCATCACGTCGAGGGCGGATTGCCGCTCCGGCGTGACGACGGCGCCGGTCACGAGCCCGTCGGCGACGCAGGCCCCGAGGCCGGGCGCCATCGCCGTGGCGCCGAGGAGGGCGCCGAGGCGGACGATGCTGCGTCGGGTCGGCCGGTCTGTCTCACGCATCATGGTCGTCGCGGGTCCCGCTTCCTGGGCCGGGTCCCGCGAGGGAGCCCGGGCCGGTCTCCCTAGCCCCTGGCGCACAATCTTGGCCATGACAGGGCACGGGCGCGGCGGAGGCCGATGTGGATTGCGGGCGGGGCGCGGGGTGTGGCGCCCGCGGCACAGCGGGCCGGCTCGCCTCCTGGTTGCTTGCCGCCCTCGGGGGCGACCCGCATCATCGCGCCCGTTCAGCCGAACCTTTCCGATCCGCGACGGTCTGCGGGCAGGCAGATCTGCGGCGTGCCGGCCCGGCGCCGCCGTTCGAGTGGGCCTGATCGGGAAGGAGGTGAGAGGATGTGATCGGATTTCCGATCGTCACCATCACGGTGACGAGAAACGCCAGCGCGTGGTCGCTGACCATCACGCTGGCGCTGATCTGATGACACCATCATCCATCAGCTGAGCACGGACGTCGCGGGGCTGCCACCCTGCGGCGTCCACCCATGCCCAACCGGCGGGGAAGATAATCCGAAAACCCCGCCGTTTCAATTTCGCGCCCGCCCCTCGACGAACGGCCGCGCTCCCGGCATGTAGGGCGCATGGCCCCTCCGCCCCTCGACATCGACCGGATCCGCGAGCGCCTGCTCGCGGGCGACCGCGCCGCGCTGGCGCGCGCCATCACGCTCGCCGAATCGCGGCGCGCCGACCACCGGGCGGCGGCCCGCGACCTCATCGACGCGGTGCTGCCCCACACCGGCAGCGCGGTCCGCGTCGGCATCACCGGCGTGCCCGGCGTCGGCAAGTCGACGACGATCGACGCGCTCGGCGCCAACCTGACGGGGGCCGGCCACAAGGTGGCGGTGCTCGCGGTCGACCCCTCCTCGACGCGCACCGGCGGCTCCATCCTCGGCGACAAGACCCGGATGGCGCGGCTCGCCGTCGATCCCAACGCCTTCATCCGGCCCTCGCCCTCCTCGGGCACGCTCGGGGGCGTGGCGGCCAAGACCCGCGAGACCATGCTTCTCTGCGAGGCGGCGGGCTTCGACGTCATCCTCGTCGAGACGGTGGGCGTCGGCCAGAGCGAGACGGCGGTGGCCGACCTCACCGATTTCTTCCTCGTCCTGATGCTGCCGGGGGCGGGCGACGAGCTGCAGGGCATCAAGAAGGGCATCCTCGAACTCGCCGACATGATCGCGGTCAACAAGGCCGACGACGGCGAGGGCGAGCGCCGGGCGAACGCGGCGGCCTCCGAGTACCGGGCGGCGCTCCACATCATGACGCCGGCCTCGGCCACCTGGACGCCGCCGGTGGTGACGATCTCGGGCCTCAACAACAGGCGCCTCGACACGCTCTGGGAGAAGATCGTCGACCATCGCGAGAAGCTCACCGCCACCGGCGAGATCGCCCGGCGCCGCCGCGAGCAGGACGTGAAGTGGATGTGGGCCCTCGTGCACGAGCGCCTGCACCAGCGCCTCGTCGGCTCGGCCGAGATCCGCAAGGCCACCGCCCAGGCGGAGGCGGACGTGGCGCGCGGCACCCACTCCCCAGCCGCCGGCGCCGAGGCCATCGCCACCCTGATCGGGCTGTGACGGGCCCCCTCCTCGTCACCGGCTTCGGCCCCTTCCCGGGGATGCCCCGCAACCCGAGCGCGGCGCTCGCCCGCCGCCTCGGCGCCCTGCCGGCCCTCAGGCTCGGCCCCGGCGGGCCGCCGCGGGTGCTCGTCCTGCGCACCGCCTACGACGCCATCCCGGCCGCCCTGGAACCCGCCCTCGCGGACGGGCCCGGCGCCGTGCTGATGTTCGGCGTGTCGGCCCGCGCCCGCCGGCTGCGGGTCGAGATCCGCGCCCGCAACCGCGCGAGTCGGCTCTTCCCGGACGAAGCGGGCGCGCGGGCCGGCCGCCTCGCTCTCGACCCGGCGGGCCCCGCCGAGCGCCGGAGCCCGGCCGCCGCGGAGGCGCTGGCGGTCCTGCGCCGGCACGGCGTCCCGGCCTTGGCCTCGCGGGACGCCGGGCGCTACCTGTGCAACGCGAGCTACTACCGGGCGCTGGCCGAGCCCTGCCCCGTGCTCTTCGTCCACATCCCGCCGGGTCGACGCCCCCGGCCCGGCCCGCGCCCGGCGCCCGGCCCGCAGCGGAGCCTGCGGGCGCTCGCAGCGGTCGCGCGCCTGCTCGTCCGGCGGGCCCGCCGGGGCTTCTGAGGCGGGCGCGTCCTCACGGGCCGGTTCAAAAAACCGTACCGCGGCGGTGCACAAATCCCACCTCGGGCGTTTGCAAGTCCGACGGAGCCGGCGCCCCGCCCCCGCGGACGCACGGCGACCGAGAGAGGAGACCAGCCATGGTTGATACGGATCGCATCGTCGGGACCGCCAAGGAGGTCGGCGGCAAGGTGCAGGGTGCGGCGGGCGACTTCGCCGGCTCGTCCCGGGACTCGGTCGAGGGCCGCTTCCGGGAGGCGCAGGGGCGCGCGCAGGACGCCTACGGGCAGGCCAAGGACACCCTGCGCGACGTCGCCGACGACCTGACGGACTACGCGGGCGACGCCTACGAGCGCGGCGGCGCGTACCTGCGCGACGGCCGCCGGGTGGTGGGCGAGCGCGTCGAGGAGAGCCCGCTGATCGCGCTGCTCATCGCGGGCGCCGTGGGCTACGGCCTCGCCTTGCTGCTGCACGGCCGCCGCTGAGGGCAGGCCCGCCCCTCGATCCGCCCTCCGGCCCCGACGGCCGGAGGGCGACGCGGCCGCTCACTGCGCCGTCCAGCCGCCGTCGACGGAGAGGTTGGCACCCGTCATCTGCGTCGCGGCGTCCGAGCACAGGAACACCGCGATCGCCGCCACCTGATCGACGGTGACGAATTCCTTGGTCGGCTGCGCCTTGAGCAGGACCTCCTCGATCACCTGCTCCTTCGTCATGTTGCGGGCCTTCATCGTGTCCGGGATCTGGCTCTCGACCAGCGGCGTCCAGACGTAGCCCGGCGAGATGCAGTTCACCGTGACGCCGTGGGTCGCGAGTTCGAGCGCGACCGACTTCGTCATGCCGACAAGCCCGTGCTTGGCCGCCACGTAGGCCGACTTGAACGGCGAGGCGACGAGGGAGTGGGCGGAGGCGATGTTGACGATCCGCCCGAAGCCCCGCGCCTTCATGCCCGGCACCGCCGCGCGGATCGTGTGGAAGGCCGAGGACAGGTTGATGGCGAGGATCGCGTCCCACTTCTCGGGGGGAAACTCCTCGACCGGCGAGACGTACTGGATGCCGGCGTTGTTCACGAGCACGTCGAGGCGCCCGAACGCGCCCTCCGCCTCCGCCACCATCGCGGCGATCTCGGGCGGGCGCGTCATGTCGGCGCCCGAGTAGAGCGCGCGCACCCCGAACTCGGCCTCGATGCCGGCCCGCGTCGCCTCGATCTGGCCCGGGTCGCCGAGCCCGTTGATCATCACGTTCGCGCCCTCCCGGGCGAGGGCCTTGGCGATGGCGAGCCCGATCCCGCTGGTCGAGCCCGTGACAACGGCGGCCTTGGATTGGAGAATCATGCGGCTCCTCGCTGGCGGCCGGGGCGCGGAAGGCCGCGGCGTCGGGGGCCCCTTGTAGCGGGGCGGGCCGGGCGCGGTCACCCCAGGCGGGTCGCGGGGAGGCTGACGCTCGCGCGAACTTGTCGCCCGGCCGCCCGCGACGCGGGCCCTCGCGGCGGGTGGCGTTGACAGGGCAGCCCCGCTTCGCCAGTTTCCGCCCGCCCGGGGATTGGCCGTCCGCGGGGCCTCGAACGCGTCGCCGGCCTGCACGCCGCCGCATCGTCGCCATATCGGCCTGCCAAGGCCGGCCGCCGCCGCGCATGTCCGGGCGGCGGGCCGGTGCCCTCCCGAACCATTCCCAGACGGTGCGATGCGCTCCTATCTCGACTTCGAAAAGCCCGTGGCGGAGCTGGAGGCGAAAGTCGAGGAGCTCAAGGCGATGGGGGCCCGCGACGGCGCCGTCTCGATCAGCGAGGAGGTGGGCCGCCTGGAGACCAAGGCCGCCCAGGCGCTGGCCGAGATCTACGCGAACCTGACGCCCTGGCAGAAGACGCAGGTCGCCCGCCACCCGCAGCGGCCGCACTTCGTCGATTACTGCGCGGGCCTCATCACCGAGTTCACGCCGCTCGCCGGCGACCGCAGCTTCGGCGAGGACGAGGCCATCGTCGGCGGCTTCGGCCGCTTCCGCGGCCGGTCGGTCTGCATCCTCGGCCAGGAGAAGGGCTCGACCACCGAGACGCGCCTGCGCCACAATTTCGGGATGGCCAAGCCCGAGGGCTACCGCAAGGCCGTGCGCCTGATGGAGATGGCCGACCGCTTCGGCCTGCCCGTCCTCGCCTTCGTCGACACGGCGGGCGCCTTCCCGGGCATCGAGGCGGAGGAGCGCGGCCAGGCCGAGGCCATCGCGCGCTCGACGGAGGCCTGCCTCGCCCTCGGCGTGCCCAACATCGCCCTCGTGATCGGCGAGGGCGGCTCGGGGGGCGCCATCGCCATCGCCACGGCCAACCGCGTCCTCATGCTGGAACACGCGATCTACGGGGTGATCTCGCCGGAGGGCGCCGCCTCGATCCTGTGGCGCGACCAGGGACGGGCCCACGACGCGGCCACCGCCATGAAGATCACCGCCCAGGACCTGCTGCGCCTCGGCATCATCGACACGATCGTGCCCGAGGCGACGGGCGGGGCGCACCGCGACCGCGAGGCCGCGATCGCGGCGGCCGGCAGCGCGCTCGCCGCCGCCCTCGCCGAGTTCGACGGGATGGGCGCGGCCGAGATCCGCGACCGGCGCGCGGCGAAGTTCCTCGAGATCGGCCGCAAGCTGTGAGCCCGCCCGGGGACGGGCCGCTCGGCATCCGCCCTCTCGCCGCCGGCCTGCTGCGCTCGCTCCGGCGGGTGCGCCGTGACACCCGCGAGCCGGGCCTCGTGAACCACGTCTCGCTCGGCAGCCACTGCCACGCGGCGCAGGTGCTGAAGACGCTGGGTCTGCGCACCTGGTCCGGCCCGTTCGACTGGATCTTCACCACGCCCGGCATGGTCCGGGACTGCCTCGCGGACGATTTCGCCGCCCTGCTCGACCGCTCGCAGTACGAGACGATCCCCGTCGCCGAGCGCCTGCAGCCCAACATCCAGCGCTGTCGCCACCGCCTCTACCGCGAGCGCTACGCGCTGCCCTGCGTGTTCAACCACCACGACCCGGCCGAGAGCGAGGCGGACTACGCCTTCCTGAGCGCCGGCGTGCGGCGGCTGCGGGCCGCCCTCTCGATGGAGCAGGCATCTAACCATTTCTGGTTGATGACCGCCTACGACACGCCAGCCGAGACCGTGGAAGGAATCTGCGACGTTTTGGCACAGAGGGGGGCGCGAAACCGTCTGACCTTCCTGCACCTCGTGCCGGACCGGGAAAGCGCCCGGACCCTGCCTCAGCCCGCCGGACGGGACAACCTGCGCTGGCTCAGGGTCGAGCTGCCCTCGGCCTCGGTCGGACTGCGCTTCGCCCGCCCGCAGGACGACGCCTATCTCGCCGCTCTCGTCACCGCGGAAGTCGCTCTGTAACCGCTCTTCACAGGCGGGCGGGAGCGTGTCTTCGCGATCATTGCGGTAAGGGCCGGGTAAGTTTAACGAAGCTAATGGGTTGGGGAGTGGCGTCCGACGGGAGAACATCCCGCGGGCGGTGAATTCGAGGACCGGGGTTCCCCATGGCTGTGCGTCCGCTCGCGGCTGCGAGTCTCGTTGCGCTCGCGATCTCCCTCGGGGCTTGCCAGGACAGCACCTTCGGCGGCGGCGGCTCGACCCGCCATCTCACGCCCATCCCCCAGAAGACCCTCGCCCTGATGCAGACGAAGGGCATGTCGCAGGGCGACCCCATCCTGATCCGCGCCTACAAGAGGGAGGCGGAGATGGAGGTGTGGAAGCGCGGCTCGTCGGGCCAGTACGCGCTGCTCAAGACCTTCCCGATCTGCCGCTGGTCGGGCCAGCTCGGGCCCAAGACCAAGCAGGGCGACCGGCAGGCGCCGGAGGGGTTCTACACGATCACTCCGGGCCAGATGAACCCGAACTCGTCCTACTATCTCTCGTTCGACACCGGCTACCCGAATGCCTTCGACCGCGCGAACGGGCGCACGGGCAACTACATCATGGTGCACGGCACCTGCTCCTCGGCCGGATGCTTCGCCATGACCGACGAGTCGATGGCCGAGATCTACGCCATCGCGCGCGAGGCTTTCGCGGGCGGGCAGCGGGGCTTCCAGTTCCAGTCCTACCCGTTCCGGATGACGGCACAGAACTTCGCCAAGTTCCGCAACGACCCGAACGCGCCCTTCTGGAAGAACCTCAAGGAGGGCTCGGACCATTTCGAGGCCCTGAAGGAGGAGCCGCGGGTCGGCCTGTGCGGCAATCGCTACGTGTTCGGCGGGGCCGACGCGGCGGCCGGCTCCTGCAGCCCGAAGGTCGACACGCTGGTGGCCGAGAAGCGCGAGCGCGACAACCGCGAGATCGCCGAGCTCGTCGGCAAGGGCACGGCGGCGACGCGGGTCGTCTACGACGACGGGGGCCAGAACCCGGTCTTCCGCCAGCAGCAGCCGAGCGCCTTCGCGAGCCTGACGCACGCCGAGGAGGCGCTGCCCTACGCGCCGAAGGACTACGCCCGGCACAATCTGGGCGAGGTCAGCCGGCCGGAAACCCTGGCGGCGGGCCCGCGCGAGATCGAGGTGGACGCCAAGGGCCGCCCCCTGATGACGGCGAGCATCGAGGCGCCGATCCCGACGAAGGCCGCGGCCGCGGCGCTCGCCCGCAAGGACGAGCGCAAGGGCAATCGGCGGGAGGAGCCGAGCCTCGTGGCGCAGGCTGCGCCCGCCACCCCGGCGGCCGCGACGGCGCCGGAGGCGGCCAAGCCCGCGGCGCCGGCCCGCATCGCGGTGGCGGACGCGGACGGGGACATGTCCGCCTACCAGAAGGCGTTCGGCAACCTGTTCAACAAGGGCAACCCTACGCCCGCCACGCCCGCCGCCGACGCCGCGACGGTCCCGGCGGCCGCTGCCGTGGCCGCTCCCGAACCGTCGAAGACCGCCAGGACGGCGCCCGTCGCGAAGACGGCCCACGCCGTACCCGCGGCGCAGTCCCGCAAGGAGCCGGCAAAGCCCGCAAGGGCCGAGACCAGGCCGGACGCCAAGGCGGAGTCCAGGCCGGAGACCAGGACCGAGGCCAAGGTGCCCGCGAAGGCGCCCGAGAAGACCGCGGCGAAGAACTGAGCCGGCGCCCGTCGGAGAGGTCGCCCTCTCCGGCGCGGCATCCCGATCCCGGACATGAAAAAGGGGGCCCTTGCGGCCCCCTCTCGCGTCGTGCGTTCGCGCCCGCTCACATGCCGCGGCGCATGTCGCGGCGCATGTCGCGCCGCATCATCTCCCGGCGCATCATGCGGCGCTCCATGTGCCGGCGCATCATGCGGCGCTCCATCATCCGGCGCTCCATCGGCGTCATGTAGACCTGGGTGACGGCATCGGGGGCGGCGACGCCCATCGGCGCGCCCGGCGCTGCGGAGGCGGAGGTGGCGAAACCGGCCGTGGCGAGCGGGGCCAGGATGGCGAGGGCGTAGGTGAATTTCCTCACGAACGAGATTCCTTTTCTCTGATGGCCGCGTACGGCGCCCGGTCTATCCCCCGAGAACATCGGTTCCGGAGACGGGAAGGCGCGCGAGGGTCGCGCGGCGGGCCCCGGTGGAGGCCCGCCCGCTACAACCCCCGGATCAGAGATTCGTTTCTTCGAACGCCTTCACCCACTCGGCGCAGATGCCCGACCGGACGATGTCGTCGCGGGTGAACTCCACGACCGGGATCGGCATCATGCGGCTCTTCACGAGATGGATCACGGTGCGCAGGCCGCTCGTCTCGCGCAGGTCGGTCTGCGAGACGTCGCCGTTGATGATGACCTGGCAATCGTCGCCGATGCGGGTCAGGAACATCTTGATCTCGGCCGTCGTGGTGTTCTGCGCCTCGTCGAGGATCACGAGGCAGTTCTTGAAGGTGCGCCCGCGCATCACCTCGAAGGGCACGATCTCGATGTCGCCGGTCTTGAGCGCGATCTCGAAGGCGGCTTGGCCCATCCGCTCCTTCATGGCCTCGGTGAGGGGGGCGACCCAAGGGGCGATCTTCTCCTCGAGGGTGCCGGGGAAGAAGCCGAGCGAGCGGCCGGAGGGGACGTTCGGCCGCGTGATCACGACCTTGGCGATGCGGCGCTGGCGGAGCTGGTCGGCGGCGCGGGTGCCGGCGATGAAGGTCTTGCCGGTGCCGGCGGGTCCGAGGACGATGACTTGCGCGTGGGACGCGAGGGCTTCGAGGTACTGGCCTTGTCGTTCCGTCAGAGGTTGGATGGGGCTTAAGTGCCGCTCCTCGTCGAACCGGGTCCGATGCAACCGGACCGGGCGGTCTTCAACCAGTTCAAGTCGTGCGCGCCGTCTTTTCATCGATCAACACTCCACTTGGACTTGCCAACCTGGACTTGTCACTGCGCGTGCCAACGAAACCTGTATTGCCGAGCCTCTCCTGATGTTTGTGAGCCAATCGCAAGCGGGCGCGCAGGTTCCACCGCGCCGTGCATTGCCTGTGGAGAGCACCCGGGTCCGAGTGCACACGGCGCGAATATGCCGCATGCAACGCGCGCACCATGACCGCCCCGCCATGACGGCGGTGCGACAGCGACCCTCGCGCGTGTGACGAAAAAGGTACGGTCCGGACGGAGGGGAAGGCGGGTCAGGCGCCCGCGTGGCGCACGGCACAGTCGGGATGGCGCGGCATCCGGCACGACCTCAGCCCTTGCTCGCCGTTCTCGGCGATACCGGCCGGCCCTGCCGCCCCCTGAAGTCCGGGCTTGGCCGGCGGGACAGCGTTCAGCCCGGCTGGACGAAGCTGTCGAGGACCATCTTGCGGCCGGCCTTGTCGAAGTCAACGGTGAGCTTGTTGCCGTCGACCCCCGCCACGGTTCCGGGCCCGAACTTGGTGTGGAAGACCCGCGCGCCGGCCGCGTAGGCGGAGGGGGCGCCGGTCGATTTCGCCACGAGCTCGCCCTCGATCTGGCGCGGGCCGCCGCGCCCGCCGGGCGAGGCGCCGTGCGACTGGCCGAAGCCCCGGCCCGAGGCGGCGGTGTTGGCCTGCGCCCGCTGCCAGCCCGGCGTGCCGTAGGAGGAGCCGAACGGCGCCGGGTTGCGGTCGAAGCGCGAGGCGCCGGCCGAGAAATGGGCGGGCGCCTCGACCACGTCGACGCTGCCCGCCGGCAGCTCGTCGATGAAGCGGGACGGGATCGTCGAGGACCAGAGGCCGTGGATGCGCCGGTTGACGGCGAACGACAGCTTGGCGCGCTTGCGGGCCCGGGTCAGGCCGACATGGGCGAGGCGGCGCTCCTCCTCGAGCCCGGCGCGCCCGCTCTCGTCCAGCGCCCGCTGGTTCGGGAACAGGCCGTCCTCCCAGCCCGGCAGGAAGACGGTGTCGAACTCGAGACCCTTGGCGGCGTGGAGCGTCATCAGGCTCACGCGCTCGGCCCCTTCCGCCTCGCTCGCGTCCATGACGAGGGCGACGTGCTCCAGGAACCCCGCGAGGTCCGGGAACTCCTCCATGGAGCGCACGAACTCCTTCAGGTTCTCGAGCCGCCCGGCGGCGTCGGCCGAGCGGTCCTTCTGCCACATCTCGGTGTAGCCCGATTCCTCCAGGATGGTCTGCGCCACCTCGGAATGCGGCACCGTCTCGACGGCCCGCGCCCAGCGCGAGAAGCTCTCGGCGAGGGCGCGCAGGGTCGAGCGCACGCGCGGCTTGAGCTCGTCCGTCTCGATCAGCCGGCGGGCGGCGAGCAGCAGCGGCACCCGCTCGGCGCGGGCGTAGGTGTGGAGCTGCTGCAGCGTGGCGTCGCCGAGGCCGCGCTTGGGCGTGTTGATGATGCGCTCGAAGGCGAGGTCGTCGGCCGGGTTGGCGGTGGCGCGCAGGTAGGCCAGCGCGTCGCGGATCTCGGCCCGCTCGTAGAAGCGCGGACCGCCGATCACCCGGTAGGGCAGGCCGAGCTGGACGAATCGGTCCTCGATCTCGCGCATCTGCGCCGAGATCCGCACCAGCACCGCGATCTCGGAGAGGGGGTGCTTCTTCGCCTGCAGCGACTCGATCGATTCGGCGACGAGCCGCGCCTCCTCCTCGGAATCCCACGCGCCGGTGACCGTGACGCGCTCACCCGCCACGTCCTCGGTGCGCAGCGTCTTGCCGAGCCGCCCCTCGTTCTTCGCGATGAGCCCGGAGGCGGCCGCCAGGATGTGGCCCGTCGAGCGGTAGTTGCGTTCGAGCCGCACGACCGCCGCGCCCGGGAAATCGTGCTCGAAGCGCAGGATGTTGTCGACCTCGGCGCCGCGCCAGCCGTAGATCGACTGGTCGTCGTCGCCGACGCAGGCGACGTTGCGGTGTCCCTGCGCCAGGAGCCTGAGCCAGAGATACTGCGCGACGTTCGTGTCCTGGTACTCGTCGACGAGTATGTAGCGGAAGCGGTGCTGGTAATTCTCCAGCACGTCCGGGTTCTCGCGCCAGAGCTTCAGGCAGAGGAGCAGCAGGTCGCCGAAATCGACGGCGTTGAGCGTCGCGAGCCGCGCCTGGTAGGCCGTGTAGAGGGCGCCGCCCTTGCCGAAGGCGAAGGCGCCGGCCTCGCCCGGCGGCACCTGCTCGGGGGAGAGGCCGCGGTTCTTCCAGCCGTCGATGGCGTGGCCGAGGGCGCGGGCCGGCCAGCGCTTCTCGTCGATGTTCTGGTCGGCGATGACCTGCTTCATCAGGCGGAGCTGGTCGTCGGTGCCGAGGATCGTGAAGTCGGACTTGAGCCCGACGAGCTCGGCGTGGCGCCGCAGGATCTTGGTTCCGATGGCGTGGAAGGTGCCGAGCCAGGGCATGCCCTCGCCGGCCGGGCCGATCAGCGCGCCGATGCGCGCCTTCATCTCGCGGGCCGCCTTGTTGGTGAAGGTCACCGCCAGGATGTCGTAGGGCCGCGCCCTGCCGGTCGCGATCAGGTGGGCGATCCGGGTCGTCAGCACCCGCGTCTTGCCGGTGCCGGCGCCCGCGAGGACGAGCACGGGCCCGTCCGTCGTCTCGACGGCCCGGCGCTGCTCGGGGTTGAGCCCGTCGAGATAGGGCGCGCCGCCGGGCCTGAGGGCAGCCATGGCGCGGGCCGCGATCGAGGTGGTTTCGGGCGGCGGACCGGCCGTGGCCGCCGCATCGGACTGCTTCTGCATCGCCCCTCACTGGACCAAAACGCGAACGGCGTCGAGGGCGCCGCGGCCCTCGGCCCCCGGCTGCCGGAACTTGCGGGCGTGCTGACGCGTCCTCACATCAACCGCAAGACGTCATACGTCCCCGACAGCTCAGAGACAGACCGCCATGCGCGCCGCGCCCCTCGCCGTCCTCGCCCTCCTCGCCCTGCCGGCCGCAGCGCAGGCGCAGGGCCTGCCGAGCTCGAACCTCAACAGCATCAACAACTCGCTCTCCCAGCAGAGCCAGACCCGCCAGCTCCGCCAGCAGCAGCAGAGCGACACGGCCAACTCGCGCATGCAGATCCGGCGCAACGAGATGTCCCGGCAGAACCCGACCCCGGCCCCCGCCATCGTCGTGCCGAAGCGCTGATCCGGCGGCCCCGACCCGATTGGACGGGCGGCCCCGCTCCGCTACGCTATGTCCGGAGGGGGCACGGGGCGCGGCGGACCGGACGGTCGGGGCCGGCCGCCCTGGCGTGCACCTCGGGAACCCGCCGCCGGTGCGGGGCGTGAGGCGGAACGAGAACTTTGCGTGACATCCTGACCGCGCTCGCCGGCGCCGTCATCCTGATCCTCGTCGCGGCGCTCGCCGTCCCGCCCTTCGTCGACTGGCAGGGCCAGCGCGCCGCCGTCGACGGGGCCATAGCCCGCTCGCTCGGCCTGCCGGCCCGCAGCGAGGGACGCGTCGCGGTGCGCCTGCTGCCCTCGCCGCGCCTGCGGCTCGACCGGCTGCATCTCGGCGGCGATCCGGACAAGCCCGCCCTCGACGCCCGCTTCGTCAGCGCCGAGATCGCGCTGACCCCCCTCCTCAAGGGCGAGATCCGCTTCACGGAGACCGAGATCCGCCGCGCCGAGATCAAGCTCCCGGTCGGCGACGGCGACGCCCTCCTGGTGCCGGCGGATTTCGCCGAGGCCCTGCGCGCGCGCGACCTCGCCATCGAGGACCTGCGCGTCCGCCAGCTCCTCCTGACGACGGTCGTGCCGGCGACGGGGCGGACCGACCAGGTCCAGGCCGAATCGCTGAGCCTGCAGGCGCCCGCCCTCGTCGGGCCCTGGCGCGTCGAGGGCACGAGCGGCGGGGTGCCGTTCCGCCTCGTCACCGGCGAGCCGGCCGCGGACGGCAGCGTCGCCGTGAAGCTCTCGGGCGGCGGCGACGCGAACCCGCGCTTCGAGGCCGACATGCGCCTCGCCTTCGCGCCCGCGGGCCCGCCCGGCGCGGCGGGCGATGGGCCCCGCCCCCTGATCCCGGAGGCGGAGGGCTCCGCCCGCCTCGTGGTCGGGCCTCCGGCCCAGGTCGCCGGCGCCTACCTGCCCTTCAGCCTCGCCGGCAAGTTCTCGGCGCAGGGCCCGCGCGTGCGCTTCGAGGGCGTCAACGCCGAGATCGACCCGGGCGGCCAGGCGATCCGGCTCGCGGGCACGGGGCAGATCGACCTGCGGGCGTGGCGGGCCGGACTCTCCCTGGAGGCACGCCGGGTCGATCTCGACGCTTTCCTGATCTCGAGCGCCGGGCAGGCGCTCGTCGCCCGCGGCGTGCCGAAGGGCGGCACCGGGCTGCCCGTGATGGTGGATCTCGACCTCGGCATCGACAATCTCGCCCTCGGCCTCGACGAGTGGACCGGGATCCGCCTCGCCGGTACCCTCGACCGCACGGGCGGCCTGCTGCTGCGCCGCTTCCAGGCCACCGCCCCCGGGGCGGCCGCGCTGGCGGCGAGCGGCGAGATCGACACCGAGCCGAGCCCGCGCTTCAACGGCGAGGTCTCGCTGCGCACGGCCTCCTCGGACGGGCTCGGCCGCTACCTGCGCAAGCTCGGCCTCGGCGGACCCGTGATCGCGGTGATGGACGGTCGCCCGATCCAGGCCAGCGCAGACGTCTCGGCGGCCGCCCCCGACCTCTCCTTCCGCAATCTCCGGCTCGACCTCGGCGGCGCCCAGGTGACGGGCATCGCCCGCTACACCCGCCGGGACGCGGGCGGCCGCGGACGCTTCGACGCGCAGATCAAGGCGCGCGGCATCGACGTCGCGGGCCTGCCCTCGTTCACGGGCGTCCTCGCCGGCCTGCACGGCCACGATCTCGGCCTGACGGTGCAGGCCCGCGACGTGCGCTACGGCCCGGCCGGCGCGAACTCGGGCAACGGCACCATCGCGGCGAGCATCCAGTCGGACGGGACGAGCCTCGTCGTCGACAGCCTCGACGTGACCGACCTCGCGGGCGCCAACGCCAAGCTGTCGGGCCGCATCGCGCCGGACGGCTCGGGGCGCATCGCCGGGCGCGTCACCGCCCCGGTCGCCGCGCCGCTGCTCGCGCTCCTCGACCGGGTCTGGGTGGCCGAGTCGCGGCTGATCCCCGCCTTCCTGCGAACCGGCGCCCTCGATCTCGACATCACGGCCGAGCGGCAGGCGGGCGAGGCGGAGGCCCTGCGCACCGTCGCCAGGGGTCGGGCCGGCGGCGGCACCCTCGACGCCTCGCTCCTCAGCCGCGCCGGGCACGTCGAGAGCCTCGACGTCGCCCTCGGCACCCCGAAGGCCGGGCTCTGGTTCGGCCGCGAGGAGGCCGCGTCCCTCAACCGGCCGGCGAGCCTCGCCCTGACCGGGCGGCAGGTGGCCGGCGGCACCGATCTCGGCGTCGAGGCCAAGGGCGAGATCGCGGGCGTGAGCCTCGCGACGGCCCGGCCCGTGGTGCTCTCGGCCGAGGGCGGCCCGCCCTCCGGCGGCGAGGTCCGGCTCACGACGCCCGATCTCGGGCCCGTCCTTGCGCTCCTCGGCGCGGCCGCCCCGGCGCAGGCGTGGCCGGCCGACCTCACCCTCGGCCTGGAGCGCGCCGGGAGCGACGCGCGCATCGCCCTCTCCGGAGAGGTCGCGGGCCACGCGCTCAGCGCGAGCCTGACGCGGGCGCCGGAGGGCGACATCGGAGGGACGGCGAGCCTCGCCCGCCTCTCCGTGCCGGGGCTCGCGGCCCTGCTCGTCATGCCGCAGGCGGCGGACCCGGGCGGCGGCGCGGCCGAGGCCGAGGGCGGCTGGTCGACCCGGCCCTTCGCGGCTCCGCCGCCGGGTTCACCCAGGCTCGGTCTCGACCTGCGGGTCGAGGCCCTCGACCTCGGGCGGGGCCTCGTCGCGACGGGCGCCGCGCTCAAGCTCGGCCTCGACGGGGGCGCGCTGAGCCTGCGCGAGCTCACCGCCAAGCTCGCCGAGGGACAGCTCGCCGGCTCGGCCACCCTCTCGCGCCAGGGGCAGGCGGGCGCGATCTCGGGCGAGGGCAGCCTCGACGACGCCGCTCTGCGCGCCCTCGTCCGGGCGAGCGCCGTCGAGGGCCGCGCGGGCGGGACCTTCCGGTTCGGCACCAGCGGCGACAGCCCGGCCGCGCTCGTCGCCAACCTCTCCGGCAGCGGCGAGGTCCGGCTCGGCGCCCTCGCGATCCCGAACGCCGATCCCGCCGGTCTCGGGCGCGCGCTCGTCCGCGCGCTCGCGGAAGACGATCCCCTGCGCGAGGGCCGGCTGCAGGCTGTGGTGGCGGAGGAGCTCTCCGCCGGACCGGCCCGCGGCCGCGGCCCCGCCGCCGCGCCCGCGACGATCATCGGCGGCGTGCTGCGCGCCGGCCCCCTCGACCTCGATCTCGAGGCCGCCCGCTGGCGCGGCACGCTCGGCTTCGATTTCCGCACCGGCCGCCTGGACGCCCGCGGCTCGCTCACCGGCGGCGAGGCGCCGAAGGGCTGGAGCGGCGGCCCGCTCGCGGTCCAGTTCGGCCTCGCCGGGCCCCTCGCCACGCCCGAGCGCGTCCTCGACGTCGGCGGCCTCTCGAACGGCCTCGCCGCCGTGGTGCTGCAGCGGGAACTGGAGAAGATCGAGCTCCTCGAGGCCGATCAGGTCGAGCGGCAGCGCCGTCGCGCCCGCCTCGAGATGGACCGGGCCCGTGCAGCCGCGCTCAAGGCGGCCGCGGACCGGGCCGCGGCGGAGAAGGCGGCCGCCGAGAAGGCCGCGGCCGAGGAGGCGACGCGGCAGGCGCGGGCCCGCGCCCAGCAGGCCGCCGCGGAGGAGGCCGCCCGCCAGGCCCGCGCCCGCGACGCGGAGGAGGCCGCCCGCCGCGCCCGCAGCGACGCGGAAGGGGCGAGCCCGCCCTCCGAGTCCCCCCTCGACATCCGCCCGCCAGCGGCGCAGCCGTGAGGCTGCGCGAGGCGGGGCTCTCCCGCGAGAGCCCGTACCGAGCCCTGTCGGAGGAGGGGAAGCCGAGACTCGACACGGCGCTGCGCGTTCCGAAGGCGCTGAACGTCCGCCTCACGGCCACCGCCGCGCCGGCTGCCCGGGAGGTCTAAGGCCCGCCGGCTCACCGGCGCGGCCGTTCCCTCACGCCCGCCCCACCGCGAGCAGCGCGAAGGCGTAGATCAGGCCAACCTCCTCCAGGCGGTCGAAGCGGCCCGCCGCGCCGCCGTGGCCGGCCTCCATGTTGGTGCGCAGGAGCACGGGGCCGCCCCCCGTCATGGTGGCGCGCAGCCGCGCCACCCACTTCGCGGGCTCCCAGTAGGTGACGCGCGGGTCGGTGAGGCCGGCGAGCGCCAGGATCGCCGGGTAGGCTTTCGCCGAGACGTTGTCGTAGGGCGAGTAGGACAGGATCGTCTCGAAGGCCGCCTCGCTCTCGCCCGGGTTGCCCCATTCGGGCCATTCCGGCGGGGTCAGCGGCAGGTCGCCGTCGAGCATCGTGTTGAGCACGTCGACGAAGGGCACGTCGGCGACGATGCCCGCGAACAATTCAGGCGCGAGGTTCGCCACCGCCCCCATCAGCATGCCGCCCGCGCTGCCGCCGTGGGCGACGATCCGCCCCTCGGCGGTGTAGCCCTCGGCCGCGAGCGCCCGGGCGCAGGCCACGAAGTCGGTGAAGGTGTTGCGCTTCTTCTCGCGCTTGCCGTCGAGGTACCAGCGCCAGCCCTTCTCGGTGCCGCCGCGGATGTGGGCGATGGCGTAGACGAAGCCGCGGTCGACCAGCGAGAGCAGGTTCGTGCGGAAGGCGGCCGGCATCAGCGTGCCGTAGGAGCCGTAGCCGTAGAGGAGGAGGGGCGCCGTGCCGTCGAGGGCGAGGTCGCGCCGGTGCAGCAGCGAGATCGGCACGCTCTCCCCGTCCGGCGCCGTGGCGAAGACGCGCCGCGTCACGTAGGCCGCCGGGTCGTGCCCGCTCGGCACCGCCTGGCGCTTGCGCAACTGCCGGGCGCGGGTGACGCAATCGTAGTCGTAGGTCTCGGCGGGCGTCGTCATCGACGAGTAGGTGAAGCGGATCACCGCCGTCTCGAACTCGTGCCCGGGCTGCAGGCCGAGCGAGTACGCCTCCTCCGCGAAGGCCACGGCGTGCTCCTCGCCCTGCATGTCGCGCACGATGATGCGCGGGCGCGCGTTCTCGATCTCGAGCCGCACCAGATGCCCGCCGATGACGTGCTGGTGGCGGATCATCACGCCGGCCCGGTGCGGGATCAGGTCCCGCCAGTGGACGCGGCCGGGCGTGGCGAGCTCGGTCGTGGAGATCTTGAAGTCCTCGGCCCCGTCGGCGTTCGTCAGGATGAAGAGGTGCCGGCCCCAGTGCTCCACCGAGTAGATCAGGAGGGGCGTGCGCGGCTCCACCAGGATCGGCGCCGCCCCCGGCTCGGCCCGGTCGATCAGCCGGACCTCCGAGGTCTCGTGGTCGCTCGCCGTGATCGTCAGGTAGGTCTGCGACTGCGTCGTGCCGATATGGACGAAGAAGCCCGAATCGGCCTCCTCGTAGATCAGCGCGTCGTCCTCCTGCGGCGTGCCGAGGCGGTGGTGCAGCACGCGGGCCGGGCGGTGGTTGGCGTCGACGCCGACGTAGTAGAAGGAGGCGCCGTCCGCCGCCCAGACCGCCTCGCCCGAGGTCGCCTCGACGCGGTCGTCGAGATCCTCGCCCGTGGCGAGGTCGCGGACCCGGATCGTGTAGAGTTCCGAGCCCTTGGTGTCCGCGCTCCAGGCGATGCGCCCGTGGTCGTCGGAATGGACCGCGGCGGCGAGCTCGAAGAAGGGCAGGCCCTCGCCCTCCCGGTCGCCGTCGAGCAGGATCGTCTCGCCCGTCTCGCGCCCGTCCTCCGCCACGGTCTCCGCCGCCCCGCCCGTCAGGACGAGCAGGCTGCGTGGGCGCCGGCAGACCAGGGGATGCTGCCCGCCCTCCCGGTGGCGGGTGTAGTAGGCGAAGGGCCCGTCGGGCTCGGGCACGCCGCTCTCGTCCTCCTTGATGCGGCCGCGCATCTCGGAGACGAGCGTCCGGCGCAGGTCCGCCACCTCGCCGAGAACGGCCTCCGCGTAGGCGTTCTCGGCCTCCAGGTAGGCGCGGATGTCGGCAGGCAGGGCGGCCGGGTCCTTCAGGACGTCGCGCCAGTTCTCGGCCTTGAGCCAGGCGTAATCGTCCGAGAGCGCCCGGCCGTGCACCGTGAACCCGTGCGGGCGGGCCTCGGCCGCGGGCGCCTCGGGACGGTGGCTCGGGAAGCTGCGGTCGGACGCCATGGCGGGTACCCAAACGAGGAAGGCGGGAGCGGCGGCGGCCCGCCGGCCCGGCAGCATGTGCCGCGTCGGGGAGGAATCGGCAAGCTCGCCGTGCCGGGCCGGCGAGGCCGGATCGGGCGCCTCAGGATCGGCCGCCGCGCGGGGCTGTCCTAAGCACCAGACAATGCAGGTAAATTGAACTATCCTGCAGGAAAGTTGAGATCCGGTATCCGTGCATGGCCGGTCTGTCTTGCGACTGAAACTTGAATAGCATAGAGAGAAGTTGTGGTGGGAGGGGCCGCCACATTTCGAGAGCAAGAGCGGGCTGACGACGACTGCGAGGGGAGCAATTCGCAGAAGCCAGGGCCATGCACCTGTGGGACCACGCTGCCCTGCATCGGTGCCCGCACCGCGCCAAGGGAACCTTTCCGATCATGAACGATACAGAATCCGCGGTCGATTACGTCGAGCTGGCGGCCGACATCGTGTCGGCCTACGTGAGCAACAACCCCGTCCCCCCGGGTGAGCTCGCTCAACTCATCGGCCGTATCCATGCCGCCCTCCTGCAGGTCGGCAGCGGCCAGCCCGAGGCCAAGGCGGCCGCGCCCGCGACGCTGCAGCCCGCGGTGCCGATCAAGAAGTCGGTCACGCCCGATCACATCGTCTGCCTCGAGGACGGGCGCACCTTCAAGTCGCTGAAGCGCCACCTGCGCGCCAAGTACGACCTCAGCCCCGAGCAGTACCGCGCCAAGTGGGGCCTGCCGCCGGACTACCCGATGGTGGCCCCGAACTACGCGAAGGCCCGCTCCGACCTCGCCAAGGCGATCGGCCTCGGCCAGACCCGGACCGGCGATTACGGCGAGGCCGCCTGAGCGTCCGCCCGAACCGCGCCGAACCTGCCGAAGGCCCGGTCCCGGCCCCACGGGACCGGGCCTTCCCGGGCAGGCCGGCGTAAGCGGCGTCTGGACCGGGGGTGAAGCCTGCGCCATGATGCGCGGCGCGCCGAGACCGCGCCGGAGGCCGCATGACCGACACGCCGCCGCAGGATCCGAACGCGGATTCCCCCGACCCCCCGCTCGTCAGCCCGGACCAGCCCGCAGCCGATCAGCTCGGCCGGGTCGGCGCGCTGCTCGCCGAGTGGGCCGCCCGCACCGCCGCCGACAGCGACGCCCTGATCGAGCGCTTCGAGAGCATGGGCTACGCCGTGCGCGGGAAGAGCGAGGAGGAGATCGCCGAGGTGCTGAAACGGCCGCCCGAGGGCAGGCCCGCAGCGTGACGCTCCACGGCGCGAGACCTGTCAAGGCTTGAACTAGGATCATTTTCCGATACGTCAGGTTTGTGAGAGCAACCTGTGGCGCCAGCGTACTGGAACAAAACATGAACATGAGGGCTCGATCCGAACACACCCTCCGGAAGCGCGCGCCCGACGCGAAGCTGGCGCGTGACTGCGCCCGGCTGCTCGGCGCGCTCGCCGAGGAGGGCGCCTACGCCTTCCCCGACCCGGTCGAGGGCGGCCGGCTGATCCTGCGCGGCGGGGGCAAGGGCGTCTCGCTCGGGGGAGGACACTTCGCGGCCGAGGCCGGCGAGGCGCTCATGGCGGCCGACCTCGCGGCGCGGGAGCCCGGTCCGCGCGCCCGCCTCACGATCAGCGAGGCCGGCCGGGCCCGCCTGCGGCGGGGGGCGGCCGCCGGGCTGCAGGAGGGTGCCGCCTTCCTCGGCCAGCATCTCGATCTCGAGGCTGCCGGCGAGACGGGCGCCGAGGGGCGGCTGCGCGACGTCTCGGAGAGCCCGCTCGCCTGGATGGCACGGCGGCGCGGCCGCGACGGGGCGCCCTTGATCGACCCGGCGCGCTTCGAGGCGGGCGAGCGCCTGCGCCGCGACATGGAGGCGGCGCGGATGATGCCGCGGATGGGCACGGACTGGAGCCAGCCGCGGGTCGACGGCTCGGGCCCGCGCGATCCGGCCGCCGCCTCGGACCGGGTGCTCGGCGCCCGCGCCCGGGTGCGCGCGGCCCTCGACGCGGCCGGAGGCGACCTCGCCGGCCTGCTGATCGACCTGTGCGGCCACCTGAAGGGGCTGGAGCGGATCGAGGCGGAGCGGCGCTGGCCGGCCCGCTCGGCCAAGGTCGTCGCCCGCATCGCCCTCGGCCGGCTCGCCGAGCATTACGGGCTCGAGCGGGAGGCGTCGGGGCCGGCGCGGGCCCGCAGCCGGACCTGGCGGGCCCGCGCCTGACGTCCGCGCCGGCCGGGCGGAGCGGCCTACCCGCCCCGCCTCGTTCCGAGGCCGAGCGTCATCGATGCCCTCGGCCTAGAGATCCAGCACGTCGACCCTGTCGCCGAGGCGGGCACGGGCGATGTCGGCGACGTGCCGGTGGTGAGTGAACAGGATCGGCTGGATCGTCCCGCCGATGGCAGCCAGCGCCTCCAGGCCGTGGGCCGTGCGGGCGTCGTCGAAGGTGAGGAAGAGGTCGTCCCCGACGAAGGGCGCCGGCTCGTTGCGGGCGGCGTAGTCCTCCAGATGCGCGAGGCGCAGGGCGAGGTAGAGCTGGTCGCGCGTGCCCTCGCTGAGGCCGGAGACGTGGACGGTCTCGCCCGAGGCGCGGCGCCCGACGATGCAGGGCTTGTCGGCCTCGTCGTATTCCTGGGCGAGGCCCGCGAAGGCGCTTCCGGTCAGCCCTGAGAACAGCGCGCCCGCGCGGGCGAGGAGCGGGTCCTGCTGGCCGGCCCGGTGGCGGCCGATCGCGGAGCCGAGGAGCAGGCTCGCGAGCTTGAGGACGGCCCATTGCCGGGCGGTCGCCCGCAGTTCCGCCTCGGCGGCCCGGCGCTGCGCCGAGGCGAGCTCCGCCCCGATCCCGCCCTCCAGCTCGCCGCGGCGGCGCTCGCCCCGGTCCCGGTCGGCGAAGGCGACCTTGCCGCGCTGGTCGAGCTCCTCGTCGGCCAGGACGAGCTGCGCGAGCGATGCCTCGATGGCGTCCGGCGATGCGGCAGCGAGGTCGGCCCGCAGGCGCTCCTCCGGCACGCCCTCGGCCGCGCGGGCGAGCTCGGCCCGGCGGCTGGCGAGCTCGGCCCGCAGGCCGCGCCGCGCGAGGAGCCGGGCGTGGAGCGCGGCCGGATCGATGCCGCCCTCGGGCTGCTCGGCACATTGCGCGGCGAGGGCCTCGCGGGCGCCCTGCGCCTCCCGCGCCGCCCCCTCGACCAGCCGGGCCGCGTCCGCCCGGCGGCCGGCGAGATCCTGGCGGCGGGCCTCGTCGCGGGTGGCCGCCTGCAGGCGGGCGTGCAGCGCCTTCATGGCCGTGCCGGCGGGCAGCGTCCCGAGGTCGGGTGCGAGCGCGGCCGTCAGCGCCTCGACGCCCGCCCGGTAGGCGTCCATGTCGCGGCGGATGCCGGTGATCCGGCGCGAGAGGCCGTCGTGCTCGCGCAGCAGCGCCGGCACCGCCCGCCACGCCTCGAGCGCGCTCGCCGCCTCGTCGGGCTCCGCCTCGGGGCTCAGGCCGAGGCCGTGCAGGGCCTCGGCCCAGGCCGCGCGCCACGCCTCCCGCCGCGCGGCGACGTCGGCGCGCTCCGCCTCCAGGCGCGCGATCTGCTCGGCGGCGGCCCGGGCGCGGGCCTGGGCCTCGCGGGTCGCGTCCCAGGCGGCCGACAGGGCCGCGACGCGGTCCTCGACGCGGGCGAGGATCAGGCCGACGTCGAGCCCGTCGAGGTCGTGGAGCCCGGCGCGCCGGCTCAGGGCCAGGAGCGGCGCGCGGGCCGCCTCGATCCGGGCGGCGAGGTGCGCGTGCTCCGCGCGACGGCCCTCGAGCGCCAGGAAGTCCTCCGTGCGGGCCTCGACCTCCGTGAGCCACGCCGTCATCTCGGCGGGCGGGGCGGGGACGATGCCGGCGGGCGCCCAGGCCTCGCGCCAGGCGGTGGCACCCTCCGCGAGGCGGGCCTCGATGCCCGCGAGGTCGCGGGCCCCCTCCTCGGCCTCCGCCGCCTCGGCCTCCAGGCGCTGCCGGTCGGCGGCGTGCTCGGCGGCGCGGGCCGCGTCCGCCACGAGGTCGTCGGCGGCGCGGTCGACCGCCAGCATCGCGTCCTCGAAGCGGGCGAGATCGTCCGGTCCCGCCTCGGCCTCGCCGAGGATCCGCGCCCGCAGGGGCACGAGGCGCAGGTCGCGCTCGGTGCGCAGGGCCGCGAGGTCGGCGAGCGTCGGGATCGGCCGCCCGGCCTCCCGGCGGCGCATCCGCTCCCGCGTCTGCCGGATGGTGCGGGCGGCGGCCTCGCCCCGGTCGGCGGCGCGGATGCGCTCGCGCTCCAGCGCCTCCAGCGCCCGGCCGAAGCGGGCGATCGTCTCCTGCGAGGGGCGGTGCAGGCCGACGAAGGCCGGGAAGTCGCGGATCGGCGGGCTCAGCCGCGCGACGCGCAGCGCGATCTGCTTGGCCTCGCCCTCGATCGTGGCCGAGAGCGCGTCGCGCCGGGCGACGTCGTTGCGCAGGGGCGCCAGCGTCTTCAGGTCGGCGCGCAGGGGCGCGGGGTCGGCCGGCGGCTCCTCCGCGCCGGGCGCCTGCGTCAGGCGCGCGTGCTCGGCCCGGCGCTGGGCGATCTCGCCGCCGAGGCGGGCGAGCGCGGAGGCGAGCTCGCGCCCGGTCCGGATCAGGCCCTCGACCCGGGTCCTCGCCGCGTCCGAGGGCTGGCGGGCGCGCAGCGCGTCGGCGTCGGGCAGACCGATGCGCACGCGCAGGCGCTCCAGGTCCTGCGCGTGCCCGTCCGCCTCGCCCTGGAGACGGGGCAGGTCGGCGGCGCCCTTGTCGAAGCGGTCGATCCCGCGGAAACCCTCCAGGATCTCCTCGGCGCGGGCGAGCAGGCGGTCGTCGACGCGGATCCCCGCGAGGTCGCCCTCGGCCTCCTCCAGGCGGGTCCGGGCCTCGGCCTCCTCGGCGAGCCGGGTCCGCAGGGCGTCGAGGCGCTCGCCGAGCCGGTCGGTCCAGCCCTCCGGCACCTCGACGAGGCCGGGCTCCGCCTCCGCCGCCCCGGCGAGGCGGTCGATCTCGGCGATGAGGGGGGTGACCCGCTTCAGGCGCTCCAGCCGCGCCTGCTCGGAGGCGATGCGCACGCGCTCGGCCCGGATCTCGTCGAGCTTGGCCGAGGCGCCGTCGATCTCGTCGTTGAGCTCGCGCCAGTCGCTCGCGCGGAGTTCGGCGTGGCGGATCGCCTTGCGGGCCTCCTCGTGGCGCCCGAGCGCCTGGTAGAAGGCCCGGTGCTCCGCCTTGCGGGGCATGAAGATCCGCTCGGCCTCCCCGTCGAGATCCGCCTGGAGCCGGGTGTAGCCGCGCAGCCCCGAGGCCGCGGCGAACAGGCTCGCGCCGACCTCGCCGTCGCTGTTCAGCATCTCGCCGCCGCCGTCGCGCAGGGATTGCGCGTCGAGGCCGAAGGCGCGGCAGAACACCTCGCGGCTGAGGCCGCCGAGGTAAGTCGCCAGCGCGTCGTCGGGCAGGGCGGCGTCGGCGGCGTCGACGAGGGTGTTCTTCCGGCCCTTGCGGCGCCGGAAGACGAGGCTGCGCCCGTCCGCGGCCGCGATCTCGGCGCCGACGCGCATCTCCGGCATCGGGTGCAGGAAGGCGAAGCGGGTGCGCTCCTCGATGCCGAACAGGAGGTCGGTGACGGCGGCGAGCGCCGAGCTCTTGCCGGCCTCGTTCGGCCCCAGCACCACGTGCAGCCGGGCGTCCGGCCGGAAGGTGACCCGGCGGCCGGTGAAGGGGCCGTAGCGTTCGAGATCGAGGGAGAGGAGGCGCATCCGCTTGGTCCGTGAGGCCGGCTCAGCAGGTCCGGCCGTGCAGCCGGCCGAGGATCACCGCCTCGGCCTCCGCGCAGAGGGCGTCGAGCTCGTCGGCGAGCGCCTCGTCGCCCTGCGGACCGCCCGGGACCCCGGCCTGCATGCCGCTCGGCATCCGGGCGGTGATCTCGGCGAGCGCCGCGCGGGCGCGGGCGCGGAACTCGGGGTCGCGGTCGATCGCCGCGAGGAGCTCGGCCGGGTCGAGACCGGGGCCGGGCGCCCGCTCGGCCGCGGCCGGGGCGCGGGGCCGCGCGGTCTCGATGCGCAGGCGCTCCAGCCAGACGTCCTCGTGGACCCGGTGGGCGGCGGCCTGGATCTCGGCGGTCAGGCTCTCGCGGTCGGCGGCGAGGCGGTCGTGCAGGGGCGTCTGCCCGGTCAGGCTCACCCGCACCGCGAGGAGCCGCCCCTCGGCGGCCTCGGCGAGCGGGCGGAGCGCCGCCTCGACGCGGGCGAGCGCCTCCCGCTCGCTGTCCGCGCCTGACAGGTCGACGGGCAGGCTCGCGAAGCGGGCGTGGTCGACGATCAGGCGGCGCACGGCGCGCACCCGTCCGTCCGCCACCTCGACGGCGACGGCGCCCTTCTCGCCGCACTCGCGCACGCTGCGGCCCTGGAGGTTGCCGGGGAAGACGATCCAGGGGTCGCGGGCGAGCTCCGCGTAGTCGTGGACGTGGCCGAGCGCCCAGTAATCGTAGCCGCGGCCCGCGAGGTCGGCGACCGAGCAGGGGGCGTAGGTGGCGTGGGCGGCGTGGCCCGTGCAGGAGGTGTGCAGGACGCCGATGTTGAACCAGCCCGGCACCGCGGCGGGGTAGGCGAGGGCGTAGTTCTCCTCCACCGCCCGGTTCGGGAAGCTGCGCCCGTGCAGCGCCACCCGCAGGTGGTCGAGGCGGTGCGTGTCCGCCCGCTGGGTCGGGAAGGTCCGGACGCAGGACGGCAGGGTGATGGAGCGGGTGATCACGCTCTCGGCATCGTGGTTGCCGCGCACCAGGACGACCGGGATGCCGGCCCGGTCGAGCCGCGCCACCTGGCGGGCGAAGAACAGGCCGATCGTGTTGTCGGTCCAGTCGCCGTCGTAGACGTCGCCCGCGACGACGAGGAAGGCGGCGCCGATCTCGATCGCCCGCGTCACGAGATCCTCGAAGGCGCGCCGCCCCGCCGCGGCGAAGCGCCGGGCGATATCCGCGTCCTTGAGGGCGAGGCCCGCGAGCGGGCTGCCGAGATGGAGGTCCGCGGCGTGGATGAAGGTGAAGCTCGTCACGCGTGGGGCGCCGGTCATCCCCCGTCTTTAAGCGAGTTCGGACGGAGGAGCCACGAATCCGGCGAATCGGCGGGGGATGGCGCGGGGCGCCGGATCGCGGCGCCCGCTGGCGCGTTGCGGTGAGCGATCCCGCGTCGCTGCGGGGTCTCGCCTCGCCGCCGCCGAGGCCGTAGAACGAACCGGCCGCGCTTCGCGTCGCCAGCCCCCAGAGCCGTCCGGCTCGCCACTCTCCGGAGTCCGTCCATGCGCCTGTCCATGCGCCTGTTGCCCGGATGCGTCGCGTCCTCTCGGCGCCGGCGTCGCGGCCGCTGACGGGGTTTCGCGCGCATGAACCGGCTCCAGCGCTGGAGCGAGAGCCTCGCGCAGCGGCGCGCGCGCGGCCTCGGCGGTCTCGGCAAGTGGCCGGGGACCAAGAAGGCGGTCGAGCCGCGGGCCGGCGTGATCGAGCCGGCGCACGCGCCCTCGCCCGCGGCGCGCCCGGCCTCCCCGAACGCGACCCGCGTCCCCGCCCTGCACCACCCGCGGCCCCACAAGATCGTGAGCTGGAACCTCCTGCGGCGCACCGGCGCGGCGGTGGCGGACGTGGTCGCCCTGATCGAGCAGGAGCAGCCGGACCTCCTGCTGATGCAGGAGGCCACCCGCGACATCGCCGCCATCGCCGACCGGGTCGGCGGCGTCTACGCCTGGGCGCCGCTGCCCGGGCGCATCCACGGCCTCGCGATCTGGAGCCGCAGGCCCTGGGGCGAGCCGCCCGCCATCCTGGCGCTGCCCTCCGGCGCGGTCGTGCACCGGGTCTGCCAGGTGCTCGATCTCGGGGATTTCGGCATCGCCAACGTGCACCTCTCGCACGGGCAGATGCTGAACCGGCGCCAGCTCCGCCACATCGAGCGGGTGCTGCCGCCCCGCGCCGCGGTGCTCGGCGACTACAACATCGTCGGGCCGGCCCTGCTGCCCGGCTTCCGCGACGTCGGTCCGCGGCGGCCGACGCACGCGATGGTCGACGTGGTGCCCCTGCGCCTCGACCGCTGCCTCGTGCGCGGCCTCAACTGCCACGGCAAGGACGTGCTGCCCCGCGGCGCGTCGGACCACCGGCCGATCGTGGTGCACCTCACCCTCGGCGCCGACGAGGTGCGCCGCCCGCAGCGGACCGTCAGAGGTATGGCAGCAGCAGTCGGGCGCCTGCGTCGCGGAACCGCACCGGGAGCGGGCGTGCCGTGATGGCGGCCTTGGTCAGGCGCGTCTCCATCTTGCCCGCCATGAAGGCGTCGAGCCTCCGGGCGAGGCCGGAATCGTAGATCTCGACGTTCAGCTCGAAGTTCAGCCGGAAGCTGCGCGTGTCCCAGTTGGCGCTGCCGACGAAGCACCACGCCTCGTCGACGACGAGGATCTTCGAGTGGTCGAAGGGCGGCTCGTCGAGCCAGATCCGGACCCCGCTCTCAAGCAGCGGGTCGAGATGCGCCCGCGTCGCCCAGTCGACGAAGCGGTGGTCGCTCCGGCGCGGGATGATCACGTCGACGGTGACGCCGCGCAGCGCCGCGAGCGCCAGGGCGTTGAGCACGATCTCGCTCGGCAGGAAGTAGGGCGTCACGAGGCGCACCGAGCGGCGCGCGCAGGAGAGGGCGGCGAGCACCACGAACTCGATCTTCTCGATGTCGGCGTCGGGGCCCGAGGTGACGACGCGCGCCGTGGTCTCCCCCGCCCGCCGGATCTCCGGGAACCAGCGCTCGCCGTCGAGCTCCTCGTTCATCACGAAGTTCCAGTCGGTGCCGAAGGCCATCATCAGCTGCTCGACGACCGGCCCGTCGATGCGGAAATGCGTGTCCCGCACCGGGTGCGGCGGCCCGAGCGAGACCCGGTTCGCGTCGGAGATGTTGATGCCGCCGGTGAAGGCCGTGCGCCCGTCGAGGATCAGCAGCTTCTTGTGGGTGCGCAGGTTCAGGAAGGGCATGCGCCAGGGCAGGGCCGAGTGCATGAACAGGCCCGCCGGCACGCCCGCGCGGCGCAGCCGCCGGCTCGCCGCCGGGTCGAAGTAGCCGCCGCCGATCCCGTCGATCAGCACCCGCACCTCGGCCCCGCGGGCCCGGGCCGCGGCGAGCGCCTCGCAGAAGGCGCGGCCGGTCTCGTCGTCGCGGAAGATGTAGCTCGACAGCGCGACGCTGCGCTCCGCCGCGGCGATCGCCGCCAGCATGGCCGGGTAGGCCTCGTCGCCGTTGCGGAAGACGGCCACCCGGTTGCCGGCCACGAGGGGGAGCTGCGTGATCTGCCGGCCCGCCCGCTCCAGCGGCCGGAGATCCGCCTCGATGCTGGTCTCCGGCTCGCGCGGGTCGCTCGGCTGCTGCGAGGGCTTCGGGCGCAGGCGCCGGGCCCGGCGGGAGACGCGGTTGACGCCGAACAGCGCGTACAGGCCCGTGCCGAAGATCGGGGAGAGCCAGGCGAGGCCGATCCAGCCGATCGCCACGCTGATCTCGCGCTTGCGCAGCAGGACGTGCCCGGAGACGCCGAGCGCCAGCACGAGGCCGAGCGCGGCCAGGACGTCGGTCCGGATGGAGGCCGTGGCCTCGAGCCATCGATTCAGCGCTTCTTCCAACGCGATCCGCCAACCCGCCGCCCGCGCGGCCCCGCTCCCTCCATAGGCCAAGCTCCGCGCGGGAGACAGGCGCGCCGCGCGTGTTTGGCGTGGACGGGGCCGGCTGACGGGGACCCGGAACTGTCAGGCTTGCGACACGAAGGCCGGGTGCACGCTCCCGTTGCGGTCTCCATAGTGTTGCCGGCTTTGTGGGGCCTCATCGATCGGCCGGGCGAGCGAAGGCCCGGGCACCGTGCACCGAGTTGGGAAGGATTGGCGACATGCCCGTGATCGGACTCTCCCTCGCGATCATCCCGGTCCTGGCGGTCCTGGCGGCCCGCGCCATCTTCAAGCTCCTGTTCCTGCCCTTCCACCTCGTCCGCTACATGGTGCGCGGCCGCGCCGCCCTGGCGCTCGCCCTGACCACGGGCGTCTGCCTCTCGGCGGCGCTGGCCTGGAACGGGCACGGAACGCCGGCCGCCGCGCCCACGGTCGTCGCGGCCCGCTGATGGCGCGTCCCACCCGAACGTTCTCGCCAGTACAGTGGCTGTCGCCGGCATAGTCGAAGCCAGGAGAAGGGCGTAACATCCCCGTCAGGACAAGGCATTCGTGCCGAAGTTCAAGCTCGACAGGAATGGAGACGCAAGATGGCGAGGCTATTCGAGGAGCGCGAACGGGCTGCAGAGATGATCTTCGCTCGCGACGAGGAGGCGCGCTTCGTCGGCCGCTGCCGCCGGATGCGGGGGCTCGCCTGGTACGCGGCCGACAAGCTCGGCGTCGACGCCCGCGCGGCGGAAGCCTACGCCGCCGAGCTGATCGCCTCCCTCGTCCAGGGCGTGAAGGACGAGGACCTGCTGGAGCGGATCCGGGCCGACCTCGCGGCGAACGGCGTCGAGGAGAGCCTCGGCACCCTGCGGGCGGAGCTCTCCCGGCTCGGCGCGCAGGCGATGGTCGATCCGGCCATGCGCCTGCCCGGCGAGGGGCCTGCCGTGCCGCCGGCCTCCGCCGCGCCGGCGGCGCCGGCGGCCTCGTAGAGGCCGCATTGCCGCGCGGGCCGGAACGCGCATGATGGGCCGATGAGCGCCGAGACGCACGCGGTCTTCAACCAGTCCCCGCCCTTCGCCGACCTGAACCTCGTCGCCGCGGATGCCCCGCTCCGCGGCGCGCTCGCAGGGAGCGGCGCCGCGGACGAGATGCCGGCCCTCCTCGCCTTCGGGGCCGCCTGGGGCACGGCGGAGCGGCTGGATCTCGGCCGGCTCGCCAACGAGAACCCGCCGCGCCTGCGCACGCACGACGCCCGGGGCCGACGCCTCGACACCGTGGAGTTCCACCCCGCCTACCACGCCCTGATGGCGGCGAGCGTCGCCGACGGCCTCCACGCGGCGGAGCGCGGCGCGCCGCACGGGCACCTCGCCCGCGCCGCCCGCCTGTACGTGGCGGCCGGCGTCGAGTGCGGGCACGTTTGCCCCCTCACGATGACGAACGCCGCTGCGGCCGCCCTCGCCGCCGCGCCGGACCTGCTCGGCGCGTGGCGGCCGCGCCTGACCGCCCGCAGCTACGATCCGCGCTTCCGGCCCTGGTTCGAGAAGGCGGGCGTCACCCTCGGCATGGGCATGACCGAGAAGCAGGGCGGCACGGATGTCCGGGCCAACACGACCCGCGCGGAGCCGGCGGGCGACGCCTACGCGCTGACGGGGCACAAGTGGTTTCTCTCGGCGCCGATGAGCGACGGCTTCCTCGTCCTCGCCCAGGCGCCGGGCGGCCTGACCTGCTTCCTCGTGCCGCGCCACCGGCCGGACGGGTCGGTCAACGCGCTGCGCCTGCAGCGCCTCAAGGACAAGCTCGGCAACCGCTCGAACGCCTCCTCGGAGGTGGAGTTCGCGGGCGCCCTCGGCTGGCGGGTCGGGCCGGAGGGCCGGGGCGTGCCGACCATCATCGGCATGGTGCAGCTCACCCGGCTCGATTGCGCGGTGGCCTCCGCCGGGCTCGAGCGGATGGCGCTCGCCCTCGCCCTGCACCATGCCCGGCACCGGCAGGCGTTCGGGCGCGCGCTCATCGCCCAGCCCGCGATGCGGGCGGTCCTCGCCGACCTCGCCCTCGCGGTCGAGGCGCAGACGGCGCTGACGATGCGGCTCGCGGCGAGCTTCGACCGCGGTGAGGAGGCCCGCACGCGGCTCCTCACCCCGGCCGTGAAGTTCGCCGTCTGCAAGGCGGCGCCGGGGCTGGTCTACGAGGCGATGGAGTGCCTGGGCGGCAACGGCTACGTCGAGGAGAGCCCGCTGCCGCGCCTCTACCGGGAGGCGCCGGTGAACGCGATCTGGGAAGGCTCGGGCAACGTGATGGCCCTCGACGTGCTGCGCGCCGCGAACCGCGCGCCGGAGGCGGCGGAGGCGCTCCTCGCCGAGCTCGCCGCCGAGGCGGACGGGTTGCCGGGGGTGCGGGAGGCGGTCGCCGACTTCACCGCCGCGCTGCGCTCGCCCGACGCGGAGGCCCGCGCCCGCTTCGCCACCGGCCGCCTCGCGTCGCTCGCCGCCGCGGCCGCGCTGGTGGGCTGCGCCCCGGCCGCGGTCGCGGAGGCGTTCGGCGCCACGCGCCTCGCCCGCGAGCCCGGCCCGTTCGGCGCGAGCGACCTCGGCCCGGCGACGGACCTGCTGCTGGCGCGGGCGCTGCCCGAAACCTGACCCGCACCGGGCTCTTTCTCCCGTCCGAGAGAGGGGTGGGCGGCACCGCCCGCCTCAACCGGCACGGATCGGCGCGGGTCCCCTCTGCCGTCCGGGAGAGTGACAGGGTGAGGGGTTCAGGTCTTTCCGGACAACCCGCATCCCTCACCCGG
>NZ_BJZU01000075.1 GCF_007992195.1 Methylobacterium oxalidis | reverse complement strand
CGGGAGAGGTGGACGCGCGCTATCCCGCGCGGCGGGCGAGGCCGTTCGCCAGGACGAGGTCGGCCGGGCGGCCGGTCAGCTCGGCCCGGTGGTCGAAGCGGGCGGTGAAGCTGCCGACGCCCGCCGTCACCGAGCGCAGCTCGATGATCAGGTCCCAGATCTCCGCCTCCGGGATCTGCGCCTGGAGCAGGTCCCAGCCCGGCCAGCCGGGGCGCGCGTCGAAGCCGAGGATCTGGCCGCGCCGGCCCGTCACCGCGCCCGTGGCCTTGGCCGTGTAGGCCGAGGGCGTCGCGATCTCGACGGCGAGGATCGGCTCCAGGAGGACGGGGTCGGCCTTCGGCAGCGCGTCGTCGAGGGCGAGGCGGGCCGCCGCCTGGAAGGCCGCGTCCGACGAGTCGACCGCGTGGGAAGCCCCGTCGGTCAGGGTCACGCAGAGATCGATCACGGGAAAGCCGAGGGGGCCGCGGCGCAGATGGGCGCGCGCGCCCGCCTCGACCGAGGGAATGTAGGCCCGGGGCACTGCGCCCCCGACCACCTCGTCCTCGAACAGGAAGCCCTCGCCGCGGGGCAGGGGGCGCACCGCGATCTGCACGTCGGCGAACTGGCCGTGGCCGCCGGTCTGCTTCTTGTGCCGGCCGCGGCCGGCGGCGGCGGAGCGGATCGTCTCCCGGTAGCCGACCTTCGGCCGGTCCTTGTCGACCGCCACGCCGAAGCGCGCGGAGAGCCGCTCCAGGGCGACGCGCAGGTGCATCTCGCCCTGGCCGAGGAGGCGGATCTCCTCGAGGTCCGCGTCCTGCTCGACGCAGAGGCCCGGGTCCTCGTCGGTGATCTTGGCGAGCGCGCTCGTGAGCCGCACGTCGTCCTTGCGGTCGCGCACGCGCAGGGCGGCGGCGTAGACGGGGGCGGGCGGCGGCGGGGCGGCGATCTCCGGCGGGGCCGCGGCGCCCGCCGCGAAGGTCGCGCGGGTGCCGAGCCCCTCGAGCCGGCCGAAGCCCACGGTCTCGCCCTCGGTGGCGGAGGCGATCCGCCCGGCCTGCCCGCCGCCGAGGGAGACGAGGCCCGCGATGCGCGCGCCCGTGCCGTCGGAGGCGGTCACCGCGTCGCCCTCCTGGAAGGCGCCCCGCAGCACGCGGCCGATCGAGAGCTTGCCGCCGAAGCCCGTGTGGCGGGTCTGGATCACCTGCGCGAGGGCGGGCCCGTCCGCCGGGATCCCGAGCCGGGCCCGGGTCTCGGCGAGGGCGGGCGCCTCGTGGCGCAGCGCCTTGAGGAGGCGCCCGACGCCGTTGCCGCGGGCGGCGGAACCGATCAGCACGGAGACCGCCAGCCCCTCCCGGAGCTCGCGGGCGAGATCCCCGAAGATGCGCTCGCGGTCCGGCTCGATCTCGGAGATGAGCTGCTCCATCAGCACGTCGTCGTGGTCGGCGAGGCGCTCCAGCAGCGTGAAACGGTCCTCCTTCTCCTGCGGCAGCTCGCCCTCCGGCAGCGCGATCACCGCGCTCGGCGCGTGGTTGCGGTAGACGAAGGCCCGCTCCAGGGCGAGGTCGATGAAGCCCGTGGCCGCCCCGTCCTGCCAGATCGGGATCTGGCGCAGGAGAAGGGGGCTCGCGGAGGCTGCCTGCAGCAGGCCGAGGGTCTCGCGCGGGCTCTGGGTCGCCGCGTCGATCTTGTTGACGAACAGGATCCGCGGCACGCCCTGCGCCTCCAGGGTGCGCAGCACGTACTCGAGTGCCGGGAGCTTGCGCTCGTCGGCCTCGCAGACCACCACCGCCGCGTCGCAGGCCGGCAGCACCGCCTGCATCCCGTGCACGAACTCGATCGAGCCGGGGCAGTCGACGAAGGTGAAGGGGTCGCCGAGGAAATTGAGCGTGGCGACGCTCGGCTCGACGCTCATGCCGTGAGGGCGGGACTCGCCGTTGCCGTCGCCGGAGCGCGCCGGCCGCTCGCCCGAGCCCGTGCGCTCCATCAGCGCCTCGAGCAGCGCCGTCTTCCCGCTCTGCGCCGGCCCGACGAGAGCGATGCACCGAGGTTGGGCTGCCATGCGACGCCTCCCCTGTTCAGGACGGCATCATAGCGCCGAACGATCCCGCGGAAAGGCGGGACTCCGGAAGAAAAATGCAGATCGGGCCGGCTGTCACCCCGGCCCGACCGGCCCGCCTCAGGCCGCCGAGGCGATCTCGCCGCTGCCCGGGGTCACGCCCTCGGCCTTCAGGAAGGCGTGGGCGTCCTCCTTGCGCTCGAAGATGTGCGGGGCGAGCCCGCGCTTGCTCAGGGCCTCCTGCATCTTGAGGCGCAGGAAGGCGCTCGTCGCGTAGCGGGTCGAGGTCAGGTAGTGGTACTTCTGCATGTAGTCGATCATCTCGGCGTAGTCGTCGTAGAGGTTCTCGCTGATGCGGAAACCGTCGTGGTTGACCACCGAGTTGACCCGCTGCCCGGCCTTCAGGCAGGCGGTCTCCAGCACCTGCCGCAGGGCGTCGATGTCGCCCTTCGAGCGCACCTGCCAGCCCTCCAGGTTGACGAAGAGCAGGTTGCGCGAGGCGTCGTAGCTCACGCGCTCGCTGAGGTTCAGGTTCAGCAGGTCGGCGAGGAGCTCCATCGGCTCGTCGCGGAAGATGCGCCGGTCCATCGGGATCGGGTTCTCGATGATTGGCGTGAAGCTCATGTGCGAGAGGATGTCCCGCCCGATGTCGATCCCGGGCGCGACCTCGATCAGCTCCAGCCCCCGCTTGGTCAGGTGGAAGACGCAGCGCTCCGTCACGTAGAGGACGGGCTGGCTGCGCTCCTGCGCGAAGGGACCGCTGAACGTGTTCTGCTCCACCCGCTCCACGAACTTGCGCGAGCGGCCCTCCTGCACGATCCGGAGCTTGCCGTCCTCCACCTGGGTCACGAGGCCGCCGTTGGTGAAGGTGCCGGCGAAGACCACCTTGCGGGCGTTCTGCGAGATGTTGATGAAGCCGCCGCAGCCGTTGAGGCGCCCGCCGAAGCGGCTCGTGTTGACGTTGCCCTCGCCGTCGCACTCGGCCATGCCGAGGCAGGTCATGTCGAGGCCGCCGCCGTCGTAGAAGTCGAACATCTGGTTCTGGTCGATGATGCAGTCGGCGTTGGTCGCCGCGCCGAAGCTCGACCCGCTCGCCAGCACGCCGCCGACCGCCCCGGCCTCCGTGGTCAGCGTGATGTAGGGGGTGACCTTCTCCTCGGCGGCGACCGAGGAGATGCCCTCCGGCGCGCCGACGCCGAGGTTGACCACGCCGTTCGGCGGCAATTCGAAGGCCGCGCGGCGCGCGATGATCTTGCGCTCGGTGAGCGCCATCCGCTTGATGCCCGTCACCGGCACCCGGATCTCGCCGGCGAGCGCGGCGTCGTGCATCACGCCGTAGTTCATGCGGTGCATCTCGGGCTCGGCCACCACCACGCAGTCGACCAGCATGCCGGGCACGCGCACGTCCTTGGGCTTGATCGAGCCCTGCTCCACGATGCGCTCGACCTGCGCGATCACGATGCCGCCGTTGTTGCGGGCGGCCATGGCCTGGGCGAGGTTGTCGAGGGTGAGCGCCTCCTTGGCCATGCAGATGTTGCCCGACGGGTCGGCCGAGGTGCCGCGGATGAAGGCCACGTCGATCTTGGTGGCCGTGTAGAAGAGCCACTCCTCGCCGTCGACCTCGACGAGCTTGACGATGTCGTCCGTCGTCACCGTGTTGACGCGCCCGCCCCCGTGGCGGGGGTCGACGTAGGTCTTGAGCCCCACCTTCGAGAACAGGCCCGGCTGGCCCGCTGCGCAGGCCCGGTAGAGCTGCGAGATCACCCCTTGCGGCAGGTTGTAGCCGAGGATGCGGTTCTCCTGCGCCGCCTGGGCGACCTTGGGCATCCGCCCGAAATTCGCGGCGATGACCCGGCGCAGCAGCCCGTCGTGGTGGAGCCTCCCGGTGCCGAGCCCTTTGCTGTCGCCCGCGCCCGCGGTCATGATCAGGGTGAGGTCGCGCGGGCCGTTCGTCTCGACGAAGCGCTTCTCCAGCGCCGCGTGCAGCGCCTCCGGGATGCAGCTCTGCACGAAGCCCGTCGTCGTCACGACGTCGCCGTTGCGGATCAGCGCGATGGCCTCGTCCGCCGTGATGACCTTGTTCTTCTTCATCGGCGTTCCGTTTCCTTCCCTGGCCTCCGCTGAGCGGGAGGCTCCGGCCTGGGCGTTCGGCGGGGCTTCTGGCGAGCCCAAGTGCTGGCGAGCCCAAGTGCTGGCGAGCCCAAGTGCTGGCGAGCCCAAGTGCTTGTCAGCCCCCCGTTGCGCCGAGCGAACCGCGCGGGGACCGGCGCTGCGCGTGCAGGCCGGAGCAACTGGCACCGGGGCGTTCTGGCGTGCCCGGGGCCGGGTCGACGGTCGCCGCCATCAAGATAATTGGAAGCGGCGCCCTGGCAATCGAAGTATTTTTGGCTCCCGGTTCAACGAAACTTGTCGGTGCGGGAAACCGGGGCAGTATTCTGCATTCGATATTCCAGCGTCCGCGGGGGTTTCACGGGACGGACGCGAAGGTCCAGCCGGACAGGGCAGTCGGGAGGGGCATGCGCGAGATGTCGAGACCGCAGGAGGGCTTGTGGGTGCCGCCCCGGACGAGGCGGGACAGGGCGTCCTCGGCGGTGTCGGAGGCTCCGAGCGCCTCGTTCTCGAAGAACACGACGAAGCGGTCGCGGCCGGCCAGGCGGATCATCTCGATCCGGAACGCGCCCTGATGGGTGTCGCAGAGCCAGTAACCGCGCATGTCCCGCACCTCGCGAGGGCCGCTCCCGTCGGCCGTGTTGGGGCGGAGGATGCGGCAGGCGTTCCCGGCCTGTCCAGATCATTTGAGGGGCGCGGGCGAACTCGGCCGTCCGGGACGTTTCGCGGGAATCTCGGGAGCGGGGGATTAGGCGCGCGCGCTCGCGCGTTCAATCCATAGTCCTTCATAGGATCCTGATCGTACTTGAGCCCGCCCGGCCGTGAGGCCGCGGCGGGCTCCTTTCGTCGGCACCTCAGCGCGGCGCTCAGGAGATGACGGCGAAGATCCCGACCGCGACGCCCGCGCCGGCGAGCGCGATGCCGAGGAGGGTGAGGCTGCTGAGCTGGTCGACGGTGTCGACGCTCTGGCCCTGGCGGTGCGTGGGGTCGTTGGCAGTCATGCGGCGCTCCTTCAGGCTCTGCGACAGGTGCAGGCCAACGCGCGAGGCCGGGGAAGGATCACGCCGGGATGGGCGCGCTCAGGCCCAGTCCGGGCAGGCGGTGCGGGCGATGACGGGGGCGAAGGCGTTCATCAGGGTCCGGTCGAGCGCGCCGCGCATCGCGGTCATGATGCGCACGGCCTCGGTGACGGAGAGCGGCGCCCGGTAGGCCCGGCGCTCGGTCAGCGCCGAGAAGATGTCGCAGATCGTCACCATGCGCACGAGGTCGGAGATCTGCACTCCGGCGAGGCCGTCGGGGTAGCCGCTGCCGTCGAGCTTCTCGTGGTGGTGGCGCACCACGTCGATGATGGCCGGCTCGACGTCGCCCTGGGCCTGCAGCAACTCGGCGCCGAGGGCGGCGTGGCCGCGCATCAGCGCGGTCTCCTCCGCCGTCAGGCGGTTCGGCTTGTTCAGGATCGCGGCCGGGATGCGGGACTTGCCGATGTCGTGCAGGAGCGCCGCCTTGGCGAGCCGGTGGTGGTCCGCGCCGCCGAGGCCGATCTCCGCCCCGAACGCCGCCGCGTATCCGGCGACGCTGAGCGTGTGCTGGTAGACCTGCGCGTCGTGCCGCCAGACCACGTCGAGCCAGTCGCGGATCCCGACCTCCGACACGGCAGCCAGCACGGTCTCGGTGCCGCGGTCGGCCTCCGCGTCGCGCAGGCGCCGGTCGGCCGAGGCGCGGAAGAACAGGTCGGTGACGATGCCGGTCGCGGCCTCGGCCCGCCGGTCCAGGCGCTCGGTCCGGGCCCTGGCGACGCGGGCCGCCTCCTCGACCATCTCGAGGATCCGGGCGAGCACGGTCTCCCGCGGGGTCGCGGCGGGCAGGACCGCCTGCGCCCCGAAGCTCTCCGCCGCCTCCCGCGACGTGCCGGTCAGGACGAGGGTGGGGACCGGCCGCTCGCGCAGGCGCGCGGCGAGGGCGGCAGCCCCCTCCGGCAGGGCGCCCGGCATCGGGAGGTCGACGACGAGGGCGAGCGGGCGCCGAGGCGGGAGGGGCGCGTCGAGCCCGATGCAGGTGCAGGACACGACGCGCTCGATCCCGCGGGCGAGGCTCGCGGCCTGCGCGGGTCTGCCGCTCACGATCAGAACGAAGGCATCCTGCAGCATGCGTGGCGGTTCCGGCACGGGCCCGGCAGGATGTCGGCGCGCCTTCCGAGGGTAAAGGATCCGCTGACCATACACGAAGAAGTGTAAGGGATTTCTTGCCCTTCGCGTCCCCGTCCCGGCCTCGCCCGCCCTTGGGCGGCGCATTTCGGGGCGCGGCCCGGCCCGCGCGATTCAGGCACCGTTAGCGAAGATCGGAGAACCTTCGGGGCATGAGCGAACTGCCCTTGACCGTCGATCTCGCCGGGGACGCCTTCGTGTTCCCCGCCGCCCGCTCCGCCCCGGCCGTCCCGGCCCGGACCCCGCTCCCGAGGCCCGGCGCCGAGGGCGCTCCGCATCCGGGCGCCGGCCGCTGGCTCCTGAGGCTCGTCGGCCTGCAGATCGCGGCGAGCGCCTGCCTGACGACCTACGTCGCCTATGCCATGGCGCCCGCACTGGCGCGCCTGCCGGAGCCGCCGGATTACGGCCTGCGCCTCGGCGGCACCCCGGCGCTCCCGGCCTCCGTGCAGGACGGTTTCCACCTGCGGCTGAGCCGCGACGAGGCGGGCGAGTAGGGCGCCTCAGGCCGCCTGGGGCTGCGCGAGCGGTTCGATCGCCTCGATCTCGGACCCGATCGCCTCACGCGCCGTCAGGATGTCGTAGCGGCCCTGAAGGTTGATCCAGATCTGCGGATCCACGGCGAAGTAGCGGCCGAGCCGCAGGGCCGTGTCGGCGGTGATGCCCATCTCCTCCCGGGCGATGCGCTCGATGCGGGTGCGCGGCACACGGCAGGCCTTCGCGACCGCGTAGGCGGTCAGGCCCAGCGGAGCCATGAACTCTTCCCGCAGCACCTCGCCGGGATGCATGGGGCCGGCATCTTCCAGCGGCAGCATCGCGTCACCACCTGCTTCAAGGCTCATGCCGCGTCGTATCCGAAGACCGTGCAGGCCAGAAGAAAAACCCCGCGGACCTCTCGGTCCGCGGGGCTGTCGTCTCACTCCGCCGCGATCTGCACCGGAACGGGCGGCCCGATCCGGGCGGCGCAGAACTTGAACTCCGGGATCTTGCCCATCGGGTCCAGCGCCGGGTTCGTCAGGAGGTTGGCTGCGGCCTCCGCGTAGCAGAACGGCATGAAGATGAACCCGTCCGGCACGTCCCGGTCGGAGCGCACCTTCACGTGCACGGCGCCGCGCCGGGTCTCGAGGCGCATCGTGTCGCCGGGGCTGAGCCCGTGCTTGTGCAATTCGCGCGGCGCCATGAAGGCCACCGCCTCGGGCTCCAGGGCGTCGAGGACGCCCGCGCGGCGGGTCATCGAGCCCGTGTGCCAGTGCTCCAGCACGCGGCCCGTCGAGAGCACCATCGGGAACTCGGTGTCGGGCACCTCGTCCGGCGGCACGATGTTGGCGGGCACGATCTTGGCCCGGCCGCTCTCGGTCGGGAAGCCGGCGTAGAAGATGATCTCGTTGCCGGGCTTGTCGGGCGCGTCGACCGGGTACGTCACCGCACCCTCGCGCTCCAGGCGCTCCCAGGTGATGTTGTTCAGCGAGGGCATCACCTGCGCCATCTCGTTGAACACGTCCGCCGGGCCCTTGTAGGTCCAGGACAGGCCCATCCGGTTGGCGACCTCCTGGATGATCCACCAGTCCTGGCGCGCGTCGCCGGGCGGCGGCACCACCGGGCGGGCGATCTGCACGCGCCGGTCGGTGTTGGTGAAGCTGCCCGCCTTCTCGGCGAAGGCCGAGGCCGGCAGCACCACGTCGGCGTGGAAGGCCGTCTCGGTCAGGAACAGGTCCTGCACCACGAGGTGGTCGAGCATGGCGAGCGCGTGCCGGGCGTGGTTGAGGTCCGGGTCCGACATGGCCGGGTTCTCGCCCTCGACGTACATGCCGCGGATCTCGCCCGCGTGGATCGCTCGCATGATCTCGACGACGGTGAGCCCCGCCTTGCGGTCGAGCGACTGGCCCCAGAAGTTCTCGAACAGCTCGCGGACCGCGGCCTTCTCCACGGACTGGTAGTCCGGGTAGACCATCGGGATCAGGCCGGCGTCGGAGGCGCCCTGCACGTTGTTCTGGCCGCGCAGGGGGTGCAGGCCGGTGCCCGGCCGCCCGATCTGGCCGGTCGTCAGGGCGAGCGCGATCAGGCAGCGAGCGTTGTCCGTGCCGTGGACGTGCTGGCTGACGCCCATGCCCCAGAAGATGATCGAGGCGCGCGAGCGGGCGTAGAGGCGCGCGGTCTCCCGCAGGGTCTCGGCGTCGATGCCGCAGACCGGGGCCATCTTCTCCGGCGTGAACTCGTGGATGCGCTCCTTCAGCGCGTCGAAGTTCTCCGTGTAGCCGGCGATGTACTGCTCGTCGTAGAGGCCCTCCTCCACGATGACGTTGAGCATCGCGTTCAGCATCGCCACGTCCGAGCCCGGCTTGAAGGCGAGGTGCTTGTGGGCGTGGCGCGACAGGGCCTGCCGGCGCGGGTCCATGATGATGAGCTTGGCGCCCCGCTCCTTGACCGCGTTCTTGATGAAGGTCGCGGCGACCGGGTGGTTCACGGTCGGGTTGGCGCCGATGATGACGATGACCTCGGCGTCGAGGGCGGCCGAGAACGGGGCGGTGACCGCGCCCGAGTTCAGGCCCTCCATCAGCGCGGCCACGGACGAGGCGTGGCACAGGCGCGTGCAGTGGTCGACGTTGTTCGAGCCGAAGCCGAGGCGCACGAGCTTCTGGAAGAGGTAGGCCTCCTCGTTCGAGCCCTTGGCCGAGCCGAAGCCCGCCAGCGCCTTCGGGCCGTTCCGGTCGCGGATGGCCTTGAGGCCGCCGGCCGCGCGCTCCAGCGCCTCCTCCCAGGTCGCCTCGCGGAAGTGCGTCCAGGGGTTGGCGGGATCGACCTGATCGTTGGCGTCCTTGGCCACGCCGTCGAGGCGGATCAGGGGCTTCGTCAGGCGGTGGGGGTGGTGCACGTAGTCGAAGCCGAAGCGGCCCTTGACGCAGAGCCGGTTCTGGTTGGCCGGGCCGTCCCGCCCCTCGGCGTAGACGATCTTGTCGTCCTTGACCTTGTAGGAGACCTGGCAGCCGACGCCGCAATAGGGGCAGAGCGAGTTCACCTCGCGGTCGGGATAGACCGTGCGGGTCTGGCTCTCGTCGAGGTAGGCCGAGGGCATCAGGGCGCCGGTCGGGCAGGCCTGGACGCACTCGCCGCAGGCGACGCAGGTCGACTGGCCCATCGGGTCGTCGAAGTCGAACACGACCTTGGTGTCGGCGGAGCGGTAGGCCATGCCGATCACGTCGTTGACCTGCACCTCGCGGCAGGCGCGCACGCACAGGTTGCACTGGATGCAGGCGTCGAGGTTGACGCTCATGGCCGGATGGCTGACGTCGGGCGCCCAGCGCTCGCTGGCCGGGAAGCGGCTCTCGGCGATCTCGACGTGGTCGGCCTGGTGCCAGAAATGCGAGTCCGGGTCGTGCGAGGTCTCGCGGGCCGGCTGGTCGGCGACGAGGAGCTCCATCACCATGGCGCGGGCCTTCACGGCCCGGTCGCTCTGGGACTTCACCTTCATGCCGACGCCCGGCACGCGCTTGCACGAGGCGGCGAGCACGCGCTCGCCCTCGATCTCGACCATGCAGGCGCGGCAATTGCCGTCCGGCCGGTAGCCGGGCTCCGGCTTGTGGCAGAGGTGCGGGATGTGGGTGCCGAGGCGCTGGGCCACCTGCCAGATCGTCTCGCCGGGGCGCGCCTCGATCTGCTCCCCGTCGAACTCGAACACCACGCCGGGGATGCCGGCCGGGATGTTCTTGAGGCCGAGGGTGCCGCTGGCGACCGGCCCCTGCTGGCCGCCGGACTTCGCGCCCTGCGAGTAGGCGCCGCCGGCCTCCGGGTTCGCGCCGCCGGCCTTGCCGCCCGCGTCCTGCGGGCCGGACGGACCCGTGGCGAGAGGATCGCTGCCGCTCGGGTTGCTGTTCTGGGTGCCGCTGCTCATCAGGTTCCGCTCCCGCCCGCTGGCCGGCCCCGCGGGGCTAAGGTCCGGCGGTTCGTTCTCGTGGGGCCGCCCGCTGCGGCGGCCTGGTTTCTTGCGTGCCCGGCCGGGGTCCCGCCTACTCCGCCGCCATCGGGCGCGGGGTGGGGAACAGGTCGGGGAAGAACTTAATGACGCTGGTCAGCGGATTCGAGGCCGCCTGGCCGAGACCGCAGATCGAGGCGTCGCGCATGCACTGCGACAGCTCGCCGAGGAGCTCGGTGTCCCAGATGCCGTTCTCCATCAGCATGCGGGCCTTCTGCGTGCCCGCCCGGCAGGGCGTGCACTGGCCGCAGGACTCGTCCTCGAAGAACCGCATCAGGTTGAGGGCGGCGCCCTGCACGTCGTCCTTGTCCGAGAGGATGACGACGGCGGCCGAGCCGATGAAGCAGCCGTACTTCTCGAGCTTGCCGAAATCGAGCGGGATGTCGCCCATCGAGGCCGGCAGGATGCCGCCCGAGGCGCCGCCCGGCAGGTAGGCCGCGAAGCTGTGGCCGTCGGCCATGCCGCCGCAATGCTCGTCGATCAGCTCCTGCACGGTGAGGCCGGCGGGCGCCAGCTTCACGCCCGGCTCCCGGACCCGGCCCGAGACCGAGTAGGAGCGCAGGCCCGCCGAGCCGTTGCGGCCGTGGCTCTTCCACCATTCGGCCCCGCGCTCGATGAGGTCGCGCACCCAGAACACCGTCTCGACGTTGTTGATCAGCGTCGGGCGGCCGAACAGGCCGACCTGGAACGGGAAGGGGGGCTTGTGGCGGGGCAGGCCGCGCTTGCCCTCCAGCGACTCGATCAGCGAGGATTCCTCGCCGCAGATGTAGGCGCCGGCACCGCGGCGCAGGTGGAGGCGCGGGCCGCCCGCCGGGAGCTTCGCGATCTCGCGGGCCAGGATCTCGCGGGCGATCGGGTACTCGTCGCGGATGTAGAGGTAGACGTCATCGGCCTCGACCACGTGGGCGCCGATCAGCGTGCCCTCGAGGAAGCGGTGCGGGTCGGTGTTGAGGTAGAGCTGGTCCTTGAAGGTGCCAGGCTCGCCCTCGTCGCCGTTGATCGCCATCAGGCGGGGGCCCGGCTCGCCGCGCACGGAGCGCCACTTGCGGCCGGTGGGGAAGCCCGCGCCGCCGAGCCCGCGCAGGGCGCCGTCGTCGAGGACCTTGAGCACGTCGTCGACGCTGAGATCGCCCGAGCGCAGGCGCCCCAGGGTCTTGTAGCCGCCGCCCGCCACGTAGGCGTCGTAGTCGACGTAGGCCGGGATGTGGGCGTGGGTGTCGCCCGCCTCCACCGCCGCCTTCACGCTCGCCACGTCCGCCCGGTGCAGGAAGTTGTGGCCGACCTCGACCGCGGGAGCGTGGTCGCACAGGCCGACGCAAGGGGCACGCAGCACGCGCACGCCGGGGCCGAGCTCGGTCTGGAGGGCTGCGAGCAGATCCTCGGCGCCGTGCATTGCGCAGGTGATGCTGTCGCACACGCGCACGGTGAGCGCCGGCAGGTCCGCGTCGCCGTCGCGCAGGACGTCGAAATGCGCGTAGAAGGTCGCGGTCTCGAACACCTCGGCGAAGGCGAGCCTCATCTCGTCGGCGAGTGCCGCGAGGTGGGCCGCGCTGATCTGGCCGTAGGTGTCCTGGATCAGGTGCAGGTGCTCGATCAGCAGGTCGCGCTGGCGCGAGCGGTCGCCGAGCAGGGCCTCGATCTCGACCTTGGCAGTCGGGTCGACCTGACGGCCCTTCGGAACCGGCCTCGCGCGCTCGCGTCCGCGCCCGGGGTGGTCGAACCGCTGTACGCGGGAGTTATCGTGCTGGTTCATCCCGCCACTCTAGCCTCTGGCATACAAAATACAAGGGTAGCCACTCGGCGCTGCACTGCGTCAAAGCGAGTCTTGGTACGTCTCGGCACCAGCCGAGCTGGTCCTTCGGCCGCATCCCCGGCAACAATGCCGCGAGGGGCATAGCATGCGATTCTGAAGGGGAGAAGTTTCCAAGACTTACGCCCGCCTCCGCGCGGGCTATCCATCCGGCCGTCGCGGCGATCGTTCATCAATCCTTTCCGCTTGAAATATTTCCTTTTGCGCCGCGATGCGTTCGGCACAATGATGCATGAACTGGGTGCTCGGCCGCGAATGCGCTGAAAAATCAGGCTTTCGAACGGCTCGAAACTAGGATTTCGGCGGCTCAGAATTTTAGTGCCGGACCCGACGGGAGGCGGCGCACCGCCTCCGACGAGGCGTGAGGCCGCGACGGCGCGCGGGCAAGGCATGCCTGACCCCTTCGCCACGCATGGCCGCCTGCGATGAAGAAGGGCCTGCCCGCAGCGCTCCCGGACACGGGCTCCCGGTGCTCACTGGCCCCCGAACGAGCGCAGCGGCCGGCCGGCCTCCGAGCGATTCGACATCGAGACGGCGCCGGTCGCGGGATCGATGCCGACGAGGCGGGGCCCCGCCACGGCCTCGAGCGAGACCTCGAACGCGTCGAGAACCCGGTTGATGCGCTCGATGCTGCCCGGATCCTCGGGGTCGGCCTCCGGCAGGATCGCGGCGCGAACCCGCTCCGTCAGCTCGGGCGTGAGCGGCGGGCGCGTCTCCTCGGCGTAGGCCGCGGCGACGGCGTCGGCCAGGTCTCGCGCGGATGTCCCGGAATGACCGCTCATGGTGCCTCTCCTGCGCCGGGCGGCCTGCGCCCGCTGCGCTCAACGCCGGGATCGAGGCTTCCGTTGCCCGTTCGCTGGAGGCCGGCAGCGCCGTCCGGACGGTCCCCGGCCGCGCCAAAGAAAAACGCGCTCCCTGCCGAGAGCGCGCTTGAAGGTAGTCCCATGTCTCAGGAAGGACGCAGGCTACGTAGCATTGATGTATACCAGATACCAGCCTGAAGCTGCGATATATCGCATCCGGCCCCACGATTCCGGCGGGAAATTTCCGCTCACTCCAGGTAATCGCCGTAGGTGTTGACGTGCGCGGCGAGGCCGAGACCGTGCTCGCGCACGAGGTTCTCGGCGTGTTCCGCCTGGCGGGCCTCCAGCGCCTTGATGATCTGCACGTGCTCCTTGATCGACTTCTCGGCGCGGTCGCCCTGGCGCAGGGCCGTGTTGCGGATGCCGCGCACGTGCATCAGGAGGTTGCTCGACAGGTCCTCGATCACCTCGCACTGGCCGAGGGAGATGATCTTCTGGTGGAAGCGGATGTTGGCGTCCGAGTACTCGTCGATGTGCTCGGAGGGCCTGCCCTCGTAGAATTCGGGGAAGATCTCGCGGAGCGACTTGAGCTGCGCGTCCGTGGCGCGCTCGCAGGCGAGCCGCGCGGCCATGCTCTCCAGCGCCGCCCAGGCGTGGATCATGCCGACGATCTCCTTCTTCGTCTTCTTGATGACGAAGACGCCGCGGCGCGCCTCGGAGCGCACGAAGCCCTCCTGCTCCAGCACGGTCAGGGCCTCGCGCACGGGCGTGCGGCTGACGCCGAGATCCTGCGAGAGCTTGCGCTCGTCGAGCCGGACTTCTTCGGCGCGGCCGTAGATGTCCATGTTGGTGATGGCGGCCTTCAGCGCCTCGTAGGCCAGCGTCCGCAGGCTCGAGCTCGCGACGATCGGCGTGATGTTGAACTGGTCGCTCTTTACCATAACCGCACCCAAACGTTCTCCGGCTCCGCGCCGCGCCCCGGCCGTGTTCTTCCCGCGCGCAGAGACTTCCCGTGCACGCAGACTTCCCGCGCGCGGAGACCTACTGCAAAGCCTGAACACCGCCTAGTGTTCTCGGGTCCGGCCGGCGCGAGGTTCGACGGGCCGAGCGGGCTTCGCGAACCCGTCGCGCGCGATCGAAAACCCAGCCCACAATCTAGCTGGACTCTGGTATACCAGATAACGCCTGTCAATTCATACCCCTGCAGCGCAGATGGCGGTCTCGCGCATGGACGATCCGGCCGCCTATGTCGTGGACCGGCGCGGATCCCCTCCGGAGATTTGAGATTCACCGACGCGGAGGGCGTCGAAATCTGTTCCGGCTCCCCGCGGACGGCGCACGAATTCCTGTGGAGCGGGCCCGCTGCGGGCCGATCCGGCAGCAGCGATGCCGAGAATCCGCGCGGCGCCGCATTTCACCTGAAGGTTGCAGGCGGTGAAGCGCCTTCGCGGCAGCCTCGGTCTCGAAAACGCTCGCGTTCGCAGACACATCCCTCGACATCGCGAAAAATCCGCTCCGCGGGATGACGGCCTGACCGGCCCGGTGATACACGGTCCGGTACCCTGCGATTGACAGGCGCACGTTCATCCGCCCACAATAATCCCTGGTATACCGTCGACCTTGGACACGCCGAAGACGGCAGGTCCCGGCGGCATCGCGCCTGCCTGCCCGCGGCGCATCGCTCCGAGGGCGACGTGAAGACCGAGACCAAAAAACAAAAAACAAGAATTCCACAAAATTCGACCGATCAGGAGAAACGCCAATGACTACGACCCAAGACGGGGTACGCGTGAACCGATGGCTGCAACTGGCCTTCGGCGTCGTCTGCATGTGCATGATCGCGAACATGCAGTACGGCTGGACCTTCTTCGTGAACCCGATGCAGGAGCGCCACGGCTGGGATCGCGCCGCGATCCAGATCGCCTTCACGCTCTTCGTCGTCACCGAAACCTGGCTCGTCCCCGTCGAGGGATGGTTCGTCGATAAGTACGGCCCGCGCATCGTCACGCTGTTCGGCGGCCTGCTCTGCGGCATCGCCTGGGTGATGAACTCCTACGCCGAGTCGCTCACCACGCTCTACATCGCGGCCGCGATCGGCGGCACGGGCGCGGGCGCGGTCTACGGCACCTGCGTCGGCAACTCGCTGAAGTGGTTCCCGGATCGCCGCGGCCTCGCCGCCGGCATCACCGCGATGGGCTTCGGCGCGGGCTCGGCCCTGACGGTCGTGCCGATCCAGGCCATGATCAAGTCGTCCGGCTACGAGGCGGCCTTCTTCTACTTCGGCATCGGCCAGGGCGTCATCGTGATGCTGCTCGCCCTGTTCCTCGTCGCCCCGAAGAAGGGTGACGTGCCGGAGGTGGCGCGCGTCAGCCAGAGCAAGCGCGACTTCACCCCGGGCGAGATGGTGCGCACCCCGATCTTCTGGGTGATGTACGCGATGTTCGTGATGATGGCCGCGGGTGGCCTGATGGCGACGGCGCAGCTCGGCCCGATCGCGAAGGACTTCCACATCGCCGACACCCCGGTCTCGCTGCTCGGCATCACGCTGCCGGCGCTCACCTTCGCGGCGACGCTCGACCGCGTGCTGAACGGCGTGACGCGCCCGTTCTTCGGCTGGGTCTCGGACCATATCGGCCGTGAGAACACGATGTTCCTGTCCTTCGGCATCGAGGGCGTGGGCATCTACGCGCTGAGCGTGTTCGGCCACGACCCGATCGCCTTCGTGATCCTCACGGGCCTCGTGTTCTTCGCCTGGGGCGAGATCTACTCGCTGTTCCCGGCGACCTGCGGCGACACCTTCGGCTCGAAGTACGCCGCCACGAACGCGGGCCTCCTCTACACCGCCAAGGGCACGGCGGCGCTGATCGTGCCCTACACCAGCGTCATCACCACGATGACCGGCGACTGGAAGGCGGTGTTCCTGGCCGCTGCGGCGCTCAACATCCTGGCGGCGCTGATGGCGGTGTTCGTGCTCAAGCCGATGCGCCAGGCCTACGTGAGGAAGGATCCGGCCACGATGCCTCCGGCGACCGCTCCGGCCCGCTGACCCCGGCAGGGGAGGGGGCGGCCCGCCGTTTCCTCGCTAGGAAAACCCGATCAACCGAGAGGCCCCGGCACCCGAGCGTGCCGGGGCCTTTTTCCGTTCGGGGTGCACTCCGGGATGCGGGCCGCTCCCGGTCGCGGGACCGCCAAAAAAGAGAGCGGCGCCCGTCCGGATCCGGACGGGCGCCCCTTCGCGTTCGGTCTAGGCCCGGGACCCCGCGGGGTCCCGGACGAGAGCCGG
>NZ_BJZU01000074.1 GCF_007992195.1 Methylobacterium oxalidis | reverse complement strand
AACGGATGAGGGGGCGCGTGGTGCCGCGGACCCGGCGGCGTACTGCACGTCCCGCCTACTTCACCATCGCGATCTGCGCGTCGCCGGTCCGGCGCAGCACGCTGACGGTCACGTCGTCGTCGTGGCGCTGGATGCGCAGGTCGATCCGCGAGGTGCCGATCTTGACGTTGAAGATCGAGACGCCGTCGAGGAAGGCCGGGAGCGTCGGGTTGCGGAAGCGCACCCGGTTGCGGGCGTGGTCGATCTCCAGGCCGAGGCAGGCGGCCAGGAAGGCGAAGGGGGCGGCCGCCGCCCAGGCCTGCGGGCTGCAGGCGACGGGGTAGGCCACCGGCCCGCGCTGGCGGCGCCGCATGAAGCCGCAGAACAGCTCCGGCAGGCGCTTCTGGTCCTGGTAGAGGGCGGTGTCGAACATGCCCTGGAAGATGCGCGACGCCTCGGGCTTCAGGTCGTAGCGGGCGAGGCCCAGCGCGATCAGGGCGTTGTCGTGCGGCCAGATCGAGCCGTTGTGGTAGGACATCGGGTTGTAGCGGGCCTCGCCGCGGGCGATCGTGCGCACGCCCCAACCGTTGAACCCGTCCTTCGAGAGGAGCTGCGCCGCCACGCGGCCGGCCCGCTCCGGCAGGGCGATCCCCGTGAACAGGGCGTGGCCGGCATTCGAGGAGCGCACCGCGCACTGCCGCTTCTCACCGTCGAGCGCCAGCACGTAGGTGCCGATCTCCTCGTTCCAGAACGCCTTGTCGAACGCCTCGCGGAGCGCCCGCGCCTGGTGGGTCAGCGATTCGGCGAGCGCGTCGTGGCCGAGCATCGCGGCGAGCTTCGCCATGCCGTTCTTGGCCGCGTAGACGTAGCCCTGGACCTCGCACAGCGCGATCGGCCCCTTCGCGAGGTGGCCGTCGGCGTGGAAGATCGAGTCGTGGCTGTCCTTCCAGCCCTGGTTCTCCAGGCCCTTGTCGGTGTCGCGGGCGTACTCCACGAAGCCGTCGCCGTCCCGGTCGCCGTACTCGTTCATCCAGGTGAGCGCGAGTTCGAGCGCCGGCCAGATCCGGGCGATCGTGTCCCGGTCGCCGGTCACCGCGTAGTATTCCGAGGCCAGCATCACGAAGAGCGGCGTGCCGTCGATGGTGCCGTAATAGTGCCGGAACGGCACCTCCCCGAGCATCGCCATCTCGCCGCGCCGGGTCTCGTGCAGGACCTTGCCGGGCTGGGCGTCGGCGGCCGGGTCCACGGTCTTGGCCTGCGTCGAGGCGAGGTAGCGCAGCACGCCCTTGGCGAAGTTCGGGTCGATCCACAGCGCCATCATCGCCGTGATGATGCCGTCGCGCCCGAACACCGTGGAGTACCAGGGGATGCCGGCGAAGGGGTAGATGCCCTCGGGCGTGCGGCTCGCCAGCATGTAGAGGTCTGCGGTGGCGCGGCAGGCCGCCTCGTTGAACTGGTCGTTCGAGGAGATGATCGTGGTGATGCCGGCGGTCAGCTCGCGCTGGTCGCGCCGCGCGTCGCGGTAGGCGCGGGCGAAGACCACGCCCTCGGCCAAGCCCTTGGGCGGCCGCGCGGCGGTGCTGCCGGAGGCGAGCGCGAGGCCCGCGGCGGCGTCCTCGCCCACCTTCTCGGCGGCGGGCGCGCTCGTGAAGGCGCGGTGCGATTCGCAGACCACGCGGATGAACAGCGAGGCGCGCTCGCCCGGCGCCAGCGTCAGCTCGAACTCGGCGCGGCCGGCCTCCAGGCGGTGGGGCTTCGGCCCGAAATGCAGGGCCGTGGTGCGCACCACCTCGTCGAGGCCGACGTAGCGGAACTGGACCTCGCGCTCGCTCGCCACCTGCACCGAGCGCTTGCCGCGCTGCGCGCGGTTGGTGCCGCGCACCTCGAAGAGGTCGCGGTAATCGGCGTCGAAGGTGAGGGTGATGCGGAAGGAGCGCTCGCGCGAATCGTAGGAGCGCAGGCCGATCCGGTCGTAGCAGGCGCCCCGGAACAGGAACTTGGTCCGCTCGATGGCGATCACCTCGCGCGGGATCGAGCTGTCGTCGTGCGCGTCGATCCGGATGTCGGGCGTCGTCATGTCGACGCTGAGCGCCCCGTTGTCGTCCTGCATCACGGAGGAGAGCAGGAGCGGACGCTGGTCCTCGATCGTGAAGTGCAGCCGCGAGAGGTAGCGCGTATCCTGGAAGTAGAGGCCCTCGGGCCCGGGGAGCACGCCGATGTCGCCGTAGCTGTCGAGCACGGCGAAGGCCTCGCCGAACTTGAGCGAGCGCAGCGGCCGCTCCACGAGCGAGGTCTGCGCCTCGATATGGTACTGCGGAAGGACCTCGTCGGCGTCCTGGAACCCGTAGATGCGCTGCGGCGCCTCTTCGTCGGGAGAATGCACCTTCGCCGTCATGTCTTCCGCCGCCATGCTGGGCTTCTCCGGGATGTCAGGGGTCCGCGCGAATCGAAAGGGCCGCCGAATCGCTGTCCTGGCGAAGCGGCGGCCCTTGGAACCGTCTGAGTTGGGCGATCTTACGACGCAAGCGAGGGTCTGTTAACCCTCGCGGGCGCGGTGCCGGGCGTGGCCGTCAGGCGGGCATCGCCGCGGCGGAGAGCGAGGGACGGGCGGAGCCGTTCATCTCGCCGTAATGGGGCGCGAAGGCCGCCGCGGTCGGCAGCTTGATCACGTCCGGCTGGCCGGCGAGCAGCTGCTCGTAGACCGCCACGTACTTGCGGACCATGCACTCGGCCGTGAACTGGCTCTCGAAGTAGCGGCGCACGCCGGCGCGGCTCATCGTCTTGACCGTGTCGACGGCCGCGACAGCCTCGTCCATGCTGTCGCACAGCACGCCGCTGACGCCGTCGGCGATCACCTCCGGCACGGAGCCGTTGCGGAAGGCGATCACCGGCGTGCCCGCCGACATCGCCTCGATCATCACGAGGCCGAAGGGCTCCGGCCAGTCGATCGGGAAGGCGAGCGCCAGGGCGTTGCCGAGGAAGTCCTTCTTCTGCTCCTCGTTGATCTCGCCGATGTACTCGATCAGCGGGTGGTGGATCATCGGCTCGATGACCTCGTCCCAGTATTCCTGGTCCGCCTTGTCGACCTTGGCGGCGATCTTCAGCGGCACGCCGGAGCGCTTGGCCATCTCGATCGCGCGGTCGGGCCGCTTCTCGGGCGAGATCCGGCCGAGGAAGGCGAGATAGCCGCCCTTGGCCTCCGGGTAGAACGGGCAGTTCTGCGCCGGCAGGCCGTGGTGGATCGTCGAGGCCCAGTTCACGGTCGGCGGCATCGGCTCGCGCTGGTTGTCGGAGATCGAGACCAGCGGCATGCCCGTGAAGGTGCGGTAGACCGGCATGAAGTCCGGCACGTCGAGGCGACCGTGCATCGTGGTGACGCACTTGTGGTTCATGTCCTCGAACATCGGGTACTGCAGCAGGTCGATGTGGAAGTGCAGGATGTCGAACTCGTGCGCCCGACGGCGGACGTGATGCAGCATCGCGAGGTGGCTCGCGGTGTGGTCGCGGTAGCCGAGCAGCCGCAGGCCCTCGGGCGTGCAGGCGGCGAGCTTCGCCGTGGTCTCCGAGTCGCCGCTCGCGAAGAGCGTCACGTCATGTCCCTGCCGGACGAGTTCCTCGGTGATCCAGGACACGACGCGCTCTGTGCCGCCGTAGAACTTCGGAGGCACCGCCTCCGAGAGCGGGGCGATCTGGGCAATGCGCACGAAAAAGTCTCCTGTGAGGACGAGCGTTTCGGAGAGCTAACCCGATCCGGCCTGAGTGGGACATGAACGAAACTGACAGCCAAGGTTATGGTTCCGGTGCGCCTCGCGGTGGACGGGAATTGTGCGGTGCTTCCGAGATGTCCCCGCAATCCTGGGTTTTATTCGCGCGCACAGGGCCGTGTTCGCGTCGCGGCTCGACACGCCGATGCACGGGTCGGGCCATTCACGGGCCGGCGGGCGGCGCGGAAGTCGAAGGACATCGCTTCCGCAGGCTTCCGGACGATTGAAACGGCGTCGCCGATCTGTCATAAGCCCCGCGCGTCGAACCGCCCGGCCGGATAGGGCTGCCGTGGCGGTTCGTGTTGCTCCACCAGAAGCATCCATCGAGCGCGAGGGGTCCGGCCCGATCCGGATCGGACGGGTCTTGCGCGAACGGAGAGCCAAATGCCCAAGTTGAAGACGAAGTCGGGCGCCAAGAAGCGCTTCAAGATCACCGGCACCGGCAAGGTCATGTACGCCCAGGCCGGCAAGCGCCACGGCATGATCAAGCGGACCACGAAGCAGATCCGCAACCTGCGCGGCACCACGACCCTCTTCGAGGGCGATGCCGCCAACGTGAAGAAGTACTTCCTGCCGAACGCGCGGTAAGCCTTCACGACGTCGCCGATACTGTTTTCAGATTAGTCCAGGAGATCGACCATGGCCCGCGTCAAGCGCGGCGTGACCAGTCACGCGAAGCACAAGAAAGTCCTCAAGGCCGCCCGCGGCTATTACGGCCGGCGCAAGAACACGATCCGCATCGCCAAGCAGGCGGTGGAGAAGGGTCTGCAGTACGCCTACCGCGACCGCAAGAACAAGAAGCGCACCTTCCGCGCCCTCTGGATCCAGCGCCTCAACGCGGCGGTTCGCGAGCACGGCCTGACCTACTCCCGCTTCATCGACGGGCTGGCGAAGTCCGGCATCGTGGTGGACCGCAAGGCCCTGTCGGAGCTCGCCATCCATGAGCCGGCGAGCTTCGCGGCGGTGGTCGAGAAGGCCAAGGCCGCCCTCCCGTCCGCCAAGGCCGCGTAGCGCGAAGGCCGCCTAGCGCGCCTCACGGCACCACAGGACGTTCCGGCGAGGGGCGCGGCGCTTCAGGAGCGCCGCGCCCTCGTCGTTTCTCCGGCCGCCGCGCCCCTTGCATCCGGGCGCCCGAGCCGGAACAAGCAGCCCGCATCACCGACCCGCCCGGACCGGGCGGCCCGAGGACAGCGATGACCGATCTCGACACACTCGAACGCGATCTTCTCGCCAAGGTCGACGCGGCCCCCGACGAGGCGGCGCTCGAATCCGTGCGCGTGGCGGCGCTCGGCAAGAAGGGCAGCGTGTCGGACCTCCTCAAGACGCTGGGGAGCATGAGCCCCGAGGAGCGCAGGGAGCGCGGGCCCCTCATCAACGGCCTGCGCGACCGGGTCCAGGGCGCGCTGGCCACCCGGCGCGAGGCGCTGGCCGAGGCGGCGCTCGAGGCCCGGCTCGCGGCCGAGCGCGTCGACGTCACCCTGCCGGTGCGCGAGGCGCCGGAGGCGCGCGGGCGCATCCACCCGATCAGCCAGGTCATCGACGAGATCACCGCGATCTTCGCCGACATGGGCTTCTCGGTGGCGGAGGGGCCGGACATCGAGACGGACGAGCTGAACTTCACGGCGCTCAACTTCCCGCCCGGCCACCCGGCCCGGGAGATGCACGACACCTTCTTCCTGCGGCCCGACCGGAACGGGCAGCGCAAGGTGCTGCGCACCCACACCTCGCCGGTCCAGATCCGCACCATGCGGGCCGAGGCACCGCCGATCCGGGTGATCATCCCGGGCCGGACCTACCGGCACGATTCGGACCAGACCCACACGCCGATGTTCCATCAGGTCGAGGGGCTCGTGATCGACCGCTCGGCCAACATCGCGAACCTGAAATGGGTGCTGGAGGAGTTCTGCAAGGCGTTCTTCGAGGTGGAGGGCGTGAAGATGCGCTTCCGGCCCTCCTTCTTCCCCTTCACCGAGCCCTCGGCGGAGGTCGACATCCAGTGCTCGCGCAAGGGCGGCGAGATCCGCTTCGGCGAGGGCGACGACTGGCTGGAGATCCTCGGCTGCGGCATGGTCCACCCGAACGTGCTGCGCAATTGCGGGCTCGACCCGGACAGCGTGCAGGGCTTCGCCTTCGGCGTCGGCATCGACCGCATCGCCATGCTGAAGTACGGCATGCCGGACCTGCGCCCCTTCTTCGAGGCGGACGTGCGCTGGCTAGACCATTACGGCTTCCGGCCCCTCGACGTGCCGAGCCTGGTCGGCGGGCTGACGGGGTGAGGACGGGAGGTTGCGGTGACGGAACGCGAGATCGAATCGATCGTGTCCAACGTCCTCCGGGCCAGATTTCCCGGCGGTCAGTACACGGGCGCCGCGGTGCGGTTCGACACGGATTTCGACGGCGCCCCGATCATCCGCGTGACCGCCCGTTACCAGACGCGTCCCGATAGCCGCACCGAGATCGTGCGGACCGTGCACGCGATCCGCGACGCCCTGCTCGATCGCGGGGAGGAGCGCTTCGTGTACCTGACGAACGACATCGCCGACGAGCGGCAGGCGCACGCGGACGTGGACTGACGCATGGCGACGCTGGTGGACCGCCTGATCCAAGTGGCGGACGACCTCATCGATGCGCATCCCGACAGTTCGGCGGTCAAGCGGCGGGCTGTCAGCACGGCGTACTACGCCGCGTTCCACGCGCTCGCGCGCGTCTGCGCGGACGCCCTGCTGAAGGATGTCGACCGTACCTCGGATGAGTACGAGAAGGTCTATCGCGCCCTCGACCACGGGCCGCTTCGGAACGCCTTCCAGGCCAAGGGTAGCCCGCTGATCACCAACCCCGCGCTCAAGCGCGTCGGGGACCTGATCGTGCCGCTGCAGGGTGCCCGCATGCTGGCGGACTATGCCGCGCCGCGGATCGGATTCTATCAGGAGAGCGAGGCTCGGGACCGCGTCGCCGAAGCCCGCGATCTGATCGCGCGACTTGCAGAACTGAGCGAATCCGATCGCCGCACACTGGCGGTCCACCTGATCTTCAAAGATAGGCTCCGATGAAATTCACCCTCTCCTGGCTCAAGGACCACCTCGAGACGCAAGCCTCCCTCGACACGATCGCCGAGACGCTGACGCGCATCGGCCTCGAGGTCGAGGGGCTCGAGGACAAGGCGGCGGCCCTGAAGCCCTACGTCGTCGCCAAGGTGCTCACCGCCGAGCAGCACCCGAACGCGGACCGCCTGCGCGTCTGCACGGTCGATGCCGGCGACGGGCAGCCGCTGCAGGTGGTCTGCGGGGCGCCGAACGCGCGGGCGGGCATGAAGTCCGTCTTCGCGCCGCCCGGGACCTACGTGCCCGGCAAGAACATCACCCTGTCGGTGGGCAGCATCCGGGGCGTCGAGAGCCGCGGCATGCTCTGCTCGGGCGCCGAGCTCGGCCTCGGGGACGATCACGACGGCATCCTGGACCTGCCCGAGGACGCGCCGGTGGGCGAGCCCTACGCCCTCTACGCGGGTCTCGACGACCCGGTCGTCGAGATCAACCTCACCCCGAACCGGCCGGACTGCACCTCCGTCCACGGCATCGCCCGCGACCTCGCGGCGACCGGCATCGGCACCCTCAAGCGCGAGCCGCTGCCGCCGGTGCGCGGGGAGGGGGCCTGCCCCGTCCCGGTCGCGCTCGACCTCGCGGCGGAGGACCGCAGGCTCTGCCCGCTCTTCGCCCTGCGCCTCGTGCGCGGCGTGCGCAACGGCCCGTCCCCGGACTGGATGCAGGCGCGCCTGCGCGCGATCGGCCTCAGGCCCATCAACGCGCTCGTCGACATCACGAACTACATGACCTTCGACCGCGGGCGCCCGCTCCACGTGTTCGACGCCGCCAAGGTCTCGGGCGCGCTGACCGTGCGCCGGGCGCGGGAGGGCGAGACCCTGCTCGCCCTCGACGGGCGCACCCACGCTCTCACCGAGGACATGGTGGTGATCGCCGACGAGCGCGGCGTCGAGTCGATCGCCGGCATCATCGGCGGCGAGGCTTCGGGCTGCGACGAGAACACCGTCGACGTGCTCGTCGAGGCCGCCCTGTGGGACCCGGCCAACATCGCCCAGACCGGCCGGCGCCTCGGCGTCATCACGGATGCCCGCTACCGGTTCGAGCGCGGCGTCGACCCGGCCTTCACCCTGCCCGGGCTCGATCTCGCCACCCGCCTCGTCCTCGACATCTGCGGCGGCAGCGCGAGCCAGGCCACGGTCGCGGGCGAGGTCCCGGAGACGGGCCACGTCATCGACTTCCCCTGGACGGAGGTGCGCCGGCTCGCCGGGATCGAGCTGTCGCGCGCCGAGATGAAGGTGACGCTGGAGACCCTCGGGTTCCACGTGGCCGGCAGCGGCGACCGGGTGAAGGTGCTGCCGCCCTCCTGGCGCCCCGACGTCGAGGGCAAGGCCGACCTCGTCGAGGAGATCGTGCGCATCGCCGGGCTCGACCGGATCGAGCCGAAGCCGCTGCCGCGCCTCGTCGCGGGCGTGGGCCGGCCCGTGCTCACCGTCCTGCAGCGGCGCACCCGCGCCGCCAAGCGTGCCCTGGCGAGCCGCGGCCTGATGGAGGCCGTGACCTGGTCCTTCATCCCGCACGACGACGCCGCGGCGTTCGGCGGCGGGGGCGGGGCGCTGGCGCTCGCCAACCCGATCGCCTCCGACCTCTCGGACATGCGCCCGAGCCTCGTGCCGGGCCTGCTGCGCGCCGCGCAGCGCAACGCCGACCGGGGCTACCCGGACGTGGCCCTGTTCGAGGTCGGCCAGTGCTTCGCGGGCGACGAGCCCGAGGCGCAGTCGATCCGCGCGGCCGCCGTGCGCCGGGCCGGCGCCGGCCATGCGGGCGGCGGCCGCCACTGGGACGGCGCGGCCTCCCCCGTCGACGCATTCGACGCGAAGGCCGACGCGCTGGCGCTGCTCGCCGGCCTCGGCGTGCCGACCGGCGGCCTCCAGGTCGTGGCCGGCGGCCCGGCCTGGCTGCATCCGGGCCGCTCCGGCACCCTGCAGTTCGGGCCGAAGAACCCGGTCGGGCATTTCGGCGAGATCCACCCGCGGATCCTGAAGGCGCTCGATCTCAAGGGCACCCTCGTCGCCTTCGAGATCACGCTCGACGCGCTGCCGCTGCCGAAGGCGAAGCCCACCAAGGTCAAGCCGGCGCTGGCGCTCTCGGATTTCCAGCCGGTCTCGCGCGACTTCGCCTTCGTGGTCGCCCGCGACGTGGCGGCGGGCGAGGTGGTGAAGGCGGCACAGGCTGCCGAGCGCAAGCTCATCGCGGGGATCGACGTGTTCGACGTCTACGAGGGCGCCGGCATCCCGGAGGGCTCGAAGTCGGTCGCCATCGCGGTCCGCCTGCAGCCCGTCGAGAAGACGCTGACCGACGCCGAGATCGAGGCCGTGAGCGCGAGGATCGTGGCCGAGGTCGCCCGCAAGACCGGCGCCACCCTGCGCTCCTGAAGGCGGTCCCATGCTCGGCGACGATCTCGCACTCCGCCTCGGCGCCTCCGACTTCCTGCCTGAGGCGGCGCTCCGCGAGGCCGTCGCCGAGCCGGGGCGGATCGCCGGCGAGGTCCTGCGCCTCCTCGACGCCGCGGGCGGCGGCGCGGAGCTGACGGACGAGGAAGCGAACCTCCTGTTCTGGGGCCTGCACGCGCTCGCCGCCGCGCGGGACGCGCGCGCCTACCGGCCGCTGCTGCGCCTGCTGCGGCAGGACGGTGAGACGCTGGCCGACCTCCTCGGGGACGCGGCCGGCACCACGCTGCCGCAGGTGCTCGCGAGCCTCTACGACGGGGACCCGGAGCCGCTCTTCACCCTCGTCCTCGACAGCACGATCGACGACCTCGTGCGCAACGAGGCGCTCGCCGCGACCGCTTTCCTCGTGCGCGACGGCCGCATCCCGGCCGAGGCCGCCGCGGAGATGCTGATACGCTTCGACGACAAGCGCGTCGCCGTCGAGGGCGACATCGGCTGGGTCGGCTGGGAGGAGGCGGTCGCGCTGACGGGGGCGAGCGGCCTCGCCCCCCGCGTCGAGGCGGCCCGCAGGGACGGGCGCCTGACCCGGGACGTGTCGGACCCCGCCTGGTTCCGCGCGGCCCTGCGCCGGGCCCAGACGCGCCCCGGCGACCGCCGCGACCTCGACGAGCGCGGCCTCGGCTATCTCGACGACCCCGTGGCGGCGCTCGCCTGGACGGAGGAGGGGGCGGGCGAGCCGGTGACCAACCCCTTCCGCGACGTCGGCCGCAACGATCCCTGCCCCTGCGGCTCGGGCAGGAAGTTCAAGAAGTGCTGCCTCGGCGCCTGACGCGCCGCCCGCCGAACGCCGTGGAACGATCCCGTCCCCGGGCGCGCGCCCCCACCGCCCGCCGGGGCGCCCGCCTCACATCCCGAAGGCGAGCCGGGCGGGCCGCGGGGAAGGGCCGGCGCGGCTCGGCGCCGGATCCCGCGCCCGCGCGGCCTCGGCGTCGCCGGCCTCGAGCCTGCGCAGCAGCGCCGCGATGCGCGCGTCGGGCGCATCCTGCAGCACGGGCTCGTAGAAGTACTGCAACTGCCGGCCGAGGCTCTCGAGGATGGCCGCGTTCAGGGCGCCCGCGCGCCGCGGCCTCGATGCCGGCGCGACCGGCGGCAGGGTCTTCGACATCCGTGAACCTCCCCCCAGCATGTCCTCAGCAGAGGTCCGGACGCAGCTTCGCGCGGAACCGGGTCCGCGCCGGATCGAGGATCTCCAGGAAGGGCACGTCCATCAGGATGCGGCCCGCCGCGTCGGTGATCTCGAAGGCGCAGGCGAAGGGGTCCGCGCCGGGCTTGCGCAGGGAACTCCGCCACAGGTCGGCGGCGATGTCCGGGATGGTCTCGCAGACGCTCAGGTAGGCCGCGTCGAGGTCCGCGAACGTCGAGCCCTCGTCGTCCCGATGGATGCCGAGCGGTGTCCGGAAATGGAGGTAGAAGTGCGGCATGAGCTGACCCCGAGTTGTCGCGACACCCTCGCGTCGATCGCGCACCGCGGTCTCTCGTTCCGGCTCGTGAAGAACGGTCTCGTCCCCCGCTGGGAGCGGGGCGATGCCTCGACCCGCGCCGGCCGTCGCCGAAACTTCGGCAACGCGCACGCTGAACCAGATGCCGTGGTGCCTGTGACGGTTTCGCGGCCCGACGACGGACCGATCTTTTGTTGGCTCAGCGTATAGACGTAATATTCGAGCCGTGAAACTAAAAAATTCAAGAGCAAAAATAGCCCACGCGGCGCTACCCATGGGCATTTACTGACCTTACGGCGCTTTAGGCCCCCGTCATGGGCACTTTCTTCTCAGTCTGCGCGGCCTGAATGGCTGAGCAACGGTCGAGATGGGCACAAATTACGCTGCACTCCGTACGAAATCGAGCCGAAGGATCGTGTGGACGGAGGGGTTCGCGGCGGCGAACGGCGATCGTCGGCGGTTCGAGCAGGACGATCGCCGGCCAAGCCCGAGCCAAGCCGGGCCGCGGGCGGGCGCGGCGCGGCGATCGAGGCTCCGGACCCGCCGAGGACGCCCGATCCGCTCCGTGCAGCCTCGTCAGGCCGTATCGCCTCGCCGCGGTGCGGGGCCGCCCGCATCGGCCGTTCCCGCGTCCGCCTCCGCCGCCTTCGCCCGCTCCCGGCCGATCGCCGCGCTCTCGCGCTTCAAGGGCCGCGCCACCGGGCAGACCTCCTGCACGAAGCCGTTCAGCGCATTGATCAGGTTCTCGCTGACCTGCCGGTAGAACACGTACTGGCCGCGCTTCTCGCTCACGACGAGGCCGGCCGCCTCCAGCACCGCGAGGTGCTGCGAGATCGAGGGCTTCGTCATGTCGAACCGCGCCGCGATCTCGCCCGCGCTCAGCTCGCTGTGGGCGAGCAGGGCGAGGATCTTCCGGCGGGGCGTGGACGCGAGGGCTTCGAAGACGCGCTGCATGCCCGTCACATAGGCGATCCGGCCGGGCTTGACAAAGCCGCCTGCTTATTTAGCTAATTTGCTAAATAACTGCGATGAGCCCATGCCCTGCCTCTCGACCGACCGCGTGATCGCGGGTCCCGACACATCGAGCACGGAGGGCCGCGTCGTCTGGGCGCCCGCCCGCTCCCTCTGGACCGGGAGCATGCTGGCGGCGGCCCTCGCGCTCGGGCCGCTCTTCGTGACGCCGGGGGCGGTGGTCCTGTTCGTCGCGACCACCGCCGTCACCCTCTGCGCCGGCCACTCGGTGGGCATGCACCGCCTGCTGATCCACCGCAGCTTCGAGGCGCGAGCGTGGCTGGAGCGCCTGCTCGTCTATCTCGGCACGCTCGTCGGCATGGCCGGCCCGCTCGGCATGGTGCGCCTGCACGACATCCGGGACTGGTCGCAGCGGCAGGCCGCCTGCCACGATCTCCACGCCCATCGCGCCCCGTTCTGGAAGGACGCGTGGCTGCAGATGCACGCGCGGCTCGATCTCGCCCGCCCGCCGCGCTTCCGCCCGGAGCCGCGCCTCGCCGACGACCCGTTCTACCGCTGGCTCGAAGCGACCTGGATGCTGCAGCAACTGCCCTGGGCCGTGCTCTTCTTCGCGCTCGGCGGCATGCCCTGGCTCGTCTGGGGGATCCCCGTCCGCATCACGGTCTCGCTCACCGGCCACTGGCTCGTCGGCCACATCACGCACCGGCGCGGCCCGCAGGGCTGGGTGGTCGACGGGATGGCCGTGCAGGGCCACGACCTCCCGGCGGCCGCCTGGATCACCTTCGGCGAGGCCTCGCACGCAAATCACCACGCCGGGCAAAACTCGGCGCGGTTCGGCATCGAGCCGGGCCAGGCCGATCCCGGCTGGTGGCTCCTGCGTCTCTTCGAGCGTCTGAACTGGGTCTGGGGCCTGCGCACGCCCGCGGCGCTCGCGGCGAGGTCGGGCGTGCGGCGGGCCGGCGACGCATCCGTTGCGGGCGGCTCGAAGTCCCGGCGCGAGCATGTGGCGACACGACGGTGAGGGGGCACGAATCGCTGTGGACGCTCCTGCGTGGCAGCGCCGCTCTGGGCGCACGCATCGTCGCCGCCTACTGCGCGGGCTTCCTGATCTTGGTCCCGTTCACCGGCATATTCGCGCCCTTCATCATCATCTTCGCAATCTACCTGAGCTGGCCTCTCCCGATCGCGGCGCTCTGCATCGGCGTAGCGTTTCAGCGCAGCCTTCACGCACATCTGCTCGCTTGGTGCAGGGTCGCTCCGTTTGTCGTAGCCTTGTCGTACCTGCTGCTCGACTACGGCGGTGTTCTCGAACGGCGCGGCACAAGCTTGACGGAACACATCCTCAACCGCGCAACCCTGGAACGGACAGCCCTCGCCCTCGTCTGCTCGACCGTGGCGGCCTGGGTCTTCTTCCGCATCGAGAGCAAGCACCAAGTCGCTTGCGAGGACGAGACGCACCTTTAGCGCACCGGGGTTCCGCTCAGCGGATTCGTCTCGTCCCACCCGTAGGCCAGGGTCTCGAAGCGCATCGCCAGGGCGTCGACCATGAGGAGGCGCCCCACCAGCGGCTCGCCGAAGCCCGCCACCGCGCGGATCACCTCCATCGCCATCAGCGAGCCCATCACGCCGGCGAGCGCGCCGAGCACGCCGGCCTCCGCGCAGGGCGGCACCGCGCCGGGGGGCGGCGGGTTCGGGAACAGGCAGCGGTAGGTCGGGTTCGGGCGCCCGTCCGCTCCCGTCTCGTGCGCGCGGATCGTGGTCAGCGAGCCGTCGAACTGGCCGAGCGCGGCCGTGACGAGCGGCCGCTTCGCGTGGAAGCAGGCGTCGGACACCGCGTAGCGGGTCGCGAAGTTGTCCGAGCCGTCGGCCACCACGTCGTACTCCGCGAGCAGGCCCGGCGCGGACTCGGCCGTGATCCGGATCGCGTGAGGCACCACCCGCACGTGCGGATTGAGGCGGGCCACCGCCTCGGCGGCGCTCTCGACCTTCGGGCGGCCGAGATCCGGCGTCCCATGGATGACCTGCCGCTGCAGGTTCGACAGCGAGACGACGTCGTCGTCGACGAGGCCGATCGTGCCGATGCCGGCCGCGGCGAGGTACTGGATCAGCGGCGCTCCGAGCCCGCCCGCGCCGATCACCAGCACCCGCGCGGCCTTCAGGCGGGCCTGCCCCGGGCCGCCCACCTCGCGCAGCACGAGGTGGCGGGCGTAGCGTTCGATCTCGTCGGCGGAGAGGGCCATGCAGCGGGAGATAGACCGCCCGCGCCCGCCGCGGAAGCCCCGCCGCCCGCGGCCTGCGCCTCGGGCGGGGCCGGTTCCGTTCGGCCGGGGCCTCCACTAGGGTTGGCGGATCCCGCCACCGGACCCCGCCTCGCCCCCCGTGCCCCCCTTGCGCTCCCCCCTCGATCTCGCCCGCGCGCTGATCCGCTGCCCGTCCGTCACCCCGGAGGAGGGGGGCGCGCTGGCGCTCCTCGAACGCGTGCTGGCGGAGGCGGGCTTCGCGGTGCACCGCCCCGTCTTCTCCGAGCCCGGCACGCCCGACATCGACAACCTCTACGCCCGGATCGGCTCGGGCGGACCCTGCCTGCTGCTCGCCGGCCACACCGATGTGGTGCCCCCCGGCGAGCCCGGCGCCTGGCGCCACGGCCCCTTCGAGGGGGCGGTCTCGGAGGGCGTGCTCTACGGGCGCGGCGCCGTCGACATGAAGGGCGGCCTCGCCTGCCTGCTCGCCGCGGCGCTCGGCTTCCTCGACGCCCGCGGCCGCGGCTTTCCGGGCTCGATCGCCTTCCTGGTCACGGGCGACGAGGAGGGGCCGGCGGTCAACGGCACCGTCAAGCTCCTGCGCTGGGCGCGCGAGCGCGGCGAGCGCTTCGACCACTGCATCCTCGGCGAGCCGACCAACCCGAGCCGCCTCGGCGAGATGATCAAGATCGGCCGCCGCGGCTCGCTCACCGGCAAGCTCACGGTGCACGGCCGCCAGGGCCACGTCGCCTACCCGCACCGGGCCCAGAACCCGATCCCCGGCATGCTGCGGCTGGCCTCCTCCCTCATCGCCGAGCCGCTGGACGGCGGCACGGCGCATTTCGACGCCTCGAACCTCGAATTCACGACGATCGACGTCGGCAACCCGGCCACCAACGTGATCCCGGCCGACGCGCGCGCCGTCTTCAACATCCGCTTCAACGAGGGCTGGACCGCCGGGACGCTCGGCGCCGAGATCCGCCGCCGCCTGGAGGCCGCCGCCGGAAGCACGGTCCGCTTCAGCCTCGACCTGCAGCCCTCGAACGCGCCGGCCTTCCTGACGCGGCCCGACGCCTTCGTCGACCTCGTCGCGGGCGCGATCGAGGCGGAGACGGGCCTGCGGCCGGCGCTCTCCACCACCGGCGGCACCTCGGACGCGCGCTTCATCAAGGATGCCTGCCCGGTGGTCGAGTTCGGCCTCGTCGGCGAGACCATGCACCAGGTCGACGAACAGGTGCCGGTCGCGGACCTCGATCGCCTGACGGCGATCTACCGGCGCGTGCTGGACGCGTATTTCCCCGCCTGATCCGTCAGCCGGCCGGGTCGTCCTCCGCCCGGTAATCGACGCCGACGAAGGTCAGGCCGCAGGCCGGGGCCATCGGGCCGCAGCGGCTGCGGTCGCGCGCGGCGAGGATGTCGGCCACGTCGTCGGCGCTGAGGCGCCGGCTGCCGGCGAGCATCAGCGTGCCCACCATGCTGCGGACCTGATGGTGCAGGAAGGAGCGGGCGGAGGTCGCGACGACGATCTCCTCGTGCAGCCCCATCGGCATCCGCGCCACGTCGAGCTGCTCCAGGGTGCGCACGGGGCTCGCCGCCTGGCACTCGGCGGCGCGGAAGGCGGTGAAGTCATGCCGCCCGAGGAGGCGCCGGGCCGCCGCCCGCATCAGGTCGGCATCGAGCGCCCAGGGCACGTGCCAGACCTGGGCGCGGCTGAGCGCGGCGGGGCTGCGTCGGTTGAGGATCCGGTAGCGGTAGTGGCGGCGGATGGCGGAGTGGCGCGCGTCGAAGCTCGGGTCCACCACCTCGGCCGAGAGCACCGCCACGGGCAGCGGGCGCAGATGCGCGTTCAGCGCGTCGCGCACCGTGTCCGTGCGCCACGCCTTCCCGAGGTCGAGATGAGCGACCTGATGGGTGGCGTGCACCCCGGCATCGGTCCGGCCCGCGCAGGTCAGGCGCGCCGCCTCCCCGGAGAATCGCAGGACGGCCGCCTCGACGGCGCCCTGGACGGTGAGGTCCTCGGCCTGCCGCTGCCAGCCGCAGAAGGGCGCGCCGTCGTACTCGATGACGAGCTTGTAGCGGGGCATCAGAGGGACAGGCGGGCGCCGGGCTCCAGCCGGGCGCCGCGCAGGAACTCGGCACCGGAGACCGTGCCGCCGCGCCCGGCCCGGCGCAGCTCCAAGAGGCGCACCGCGCCGGCGCCGCAGGCCACGAGCCCGTCCGCCGAGAGCAGGGTGCCGGGCGCCCCCGCGCCCTCCGCATTCTCCGCCCGGAGCACCTTCACCCGCTCCGGCCCCTTGCCGAGATCCGCCTCGACGAAAGCGCCGGGGAAGGGGGAGAGGCCGTTGATGTGGTTCGCCACCGCGGCGGCCGGGCGCGCCCAGTCGATCCGGGCCTCCTCGTTCGTGATCTTGTGGGCGTAGACCACGCCGGTCTCGGGCTGGGGCGTGAAGCCGAGGCGGCCGGCCGCGAGCTCGGCCAGAGCCCGGCCCATCAGGTCGGCACCGAGCGGCATCAGCGCGTCGTGCAGCTCGCCCGCCGTCATTCCGGGGCGGATCGGAAGACGCGCCTCCATCGCCACGGGGCCGGTGTCGAGGCCGGCCTCCATCTTCATCACGCCGACGCCGCTCTCGTGATCGCCGACCATCACGGCCCGCTGTATCGGCGCGGCGCCCCGCCAGCGCGGCAGCAGGGACCCGTGCAGGTTGAGGCAGCCGTGGCGCGGCGCGTCGAGGATCGCCTGCGGCAGGAGGAGCCCGTAAGCCACCACGACGGCGACGTCCGCCCCGTGCGCGCGGAAGGTCTCGGCCGCCCCGGGGTCCTTCAGGGTCGCCGGCGTCAGGACGGGCGCGCCGAGCGTCTCGGCGAGCGCGTGCACGGGCGAGCGCCGAAACGCGAGGCCGCGCCCGGACTTAGCGGGCGCGCGGGTGTAGACCGCGGCGATCGCGTGGCCGTCCGCCGCGAGGCGCGCCAGCGTCGGCACCGCGAAATCCGGGGTGCCCATGAACACGATTCTCACGGCGTCAGCCCTGGCTCGGGCGGCCTCAGGCGGCCTCGCCGCGCTTGGCCGCCTTGGCGAATTTCTTGACCACCCGGTCGCGCTTCAACTTGGAGAGGTGATCGATGAACAGCACGCCGTTGAGGTGATCGATCTCGTGCTGGATGCAGGTCGCGAGCAGCCCGTCCGCCTCGATCTCCCGCTCGCGGCCTTCGAGGTCGCGGAAGCGCACGCGCACCCGGTCCGGCCGCTCCACCTCGGCGTAGTATTCGGGAATCGACAGGCAGCCCTCGTCGTAGACCCGCCGCTCCTCGGACGACCACACGATCTCGGGGTCGAGGAAGATCCGGGGCTCGCGGGCATTCTCCTCCTTCGAGGTGTCGATGGTGACGACCCGCTTCGGCACGCCGATCTGGATGGCGGCGAGCCCGACGCCCGGCGCGTCGTACATCGTCTCCAGCATGTCGGCGGCGAGCTTGCGGATCTCGTCGGTGACCGGCCCGACCGGCTCTGACGTCAGCCGCAGGCGGGAATCGGGCAGGATCACGAGGGGGCGGACGGCCATGGCTAAACCGGGGAGCACGGCGCCAAACCGCGGCGCCCGAAGGATTTTCGCAGATAAGCTGTGGGGCCGGGCCGGTCAAATCATCCGAGCCCCCGCGTCATGGCCCGGCGTCACGCCCCGGCTTCGGTGCCGGATGCGCGGGCCGGCGATTACCTCAGATTGCACGACCGGCATTCCCGCCCTAAGTACCTCCCCGCGAAAACGGGGGTCCACATGGTTGAGCAGGGACTCGACGCCGGTGCGTCGACCCCGCGGGCGGCCAAGCCCGAGGTTCCGGACGAGGTCGTCGAGAGCTGGCAGTACATCGTCAACGAGGTCGCGAGGCGCCTCGACGTGCCGGTCGGGCTGATCATGCGGGTGATCGGACCGGAGATCGAGGTGCTCGCCGCCAACGACGACGGCCGCAACCCGCACGCTGTCGGCGAGCGGAAAATCCTGAAGGATTCCGGTATCTACTGCGAGACGGTGCTGGCCCAGGGCACGCATCTCTACGTGCGCAACGCCCGTGCCGACATCCGCTCCTGGGCCGGCAATCCTTGCTTCGAGCAGCACGGGCTCCTCGCCTATATGGGCTATCCCATCCGCTGGCCGGACGGCGAGCTGTTCGGCACCCTCTGCGTCCTCGATCGCCGCGAGCGGACCTACAGCACCCACGAGCGGGACGTGATGGCCCTGATGCGCGACCTCATCGAGGGCAACCTGCGCGTGCTCTGCCGCCACTGACCCGTCGGCCGGGCCGGCTGCTCCTCAGAAGGCCGTCCGGCTCCGTATGGCCGCCGACAGCGTCCCCTCATCAAGGTAGTCGAGCTCGCCACCGACCGGCACGCCGTGGGCGAGCCTCGTGATCGTCAGGCCGAGATGGCCGATCGATTCGGTCACGTAGTGGGCCGTCGTCTGCCCGTCGACGGTGGCGTTGAGGGCGAGGATCACCTCCTTCACCGCCGGATCGCTCGCCCGCTCCACCAGGCGGGCGATGTTGAGGTGCTCGGGGCGCACCCCGTCGAGGGCCGAGAGCACGCCGCCCAGCACGTGGTAGCGCGCCTGCACGGCGCCGGACCGCTCCAGCGCCCACAGGTCCGACACGTCCTCCACCACGACCACGGTCGTGGGGTCGCGGGACGCGTCCCGGCAGATCGTGCAGGGATCGCTCGTATCGACGTTTCCGCACTCGTGGCAGACCACGATGCGCTCGGCGGCGACCCGCATCGCCTCGGAGAGCGGTCCGAGCAGCGTGTCCCGTTTCTTGATGAGCTGGAGGGCAGCGCGGCGCGCCGATCTGGGGCCGAGGCCCGGCATCCGGGCGAGAAGCTGGATCAGGCGCTCGATCTCGGGACCGGCGACGGCTTGGGGCATCGTGTGTCCATCGGCTGACCGGGGGCGCGTGCTCCCGGGCGGGTCTGGCAGGGCATAGCGGGCAAACGCCGGACGGGAAATCCAGGCGGCGTACGAAACAGATAGGATCGAAGCCTGCGTTTCGCCCGTGCCCGCGCGCATGCACCGCTGCCCGCACCTGTTCATCGGCCGGACATTTCAGGACTTCCACGATCGTCTCGGACTGACAATCCGATCGGCCAGTCTCGACATCGTACGCAAGTCTGATTGACGGGAAAGCTTCGCTGCCTATCGACATTGATCTGACGCGAGAGGCGGAGAACCGGCGTGCGGCGGACCTGAACGACCGCACGGACGCAACCTCGCGAAAGCCGGCGTCGCCCGACGTCGGAGCTGCGGACAACGTCGCGATCAGGTGCCCGGGAGAAACGCTCTTGACCAACATCGGTGACTTCAACGCGGGCCACGGCGCCGAGGCGATCGGGCTGAAGAATCTCAAGGCCGTCCACTGGAATTTGGAGGCGCCGCGGCTCTACGAGGAGGCGCTTTCCCGCGGCGAGGGCCAGCTCGCCCGCGGCGGCGCCTTCGTGGCGACCACGGGCAGCCATACCGGCCGCTCGCCCAAAGACAAGTTCGTGGTGCGGGACGCCTCCACCGAGAGCGAGGTCTGGTGGGAGAACAACGGCGCCATCACGGCCGATCAGTTCGAGACGCTTCTGGGCGACTTTCTCACGCATGCCGAGGGCAGGGAGCTGTTCGCGCAGGATCTCTACGGCGGTGCGGACCCGGCGCACCGCGTCAAGGCCCGCGTCTTCGCGGAATTCGCCTGGCACTCGCTCTTCATCCGCAACCTGCTGATCAGGCCGGAGCGCGACGAGCTCGCGTCCTACGTGCCCGACCTCACCATCATCGACCTGCCGAGCTTCCAGGCGGACCCAGCCCGGCACGGATGCCGCTCGAAGACGGTCATCGCCATCGATTTCAGCCGGAAGATCGTGCTGATCGGCGGATCGGCCTACGCGGGCGAGATGAAGAAGTCGGTCTTCACCTACCTCAACTACATCCTGCCCGAGAAGGGCGTCATGCCGATGCACTGCTCGGCCAACGCGGCCCTCGACGCGGAAGGCGGCTCGGCCCTGTTCTTCGGCCTCTCCGGCACCGGCAAGACGACGCTCTCGAACGATTCCTCCCGCATGCTGCTCGGCGATGACGAGCACGGCTGGAGCCCGGACGGCATCTTCAACTTCGAGGGCGGCTGCTACGCCAAGACCATCCGGCTGTCGCGCAACGCCGAGCCCGAGATCTACGCCACCACCGAGCGCTTCGGCACGGTGATGGAGAACGTCGTGATCGACCCCGACACGAGGCGGCCCGATTTCGACGACGCCTCGCTGACCGAGAACACCCGCTGCGCCTACCCGCTGGACTTCATCGCCAACGCGAGCGCCACCGGCCGTGCAGGTCACCCGAAGAACATCGTCATGCTCACCTGCGACGCGTTCGGCGTGATGCCGCCGATCGCCAAGCTCTCGGGCGCCGAGGCGATGTACCACTTCCTCTCGGGCTACACCGCGAAGGTGGCGGGCACCGAGCGGGGCCTGACGGCGCCGGAGGCGACCTTCTCGACCTGCTTCGGCGCGCCCTTCATGCCGCGCCACCCGAGCACCTACGGCAATCTCCTGCGCGGCCTCATCGCCGGGCATCAGGTCGATTGCTGGCTCGTCAACACGGGCTGGACGGGCGGTGGCGTCGGGACGGGCCGGCGCATGCCGATCCGCGTCACCCGGCGGCTGCTGGCAGCGGCCCTCGACGGCACCCTCGCCAAGGGCGAATTCCGCCAGGACCCGTATTTCGGGTTCGCGGTGCCGGTCGAGGTTCCGGGCGTCGAGCAGCATGTGCTGGAGCCGGTGAAGACTTGGAACAACAAGGCCGCCTTCGCCGAGACCGCGGCGCGGCTGGTGGCGATGTTCCGCGAGAACTTCAAGCGCTTCGAGGCCCATGTGGAGCCCGACGTGAAGGCCGCGGAGCCGACGACCCGCGCCATCGCCGCCTGATGAAGGGCACCATCCCGGGCCGACGCGGACGGCCCGGGATGAGCGCCCTCACGCCGGCTTCGCGGCGATGACCTGGCGCACCTTCCGGGCGAGTTGCTCCAGCGTGTAGGGCTTGCCGAGGAGTTGCACGTCGGCGTCCACGATACCGTTGTGGACGATGGCGTTGCGCGTGTAGCCGGTCGTGAAGAGGACTCGCAGGTTCGGGTGCCGTTCGCGGGCCGCGTCCGCGAGTTCCCGGCCGCTCATCTCCGGCATCACCACGTCCGTGAAGAGCAGCGCCACGCCCGGATGATTGTCCAGGATCCTCAGGGCTTGAGCCCCGCCCGCGGCGTGAATCACGGTGTAGCGCAGGTCCCGCAGGGCCTCGACCGCCATGCGGCGCACGCCGTCCTCGTCCTCGACCACGAGGATGATCTGACCGGGGTCGCCCTCGGGGATGGCGATATCTGCAGGCCCGGCCGCCGCGATCTCGGCGCCGACGACGCGCGGCAGGTAGATCTTCACCGACGTGCCGCGCTGCGGCTCGGAGTAGATTTTCACGTGGCCGCCGGATTGCCTGACGAAGCCGTAGACCTGGCTGAGGCCGAGGCCGGTTCCCTGACCGACGGATTTCGTGGTGAAGAAGGGGTCGAAGGCCCGGGCAGCGACCTCGGGGCTCATACCGGTCCCGGTGTCCGTGATGACGATCAGCACGTACTGTCCCGCCGGGATGCCGGGATGCACCTCCGCGTAGGCGTCGTCGAGATGGGCGTTGGCCGTCTCGATCGTCAGGCACCCGCCGTCGGGCATCGCGTCCCGCGCGTTCACTGCGAGGTTGAGGAGGGCGTTCTCAAGCTGGTTCGCGTCGGCCCTGGTGGTCCAGAGGCCGCCGGCCAGCACGGTCTCCACGCGCACCCGCTCGCCGAGCGTCCGCCGCAGGATCTCCGACATGCCGGGAACGAGCCGGTTGCAATCGATCGGCTCCGGCGTCAGCGGCTGTTTGCGGGCGAAGGCGAGAAGGCGGTGAGTCAGGGTTGCCGCCCGCGCTCCGGCATCGAGAGCCTGCTGGACATACGCATCGAGCCGGGCCTCGCCGCGCTCGATTCGACGCTTCATCAGGTTCAGGTTGCCCATGATGATCGCCAGCATGTTGTTGAAATCGTGCGCGAGACCGCCGGTGAGCTGACCCATCGCCTCCATCTTCTGGGATTGGCGGAGCTGGTCCTCCAGCCGCTCGCGGGCCGCTGAGGCACGCAGCAGCGCTGCGTGCGCGCTGGCAAGATCCGCGTGCGCGGCAGCGATGCGGCGGTTGCGCGTCGCGGCTTCGAACACCGCGTAGGCGGCGAGAGAGACGGCCAGCAGCACGGCGGCACCGATGGCGATCTGCAGCGAGCGAGCCGTCGTGGACGAGGTGTCCTGACGGGCCCGCAGGCGCGCATCGATATCCGCCTCGAGCGCCTCCACGATCGCACGGACCCGGTCCATCAGGCGCTTGCCCTCGCCCGAGCGGACCACGGCGAGGCTCGCCTCGCTCTCGCCCGAGCGGTGCAGATCGATCGTGCGGCGCAACTCGGCCAGCTTGTCGCCGGTCACGGCGCGGAGCTTGGCGAGCGCCGCACCGGCTTCGAGCTCGGCCGCAACCGCGTCGGCGAGCCGATCGAGAGCCGCGGTGATGCGGCCCTCGGTCTCTCGAAAGGGTGCCAGATAGGCGTCCTCGCCGGTCAGAAGGTAGCCGCGCTGGCTCGTCTCCGCGTCCTGAAGCATCGAGAACAGCCGCGCCACGGAGGCGCGGAGCTCCACCGTTTGCCGGGTATCCGCGACGTTGCCCCGCTGCATGGCGGTGAGGCCGCCGGTCGCCGCGACGACGGCAACAAGCAGCAGGAAGCCCGCGACGAGCGGCGCGAGATTGAAGGCGCGCGGAGGAGTCGAATCCGGGCCCGCGCCCGACGGAGAAGTGAATTGGCGGGCATCGGACATGAGCGAATCAGCAGACTCCGGGCGGAACTATCCGCCGGAAAGCCGCCGCGTACCAATTCGCCGGCACCGGGCTTCGCCGGCGCGGACCTCAGAAGGGGAGGTTCATTCCCGGCGGCAGCGGAAGGCCCTTGGTGAGCTCGGCCATGCGTTCCTGCGCGGTCTGCTCGGCCTTTCCACGCGCGTCGTTGACCGCGGCGACGACGAGATCCTCCAGGATCTCGCGCTCGTCGGCGACCATCAGGGTCGGGTCGATCGTGACACCCTTGACGAGGCCCTTGGCCGTCATCGTCACGCGCACGGCGCCGCCGCCGGAGGCGCCCGTGACCTCGACCGCGTCGAGCTCGGTCTGCAGGTTGGCCATCTTCTCCTGCATGGCCTGCGCCTGCTTCATGATGCCCATCAGGTCGCGCATCGGATCGGTCCCGGTTCGAGTGGCGGTAGCTGAAGATGTAGGCGCGCGGGCTTGCCGCGGCTACGGCTCGTCGTCGCCGGACTCGGCCCGGGCGGCGTCCTCGGTCCCGAGGATCTCGGCTTCGGCGGTTGCCGCTTCGTCCTGAGCCTTCTCACGGACGTCCACGATCTGGGAGCCGGGGAAGCGGGACAATACTTCCCGCACGAGCGGGTGGGCCGCCGCGTTCTGGTGGCGGCTCTCGGTGGCCGCCTTGGCGCGGGCGTCGAGCGTCGGGCCGCCGTCCTCCTTCGAGAGAGCGACGATCCAGCGCCGGCCGGTCCACTCGTCGAGCGCGCGGGCGAGATCGTTGGGAATGGTCTGGCGCGCGCCTTCCGCGAGTCGGAACTCGATCCGGCCCTCCTCGAAGCGGACGAGGTGCACGTCGCGCTGGAGGGCGCTCTGAAGGGCGATGTCGCGCCGCTCTCCGGCCAGGGCCACCACGTCCTCGAAGCGGGCGAGGCGCGGTCCGGCTGGCGCCGCCGGTGCAGGGTTCGCCGCGAGCGCGGGGCGAGGGGGCATCTCGGCCCCGACCGCCTGCGCGAAGGTCGGGGCAGGGGGCGGCGCCGGGGGCGGCGAGGCGGCCGGGTTCTGACGTCCGATTTCACCGGCCTTGAGCTGGCGCAGGGCCTCGTCGGGTGTCGGCAGATCGGCCGCGTAGGCCAGCCGGACAAGCGCCATCTCGGCTGCTGCGAGCGCGCGGCTCGCGGCCTGCACCTCGGGGACCGCCTTCAGCAGGATCTGCCAGGCGCGCGAGAGCGCGCGCACCGAGAGCTTGCCCGCGAACTCGCTGCCGCGCCGGCGCTCCACCTCGCTCAGGGTCGGATCGGCGCCGGCCTCCTCGGGAACGAGCTTCAGGCGGGTGACGAGGTGCGTGAAACCGGCGAGATCCGACAGAACCACGGCAGGGTCCGCACCCGCCTCGTACTGGCCGCGCAGTTCCGCGAAGGTCGCGGGGATGTCGCCCCGCATCACCGCCTCGAACAGATCGACGATGCGCCCGCGGTCGGCGAGGCCGAGCATGTCGCGCACGCCGGCCGCCGTCACCTGGCCCGCCCCGTGCGCGATGGCCTGATCGAGGAGCGAGAGCGCGTCGCGCACCGACCCTTCCGCCGCGCGGGTGATCGCCGCGAGCGCCTCGGCCTCGGCGTCGACACCCTCGGCGGCGCAGATCCGGGCGAGATGCGTGGAGAGGGTCTCGGCCTCGATGCGCCGCAGGTCGAAGCGCTGGCAGCGCGACAGGATCGTGACCGGAACCTTGCGGATCTCGGTCGTCGCGAAGACGAACTTGGCGTGGGGCGGCGGCTCCTCCAGCGTCTTCAGGAAGGCGTTGAACGCCTTCTCCGAGAGCATGTGGACCTCGTCGACGATGTAGACCTTGTAGCGGGCAGAGACGGGCGCGTAGCGGATCCCGTCGATGATGCCGCGCACGTCGTCGATGCCCGTGTGCGAGGCGGCATCCATCTCCAGCACGTCCATGTGCCGGGATTCCATGATGGCTTGGCAGTGCAGCCCAAGTTCCGGCATCGCGATGGTCGGGCCCGCCTCCGCCTCGCCGGCGCGCGCATAGTTCAGGCCGCGGGCGAGGATGCGTGCCGTCGTCGTCTTGCCGACGCCGCGCACGCCCGTGAGCATCCAGGCTTGCGGGATGCGCTTGGCCGCGAAGGCGTTCGCCAGCGTGCGCACCATGGCGCCCTGGCCGATCAGGTCGTCGAAGGTCTGGGGTCGGTACTTGCGCGCGAGCACCCGGTAGGGGGAGGCCGCCGGGAAGCCCGGGAGACCCGGCTCGTCGTCCTGCGTGCCGGTGCTCACGTCCATGCGGTCTGGCTGGGTGCTGCTGACCGGCCGGTCACGGCTTCCCGCGACGCACGGACGGTGGGAACGGGTGGGAGGCTGACAAAGACCCGCTCGGTCTCGTTAGGGCTGCTTCCTTCCGGACCTGACCCGGTTGGCGAGTGAAACGTCCCTCACCAACCTCCCGCCGCCTATATGGCCGGGCGCCGCCGCGAACGCAAGCGCCGCCCGGGGCCTGCCTCACTCGGCCTCGCGCTTCACGATGGCGAGGGTCTTGGGGTCGAGCTTCAGGTCGAATTGCTTGCCGCTGGCGTCGATCGCGTCGTCGACCTCGATCATGCCGTCGTCCAGCTCGATCTCCTTCCACTTGGTGAAGCCCTCTTGCTTGAGCATGGCTTCGACCTTGGTCTGTTGATCGGGCGGCAGTTTCTCGTCTGCGAGGGCGGCACCGGAGGCGGCGGTCGCGAGGGCGACAGCGAGGGTAAGTGTGATCGGACGCATGGCGGGATCCTCTTCTGGTTCGCGGGCGATGAACAAGGCGGGATGAGCCTCGGTTCCTTCGTTGCGTCTGCAACGATCGGTCCCTACCCTCGGCGTCCTTCCCCGAGGACATCCGCCCATGGTCACCCGCGTCGCAACCGTCGCCTTCGAAGGGATCGAGGCGCGCGCCGTCGACGTGCAGGTGCAGATCGTACCGGGATCGGTCAGCTTCACGATCGTCGGCCTTCCCGACAAGGCAGTGGCCGAGTCGCGGGAGCGGGTCCGCGGTGCGCTGATCGCCTCCGGCCTCGCTCTCCCAGCCAGGCGCATCACGGTCAATCTCGCCCCGGCGGACCTGCCGAAGGAGGGCTCTCACTACGACCTGCCGATCGCACTCGGCGTGATGGCGGCGATCGGCGCCCTGCCCGGGGATGCGCTCGCCGGCTACTGCGTGCTCGGGGAACTCGCGCTGGACGGGTCCATCACGGCGGTCAACGGCGTCCTGCCGGCCGCGATGGCGGCGAACGCGCGCGCTCTCGGCCTGATCTGTCCTTCCGCGACGGGTCCAGAAGCGGCGTGGGCCGGCGGCGACCTCGACGTGCTCGCCCCCCGCTCGCTGATCCAGCTCGCCAACCACTTCAAGGGCAGCCAAGTCATGGCCCGCCCGGAGCCGGCCTTTGCGGCATCGGCCGGCCCGATGCCCGACCTGCGCGACATCAAGGGCCAGGAGAGCGCGAAGCGTGCCCTCGAGATCGCCGCCGCGGGCGGTCACAATCTCCTGATGAATGGGCCCCCCGGCGCCGGCAAGTCGATGCTCGCCGCGCGCCTGCCCTCGATCCTGCCGCCGCTTTCGCCGCGGGAGCTCCTCGACGTGTCGATGATCCAGTCGGTCGCGGGCGAGTTGCGCGGCGGCTCGCTCTCGAACCGACGCCCGTTCCGCCAGCCGCACCACTCGGCCACCATGGCGGCCCTCGTCGGTGGCGGGATCGGGGCGCGGCCCGGCGAGATATCGCTCGCGCATGGCGGCGTTCTGTTCCTCGATGAACTGCCGGAGTTCAACCCGCAGACTCTCGACGCCCTGCGCCAGCCCATGGAGACCGGGGAGGTGATGATCGCGCGGGCCAACCACAGGGTCTCGTACCCGGCCCGCTTCCAGCTCATTGCCGCGATGAATCCCTGCCGGTGCGGGCAGGCGCAGGAGCCGGGTTTCGCCTGCCGGAGAGGTCCGAACGAGCGCTGCATGGCGCAGTACGGCGCCCGCATCTCCGGACCGCTCCTCGACCGGATCGACCTTCGCCTGGAGGTCGCGGCGGTGACGGCGGCCGATCTGATCCTGCCACCGCCCGCCGAGGGCTCGACCGAGGTGGCGAGGCGGGTCGCCGAGGCCAGGACGCTGCAGACCGCCCGCTACGCGGAACGCGGCCTGCCAGGTGGCACCACCAACGCGACCTGCCCGGCGCCCGTGATCGAGGCCGTCGCGGCTCCGGACGCGGACGGCACAGCGCTCATCCGCGCGGCGGCCGAGACGATGCGCCTGTCGGCCCGCGGCTTCCACCGCACGCTGCGGGTCGCGCGGACTCTCGCCGACCTCGACGGCGAGGCGCAGGTGCGCCGCCCGCACCTGGCCGAGGCGCTGTCATACAGGGCACGGGCGGACCGGGCTCCTGCCGCTGCGTGACGAGCCCGGCGGACCGCCTCAGGCGTCGAGTTCGGGATACCGGCGGAAAATGCCCTGCTCGTTGAAGGGAATCCGGCGCGGACTCGTCAGGTAGCCGGAGAGGCGCGGGCGCTCTGGCACGGCACGGTGCAGTGCTTCGAGGCATGGATGTTTCTTCAGGGCTGCCTCGGTGGTCTTCGGGAAGGCGTAGAGGAGGCCCGCGACGAGTTGGAAGAGGGAGAGGTCGGCGTAGGAGACCACTCGGCCGGCGAGGTGGCGCCCGTCGTTGCGTACGAGAACGCGCTCGAACCATCCGAAGAATTTCGGGATGCGCTCCGTGCGGAAATCCACCGCGCGGCGCGCGGACTCCGGCTTCTGCTCCTCGTAGGTGAGGGCTGCCGCGACCGGATGGTGCGTGTCGTGCGCCTCCGCCCTCATGTCGGCGATGGTGAGTTGGATCTGATGCGTCCAGATCCGATCAGCCTCGCTCGGACCGACGAGGCCGAGGCGCGGTCCGAGGTAGAGCAGGATCGCTGCGGTCTGCGCGACGACGAGATCGCCGTCCCTCAGGGCGGGGAGCGCGAAGGGCGGCCGACCGAGGCTCGGATCGTGGAGGAGGGCGGCCAGCGCCGGTGGGTCTCCCTCGTCTCCAGGGCCGCCGCGCGCGACGTCGATATAGGGAGCGCCGGCATCTTCCAGGGCGAGGCGGACGAACTCGCCGCGCCCCTGGAGCATGGGCCAGTAATACAGTTCGTAGGTCATCGCCGATCCTCGCGTCGTCGGGACAAGAAGCGACGGCGCGATGGGTTCAGCGGGTGAGCGCGCTCAGTGCGCCTCGGTCTCGCCCGGCACGCCCCGGTCGGCGGGCGGCTCGGCGCTCGCCACGGCCTTGCGCTCGAGGAAGGGCTGCAGGCGCTCCGCCAGAGCCCGGTCGAGGTGCTTGGCATAGGCGCTCTTGAAGTAGCGCGCGCCGCTGCCCGGGCCGAACAGGCGGTCGTGCGCCGCCGTCATGGCATCGACCTCGGGCCGGCAGAGGAAACCGATCACGCCGGCGGCCTTGTACCACTGGCCGGCCCGCGCGTAGTTCATCGCTCCCGGGTTCGCCATGACGGTCTCGGCGAAGCAATCCGTCGCGGATTTTTCCAACGGGGTGAGAACCTGCGCCGCGTCGGTACGGCTCCGCGCATTCGGCCGTGCCTCGGCACAGGTGGCCGATGCGAGGGCTGCTGCGACGAGGCCGAGAACAAGTGCTTTCATGGGGACGAGCCTGAGATGCGAACCAGACCGTCGCCAGTATTCCCGCACGATTGCGTCACGAACAGGGCTTCGCGTGCCCAGCCGGGGCCAAAATCGTGTTTGCGCCGCTGCTGTCGCCGGCCGACCACATGTGACGCGATGCCCGCGGCCGAAATAACGCTTCCTTAACTCTCTCGCCGGCCTCGGTTTTCAGCCACGCCGCTCTGCGTTCCACTGGCCGCGGCAAGCGATCCCGCCGTTCGTCGTCCAGGTCCCGTTGCCGTACCCGGCGCGGGCCAGGCGGCCGACGACGCTGGCGCTGTCGGTGCCCCGCGAGATGATCGCCCGCACCGCGCCGTTCGGCGCCACCCGCCCGGAGATGTGGAAGTCGGCGCCCGCGTAGCGCGCCTCGCCGCGTTCGATCTGGACGCCGTAGCGGTAGGCCCGGTCGCAGGGACCGTCGAGCGTGATGACCTCGATGCTCCAGCTCCCGTCGTAGCGGTTGGGCACCTGCACCTTCTTGCGGGCGGCCTCGGCCGAGCCGATGCCGGCGGCCGCGACGGTGAGGGCGACCGCGGCGATGATGGCTGTTCTCATGGTACCTCGTATCCCGAGGGCGGCGCGGGCGCCGGCCCGTTCTGCGTGCCTGGACGAAAGCACGGTTCGGCACGCCTCGGCGCGTCCGGCCGTGACGACTGAACGTTCCAGAAACTCGTCAGAGTCCGAGAGGTTTCCCGCCGAGCTTCAGGCACGCGTTCCGATCTTGAGGGCCTCGGTCAGGAGAGTCTGCAGATCGCAGCCCGCGTGCAGGAAGGCGTGCACGCCCGCGGCGTTCAGGGGCCCCGCGAGTTCTGCCGGCTTGCCCGCCACGTAGATCGTGCCCGCGCCGGCCCGCGCCAGGGCCTCGGCGGCGGGCACGGCCTCCGCCTCGTAGACCTTGTCCGACGAGCAGATGCAGGCGAGCGCCGCCCCCGACGCCTTGAAGGCGGCGGCAAGCTCGTCGAGATCGGTGAAGCCGTGGTTGCCCGGCGCCTCGATGCCGCCTGCCGCGAAGGCGTTGGCGGCGAAGGTCGCCCGGGTGTTGAAGGCCGCGAGCGGGCCGAGATTGGCCAGGAACACCCGAGGCCGCCGCCCGGTCCGGGCGAGATAGGCGTCGGACGCGTCCCGGAGCGCCTCGTAGGGCTCGGCCAGCCGCATCGAGGGCAGCGCCTCGCAGGCGACCGCCGCGCCTGAGCCGAAGCCCGAAGCAGGAGGTGCCGCCACCGGATCCACGTCGAGGACGGTCACCGGCTTCTCGGCGAGGAAGGGAAATTCCGTGGCGCCGGTCAGCGCCTCGCGGCGCGTCGCGACGTTGCGGGCGCGGGTCTGGCGCGTCTCCTCGATCCGCCCCTGGAGCTTGCCGAGGCTGAGGCTCGCGACGATTCCGCCCTCGCGCTCGATCGTCTGGAAGGCGGACCAGGCGGCCTCGGTCAGTTCCGCGGTCAGCGCCTCGAAGCCGCCGGCGCCGGCGGCCGGGTCGGCGACCTTGGCGAGGCTCGACTCCTCGAGGAGGACGATCTGGCTGTTGCGGGCGACCCGGCGGGCGAAGCCGTCCGGCAGGCCGAGCGCCTGCGTGTAGGGCAGGGCTGTGACCGTGTCGGCGCCTCCGATCCCGGCCGAGAACGAGGCCATGGTCGTGCGGAGGATGTTCACGAAGGGGTCGCGGCGGGTCATGTTCCGCCACGCCGTCTCGGCGTGGACCCGCAGCGGCTTCGCGTCGAGACCGCAGGCCGCCTCGACTCGGGCCCAGAGGCGGCGGAGCGCGCGGAACTTCGCGATCGTCAGGAACTCGTCGGCGTCCGCCACGAGGAGCACGGCGACGGCGTCCCGAGCCCGGTCGAGATCGTGGCCGCCCGCTTCGAGGGCGCGCAGGTAGGCGACGGCGGTCGCCAGCACGGCGCCGAGCTCGGCGGCCTCGCTGGCGCCGGCCTCGTGGTAGGGACGGCCGTCCGCGAGGACGAGGCGGCCCCGGAAGCCGGCGGCGTCGAACTCCGACAGCGTCTCAGCGAGCTTCGGCGCCACCGAGTCCCAGACCGCGCCGAGGGTGCCCGTGGCGGCGAGCGTGCCGACCGGGTCGATGCCGAGGTCGAGGTCGAGATCGGCCAGGGCGTCGCCGCGCCGCTCGGCCAGCTGCCGGACGAGGGCCGCCGCCTCGAGACCGCGCGGGCCCGCGTCGAGGCGCAGGGCGATGAGCGGGAGCATCACGTTCTTGAGAGAGGCATCGAGATGGTCGACGCTCACGGCGGTGAGGCCGAATCCGCGTGCGGCGGGCGCTCCCGCGAAGACGAGAGCGAGCGCATCGGCCCCGCCTTCGAGGTCGGAGAGGGCCTGCGAGACCGCCGATTCGGAATCGGGATGGTCGACGCGCATGGAGACGCGCCAGGGGCCCGGCGCCCGGGTCGGCTGCGGGGCGGCCTCGGCGGGCTCGTAGAGCGGCTCGATGCGGATGCCGTCGGCCGTCTTCGAGACGAGGCGCTTCTCGAAATCGGCCCCCTTCAGCACGCCGTCGACGAGGCCGCGCCAGCCCTCGCGGGTCGCGGGCTCGAAGAGGTCGGCGAGCGGTCTGTCTTCCATCGTTCGGCCCTGCGCGGTCTGGGGCAGGGGCCCGGGCCGGGACAGCGGCGTGACAGGTTGCCCGCCTTGTCATCCTGCCAGGGTCATCCTGCCAAGTCTCGGCTTGAGCCCTGGCACGACGTGCCGGCCGAGGCAATCGCCATGAGGTCGGATGCGGGCCCGGCCGAGGATGATCAGCCGAGGATGATCAGCCCCGCGAAGCCGAGCGAGCCGACGATGATGCGCCACCACGCGAACAGCCAGAAGCCGTGCCGGGAGACGTAGTCGAGCACCGTGCGCACCACGAAGAGGGCGGAGAAGAAGGCCACGACGAAGCCGATGATGATCAGGCCGGCATCGTCCTTCGACAGGTTCTTGTAGTTGTCGAGGAGGTCCTTGGCGAAGGCGCCGGCCATGGTCGGCATGGCGAGGTAGAACGAGAACTCGGTGGCCGAGCGCTTGTCGGCGCCCATCAGCATCGCGCCCACGATGGTGGCGCCCGAGCGCGAGACGCCGGGGATCATGGCGAGGCACTGGAAGATGCCGATCTTGAGGTCCATCGGCAGGGTGAAGTCGTAGACGTCGGTCTTCTTCACCTCGAGGTCCATGTCGTCGAGGACGAGCAGGACGAGGCCGCCGGCCACCAGGGTCGCGCAGACGATCCAGGGGTTGAACAGGTAGTACTTGATCGCCTTCGAGAAGATGCCGCCGATGATCGCGGCCGGCAGGAAGGCGATCAGGATCCCGATCACGAATCGGCGCGCCTTGGGGTCGTGCGGCAGCGCCGTGCCGACCTTGAGCAGCCGGCTGAAATAGACCGACAGGATGGCGAGGATGGCGCCGAGCTGGATCAGCACCTCGAAGGTGTTGTTCGGCGAGTGGAAGCCGATGAAGTGCCCGACGAGGAGCTGGTGGCCGGTGGAGGAGACCGGGATGAACTCGGTCGCGCCCTCCACGACGGCGAGCACGACCGCCTTCGCGATGCTCGTCGCATCCATCATCTCGCGCCTCGACTTCTCGGATGGGGCCGCCCCTGAAGGGTCTCGCCGGACGGGTTCTCGGCGCGGGACCGCACCGGCCGGCAGCCTTGGCCGGTCACGGTTGATGGGCGGTTACCCGCGCGACTTCAGCGTGTTAATGAGGCGGCAACGATCGAGCAATAACTCTCATCCCGCGCGCAGCCCGCCCGGGCCATGCGCTGGGCGCGTCCCGCCGGCTCATCCCACCCGACCGATCTCGGCCTCGATGGCGACGCTTCACCACTCATCCTTCTGCCCCAACTCCCGCTTCATCCGCCTCGTCCTCGCCGAGATGGGCATGGAACCGACCCTCGTGGAGGAGCGGCCCTGGGAGCGGCGCGAGGCGTTCCTACTGATCAACCCGGCCGGAACGACGCCGGTGCTCGTGGAGCAGACCGGGCTCGCCGTGCCGGGCGCCGGCATCATCGCCGAGTATCTCGACGAGACGCGGGGCCTCGGCCTGAGCGGGCGCCGGCTCCTGCCCGAGCACACGCCGGACCGGGTCGAGGTGCGGCGCCTGCTCGACTGGTTTCTCGTGAAGTTCTACGCCGAGGTGACGGGCTACCTCGTGACGGAGAAGATCTCGAAGCGCTTCATGACGAGCGCCGACGGCGGCGGCCCGCCGGACATGAACGCTATTCGCGCGGCGCGGATCAACGTCCGCTACCACCTCCAGTATATTGGCTACCTGATGGAGCGGCGGCGCTGGATCGCGGGCGACCATCTGACCTATGCGGATCTGGCGGCGGCCGCCCATCTGAGCTGCGTGGACTACCTCGGCGACGTGCCATGGGACGAGAGCGAGATCGCGAAGGACTGGTACGCGCGGCTGAAGTCGCGCCCCTCCTTCCGCACGCTCCTGGCCGACCGCGTGCCGGGCATGGCGCCGGCCGACCACTACGCGGACCTGGATTTCTGAAGCCCGCGCCAGTCCCACGGACCTCCAGCCCCGACGCGCCCGCTCTCCGGCGCATCATCGAGGAGCGCGCCCGCTCCCTCGGCTTCGACGCCCTGCGCGTCGCCCGGCCCGATTCGGTGCCCGGCCTGCCCGAGCGCCTGTCGGCCTGGCTCGCCGCGGGCGCCCACGGCGAGATGGCGTGGATGGCGGAGCGCACGGCCGAGCGGACCGCGCCGGCCGGCCTCTGGCCGGAGGTCCGCAGCGTCGTGATGCTGGGGCTGAGCTACGCCCCCGGGACGAACCCGCTCGACCTCCTCGCGCGGCGCGACCGGGCCGCCATCGCGGCCTACGCGCAGCGGCGCGACTACCACGAGGTCGTCAAGGGCAAGCTGAAGGAGCTCGGCGGCCTGCTCGCCGCCCGATCGGGGCGGCCGGTGAAGGTGTTCGTCGACACCGCGCCGGTGATGGAGAAGCCGCTCGCCGAGGCCGCCGGCCTCGGCTGGCAGGGCAAGCACACGGTGCTGATCTCCCGCGAGCACGGCAACTGGCTGCTGCTCGGCGCGATCTACAGCGCGGCCGAACTGGAGCCCGACGCGCCCGAACCCGAGCATTGCGGCACCTGCCGGCGCTGCCTCGACATCTGCCCGACCGCGGCCTTTCCGGAGCCCTTCCGGCTCGATGCGCGGCGCTGCCTCTCCTACCTGACAATCGAGCATGCGGGGCCGATCCCGGCCGAGTTCCGGGCCCCGATGGGCAACCGCGTCTTCGGCTGCGACGACTGCCTCGCGATCTGCCCCTGGAACAAGTTCGCGCAGGATGCCCGCGCGACCCGGCTCGCCGCGCGGGACGACCTCGCGGCGCCGCCGCTCGCCGATCTCGCCCGCCTCGACGACGCGGCCTTCCGCCGGCTGTTCGCGGGCACGCCGGTGAAGCGCACGGGGCGCGACCGCTTCCTGCGCAACGTCCTCATCGCCATCGGCAACTCGGGGGACCGGGCGCTCGCCGCGGAGGCGGCGCGGCTCCTCGACGATCCGGCGCCGCTCGTGCGCGGCATGGCGGTCTGGGCCTGCGGCCGTCTCCTCGATAGGAACGCCTGCGCGGACCTCCACGCCCGCTCGGGCCGCGGGGAGGCCGACCCGCACGTGCTGGCCGAGTGGCGGGCGGCGCTCGCGACACGGGACGAGGAGACCCCACTCCCATGAACCTGTTCGTGTTCGGCCTCGGCTTCAGCGCCCGCCGATTCGTGGAGCGCGAGCGGTCCCGCTTCGCCGCCATCCGCGCGACCGTGACCGACCCGGACCGGGCGCGCGCCATCGAGGCCGAGGCCGGCTTGCCCGTGCGGGTGTTCGGGCCGGACGCCGACGACCCGCGCATCGCCGCCGATCTCGCCGACACGGACGTCCTCCTCGTCTCGGCCCCGCCCGGCCCCGACGGCGACACCGCCCTGGCGCGCCACGCCGACGCGATCCGCGCGAGCCGGATCCGCTGGATCGGCTACCTCTCGACGATCGGCGTCTACGGTGACCAGGGCGGCGCCTGGATCGACGAGACGACGGAGGCCACGCCCCGCAGCGCCCGCTCCCGGGAGCGGCTCGCCGTCGAGCGGGACTGGCTGGCGCTCGGCGCCGAGACGGGCAAGGCGGTGCAGGTCTTCCGCCTGTCCGGGATCTACGGGCCGGGCCGCAACCCGTTCGTGAAGCTGCGCGAGGGCAAGGCGCAGCGCATCATCAAGGCCGGGCAGGTCTTCAACCGCATCCACGTGGACGACATCGCGGCGGCGCTGGCCGCCTCGCTGGAGCGGCCCCGCAACGGGGCGGTCTACAACGTGACCGACGACGAGCCGGCGCCGCCCCAGGTGGTCACCGAGCACGCGGCCCGGCTCGCCGGCCTGCCGCTGCCGCCGGCGGTCGATTTCGAGACGGCGGAGCTGAGCCCGATGGCGCGCAGCTTCTACGGAGAGAACAAGCGGGTGCGGAACCGGCTGCTGCGCGAGGAACTCGGGCTCGCCCTGCGCTACCCGACCTACCGGGAGGGCCTCGCCGCCCTGAAGGACGACGCGGCGGGCTAGGCCCGCTCCGCGGGACCGCGCCGGGCGATGCGGCTCAGGCCGCCCGCCGGTTCGCCGCCGGGCCGAAATGGCCGAGGTAGCGCGAGGCGATCGCGCTGATCGGCAGGACCACGAACACGTCCGTGGTCCCGAACTGGCGATCGACCACGGCGCCGTCGCCGAAGGTCGCGCCCACCCGCAGATAGCCCTTGATCAGCGGCGGCAGCGCCTGGAGCGCCGCCTTCAGGTCGACGGATTCGCGGTCGAGCCGGTTCATCCGCACGTAGCGGCCGGGGAGCGCCCGCGCGCACCAGCCCTCCGCGGCGCGGGCGTGGTGGTGCAGGAAGCTCAGGGGCAGCGCGAGGCGCTCCGGGTCCGTGCCCTCCAGGCTCGCGCAGCCGAGGAGCGCGTCGATCCGGTGATGCAGCACGTAGGCGTAGATGCCGTGCCAGAGCAGCTCGACCGTGCGCTTGGTGCGGTAGGGCTTGAGCACGCAGGAGCGGCCGAGCTCGAGCAGGCGCTTGCCGGGATTGGCCGCCAGAACCGGCGCGATGTCGTACTCGCCCGCCGTGTAGAAGCCGAAATGCCGGTCCGCGATGTCCTGGCGGAGCAGGCGGTAGGTGCCCACCACCTTGGGGCGGGGCTTGCGGAAGGGCTTGGCCTCGGTGGCCGCGTGGTCGATGACGAGGAGGTGGTCGCAGACCGCGTCGTAATCGTCCACGTCCCGGCGCGAGAGCATCGCCATCCCGCTCGGGATCGCCGACATCTCCTCGTAGAACACGCGGAAGCGCAGGCGCTGGGCCCGGCGCACCTCGGACTTCTTGGTGGCGAGGCGGACCTCCAGGCTGCCGATGCGGCCGAGGCTCGGGTCGAGGCCCGGCGTCGCGAGCGGTGCGCGGAAGCGCTCGCCGAAGCGGATCGGCGTGGCACCGGGCGGGATCAGGCTGCGGCCGCCGAAGCCCGGCAGGCCGGCCTCGGCGCTCTTCTGCTTGAGCCGGGTGATGGGGCCGCTGACCCCCTTCTCCCAGCCGTTCAGCCAAGCCGCGGAAGCGCCGCGCGCGAAGTTCGCGACCATGGTTCAGCCTGCCCTCGGGATCGCGGAGCCCACCCCCTCGGGATGGACGGCCCCGGCCTCGCGGATGCGACAACACCACGAAGCGCGCACGCTTTTATGACAGGCGCGCGCCTTTCGCATCAAGGACTTGGCGAGGGCCCTCGCGGCGCGCGCCCGGGCCCGGCGGTGCGTAGCCGCCGAAGGGCCGGCCCGGGCCGGGGCCGGCTCCCCGCCGGAGGCTCAGACGAACTGGTTGAGGCCGGGGATCGAGCCGACGATCGGGCCCATCACGTCCTCGCCGGCCTTCTCGCGGCCGTAGGCGAAGAGTTCCTGGCCGAGGGGCTGCATCTGCCCCATCGGCACGCCGGCCGACATCAGCTTCTGGCCGAGCGCCATCACGCCGCCGCCCATCATGCCGCCGAGCATGCCCATGAGGCCGCCGCCGTTCTCGGCGCCGTTGGATTCGGCGACCAGCGCCTCCGAGCCCGGCATCGCCGCCATGAGCTGGCCCACCTCGGCCGCCGGCCCCTCCTTCTGCAGGAAGGCGAGGATGTGGCCGATTGCGGTCTGCGCGGTCGCGGCGTCGAGGCCCGTGCGGGCGGTGACGCGGGCAATCAGTTCTTCCATCGTGGCGGGCTCCTGAGGGTACGATCTCCACCGTCCTTCGGGCCTCGGCGTGCCGAAATCAAGCGGTGCCGCGCCGGGCATCTGGAAAACGGGCGGCCCCGGCGGCATAACCTTGGGCGCAACCGACCGGGCGAGGGCGCGATGACGGACGACGGCACGATTCTCATCGGCAGGAGCCCGGCCGGCGGGCCCGGCGGCTCCGGCAAGCCCGAGCGCCTGACGCTCCGGCTCGCCAACCGCCACGGCCTCGTGGCCGGCGCCACGGGCACGGGCAAGACCGTGACCCTCCAGGTGATGGCGGAGGGCTTCTCGAACGCGGGCGTCCCCGTCTTCGCCGCCGACATCAAGGGCGACCTCTCGGGACTCGCGGCGGCCGGCGAGGCCAAGCCCGCCTTCGTGAAGCGCGCCGAGGAACTCGGCATTCCCTACGAGCCCGACCGCTTCCCCACCGTGTTCTGGGATCTGTTCGGCGAGCAGGGCCACCCGATCCGCTGCACCGTGATGGAGATGGGGCCGCTGCTGCTGGCCCGCCTCCTCGAACTCAACGACACCCAGGAGGGCGTACTCAACATCGCCTTCCGGGTGGCCGACGAGAACCAGTGGCCGGTCATCGACCTCAAGGACCTGCGCGCGCTCCTGACCTTCCTGTCCGAGAACCTGAAGGAGATCTCGGGCACCTACGGGAACGTCTCGGCGGCGAGCGTCGGCGCGATCCAGCGCCAGCTCCTGATGCTGGAGAACCAGGGAGCGGACAAATTCTTCGGCGAGCCGGCGCTGAACCTCTCCGACTTCATGCGCACGGACCGCGAGGGCCGCGGATTCGTCAACATCCTGGCCGCCGACAAGCTGATGCAGAAGCCGCGGCTCTACGCGTCCTTCCTGCTGTGGATGCTCTCGGAGCTGTTCGAGGAGCTGCCCGAGGTCGGCGACCTCGACAAGCCGAAGCTGGTCTTCTTCTTCGACGAGGCGCACCTGCTCTTCAACGACGCGCCCAAGCCCCTGCTCGACGCGGTGGAGCAGGTGGTCCGCCTGATCCGATCGAAGGGCGTGGGCGTCTACTTCGTGACGCAGAACCCCCTCGACGTTCCGGAGACGGTGCTGGGCCAGCTCGGCAACCGGGTCCAGCACGCGCTGCGCGCCTTCACGCCCCGCGACCAGCGCGCCGTGCGCGCCGCCGCCGAGACCTTCCGGCAGAACCCGGGCTTCGACGTCGCCAAGGCGATCACCGAGCTCGGCGTCGGCGAGGCGCTGGTGAGCTTCCTGGAGGCGAAGGGCACCCCCTCGGTGGTGGAGCGCGCGCTGATCGCGCCGCCGCAGGGCCGCGTCGGCCCGCTGACCCCGGCCGAGCGCGCGGCGCTCATCGCGCAGAGCCCGCTGCGAGGCAAGTACGACGAGAGCGTCGACAACGAGAGCGCCTACGAGATGCTCGCCAAGCGCAAGGGCCTCGACGCGGCGCCCGCCGAGGCGGCGCAGGACTCCGAGGGGGGGCTCGGCGGCCTCCTCGGCAGCCTCGGCGGGATGCTGGGCGGCGTGCTCGGCTCGAAGCCGGCCCCGCAGGGCCGGGGAGGCCGCCGCCCGCCCCAGAGCCTCGCCGAGCAGGTCGTCTCCAACGCCGCCCGCTCGATGGCCCGCTCGGTGGGCACGCAGGTCGGCAACGCGATCCTGCGCAACGTGCTCGGCGGGCTGATGAAGAAGTGATGCCCCTTCTCGCCTGTACGTGAATCGCGTATATGTGGACAGAGGACGACGTGATCGTCGAGATCACGGACGTCGAGGGGCCGGAGATGCTCGTGTCGGTCGCGACGCCCGTCGAGCGGATCGATATCCTCGGGCAGGTCCGGCTCCGCGACGGCTGGCTCGTGATCGAGCGGGCGCACGTGCAGGGTCTCTCGCCCGGTGCCCTCGGGCGCCGGGGCCTCAACGTGATCGCCCGCAAGCTGATGGTCGAGGCCGATGCGCAGGGCATTGTCGTTGAGGGAAGCACTCGCACGACGAGACGAGCCCGCGGGCGGCGACCGCGCCCCTTCCGATTCCCCCACCCGCCTTCGGCTGAGGGTGGACGGCGAGGTGGCGCGGCCCGTCGACGTCGCGCGGCTGCTGACGGATCAGGGACTCTCGCTTCGGCGGGCGCACGCCCTCCTCGACCGGCTGGCGGAGGGCCGCGCCGTCGTCGTCGGCGTTCCGGGCGCGACGCGGGAGGACCTCGTGGTTCGCCTCGCCGAACTCGGCGTCCGCGCCCGCGCGCTGCGCACGCCCGAGGTCAGCAGCCGCGAGGTGCGGGCCAAGCTCGACCTCTCGCAGGCGGAGTTCGCCCTGCGATTCGGCTTCGAGCTCGACACGGTGCAGAACTGGGACCAGGGCCGGAACCGGCCGGACACGGCGACCCGCATCCTGCTCGCCGTCATCGCGCGCGATCCCGACCTCGTGGACGCCGTCCTCGCCGGGGAAGAGCCGACCGCGCGTTGACAAATCGCCCCTTCGCGGCCTATCCACCCGGCACCACGCGCGGCTTCCTCGCAGGAGTCCGCGCGTTTCGCGTTTCGCCGCGGGCCATCCTGCCGGTCGGGACGAACTGATAAAAAGCCGGTCCAGGGGGCGACCCCGGAGGCCGATCGGAACACGAGAGAGAACGATGTTCGCAGTCATCAAGACCGGCGGCAAGCAGTACCGCGTCGCCGCCAACGACACCATCACGGTCGCCAGCCTCGAGGGCGAGGCCGGCTCCAGCGTCACCTTCGGCGAGGTGCTGCTGTTCACCGACGGGGATGCCACCCAGGTCGGCGCGCCGCTCCTGTCGGGGATCAGCGTCACGGGCGAGATCGTCGGCCACGGCCGCGACAAGAAGGTGATCGCCTTCAAGAAGCGCCGCCGGCAGAACTCGCGCCGCAAGCGCGGCCACCGGCAGCACCACACGGTGGTGCGGATCACCGGCATCGACGCCGGCGCCAAGAGCGCCAAGGGCTGAGGCGCCAAGGGCTGATAGCGGCATCGCGCCAGGGCTGAGCCCGCGCTCGCCCGACTGAGGAATTTCGGAGTTCATCCATGGCACACAAGAAAGCAGGCGGCTCGTCCCGCAACGGCCGCGACTCGGAAGGCCGGCGCCTCGGCGTCAAGAAGTTCGGCTCGGAGGCCGTCATCGCCGGCAACATCATCGTCCGGCAGCGCGGCACCAAGTGGCACCCCGGCACCAACGTCGGCATGGGCAAGGACCACACCCTGTTCGCCCTCACCGACGGCCGCGTCCGCTTCGAGACGAAGCGCGGCCGCGCCTTCGTGGCGGTCGTACCGGTGCAAGAGGCGGCCGAGTAGGCGGGCAAGCTCGACGGACGAGAGAGCTTCCCGCCGGTGTCCCACACCGAACCGGCGGACCCGAAGCTCCCTCGCAGGCCCCGACAGGGGCGACACGGGACACGGAACGCGGGGGAGGATGGGATGCCATCTTCCCCCTTCTTCGTCCGAAGGCCTGAGGCGGTTTTCTCGCCGCCCGCGACCGGAGCCCGCGACGATGTTCCCCGACCTGACCCGCGACGACGTCTTCCGCCTGGAGACCCGGCGCCTGTGGCTGCGCTGGCCCTGCGCCGCGGATGCCGAGGCGATCGTCGCCCTCGCCGGCGACCGGGCGGTGTCCGAGATGACCGCCCGGATCCCGTACCCGCTCGACCGGACGAGCGTCGACGGCTTCATCGTGAAGGCGCGCTGGGGGAACACCGAGGGGCGCTCCATTGTCATGGGGATCGCGCCGCGAAGCCGCCCGCAGAGTCTGATCGGCATCGTGGCGATCGAGCCGGACCCCGGCGCGGCCGGGCCGCATCTCGGCTACTGGCTCGGCGCGCCCCACTGGGGCAACGGGCTCGTCACCGAGGCGGTCGCCGCCATGGTCGAGGCTTACTTCGCCTACACGCCGGGCCAGGTGCTGACCTCGGCCGCGCGCGTGGAGAACGTCGCCTCCCGGCGCGTCCTGCAGAAATGCGGCTTCGCGCACGAGGGGCGGGCGCTGGCGCCCTTCCCGGCGCGGGGCGGCGACCTCATGGTCGACCGGTTCCGCCTCGACCGGAGGGCCTGGCAGCGCCGGCAGGCGGGCCCCGGCACCGTGGTGCCGGAGACCTCGGTGCTCCTGGCGGTGCATGCCTGACGCGGGCCGGGCGGTCCTGGCATCCGGGCCGCCCGATCCACACCTTGCGAAGATCCGCCCGCGGCCCGGGGCCGCGCGCGACGACCCGATGACGAGCCCGACGCCGTGAAATTCCTCGACGAAGCCAAGGTCTATGTCCGCTCCGGCGACGGAGGCGCGGGTTGCGTCTCGTTCCGGCGCGAGAAGTTCATCGAGTTCGGCGGCCCGAACGGCGGCGACGGCGGCCGGGGCGGCGACGTCTGGATCGAGTGCGTCGAGGGGCTGAACACGCTCATCGACTACCGCTACCAGCAGCATTTCAAGGCTCGGAAGGGCGAGCACGGCATGGGCTCGAACCGCCACGGCGCCAAGGGCTCCGACGTGGTGCTGAAGGTGCCGGCGGGGACGCAGGTGCTCGCCGAGGACGGCGAGACGCTGATCGCCGACATGACCGAGGTCGGCCAGCGCGTGCGCCTCGCCAAGGGCGGCAACGGCGGCTTCGGCAACGCCTACTTCACCACCTCGACGAACCGGGCGCCCAAGCACGCCAACCCGGGTCTCGAGGGGCAGGAGCAGTGGATCTGGCTGCGCCTCAAGCTCATCGCGGATGCGGGCCTCGTCGGCCTGCCGAACGCCGGCAAGTCGACCTTCCTCGCCACCGTGACGGCGGCCAAGCCGAAGATCGCCGACTACCCCTTCACGACGCTGCACCCGGGCCTCGGCGTGGTGCGGGCGGACGGGCGCGAGTTCGTGCTCGCCGACATCCCGGGCCTGATCGAGGGGGCGCACGAGGGCGTCGGCCTCGGCGACCGCTTCCTCGCGCACGTGGAGCGCTGCCGGGTGCTGCTCCACCTCGTCGAGGGGACGAGCGAGCACGCCGGCAAGGCCTACAAGCTCGTGCGCGGCGAGATCGAGGCCTACGGCCACGACCTCGCCGGCAAGCCCGAGATCGTCGCCCTCTCCAAGGCCGACGCCCTCGACCCGGAGACGCTGAAGGAGCAGGTCGCCCGCCTCAAGCGCGCCGCCAAGCGCGCGCCGCTGATCCTGTCCTCGGCCACGGGCCAGGGCGTGCAGGAGGCGCTGCGCGCGGTGATGGCGGAGATGGACGCGGCGAGCGCGGCGGAGGCCGAGCAGGCGGCCCCGGCCGCCGCCTGGCAGCCGTGATGTGCTAGGCTTGCGGAAGCGCGGCGAATCGGCGGCGAGCGGAGCGATGACCAAGCCCCTGATCATACGGAACGAGGAGGCGCGGCGCCTTGCCGGCGTGCTGGCGGAGCGGCTGGCCACCGACCTCGACGACGTGGTCGTGAGGGCCTTGAGGGCCTACGAAATCCGTCTTGCGCAGCAGGCACCAGAGACGGGCGCCGCGCGCGCCGCAGGCACGCCTGCCGTCGAATTCGGCGCTGGCGCGGGCCTCACGCCGGCGCAGCAGGCGGAACTCGAAGCGATCCGCGCGCTCGTGCGGGAGGGCCGGAAATATCGGCGCCTGCCCGGCACCTCCGACCATTCCGACATGTACGACGAGTACGGCCTGCCGAAATGATCGCCCTCGACACGTCGGCCATCGTCGCCATCGCGATGGAGGAGGCGGAGGGAGACCTGTTCGAGGAGATCGTGGTCGCCCGCTCGGCCATCGTCGCGCCACCGACCCTTCTGGAAGCGCGCATGGTGCTCACGGCCCGCGTTCCGGACTTCGCGCCCCGCTTCCTGGACAACCTCGTCGGCTGGCCGTCCGTCACGGTGGTGCCCTTCACCCTCGACATGTACCGCGCCGCCTCCGACGCCTTCCTGCGCTTCGGGAAGGGGCGGGGACACCGGGCCCAATTGAACTTCGGCGATTGCCTCGCCTACGCGGTGGCCCGAACCCATGCGGCGCCGCTGCTGTTCAAGGGCGACGACTTCGTGCACACGGACATCGAGCCCGCACACGAAACCCGCGCATGATCCCGAGCCTCGAAGATTTCCGCCGCGTCGTGATCAAGGTCGGCTCGGCCCTGCTGGTCGACCGCGCCCGCGGCCGGCTGCGGCACGCCTGGCTCGCCGCGCTGGCCGAGGACATCGCGGAGCTGCACGCCCGCGGTGTCGACGTGCTCGTCGTGTCCTCGGGCAGCATCGCCCTCGGGCGCACCGTGCTCGGCTTCCCGCCCGGCGCGCTGCGCCTCGAGGAGAGCCAGGCCGCCGCCTCGGTCGGCCAGATCGCGCTCGCCCGCCACTGGGCCGAGGCGCTCGGCCATCACGGCATCGTGGCGGGCCAGATCCTCGTGACGCCCCGGGACACCGAGGAGCGCCGCCGCTACCTCAACGCCCGCGCCACCACCCTGAAGCTCCTCGAGGTGCGCGCCGTCCCGGTCGTCAACGAGAACGACACGGTGGCCACGAGCGAGATCCGCTACGGCGACAACGACCGCCTCGCCGCCCGCGTCGCCACCATGATCGGGGCCGACGTCCTGGTCCTGTTCTCCGACATCGACGGGCTGTACACGGCCCCGCCGAAGGCGGATCCCGGAGCCCGCCACCTGCCGGTCGTCGAGCGCATCACCCCCGAGATCGAGGCGATGGCGGGCGGGCCCGCCTCGGACCTCTCGCGCGGGGGCATGCGCACCAAGGTCGAGGCGGCCAAGATCGCGGTCGGGGGCGGCACCCACCTGATCATCGCGGACGGGCGCGAGAAGAACCCGCTGCGCACGATCGTCTCGGGCGGGCGCTGCACGTGGTTCTTGTCGGGCTCGACGCCCACGGCCGCCCGCAAGACCTGGATCGCGGGCTCGCTGGAGCCCCGCGGCAGCCTCGTCATCGACGACGGGGCGGCCCGCGCGCTCCAGGGCGGCGCCAGCCTGCTGCCGGTGGGCGTGCGGGCGATCGAGGGCAGCTTCGGGCGGGGCGACGCGGTGCTGATCCGCGACCTCTCCGGCCGCACGCTCGGGCGCGGCCTCGTGGCCTACGACAGCGCCGAGGCCGCCCTCATCATCGGCCGCCCGAGCAGCCACATCGCGGACCTCCTGACCCATCCCGGCCGCGCCGAGATGGTGCATCGCGACGACATGGCGATGTTCTCGGAGTAGGGCAGGGCCGCCGCCCCGGCGGGTTGTTTCGCGCCTTCGCGCCGTGCATAGACAGGGCATTACTGAGGCGGCCACAGACCTCCCGGCCGCGAGACCTGCGCGAGGATCGGCGAACGTGCCCGCTCTGAACCTGAGATCCGAATTCGCGGGCGCCGACGACCTCGACACGCTGATGGCGGGAATCGGCCGCCGCGCCCGCGCCGCGGCGCGCGGCATGGCGCTGGCCTCGGCCCAGACCAAGGACGTCGCGCTGCGCACCATCGCCGAGCGCATCCGGGCGAGCAGCGCCGAGATCCTGCGCGAGAACGCCCGCGACGTGGCGGCGGCGAAGGCGGCGGGCCAGACGCAGGCGCTGATCGACCGCCTCACCCTCGACGAGGCGCGCCTCGCAGGGATCGCGGACGCCGTCGAGAAGATCGGGGCGCTGCCCGACCCGGTGGGGCGCCAGCTCGCCGCCTTCGAGCGCCCGAACGGCCTGCTGATCGAGCGCATCGCCGTGCCGCTCGGCGTCGTCGGCGTGATCTTCGAGAGCCGCCCGAACGTGACGGCCGATGCGGGCGCGCTCTGCCTCAAGGCCGGAAACGCCGCGATCCTGCGGGCGGGCTCGGACAGCCACCGCAGCGCCATGGCCATCGCCCGGGCGATGAGCGAGGGGCTCACCGCCTCGGGCCTGCCGGCGGACGCCATCCAGATCGTGCCGACGCGCGACCGCGCCGCGGTGGGCTCCATGCTGACGGGACTCTCCGGCTGCGTCGACGTCATCGTGCCCCGCGGCGGGCGCAGCCTCGTCGAGCGCGTCCAGGCGGAGGCCAAGGTGCCGGTCTTCGCCCATCTCGACGGCATCTGCCACGTCTACGTGGCGGCCGGCGCCGACCTCGACATGGCCCGCACCGTGCTCCTGAACAGCAAGATGCGCCGCACCGGCATCTGCGGCGCCGCCGAGACCCTGCTGGTCGACCGCGCCTGCGCGGGCACCCATCTCGCGCCTCTCGTGAGCGCGCTCCTCGACGCGGGCTGCGCCGTGCGCGGCGACGAGGCCGTGCGCGCCGCCGACCCGCGCGTGACGCCGGCCTCGCCCGAGGACTGGCGCACCGAGTACCTCGACGCGATCATCTCGGCCCGCGTGGTCGACGGGCTCGACGCCGCGATCCAGCACATCGAGGAGAACGGCTCGCACCACACCGACGCGATCATCACCGAGGACGGGGCGGAGGCGACGCGTTTCCTCGCCGAGGTCGATTCGGCGATCGTCACCCACAACGCCTCGACGCAGTTCGCCGACGGCGGCGAGTTCGGCTTCGGCGCCGAGATCGGCATCGCCACCGGGCGCATGCACGCCCGCGGCCCGGTGGGCGTGGAGCAGCTCACCACCTTCAAGTACCGGGTGCACGGCAGCGGCCAGACGCGCCCGTGAGCGGGCCGCGAGCGGCCTGACCGGCGGATGCTCCCGCGCCTGCCGCCGGCCGCGCCGGGCCAGCGGATCGGCCTCTACGGCGGCTCCTTCAACCCGGCCCATGCGGGCCACCGCCACGTCAGCCTCACCGCCCTGCGGCGGCTGCGGCTCGACCGCATCTGGTGGCTCGTCACGCCCGGCAACCCGCTGAAGGATCGCGGCGCGTTGGCCCCGCTCGCCGAGCGGGCGGCCCTCGCGGAAGCGGTAGCCGACGACCCGCGCATCGCCGTGACCACCGTCGAGGCCGCGATCGGCGTCCGCTACACCCGCGACACGCTGCGCGTCCTCGTCCGGCGACGTCCCGACCTCCGGTTCGTCTGGATCATGGGGGCCGACAGCCTCGCGACATTTCACCGCTGGCGGGGCTTCCGCGAGATCGCCGGGCTGGTGCCGATCGCCGTGGTCGACCGCCCCGGCTTCACCCTCGCGGCGCCGGGCGCTCCCGCCGCCGCGGCCCTGCGCCGCTTCCGGGTGCCGGAGCGGGACGCCGGCCGGCTCGCCGGGCTGGCGCCGCCCGCCTGGGTCTACCTGCACGGGCCGCGCTCGGACCTGTCCTCCACCGCGATCCGCCGGGCGGCGGATGCCGGCGGCGCTTGAGCGGCGCGCCGATCCGTACCGAATCACCGGGACGGGAGCGGCCGGCGTATTGAAAACGCGCGGCGAAGCCTCCAATCTCTCAAGCACGCGCGAATGCTGGCGCGCACCCGTATTCACCTGAGGAACCAGGACGCTGTCCGAGACGATCGACATGGGAACCAACGGTTCCGAGACCACCGCCCTCGAACGGGCAGAGAATCTGAGGGCCCTGGCGCTCGGTTGCCTCGACGAGATGAAGGCCGAGGAGACCATCGCGATCGATCTCGCCGGCAAGACCTCGCTCGCCGACACGATGATCATCACGTCCGGCCGCTCCCAGCGCCATGTCGGCGCCATCGCCGACCGGATCATCCAGGACATGAAGGACAAGGGCTTCGGCACCGCACGCGTCGAGGGCCTGCCCGCCTGCGACTGGGTGCTGATCGACGCCGGCGACGTGCTCGTGCACATCTTCCGGCCCGAGGTGCGCGGCTTCTACAATCTCGAGAAGATGTGGGGCGCCGACCGGCCGGTCGGCCGGATGGCCGGCTGACGCCGCTCCCTTGCGGCTCCTCGTCGCCGCGGTCGGGCGGCTGAAGGCCGGCCCCGAGCGCGACCTCGCCGCGCGCTACCGCGACCGCGCCGGGCAGATCGGCCGCGGCCTCGGGCTTCCCGCCTGCGACATGGTCGAGATCCCCGAGAGCCGGGCGCGCCGCGCGCCCGACCGCTGCGCGGAGGAGGGCGGCCAGCTCCTCGCCCTCTGCCCGGCCGGCGGCATCCTCGTGGCCTACGACGAGCGCGGCCGCGCGGACCTGCCGAGCGAGCGGCTGGCCGAGCGGGTGGGGGCGTGGCGTGATTCGGGCAAGCCCGCCCTCGTCGTGGCGATCGGCGGCGCGGACGGGCTCGATCCGGGCGTACGGGACCGCGCCGACCTCGTCCTCTCCTTCGGGGCCGCGACATTGCCGCACGGGCTCGTGCGGATTGTCGCCTTGGAACAGCTCTATCGCTCGCTCACGATCCTGGCCGGGCACCCCTACCATCGCGGTGGCCCGGACGGGCAATCGGCGGCATAGAGGCGTGATGGGGCGCGCGCGGCGGATCTCTCTCGCAGGGTGGATGGGGCTCGGGCTGCTCGCGGCGGGCTGGCCCGCGGGCGCGCAGGCACCGTCCGCGCAGGCACCTGCCGCCCCGGCACCGGCGGCCGCGACCGAGGCTGCGCCCCCCGGCGAGGCCGACAGGATCCGGCAGGCGCAGGAGGAGCGGGACCGGCGCGCCGAGAGCCTGAAGCGGATCGAGGAGGCGCTCGCCGCCTCGTCGAGCGCGCGGGCGCAGTTCGAGGCCGAGATCGCCGCGATCGGCGGCGACCGGGCGAAGCTGAACGCGGCCTTGCTCGACGCGACGCGGCAGGCCCAGGCCACCGAGGACCGGATGAGCCGGCTGGAGGAGCGCCTGCGCAACCTCGGCGCCAGCGAGTCGGCGATCCGGCGCTCCCTCGATGCGCGCCGGGGCGTCATCGCCGAGATCCTCGCCGCCCTGCAGCGGATGGGGCGGCGCCCGCCGCCGGCCGTGCTGGTGCAGCCCGAGGACGTGCTCGCCGTGATCCGCACCTCGATGCTGCTCGGCGCCGTGGTGCCGGAGCTGCGCGGCGAGGCCGAGACGCTGGCGAGCGACCTCGCCGAGCTCGTGCGGCTGCGCGGCCTGATCGCGGCCGACAAGGAGGGCCTGCGCACCGATCTCGCCGGCTGGGCGAAGGAGCAGCAGCGCCTCAACGCCCTGATGACGGCGCGCCGCGCCCGCCTCGCGGAGGTGGAGAGCGGGCTCGCCGCCGAGCGCCTGCGCGCGGCCGAGCTCGGCGTCCAGGCCAAGAACCTGAAGGATCTCGTCGACCGGATGCAGGGCGAGGTCACCGCCCGCCGCCGCGCCGCCGAGGAGGCGCGCAACGCCGAGCTGCGCGAGGCGCGGCTCACCCAGGAGCGCTTCGCCGCGGCGGGCTTCAGGGACCCGGCCCGCCTCGCCCCGAAGGTCCGCTTCGCCGAGGCCCGCGGCGACCTGCCGAGGCCGGTGAGCGGGCGCCTCGTGCGCGCCTTCAACCAGCCGGACGGCAACGGCGGGATGACGCGCGGCATTTCGCTCTCGACCCGGCCGAAGGCGGTCGTGGCATCACCGGCGGACGGGTGGGTGTCCTTCGCCGGACCGTTCCGCTCGTACGGCCGTCTCTTGATCATCAATGCGGGCGATGGCTACTATCTGTTGTTGGCTGGGATGGATCAGATCAACGTCGAGGTCGGCCAGTTCGTGCTCGCCGGGGAGCCGGTGGCGAGCATGGGCGAGGGGGCGCCAAGCCCCGCGGCCGGGGACGGTGACCGCGGCGATCCCGTCCTGTACGTCGAGTTCAAGAAGGACGGCGGCTCCATCGACCCGGAGCCTTGGTGGGCGAGAGGCCCCAGCGAGAAGGTTCGCGGATAATGCGCAAGATGTCCCTGGTCATGCTCGGCGCGCTCCTCGGCGCGGGCACGTCGATGCTGGCGACGCAGACCCAGTTCCTCTCGGGTCCGAGCGCGGTGGCGGCATCGGCCGAGACCTATCGCCAGCTCAGCCTGTTCGGTGACGTCTTCGAGAAGGTGCGGACCGACTACGTCGAGAAGCCCGAGGAATCGAAGCTGATCGAGGCGGCCGTCAACGGCATGCTGACCTCCCTCGACCCGCACTCGAGCTACATGGACGCGAAGGCCTTCCGCGACATGCAGACGACGACCCGCGGCGAGTTCGGCGGGCTCGGCATCGAGGTCACGATGGAGGACGGCCTCATCAAGGTCGTGACGCCGATCGACGACACCCCGGCCTCGAAGGCGGGCCTCCTCGCGAACGACATCATCACGCAGATCGACGAGGAGCAGGTGCAGGGCCTCACCCTGAACCAGGCGGTCGACAAGATGCGCGGCCCGGTCAACTCCTCCGTCAAGCTGAAGATCAGCCGCAAGGAGGCCAAGGACCCGATCGAGGTCTCGCTGACCCGCGACGTCATCAAGATCAAGCCCGTGCGCTCGCGCGCCGAGGGCGGCGACATCGGCTACGTCCGCCTGACCCAGTTCAACGAGCAGACCTTCGACGGCCTGCGCAACGCCGTCGACAAGCTCACGACCGAGATCGGGCAGGACAAGGTCAAGGGCTACGTGATCGATCTGCGCAACAACCCGGGCGGCCTGCTCGACCAGGCCGTGATGGTCTCCGACGCCTTCCTCGACCGCGGCGAGATCGTCTCGACGCGCGGGCGCAACCCCGACGAGACGCAGCGCTTCTCGGCGAAGTCCGGCGACATCACCAAGGGCAAGCCGGTGGTGGTGCTGGTGAACGGCGGCTCGGCCTCGGCCTCCGAGATCGTGGCCGGCGCGCTCCAGGATCACAAGCGCGCGACGGTCCTCGGCACCCGCTCCTTCGGCAAGGGCTCGGTGCAGTCGATCATCCCGCTCGGCGGCAGCGGCGCCCTGCGCCTGACCACGGCGCGCTACTACACGCCGTCGGGCCGCTCCATCCAGGCGAAGGGCATCGAGCCGGACGTCGAGGTGCTGCAGGACGTGCCGGACGAGCTGAAGGGCAAGGACGAGACGAAGGGCGAGGCGGGCCTGAAGGGTCACCTCAAGCAGAAGGACACGGAGGAGCGCGGCGGTTCCTCCGCCTACGTCCCGCCGGACCCGGCCAAGGACAAGCAGCTCACCGCCGCCTTCGACTTCCTGCGCGGCATCCAGAAGGGCGCGGCCAACACCCAGAAGCCGAGCCTGCCGAACTGACCGGCGCGACGCGCGCCATCCTCATCGCGAGACCCCGCCCGGGATCCGGGCGGGGTTTCTCGTCTCTAGCCGCCGATTCGGAGGCGCGGCGCATCCGGCCGCGGTGCGGGCGCACCCCGTTAGCCGAACGTTAACCATGACGGCCCGCAATGGCGGCGGGGGACCGCCTCGCGCGCGTGGGGCCCGTCGCGGCCGCCCCTGCCCGAGGACGCGGTGAGCCTGCCCTCCGACGATATCCTGACCCGGCCCCTCGGGGTGCCCGAGCCGGCCGACGACAGCCTCAAGGGGCGCCTCGCGCGCCTGCGCGCCCGCCTGCGCCCGGCGCACGTCCATGCCGGGCTCGGCGCCGGCGCGCTGGCGGCCGTCGGCCTGCTCTACCTCGCCGGCGATCCGCGCGGCGGCGAGCCCCGGATCGTCGCCCCGATCGCCCTGCGCGAGGTGCCGGCCGAAGCGCAGCGCCCGGCGCCGGCCGAGCCGGTGCGGACGGCGGAGGCGGAGCTGCCGCCCGTCCCCGCGCAGCGCAGCGCCGAGGAGGTCGAGAGCGCCTCCGGCGTCACCGTGTTCCGCCCCTCCGGCACCGCGGCGCCGAGCGAGGCGGTGGTGATCCGCGTGCCGACCGCCGAGGTGAAGCTCGCACCCGCGCCCGATCCGCGCCTTTCGGAGCGCGGCCGCCACGGCACCATGCCGAAGCTCGGGGAGGGGCGGCTGCGCGCCCTCGACGTCTACGCCCGCCCCGAGGAGCCGGGTTCCGGCCCGCGCATCGCCATCCTGCTCACCGGCCTCGGCACCGGCCAGTCCGCCACCGCGAGCGCCATCGTGAAGCTGCCGCCGCAGGTGAGCCTCGCCTTCGCGCCCTACGGCGAGGTCGAGCGCAGCGCCGCCCGCGCCCGCGACTTCGGCCACGAGGTGCTGATCCAGGTGCCGATGGAGCCGTTCGACTATCCCGACAGCGATCCCGGGCCCCAGACCCTGCTCGCCGCCGCAAGGCCCGCCGAGAACGCCGATCGCCTCGCCTGGGCGATGAGCCGGCTGCCGGGCGCCGTCGGCCTGACGAACCTGATGGGCTCGAAGCTGCTCGCCGAGGGCACGGCCCTGGAGCCGGTCCTGCGCGAGGCCGCAGCCCGTGGCCTCGGCTTCGTGGACGACGGCACCGCGCAGCGCTCCCTCGCGCCGAGCCTCGCCGGCAAGGCCAAGGCGCCGGCGGCGCGGGCCGAGATCGTCCTCGACGCCGTGCCGCGGGCCGAGGCGATCGACCGCGAGCTCGCCCGCCTGGAGGCGCAGGCCCGCACGAAGGGCTTCGTGCTCGCCTCCGCCGGAGCCTCGCCGCTGACGATCGAGCGGATCTCCCGCTGGGCCCGGGATCTCGACGCCCGCGGCCTGCGGCTCGTGCCCGTGAGCGCCGCTCTGCGGGGTCCGGCGGCCGGAACCCGCGTCTCGAAGGCCGAATAGCGGCTCGGGCCGCCCAAACAGGGGCCGTCGGGGCGTTGCCGGGACCGGGCCGGCTGCTATGGTCACGCGCCATGACCCGCGAGCCCCATGACGATTGAGAGCCCCGCCGACGCCGCGACCGCCGCGGTCGATCTGCCCTATCGCCCCTGCGTCGGCATCACCCTGGTGAACCGGGACGGGCTGGTCTTCATCGGCCGGCGCCGCAAGGAGGGTGGGCCCGAGCACGTGGCCGGCGACTTCTCCTGGCAGATGCCGCAGGGCGGCGTCGACGAGGGCGAGGACCCGCGGGAGGCGGCGATCCGCGAACTCCACGAGGAGACGAATGTCGGCGCCGGTTCGCTGCGCTTCCTCGCGGAGGTGCCGGACTGGCTGCCCTACGACCTGCCGCCCGACGTGATGAAGCAGGCCTGGAAGGGGCGCTACCGCGGCCAGACCCAGAAGTGGTTCGCCTTCGGCTTCCTCGGCGACGACGCGGAGATCGACGTGCTGCGCCCCGGCGGCGGCCGCTTCCGCTCCGAGTTCGAGGATTGGCGCTGGGCCCCGCTCGACGGGCTCGCCGGGCTGATCATCCCGTTCAAGCGGCCCGTCTACGAGAGCGTGATCAGGGCCTTCTCCGGACTGTCCACATGGCACGCGCGGGGTTGAGCCCGCGCCGCACGGACTGAGGACCGGGGATGCGCTGGTGGTACGTCCCCATCCTCCTGGCCCTGGCCTGGTTCGCCTTCACGCTGACGCCGCTCGTCTCGCTCTACAGCCTCGCCCGCGCCGTCGAGGCCCGCGACGTCGCCTACGTCGACGCCCACGTGAACTTCCGGACGCTCCGGCTCTCGCTGGTGCGCCAGACCACGAGCGCGGCCCGGACGGCGCTGAACGAGAGCGGCGACCTCGACCCGCGCGAGCAGCAGAAGCTCAACGAGGCGGCGGTGGGCCTCGCGCTCGCGCTGGCCGAGACCATGGTGACGGCCAAGACCGTGGTCGATCTCCTCGACGACGGCTGGCCGGAGAGCCTCGAAGTGCCGCGGGGGGCCCAGGCCGGCGCCGCCTCCGGCCTGCGCATCGAGGGGCTCGGGCGGCTCGCCGCCTACTACTTCGCCACGGAGATGCGGGGCTTCCGCACCGTCGTGGTCTCGGTGCCGCCCGACGCGCCGCGCGCCCGCCAGTTCAGGATCCGCCTGCGCCTGAGGGCGTGGTCCTGGCGCCTCGTCGACATCGAGGTGACGGAGGATCTGCGCGCCCAGATGGCGCAGAAGCTCGCCCGGACGCTGGCGCGCATGCGGGCGGGCGAGAAGAGCGAGAGGAAGGAGCCGGCGGCGCAGTAGATCCGCCGGGGCCGAGGTCGCGGGCCGGCCCGCCTCAGCGGGGCTTTCCGGGCTCGGCCGGAGCCTTCGGCTCGCGGGTCTCCTCGACGCTCTCGGCCTTCTCCTCGTCCGTGTCGCCGCCCTGCTCGATCGCCTTCACGGGGTTGGCGGCGAGCGCCTTCACGATCCCGACGAGGCGCTCGCACTCCGCCTCGTACTTGTAGGCGTCGAGCACGATGGCCGCGTCGCGCAGGGTGCGCAGGTCGCGCACCGTCTGCTTGTTGGCGCTCTCGCGCAGCTCGCTCGTCTCGGCGATCCGCTCCTCCAGCCGGATCCCCGTGAGGTCGCAGGCGGCCTCGGCGGGAGCGCCGGCGAGGAGGGGCAGGAGGAGGGCGGAGATGCGGGCGGGGCGTCTCATGGTCGGGCTCCGGCGGGCGGCCGGTCGTCGGCCGCTCAGGCGTGGTGGGGGTTGCTGCGGCGGAGGATGTCCCGCGTCAGGGCGACGAGGTCGCTCGGCCGGTAGGGCTTCGGCACGAAGACCGATTGCGCAACGGCCTCGCCGTGCGAAAGGCTCCCGCGCCCGCCCGAGGTGTAGACGACGGCGAGGTCCGGCCGCTCGCGGCGGGCGTGGCGGGCGAGCGCGATGCCGTTCGTGTTGCGGGCCAAGTCGATATCGGTGAAGAGCAGATCGACGCTCTCGCGCGCCAGGATCGCTTCCGCCTCGAGGGCGTCCGCCGCGGTGAGCACCCGGTAGCCCTCGTCGGAGAGCGCCTCGGCGGCGAGCTCGCAGACGATGGCCTCGTCCTCGACCACGAGGATGGTCTCGAGGGGGCCGTCGAGGAAGGCGGGGACGGAGAAGGCAGCGCAGGCTTGGGGGATCATGACGCAACTCCAACTCACCCGGCGCGGGCCGAACGTCCCGCTGCCGGATCGCGAGACCAACGGAGGCCCCGACCCGGCGTTCGCCGTGTTCCCATCGAATTGCCGAGGTTTGGTGAGCGAAGCTTTAACCCTGCGCGCCCCACCCCCGATGGAGCGCCGGAACTGGTTAACGAGGCGTTACCGGGACCGGGCACGGTGATGATTTCATGAACCGGTCCTGGCAGGTGGCCTACGGGCTCGCGCTCACGGCGACGGCGGGCTACGTCGACGCGCTCGGCTTCATCGAGCTCGGCGGGCTCTACACCTCGTTCATGAGCGGCAACACCACGCAGTTCTCGGTCTCCCTCGGCCGGGGCGAGTGGCGGCAGGCCCTGCTGCCCTGCCTGCTCGTGACGATGTTCTTCGTCGGCAGCGTGCTGGGCAGCGGGCTCGCGCTGGCGGTCCCCGCGCGCTGGGCGACGCCGATCGTGCTCGCCTTCGAGGCGCTGACCGTGCTCGGCGCCCTCTCGCTCGGCCTCGCCACGCCCGACCACGGGCTCGCCTCGCTGTTCATGGCGCTCGCCATGGGCGCGCAGAACGCCGTGCTGGCGCAGGTGCAGGGCTTCCGGGCCGGCACCACCTTCGTCACGGGCGCGTTGTTCAGTTTCGGGCAGAAGGTGGCGCTCGCCCTGACGGGGCGGGGCCCGCGCTACGGCTGGGTCGGGGACGGGGTCGTGTGGCTGGCGCTCCTGTGCGGGGCGCTCGGCGGCACCGTGGCCTACGGCCGCTTCGGCCTGATGGCACTGGTGCTGCCGGCCGGGATCACCACCGGCCTCGCCGTCGTCTCGGCTCTTCTCATCGCGCGCGCGCCGGTGGAAAAGACCGCCTGACCGACCCCGCATCACACGAGGTGACCCCAGACCATGTCCGCGACCGCCGCCCCCTCCCTGACGAGCCACGTCGCGCCGATCGAGGCGGGCGCGCACGTCACCGCCGCCCACTGGCTCAAGGACGCCCTGGCGCTGGCGCTCGGCGACGGCACCGTCGTCCTGCAGCGCGGGGATTCCGGCGAGCGCATCGCCGCGCATCCGGACGGCGCCATCCTGGCGGCGGCGGGCGATGCCGGCCGCCTCGTCACCGGCGGCGACGACGGCCGCGTGGTCGAGATCCGCGGCGACGGTCGCCCGACCGAGGTCGCGGCGGCGGCCAACGGCGCCTGGATCGACGCGCTCGCCGTGCATCCGGACGGCGGCCTCGCCTTCTCGGCGGGGCGCCGGGTGGTGGCGCGGGACGCCAAGGGGCGGGAGCGGACGTTCACGGCCCCCTCCAGCGCCCGCGGCCTCGCCTTCGCGCCGAAGGGCTACCGCCTCGCCGTGGCGCACTACAACGGCGCCAGCCTCTGGTACCCGAACCACGAGACGCCGCCCGAGGTGATCGAGTGGAAGGGCTCGCACATCGACGTGACGTGGTCGCCGGACGGCCGCTTCGTGATCACGACCATGCAGGAGAACGCCCTGCACGGCTGGCGCCTGCAGCCGGACCGCGGCCACATGCGGATGTCGGGCTACCCCGCCAAGGTCCGCTCGACCGCGTGGTCGGCGGACGGGCACTGGCTCGCCACCAGCGGCGCCGAGGCGGCGATCGTCTGGCCCTTCGATTCGAAGGAGGGCCCCACCGGCAAGGCCCCGCGCGAGTGCGGCGTGCGGCCCGCCCGCGTCTCGCGGGTGGCGTTCCACCCGAAGGCGCCGGTGCTGGCCATCGGCTACGAGGACGGGTGCATCCTGCTCGTGCGCTTCACCGACGCCTCGGAGCTGCTCGTGCGGCCCGCGGCGAAGGGCAGCGCCGTCTCGGCGCTCGCCTGGGACGGGCGGGGCGGGCGCCTCGCCTTCGGCTGCGCCGACGGGCAGGCCGGCCTCCTCACCCTGCCGGGCTGAGGCGCGCGGCTGGAACCCGCGGCCACCCCGTGCTCTTCTCTCACCGACACGCTTTCAGGGGGGTGGATTCGTGTTCCGTGTCTTCCGCACGCTCGGCCTCGCCCTCGGGCTCCTCGGCGGCACCGTCGCGGCGCAGGGGCCGGAATTCGCGCAGCAATACGCGCAGCGCCTCGGCGGGGCGGTGGACGAGCTGCGCCGCAGCGTCGAGACCTTCGAGTCGGACGCGCGCGCCACGGGCAACAGCCGCGAGGGGGCGGTCGACCGCCTGCGCACCAATCCGGACAGCCTCGTCGCCCGCCGCGGCGAGGCGGCGCGGGCCGACATCCAGCGCCTCGCCGCGCTCACCGCGCAGCAGCAGGCGCTCCGCGAGGCCACGAGCCCGCTCGGCCGCCTCGCCGCATTGATCCGCGACCCCGACATGGCGGTGGCGCGCGCCACCTACGAGGAGTACCGGCCGGCCGTGCCGACGACGGCGGACGGGATCGTGGCGGGGCTGATCGGCTTTCTCGCGGCTTGGGGCGGCTGGCGCGTCCTGTCCGATCTCGGCCGGCGCGGCCTCAGGCGGCGCCCGCGGCCGGAGACCTCGACGGCCTGATCCGCCCGGTCCGTTCCCAACCTGCACCCTCGCACTGCACAGGCGGGCGCGCCTGTGCCAGTATGTGTTGCCCAGGGTCTACAGCCGCTCGGTTTCGGCTGCTCTAGGAGAGAACGGCACGCCGGACGGAGGCCCCCGCGCCGGCTCACGGTCTGCCAGTCGCATCATGTCGCGCGCGTCCCACTCCACCGTCGATCCCGCGCTCGATGCGGCGGCGCTGCTGCGCCGCGTCGGCTTCTTCGGCCTGTTCGTGATCATCCCGGTCGTCGCGCAGGTCGGCCGCCGCGCCACCGTGGTGCTGGCGCCGATCGCCATCGTGCTGCTGATCCTGGCGAGCGCGCTCGACGGGCGCCAGCGCCCGCTGCGGCCGGCGCTGACGGCGCTCGTGCGCTCGCCCGCCTTCCTGGCGGGCGGCCTCGTGCTCCTGTGGGCGGCGCTCTCGCTCGCCTGGACGCCCTTCCTCAACTCGGGCGCCGAGCGCGTCCTCAACCTCCTCGCGACGATCCTGCTGACGCTCGCCGGCTACCTCGCCCTGCCGGACCGGATGCGCTCCGCCAACCTCTACCTGCTGCCCCTCGGCGTCACCGCGGGCGGCATCGTGGCGGTGATGATCGGACTGTTCGGCGACGCCCTGGTGCGCAGCGGCGCGGAGGACGACCAGATCCTCGACCGCGGCCTGATCATGCTGGCGCTCCTCGTCTGGCCGGCGGTCGCGTGGCTGCGCTCGCGCCACCGCGACCGCGAGGCCCTGGTCACCGCCCTGATCGTGGCCGCCGCCATCGCCGCCTCGCCGAAGGCCACGCAGATCATCGCGCTCGCCGTCGGCGCCGCCACCTTCCTGCTCACCACCGTGAGCCCGCGCATCGGCGTCGCGCTGACGGCCGCCGTGACCGCGGCGCTGCTCGCGCTCGCCCCGCTGATCCCGTTCGTCGGCCGGCCGCTCGGCGCGACCCTGTTCGGCTCGGGCAATCCGGGCGTGCTCTCGCTGAAGGCGTGGCAGAAGGTGGTGACCTCGGAGCCGGTGCGCCTGTTCACCGGCCACGGCTTCGAGACGGCCCTGCGCGGGCGGGCCTACAACCTGCTGCCGCACAACGCGCCGAGCACGATGCTGTTCGAGTTCTGGTACGAGCTCGGCATCGTCGGGGCCTTCGCGGCGGCCTACGGCCTCTACGTCTCGATCCACCGGATCGGGCGCGACGCCCCGGCGCTGGCGCCCGGCGCCATGGCGGCCATCGCCACCGCCTACACGATCGCCTGCATCGGCATCGGGCTCGCGGTGATGTGGTGGTTCACGACGCTGACCGTGACGATCTTGGTGTTCGTCTCGATCCAGCGCGGCCAGTTCCGCTCGCGCCGGCCGAAGATCAGCCTGCTCCGCCGCATCCGCGAGGAGCGCGAGGTCGAGGCCCCTTAGGCCGCCTGTCGGCGGCTAGGCCGCCGCGTCGGCGGCCGCCTCGATCGCCTCCATGTCGTCGTCCGACAGGCCTAAATGGTGGCCGATCTCGTGAACGAGGACGTGGGTGACGAGGTGGCCGAGCGTCTCGTCGTGCTCGGCCCAGTAGTCGAGGAGCGGCCGGCGGTAGAGCCAGACCATGTTGGGCATCTGCCCGGTGGCGACCTCGCCCGACTGGGCGAGCCCGACGCCGCGGAACAGGCCCAGCAGGTCGAACTCGGTCTCGCACTGCATCTCGGTCATCGTCTCCTCGTCGGGGAAGTCGTCGACGAGGATCTGGACGCCGGCGCTCAGGCGCCGGAACGCCTCCGGCAGGCGCTCGTAGGCGGCGAAGGCGAGTTCCTCGATCTCGGCGAGCGTCGGCGCCTTCGCGTCGGTGAGCGCGCTCACGCGGCCCGCCCCGCCTCGGGCAGCACCTGCTGCGAGAGGAAGCCCGCGAGGTCGTTCGTGATGTAGTCGATGTGCGGCTCCTTGACCGCCTCCTGCTCGAAGCGCTCGCGGAACGGGTCGAGGACCGGGGGCACCACCAGCACGGTCGCCATGCCGAGGTCGTGCGGCACCACGAGGTTGCGGGCGATGTCCTCGAACAGGGCCGAGCGGTCCGGATCGACGCCGTGGCGCGCGAGGAAGCGCTCGTAGGTGGTGCGCTCGGGCTTCGGCACGAAGTCGGCCGCCGCGATGTCGAACACGTCCTCGAAATGGTCGAGGATGCCGAGCTTGGCCGCGACGTTCTCGGCGTGCCGGCGCGAGCCGTTGGTGAGGATCAGCTTGCGGCCGGGCAGGCGCTCGATGGCCTCGCCGAGCGCCGGGTCGAGCTTGATCGTCGAGTGGTCGATGTCGTGGGCGAAGTCGAGGAAGTCGTGCGGCTCGACGCCGTCCTCGATCATCAGCGCCTTCAGGGTGGTGCCGTAGCGGTGATAGAAGTGCTTCTGGAGGGCGCGGGCGGAGAGCCCGTCGAGCCCGTAGAGGCGCATGACGTAGAGCGTGATGCGCTCGTCCACCTGCGGCCAGACCCGCGCGTCGCTCGGGTAGAGCGTGTTGTCGAGGTCGAACACCCAGGTGTCGACGCGATCGAAGCGTCGGGCGTCGCCGGTGGTGAAGTGGCTGGGGGCCGGAGAGTACAAGGGTCGGTGCGCTCAGCTTGGGACGCCGGGAGGCGTCGGCCGGGCTCCTTAAGATGGACGCCTTGGCCGCAAAAGGAAAGCGCCCGGGCCGATCCGGGCGCGCCGCTTCGGCGCGCGCCCGGATCGGCGCCACGGTCAGTTCCGGCGGATCAGGGTGCCGGCGCCGTAATCGGTGAACAGCTCCAGCAGCACCGCGTGGTTCACCTTGCCGTCGAGGATGACCACCGCCTCGACGCCCTGGTCGATCGCGTAGATGCAGGTCTCGACCTTGGGGATCATGCCCCCCGTGATGGTGCCGTCCGCGATGAGGCGGCGGCAATCCTCCACCGTCAGCTCGGGGATCAGGTTCTTGTCCTTGTCGAGGACGCCCGGCACGTCGGTGAGGAGAAGCAGGCGCTTGGCCCGCAGCGCCCCGGCGATGGCGCCCGAGAAGGTGTCGGCGTTGACGTTGTAGGTCTGGCCGTCCGCGCCGTAGGCGACCGGGGCGAGGACGGGGATCAGCTCGGCCTTCAGGACCGCGTCGAGGACGCCGCGCTCGACGTGCTCGGGCTCGCCGACGAGGCCGAGGTCGAGCGCCTTCTCCTCCTGGCTCTCCGGGTCCTTCACGGTGCGCATCGCCCGCTTGGCGCGGACCATGTTGCCGTCCTTGCCGCACAGGCCGATGGCGCGCCCGCCCTCGGCGGAGATCCAGCCGACGATCTGCTTGTTGATGGAGCCGGCGAGCACCATCTCGACCACCTCGACGGTGGCCTCGTCGGTGACGCGCAGGCCGCCGCGGAACTCGGACTCGATGCCGAGCCGCTCCAGCATCCGGCCGATCTGCGGGCCGCCACCGTGCACCACGACCGGCTTCAGGCCGGACTGCTCCAGGAGCACCACGTCCTCGGCGAAATCCTCCGCCGCCGCCCGGTCGCCCATGGCGTGGCCGCCGTACTTGATGACCACGATCTCCTGATCGTAGCGCTGCATGTGCGGCAGGGCCTGGGCCAGGACTTCGGCGCGCACGTGCACGTTCGGCAGGTCGGTCATCGTAGCCTCTGTGAACCGGGGAGAGGGACTCCGGACGCGGGCGGGCTTCTACAGGACGCGGAACGCCCTGCGAAGCCTGCGGCGCGAAAAATGCCGCATCCTGCGCCCGAGCCGTGCGGGCGAGGCGGCCCCGACGCGGGCGCGCCCGGAACGAGGGCCGAGGCTGAGCCCGCGCTCCGGCGGAAGGGGGAGCGGAGAAGGCCGAGGCTCCGAGGATGCGTCCCGGACCGGTCTCGCCGCGCTCTGGAACGGGGTTGTCGGCGGATGCGGCGCGGAGCCGGCGGCCCGACACGGCGAGCCCGACGGGGCGTGCCCGACACGGCATGCTTGTAATTCCTTCGATGAATACAATTGTCTTTCCCGGATTAGTCTCGATTGACCACCAAGAGTTGAATTGATGTGCGCACCATGCGGGCTTTTCAATCCTCAACCGTTTGTTAACCATGTCGGCGAATTCTACAGGAGCCGAACAGGACCAGTTCCCCGATGCTCAACGCCGACCCGCTGCTCGCCCGCCCGACCCTGACGAACCCGACGCTCCTCTCCACCACGCTCGAGGGCATCCGCCTCAAGGCCGCCGACGCCGCCGAGGTCTGGCACCTGCTCACGCAGAATTTCACGGTCGATCTCGACACGGTCGCCGCCCTGATCCCCGCCGAGGAGATGGAGCCGGCCTGGCTCACCGCCCGCGGCTGAGATCCGCGCGGGAAACAACGGGGCCTGTCTCCCGCAGGCCGCACAACCTGTCGTCGCCGCCGGACGGGCACCCTGCGTGCCTCGCCGGGCAGCGGACTGAGTGAGGAAACGCCGAGGCAACAATCACGCGGCGGCTCGGACGCCAGAGCACCACCGCGGACCTTCTCGAACCACGATCAAGGGGTCCGTCATGCCTGAACTGCTCTCCGTCGCGCTCGTCTGCGCCGGCACCCTGCTGGCCAGGGATTGCTCCCGCGCGACCGCCCTCGACGTCATCGTCGCCCCCGTCCGCACCCCGGTGGAGTGCGTGATGCACGGCCAGACCACCGCCGCGGCGGCGGGTCTGCCGGGCGGCGACGGGCGCTACCTGAAGATCACCTGCGAGCGGCGCCACCCCGGCGCCGAGCCTCTGCGCACGGCGGACCGGGCCCCCTGAGGCGAGAGCCGCCTCAGGCGATCCGGCTCAGCGCGTCGCCGACCCGCAGGGTGCCGCCGGCCAGAACCTCGGCGTAGACGCCGCAATCGCGGTGGCCGAGGTGACGGTCGAGCGTCCAGGGGATCTCGAGGTCGCGCGCGCCGGTGGCCGGATCGACGTTCGTGGCCGCGCAGCGCTCCGTCCGCTTCGTCACCTTGAGGCGCAGTCCGTCCGGACCTTCGAGGACGGCGCCGACGAGGTCGAGCTCGGCCCACGCCTCCAGCCCCTCGACGAGCAGGTTGCCGCGGAAGCGCAGCGGGTCCACGGGTTTGCCCAGCATCGCCTCGACGGCGCGCACGCTGGCGAGGTTGATGAGCGAGACGAAGCCGGTGCGAGAATCGGTGAACCGGTACTGCTCGGGCGCGGCGAGCACCCGCGGCTCGCCGCGCAGGCTGCCCGGCATGAAGTCCCGCAGGAAGGCTTCGAGGCGCGCCCGGCCCTCCGGCGTGCCGAGATCGGCCGAGAACGTCTCGCCCCCGCCCGCCACGTGCAGGGTCGCGGTGGCGTCGTCGTAGCGGGTGCGGAGCTGCGCCAGCGCCTCGTCGCGCATCAGCATCAGGTACTTGACCTTCGGCAGGTGGCGCGGCGCCACCGCGTTGAACCCCGAAGGGCCGTTCTCGATCGCGTAGAGGCGGTCGCCGGGGAAATAGCCGCTCGTCTCGAGCCGGGCCGCGTCGAGCGGTTCCGGACTGAGCCCCTTCACCGGGTAGCGGTGCAGGGCGGAGAGGTGGAGGGTCTGAGGCTGAGCCATGTCCCGAGCGTGACCCTGAAATTCCGTCGTGCGCAAGCCCCGTCCGGGCCCTTGTGGTGCCGATATGCAACACCACATCCCGGATACCGGCGGCCCAGACGCGCCGGGGTCCTCTGCGGCACGCGCCGGGGGACGTCGTTTCGGCGAGGCCGTGCCGCGTGGCGGGCGGCGGATCGCCGGTACGGGGAGGTGCAGACACGTGAATTTCGACAAGTACACCGAGCGCGCCCGCGGCTTCGTC